>JBNJFX010000014.1:0-99188 GCA_051747245.1 Bacteroidota bacterium
GGGGAGATGATATTGTGCATGATTATTTAAAAGCCATTGAAAAGGATGGCAAAATCAGGGTTCTATATAGTAACAAAGATTATGGTTGCGAATGGGATTACGATTTCAGAAACAAAAGATGGCTGGCAGAAGATAATACTAAGTTCGGGGTGAATATAGTGATGTATGCCATTTTCGGGTGATGATGTGTTGAAGTGATGAGGTTTTTAGGTAGTGAAGTCCGGACTTTAAGCATGATGTTATGGGGAAGAAAGGATGATGGATGTTGGGTGTAGGGTGAGTGTCAGATCGGAAGGCCCGCTAGCCCACAAATGAGGAATTGGGGCAAGGAATTAGCTTTTAGCATCGAAGTGAGATGGGTATACTATAATTATATTAAGGAATAGATAGAATTTTCCAATAAGTGATATAAAAGAAAAATGAAACTACTTAGAATTTTATTGTTGGCCATTCTTCCAATGTTTGTTTTTGCCCAAAATGAGTCTGGAGATATTGTTTTGAACTTGGAAGGATTACGAAAAGATATCAAAGATAATGGCTATAATGCTGAAGAGATTGACTATTATGATGATAGAGACAATCTAGTATATACTATTACATATGACAGTAAGGGAGAATTGGAAGAAACTCCAATGGGGATTGCCATTATAAAAAGAGAATATGACGAAACAAGCAATTTGATTCAGAAAAGCTACTATGACGAAAATAAAAAACCTTTTAGAACTGAATTTAGTGGGCCGGCAATTATAAAATATAAATATGACGAAAAAGGGAATAAAGTTGAGACTAATTACTGTGATGAAAAAGGACAATCATTGAGTAATGGGTTTGCAATAATAACTTACGATTATGATAAAAATGGAAATATAATTGAGAAACACTATTTTGACTCCAACAGAAAACTCACTAATAACATTTGCATTTTTAAATATAAATATGACCAAAATGGACGTAAAATAGAAGAAAGCAAGCATGATAATTCAGAGCAATTAATCAAAACAGATGATAACTACAAAAACTCAATAATACGGTACAAATATGACAAGGATGACAGATTAATTGAGCGCACATTTTATGATGAAAACAATGAGCTGATTGAAGGGGAAACAAGAATAGTATATGATTATACCCAAAAGCCTGATATAAAAGAAAAGCCTGGTATTCTTAAAGATTTACTTAATAAGGAAAATTTTGACTGGGTGGAACAGGTGTTTTATGACAAAAACGGAAACGAAATAAAAAGAAACTTTCAATATATGTCAAAATAAAATCATTTCAGTCCGACTATCGTCTGACCTAGAGATGAGAGCTAAAATTCCCAGTCCCATCGGGATGGAATTATGGTAACAATCAACAAAATACCTTTACCAAAGCCCCGTAGGGGTGACATTATTTTAAAGCTTGAAATGTGAAATACTAAGAATGGATATACAAGATACAGTTACAAAATTTAAGGAAGCCCGAAAGGAGCTATCCAAAGCCATTATTGGTCAGGAAAATGTAGTGAGTGAGGTTTTCATGGCATTGCTAGCGGATGGGCATATATTATTGGAAGGTGTTCCCGGCTTAGGGAAAACGCTTTTGGTGCGTTCTTTAGCCAAAGTATTGCAATTGGATTTTCATCGGGTTCAGTTTACGCCAGATTTAATGCCTGCTGATATTATTGGTATGGAGGTTTTGGAAGAGGATAGGAGCACAGGAAAGCGTTTCTTCCAATTCAACAAAGGACCGGTTTTCACCAATATTTTGTTGGCAGATGAAATCAATAGGACACCTCCCAAAACACAATCTGCATTGTTAGAAGCAATGCAAGAACGAGAGGTGACTTATGCAGGGAAAACTTATAAATTACCTGAACCTTTCTTTCTTTTAGCTACACAAAATCCTTTAGAACAATCTGGAACTTACCCATTACCTGAGGCACAGCTAGATCGATTTTTATTTTATACTGTGGTGCAATATCCTGCTGAGCAAGAGGAAGTTGATATCCTTCAACTCACCACTGGAAATCAAAAAAATCAGCTTAATCCGACTTTAACAGCAGAAGAAATATTAAAAGCCAGGAGCTGGGTTAGGGATATTCATATTGATAAGGAATTATTAGTGAAAGTAAGCCAATTGGTGCGCTCTACTCGTCCGCAAAACTCAGAAATTGAATTAGTAAAACAGTATGTGGATTGGGGAGCCGGTCCCAGAGCCGGGCAATCCATAGTATTGGCAGCTAAAGCCCATGCCTTCCTGGATGGCAGACTCTCCGTTATTCCAGATGATATCAAAGCTGTAGCTTTGGCAGTACTTCGTCATAGAGTGGTGTTAAATTTTGTGGCTAAAACGGAAAAATTCACTGTAGAAGAATTGATTCCAGAATTGTTGAATAGTATCAAATAGAGTTTTTAATGCAATCCATGAATCAAATATTCCAAATGCCTGACTTTGAGGCACTCAAAGCACTTCAATTGTACATCAAACATCATATTGAAGGGGTGATGATTGGGATGCATCAAAGTCCGAAAACGGGATTTGGAATTGAATTCAAGGAATATAGAAATTATGTCCCGGGTGATTCCTTAAAACAATTGGACTGGAAATATTTTGCCCGCACTGATCATTATATGATAAAGGAAGCGGAAATGGAAAAGCAACATGATTTCATTTTCGTTTTGGATAAAAGCTTGTCCATGAATTTTGAAATGGAAAATGCCAGCAAATTCAATTGGTCACGCACACTCATAGCTGCTTTGGCTTTTTTAGCCAATAATCAGCATGATAAATACTTAATCTACAATCAGGATAATCCGCCAACTGATTTTGAGACATTTCTTTACCGATTGATTCAATTAAATCCTGATGAAGAAACTACCATAAGGGATTTAAACCCCATTCAACAAATTAAAAATAAAAGCACTGTTTTTATCTTCACAGATGGATATTCAGATGAAGCCGAATTTCATAATCTATTAAAAAATTGGGCTGTGGCATCTGAGGAAGTCATGCTGGTTCATTTATTATTTGAAAATGAGGAACAGCTCGATTTCAAAGGGCAATATTTCACTTTTAAAGATTTGGAAGGGCAGGGCAGTGTTCAAGTGAATACACAAGAAGGCTTTGCAGATTACCAAAATAAAATCCAAAACTGGAAAAGTGGAATACAAAAAACTTGTGCTAAAAATGGAATTGCTTATTGGCAGCTAAATGGTCGAGATTCTATCCAAAAAGCAATTTTTGAGCTATTAAATCACTTTAACCAATCATGGGCATGAATTGGCTTAATCCCATAGCACTCTGGGGTTTAACCGCTTTGGCGGTTCCAATTCTCATCCATTTATGGAGCAAGAATAAAACCAAAGAAATTGCTTTTGGAAGCATCCGATTTTTAAGGGAAAGCAGCACTTTGCAATCCAAAAAAATACAGCTTTCAGAGATTCCTTTATTACTAGTTCGTTTGATGATTTTAATTTTGGTCGTTTTACTTATGTCAAAATGGGTAAACTACCAAGAAGTAGAAAAGCAGAAAGCTTTATTGCTGGGAGACGATATTAAAGTACCTGAAGCCTATGCAAATGATGAAATTCATGTTTTTAGGACTTCTGAATTTGGCGATATATCTAATCAATGGCATTTATTGGAAGAACTTTCAGTGCAGCATCCTGAAATTGATTCCTTAATTTATATCAATGATTTTAAGGATACGGATTTTGTAGGAGCTATTCCCAAACTAAACTTCCAATTAGAGCTTATTTCTACTAATCAGAAACCAAATTCAGAAGAAAAAAATAATTTAGATACTTTACTTATCCATTTTGATAAGCTTCCGAAAATTGTTCAAGAAAAGTTTGATAAAGTATTGAAAGCAAATCAGTTATACACCAATGAAAAAGTGAATTTTAAAGAAGCAAATAGGGAAGAAGCTCAATTGATTTTTACTGCTTCACCACAGAAGCTGGATTCCAATCAAATTGTATTGAGTGACACTCTATCAAGCAATTATCAAATCCAGAGGAAGTACAAAAGCAGCCTATTATACTTAAATGAAAATTGGCTGAATAATCTATTAAATGAGGATATGTTTTTATTGATTGTTTCAGAATTTATAGCGCAAGTAGTAGAACCTAATTATCAATACTCTTCTTTTGAAATGCTGTATACTCAAAAATCAGAGGGAGTAGAAGAAGTTAAAGAAGCCAAAACCTTTGATGAGGAGCTTTTATGGCTGATTGTGTTGTTAATCCTTTTGGAAAGATATTTTAGCTACAGAAAAAAGCATGCATAAGGATTTCGAAAAATATTGGTCGAAGCTCAAAAAGCGATTTAAGCTATTGCTGGTAGCATCAATAGTGATTCCACTTGTGGCTGGAATTCTATTGCTATTGTCAATTGCCAATATTGCGCATCTAAGTATTCCTTTTGCCTTTTGGGTGGTTTATGTTGCATCAATTGCTAGTTTACTATTGCTATGGAATTCTAAGTTATTTTGGAATAATAAAGAACTGATCCAGTTTCTGCATCAGAAATATCCTGAATTAGAATATAGCTTGTCCATTTTCTTTCAAAAGGACATTAATTCTTTGGAAGAATTACAGCATGCAAAGATTTTCGAGCTACTACCTTCTATTCAAAAAATTGCTTTCCCAATCTCTTTAAGGAATGTGTTTATCTTGTTGATTTTTAGTGGCTTATTATATTCTGCTTCATTTATTTATCAAATAGAAAAACCTACAGGAAATCAGTTGACATCAACCGAAAGTAAGGCAGAAGTAGAAGTTGATAGTGCAAAACAGAAAGCAGTTGAAAATTTTGCTTATCAACTCAAAGTCTATCCGCCAAGCTATACTGCTTTGAGAAGTTTTGAATGGCAAACTGATAAAAAAATTCCAGAGGGCAGTCGTTTGGTTTTTACCAACAAGGGAAATATCAATTTTGATTTGATATGGCAAAATCAATATGATTTCATTCTGAAAGAAAATCAATCCAAGGCATTTGTTCTGAATCAGTCATCCATTTTCCAAATTGATTATCAGCAAAATGATAGTTTGATTTCCTTAAAGCCCGAAGTTTTGGAAATGAAAAGAGATGAGCCTCCCATTCTCTCTACCAATTTAAAAGAAAATAGGCATGAGATCGAATGGGAAGATTTAGATAAGAATTTCAATTTAGAATTGACTTTGGAGGATGATTACGGGATTGTCTCGACTGATATTATCATGACCTTGAGTAGAGGAGAGGGCGAAGCGGTGAAGTTCCGCGAGATGAAACAATCCATCAGAGGCATATCTCAGAAGCTTCAGCGGCAACAAAAGAGCATTAGCTTACCATTGGATACTTTTTCCCTAGAACCCGGTGATGAGCTTTATTTTTACTTTTCAGCTAAAGACAATAAAAAGCCAAAAGCCAATACTGGCAAAACGGATGTCTTTTTTCTTTCCATAGCCGATACGGTGGAATCTGAGCCTGTGGAATATGAAGGCTTTGCACTAACCAATGAAGCGGAATATTTTAAAAGTCAGCGACAAATCATCATTGACACGGAAAAACTGTTGGAAGATCAAAATCAAATCACTCAGGAAGAATTTGAACAGAGAAGCAATTCCATAGGAGCAGACCAAAAATTATTGAGGCTGCGATACGGGGTGTTTTTGGGTGAAGAATTTGAAACAACCGGTGGTTTGGGGGAAGTGGATCATACAGGGCATGATCATGGCGCTATAGGCGCTATAGAAGGTGAAGATGATGAGCACGAAGGTCATGATCATGAAGAACAGGAATCTGAAAGTAATTTCTCCAATCCGATTTACAATGAAACACCGGAATTGGAAGCTTATGTGCATGCTCATGATGAATCTGAGCTATCCACTTTCCTGGATGCAAATGTAAAAGCCAAATTAAAAGAAGCTCTGACCAATATGTGGGAAGCTGAGCTCTTTTTAAGGACTTACAAGCCAAAAGAAGCGCTTCCTTTTGAGTATGAAGCCCTGAAATTGATAAAAGAAGTAAAGAGAGCCTCCAGGATTTATGTGGAAAGAATGGGCTTTGAACCACCGCCAATTGATGAAGAGAAAAAACGACTGACAGGTGATTTGGATAAAATTGATGCGCAAACTACTGAAGGAGTACTGGGAGAAGAATCATTTGAGAGGAAGCTGGCTGAAAGTTATACTGAATTAAGAGGTGCTTATCAAGTAGGGGATATAAAAAAGGCTGAGGTGGTAGTAGATGAATTTACAGATGATTTAGTATCTAAGATCACCTCAGAACCTGTACGCTATGGAAGTTTGTTGGCTGCCGTTAAGCAATTTCAATATACGAAATCACAAAGCAGGCTAAAGAATATTTTAATCATTATGGAAGATATGCTGCCGGTATCTGTTTTGGAGGATGCTATTTCAGATAGGAGCATTAAAACTTCTTTGCATAAAACTTATTATGACTTGCTGAATGAATGATTTGATGAGAAATATCGGCTGGGAAAATAGTGTTGAACTTTGGCATGTGGCGGTGCTTGCACTGGTTTTTATTCTTGCATTCGTATGGGAAATTAGGAAACAAAAGCCCCGAAAAATATGGAGAACAATTGCTTTATTAGTTGCATTTATCTCTCTGTATATCATTTATTTATCTCCCTACATTTTAACTGAAAAATCAAAAAAGTCTGTATTGCTAATTGGGCAAAATATATCAGAAGCCACGATCGATTCTTTAGGAAATGAATACGGTTTGGAAGCCTTTCAACAGCTATCAAATTCGAAATTCCAGAAAGTAGGGACTGAAAAGCATATTACTTTTGCAGAACTCGATTATCAAATTGATACAGCTTTTGTGTATGGCTATCTTCCGCAATTAAACCCTGCCAATTATAAAGTCCGAGAAGATATTAAGATTGAAAAAGGTATTCAGATTGATTATCCAAAATCCATTGCTCTAGGTGATAGTTTACAAATCAGCCTTCAGAATTTAGAAAATAGAAACCTTAATATTTCAGCAATTATCGGAAATGATAGTATTTCAAAATCTATTCCAGGCAAAAGTCATAACCGTATTTCAGTGCTACCAAAGTCATCGGGTTACATTTTATCAGAAATTAGCACAGATAATGAGGAGTATCACTTTGCGGTTAGCGTAGAAAAAGCAGAACACCATGTCATCCAAATCCTAGCTGCCACGCCTGATTTTGAATGGAAATTCTTGGGTGACTTTTTAAAATCTAAAGAGCACTCTGTTTATCAGAAAACTCAAATCTCAAAAGAAAAATATAAATCTGCTTTTATCAATTGGCATGATTCATTGCAATTCAATAGGGGAGTTGCCAATGATTTAAAAGTATTATTTGTTGATGCAAAAGCTTGGGAAGATTTAGGGCCAAATCTTAAAAATCAATATTTGAAAAAGTTAAAGGAAAATGGAGGAAGTTTAATCTTTAGAACGAACCCAAATAGCCGAATTCAGCTTGATTTAGACAAGTCTAAACCTGCTAATATTTTTAGTACAAACGATAATTTACTTGAGCAAGATAATTATAACTATCTACAATTCAATAATTTATACAGTTTAGATGAAGTGGCTCAAAATGGTATTTTTAGAAAGGTAAATCCTGATTTGATTTATGGTGTTATTAATTTTCAAGACAGCTATCGATTGAAATTATCAGGTAAAAATGAACAATATGAGCAAATTTGGAGCCCGATTTTTAGTCATTTGATAAGAAAATCTTCTGAGAAATTTTATGATAAATCGGAATGGGCGGTTCAACATCAGCCTTTCTTTTTCCGGCTATGGTCAGAAGAGCAAGTAGAAAATATTTCCATTTTCAATCTAAAAAAGGATACCTTAAAAATGAAAAAGAAATCCGATTTCATATTTCCCGAAAGGCAACATTTTATGTTTTATCCAAACACAGTAGGTTGGCATTTTATCAATCTAAAAAATCAAGAAGAAGCAATTCCATTTTATGTTCATTCTGAAACGCAAACCAATCAATCAGAATTCTTAAGTAATTACAAGCATGATTATTTAAATTATCTTAATTTTGAAGATTCAAATACAAAGGAGAAAGAGAAAAACTATAATCAAGAATCCGTAACATTATGGTTCTTTTTGCTGTTTCTTTTGAGTATTGGTTATTTATGGATTGAAGATAAAATCACCTAAAATGAAGCTAAACTTTTTGATGCTATGCGTTGTATTTATTACCACACCCGCTTTAGCTCAATACAATAGCGAATCGCAGAATTTACCCGAATCTGTATCATTAAATCAGTCCATAGAACTACTTTCTGCTTATATCCAGCGGGAAAGTGTTTCAGGCAATGAAAAGGAAGCCGCCATTTTCATTGAAGATTACATTTTAACCACTGATTTACATCTCGAGGTATTTTCTGATTATTCAGATAATTATAATTTAGCTGCATCGCTTTATCCTTTAAGCAGCGGTAAGCCTAATATTATTCTTCAAAGCCACATTGATGTTGTTCCAGTTGAAGATTTGGACGATTGGGAGCATGATCCTTATAGCGGACATTTTGATGGGGAGTATATTCATGGTCGTGGAGCATTGGATGCAAAAGGATTGGGAATTATGCAATTAAAAGCTTTAGAAGCCTTTCAGCAGGATTATGATACTGCAGACTTGCCTTTCAATGTGACTGTTCTTTTTTTATCAGCAGAAGAAACTGGTGGAGATAAAGGTGCACGATACCTTATGGATAATTTTGAAGAAGAATTAAATGCTGCCGTGGTTTTGGGTGAAGGCGGTGCCGGTTATCAGAATGTCTTAAAAAACAAGCCCGAAAAGGTTGTATTTGGGGTTTCCATAGCCGAAAAGCAAAGTCTATGGCTTCAATTGAAAATCAACAGTAATTCTGCAGGGCATGGTGCTGCGCCATCAAAAGATTATGCCAATATTCAGCTGATCAATAGCCTGAATAATTTAACCAATCGAAAGGTTTTACTGCTTTTTAATAGGAGTACAAGAAGAATGTTTAGAAGCTTGGGTAAAGCAGAAGGAGGAATCAGAGGTTTTTTTATTCGAAATATTAATTGGTCTATTTTAGCACCTTTTGTCCGCAAGCAAATTGAAAAAGAGCCATTCTTATCCTCCTTATTGACGAATACAGTAACAGTAACCAATATTTACAATCCGCCTGGACCGCCTAATCAGGTTAGTAATTCAGCTACAGCAGTTTTGGATTGTAGATTGGTGCCTGGTACTTCATCCAAAAGCTTTATTCGCTATATTGAACGAAAGCTGGATAATGACAATATCAAAGTGTCGGTTATATCTGAAAGTCCAGAGGCTCAGCCTTCGCGCTTGAATAAGTTTTATAGGGCTTTGGAAGATGGTATAGCCACCAGTTATCCAGATGCGGAAACAATACCGTTTTTATTTCCAGCTACTAGTGATAATAGCCTTTTTCGCTCTTATGGAATCCCCTCTTATGGATTGATTCCTTCTGTGGTGACAGAGCGCGATATTAATAGCATTCATAGTAATAATGAAAGAATAAGCCTGGAAGTATTGAAGTCTGGAATAGGTATTTATTATAACTTTATGAAAGAAATACAGTTAAAAGAACCCTTTTCCTTATTTGGCAATAAGGATGATGAAGAATCCGAATAGTAATGAAGAAATCTAGAGTGTTTTTACTTATAGCGATCATATTTATGCTGATTGTTTTTTATGTGGTCTATGACATGTCCACAAAAACCAAATTCAGAAAATTTGGTGATGAAACTGAAGAAAACAAATCCGTTAAAGATAGTGTTGAGCAAAAAGATTCTATGGAAGTTGAAATCCGAAGATAGAATGAAACCTGTCAGGTTTTTGCTTGATATTGATGATGAAAATGCTGTCATCTGGCTCTCATTAATTATAGAAACCTGACAGGTTTTTGATAAAGGTTATATTATAACAAAAGGATGAGTAGTCAACTTCGTAAAAGTTTTAAAAATAGTTTAATTCCTATAATTTGAAATGAGCGATTCAGGCAAAAAAATAGATGTAGATAAAATTGATTTGGAGAAGATGAAAGAGGGTACTTCCGATAAGCCCGGAACCATTGCTTTTCCTCATCATTCCGGCAGTGCTATTATAAAGCCCACAGACAGGGGTAAAATAAAAGGACGTGCCGTTTCTGCCATGCATGAGCAGACGGATAGGCAAATGTCTCAGCTTTATGAGCAAATGCAATTATTGGCAAAGCAAGCCAATGAATTGAAAAAGCGTGTTGAAATATCAGAACGCATCTATTTAGCCAAGATCAATTTCGAACCTCTAATTAATCATACTTATTATATGTATGAAGATGCTAATGGAAATGATATTTTATCCTTAATTGCACCAAGTGAATGGGGCAGAAGCCAGAACAGCATGAAGTATTTAGCAACTGTTAAGTTGTTGGCTGATCATACTTGGGAGGTTTTGGAAAAAGCTGCGGAATCCTAACCCGCTATCTGGTGGGAATAGCACGCAACTTCTATAGTATTAAATTTGATATAATACCACTTTCTATTTGTTATACTTAACATTAATTATTTAAGATTCTTCCGCCTGCCTCCGGCTGGTAGAAACTACTACCGCCTCAGGCGGATTTTAGCTATGGATTGCCATATTTTCCTGCTAATTAAGCTGTAATTTGTGCCAGAGGCACTATTATTCGTCACCAGCAAGATGCTGGCGACAGTTATAGCATTAATTTTTCAATCACAGTTTGCTTTGAGCTACACCAACTTTCAAAGTAATAGCCTTGCTATCACTGCTTACTTATTCTGTGCCAGGCAAAGTAACCATCATGCTGGCGATAGTTTTATATACTCTAAATCTTTCAGAGTTAAGGGGCTTTTAGTAACCTTTGTTACCTCTGTTTATTTCTTTCATTCGTATATTGAAATGAATCAATAATGAAAGTGAATCATGAAAACTTTGGGACTAATTGGGGGCACTTCCTGGCATGCTACAGTAGAATATTATAGCCAAATAAATCAGAAAGTGGGGGAAGTGATTGGTAAACAAGCTAATCCTGAATTGATTATTTATAGTATCAATATTGAATTGATGCGAGAACAAAATAAAGAGAAGATTCAGGCTAAATATCTTGAAGTCAGCAAAAAACTTCAGGAAGCTGGTGCAGAAGGAATTATAATTTGTGCCAATACCCCACACATGATTTACGATTATGTGCAGCCTAAAATCGATATCCCTATTCTCCATATAGGCATTGCCACTGGCAGGGCAGCACAGGATGCTGGGCTCAAGAAATTAGGTTTATTGGGCAACAAACCTACCATGACAGGTAAATTTATCCCCTCAGTGTTAGAAAATGATTTTGGAATGAAAGTTATAATTCCAGAAGGGGAAGATTTAGATCAATCGCATCATTATGTTTCCAAAGAACTTACACAAGGAACATTCTCAGATGAAGCAAAAGGATTTTACCTGAATCAGATAAAGGAATTGAAAAGGAGAGGAGCAGATGGTATTATTTTGGGTTGTACGGAATTACCGATTTTATTAAAAGGTGTTGAAGCAGATTTACCTATGTTGGCTACCACTGATTTGCATATTGAGATGGCGGTTAATTTTATTATAAATGAATAATACTTAACGCCATAGGAGATAGAGGCTTTATTTCAATGGATTCTTCCTCATTTTCTTTTTGTCAGAATGCATTTTTTTCTTTTCAAGTCTCTTCTTTTGTGAGGCTTTTGTGGGCTTTGTCTTTTTACGAACTTTAGGTTTTACAAAAGCTTTGGATAAAGTGCGCTCCATCTTTTTGTAAGCTAATTCCTTATTTTTGATTTGAGAAGAATGGTTCTCGGCTGTAATTATGAGGTCTCCTGATTTTGTTAGTTTCCCCGCTAATGTATTTTGAATTGTATTCTTCTCAGTTTCTGTTAATAATTGAGATTCTAGTACATTAAATCTCAAAATTACCTTAGTTTCTACTTTATTGACATGTTGACCTCCTGAACCGCCACTTCTTGCTGTAGATAGCTCTAATTCTTTTTTAATTTTACTAAGTTTGAATTTATTATTTGCCATGATAATTTTTCATTAGTAAATGATTATTTCAATATTGAATCTCCAAAACCTCAATAGTTCTTTTCTCTTTACCCAATTGAAAATCACTTGTAAAGCCTTTTTTCTTTCCAATTAAAGCTTTTGCAATAGGTGCAGTAAAAGCTATTTTTCCTTTCTTAACATCTGCTTCATCCACGCCCACAATTTGAAAGCTTTGTTCTCGTCCATTCATTTTGAATTTTACTTTTGCACCAAATCTAACTTCATCTTTGGGTTGCTCTTTAGGATCTAAAATTCTAGCTGAATTGATTCTTTCTTCTAATAACTTCAATTTCCCATTGATAGTAGCCATGTTTCTTCTTCGGTCTTGTTCTTTTTCAATCAACTTTACTTCGGATTTATCTTTTTCTAAATGGGTTTTCTCATCTAATAGTGCTTGCTTTCCAACAGGGGTAACATAATTCGGTTCACCTTCGGGCAATGGTGCTCTGGGTGGGATAAATGGAGCTTCTTCCTGATCGTCTTCTTTTACAAATGCTCTGCTCATGATAATAATAGTTAGTCATCATTCAACGTCAGAATGCCTAATCAGTTCTCCACTAATAGATTAAGCTTTTTTTACAAATTCTGATTTTAATGCCATTGCACCAAAACCCGGAACTTTACAGTCAATATTGTGACCCCCTTCAACTAATCGAATACTTTTTACTTTTGTACCCGCTTTAATCGGTTTTGGAGCTCCTTTTACGGGCAAATCTTTAATAATTACCACGCTATCACCATCCTCTAATGGATTTCCATTTGCATCTTTTATTTGAAGGATCTCAACATTGACGGATTCATTTTCGATTTCTTCTGGATTCCATTCATGACCACATTCAGGGCACATCATTAAAGTGTCAGTAGGATAAGCATAAGGAGAATTACAATTCGGGCAAGTGTTGGACATATCGGTTATTTTAAAGACTGCAAAGTTAAGTTGTTTATTGAAATAAAAGAGAATTAAAAAAAGAATATGGTAATTCAATCAATTAGTATAAATTCATATTTCATAAATAAATAAACTCTTAAATCGAATAGAATGAAAGAAGCAGAAGCACTTAATTCAGTATCTAAATTCCATAAAACTTTTAATCACCCAATCTTATCAGAACCACAAATCCCACCTAAAAATCGAGCTGATTTAAGATTAAACCTTCTGAAGGAAGAGTTAAAAGAATTAGAGGAAGCCGTTGAAAACCAAGATGTAGTGGAAGCAGCTGATGCATTATGTGATTTACAATACGTATTGGCCGGGGCAATTCTGGAATTCGGAATGGGAGAGAAGTTTGCCGATTTATTTGCTGAGGTTCAACGCTCCAATATGAGCAAAGTCTGCCGATCTGAAGAAGAAGCCCAAGCCACAGTAAACCATTTCGCATCCCAAAATCAAGATGCCTATTTCGAGAAAAAAGATGATTTTTATTTAGTGTATAGAAAAGCGGATAATAAAACTTTAAAGTCTATTAATTATTCTGAGGTGGATTTAGAGAGGATATTGAAGGTGTGAAGTAAGCAGGATGTTGGGTTACAAGGTGCATTCCATTGTAAACAATAAATTAGGAAGCATTAAAGTAGAAAAAATCACTATTGTGCTGGTATAAATGTTAATAACAATTCATCAGTGAACCCTTTTTAACTTCCATGCTTGATAATATATAAAGGAGTAGGTGAAGCCTGGTTTTTATGTGAAGTTGCTTTTTGGGGCTGATAATTATTTTATTCTTAATTTTGTACTCCGCTTTTTTACTTATTACAAGAGTTATTTAGTAATAATTATCAATTCAAGGATGATGCAAATCAATACTTTCGGTAATTCTTGTCATCGGATTTATATTTTTTATTGATGAACTTGAAGTCCCAATAAAATATAAAGCTATGCTAGCAGAACTAAAAAAAAATAGAGTGTCAAAGTACACAGAAAGGAGACCATGGGGTAATTTTGAACAATTTACGCATAATGAAAGTAGCACGGTTAAATTAATTAATGTTGAGGCTCATGCTGAACTTAGTTTACAATATCATAAAAATAGAAGTGAGTTCTGGAAAGTTGTAGAAGGTGCTCCAATTATTGTGATAGGGGACAAAAAAGTGACAGCGGGTAAAGGGGATGAGTTTTTTATACCGCAATTAACACCTCATCAAATTATTACGCACGCAAAACCAGCTTCCATTCTAGAAATTGCATTTGGGGATTTTGATGAGAATGACATCATAAGAATTAGGGATAAGTATAATAGAGTGAAAAATGAATAATTACTGAAATTTCATTCGAAATCAGGATTACTTACTCTAATTAATCAGAAATAGATGGCATTTAAAAAGAAACAATTCGAACAATTATTTTATCCTAAACAAATAGCCATAATTGGCGCATCTTCCAAAGTCAACAAGGTGGGTTATGCTTTATTGAAAAACATATTAGATACGGGTTATAAGGGTGAAGTATTTCCAATAAATATAAGTGCAAAGCAAATTCTTGGTGTAAAGACCTATCAAAACATAAACGAAATAAAGCATTCCATCGACCTTGCCATTATAGCAGTAGCGGCACCTCATATTCCTGAAATTTTAAGTGATTGCCAAAAGAAAGGGATAAAATCAATCATCATTATATCGGCTGGATTTAAAGAAACGGGGTTGAAAAGTGGTCAATTATTGGAGCAACAAATCGTAAATTTCATATCCGAACATCAATTGTTGGTAGTTGGTCCAAATTGTCTGGGAATTATTAATACAGATTTAACGACAAGTCTTAATGCTACTTTTGCCAGGGCAATACCACCGAAAGGTAATATTGCATTTATTTCTCAAAGTGGTGCCATTGGTATTCATGCATTAGAATTTGCTGATAAGCACGATATTGGGTTTAGTAAATTTGTGACCATTGGCAATAAATCCGCCTTGGATGAAAATGACCTACTAGACTATTTATATAATGATTCCCAATCAAAAGTTATTTTATTATACTTAGAAAGCTTTGCAGATGGAATTCGTTTTCGAGAAGTAGTAAAGAGAAATAACAAAAAAAATAGAAAACCTATCATCCTACTAAAATCAGGGAGAAGTGAAAGTGGAAAAAAGGCAGCACTTTCTCACACAGGTGCTTTGGCAGGAGAGGATGGGATGATTTCTTATTTTCTGGAAGATTGCGGTGTGATAAGAGTCAATACGGTAGAAGAAATGTTCCATGCTGCCATGATTATGGCCAACCAGCCGGTTCCGTACGGTGATAAGCTATTGGTAGTTACTAATGCAGGCGGTCAGGGAATAATGGCCATTGATAGTGCAGAAAAATATCATCTGAAAACGGCAAAACTAACGGAAGTAGAGCAACGTGAATTAAAAAAACTGCTTCCAACAGCAGCATCTGTAAATAATCCAATTGATATTTTAGGTGATGCAGATTCGGAGAGATATAAAAATTCACTTAAAAACTTAATGCAGTCCAATAATTTTAACTTGTTATTGATTATATGTACCCCTCAGTTTATGACCCAAAGATTAGCTATACTAAAAGATTTAAAACCACTAATTGCTAAGGCAAGAAAAAAGAATATACCCATTGCCGCAGTTTTCCCAGCCGTAAAAGATGAAGCTGTTATCAAACTGTTTGATAAATATGATTTACCAAACTATGAATTTCCAGAGCATGCTGCCATGGCACTTTCTTATTATTCGACCTTTG
Organism: Bacteroidota bacterium; assembly: GCA_051747245.1. Classification (GTDB taxonomy): domain Bacteria; phylum Bacteroidota; class Bacteroidia; order Cytophagales; family Cyclobacteriaceae; genus Marivirga. Next base: position 15,738 of record JBNJFX010000014.1, read on the forward strand.
GAAAATATTCTCATGCTACAGAAATAAGTTTACCCCATAAATTAGCGGAAAGGAAATACTTAACTATCAAAAAACAGATTGAGGAATTAAAAAAGGCTGGTGATCGCTATTTCAATGAAATTCAAAGTTATAGCCTATTGAAGGAGTTTGGATTTGATATAGCATCTTATAAAGTTGCCACTGGCATAAAAGAGGCCCTTCAAGCAAATAAAATAAAATATCCTATGGTTGCTAAAATTATGGCAAAAGGGGTAATCCATAAATTTGATATAGGCGGAGTAATAGTAAATATCACTAATAAAACTGAATTAATAGAAGCCTTTGGTAAAATATCAAAATGTGTATCAGCAGACCGATTTCAAGGTGTAGTGCTTCAAAGTATGGTAAAAAAAGGAGTGGAGTTAATAATGGGGATAAAGTATCATGAAGGATTTGGGCATTCTGTTATGTTTGGTCTAGGTGGAACCAAGGTGGAAATTTTACAGGATGTTAGCTTTGGCATGGTTCCATTATCTAAAACAAAAGCACTTCAAATGATTAATTCAATAAAAGGGGTCAAAATGCTGGATGGTTACAGATCTCAGCCTCCAGTAAATAAAGAAGGATTGGCAAATTTACTGCTAAAACTATCCGATATAGTTTATAATTTCCCGGAAATCAGTTCTTTAGACCTCAATCCTGTATTTGCTTCTGAAACAGATATCTTAGTTGCTGATGCAAGGATTTTTATTAAATGAATATATCTCCTGATTAGACCTAAGAAATTGATAGTTTATTGAAACAAACCTCTTTAGGAAAATTGAGCCATTAAAAACCGCCACTCTTAGACTCTATTTATCACCTCTGCTCTCGATTTAAATCATAGAATTTGGTGATTTATGTCATAATATGAGTCAATACCAATTCGTAGATTTATTTCTATAACATAAGCCTACCGATATGGAACAGATAACTAAAAGCACACTAGAAAAAGCTGACGAGCTATTATCAAGAGCTAATAATGAGTTATGTAAACCTGAAGAGGACATAGTACATTATAGCGTTTGTCAGAATGCATATGACGCCATCATAAATTATTTGGGTAGTTTCCTTATAAAAAACGGATCTGAGTTTGATAAATCTTCAAATATTGAGGATCTGTTGTCCAGATGTAGAGCAATTGACAATAGATTCAATGAGCTTCACCTAACACCTCTTTATCACTCAATGCAAAATAAGGATGTATGGATGAGTTTAGAAACCGTGAATAGTTTCATGGCAATGGCTAAAAATACTCGGAAAATGGTATTGGATTAATATCTAAAAAATTAAAGCTTTCAATTATGAGTAAAGTTGTCAAACCGAAATATCCAGGAATTATTGCAGCAATGGACGGCAATTCTGCAGCAATTATGTGTGAACGTGAATCTTCAGATTCGGCTGGAGCATATCCGATCACTCCATCAACACAAATGGGAGAATATTGGGCAGAAGAAGCCGCAAAAGGGCACCTCAATATTTCAAATAAGCCACTCATATTCATCGAACCAGAAGGTGAACATGCAGCTGCTGCCGTAACTGCTGGATTGTCTATGACAGGCCAACGAGCAGCCAATTTTTCATCCGGACAGGGCATTGCTTATATGCATGAATCCCTGTATGCGGCTGTAGGTAAGAGACTCACTTATGTTTTAAATATTGGTGCCAGGGCCATGACTAAGGCCACTCTTAACGTTCATGCCGGACATGATGATTACCATGCCGTAGATGACACCGGATTTTTTCAGCTATTTGCCAAAAATGCTCAACATGTGGCCGATTTGAATGTTATTGCCCACCGTGTGGCAGAATTGGCCCTCACACCTGGCATCATTGCTCAAGATGGTTTCTTAACCACTCATTTAATAGAAAGCCTGTTTATTCCTGAAAGGGAGTTAATCAAAGAATTTTTAGGTAGACCTGATGATATCATAAATACACCAACTCCAGCTCAAAAAATAATTTATGGTGACCAAAGAAGAAGAATTCCTGAGCTTTGGGATGTTGATAATCCAATGATGGCGGGAATCGTCCAAAATCAGGATTCCTATATGCAAAGTGTGGCAGCTCAACGGCCATTCTTTTTTGATCATATTAAAGAATTAACAGACTTAGCTTTTAAAGAATATGGGGAGCTGACAGGTAGAAAGTATCAACGTGTCATGTCCTATAAAGCTGAAGATGCTGACTACTTGATTCTTGCTCAGGGAAGTGTGATCCCAAGTGCTGAAGCTGTGGTTGATTATCTTAGAGAAACCCGAAAACTTAAAGTTGGGGTAGTTGATTTAGTGATGTTCCGTCCATTCCCAGCTGATCATCTATCCAAAATTTTGAAAGGTAAAAAAGGGGTGGTAGTCCTGGAAAGACTGGATCAGCCGTTGGCGGAAGACCTGCCAATCGCCCGAGAACTTCGTTCTGTAATATCAAAATGCCTTGAAAATGGACTGTCCAAGACAGATAAACCTTATGCTGAAGTCGAATCCTATCAATTAAAAGATGTACCAAGAATTTATTCCGGCTCTTTTGGCATGGGTAGCCGTGATTTGCAAGCTGAGGGTATTATTGGAGCGATTGAAAATATGCTTCCTGATGGCAAACATAAAAAGCTATTTTACTTATCTATAGATTTCATCCGTGACAATCCCATTACCCCCAAACAAAGAGCTTATCAAGAGTCCATTGAAGCAGCATATCCAAATGTAAAGGAATTGGCACTGCATGGTTCTGAAAATCCGAATCTGATGCCTAAGGGAGCTACAACTGTTCGCCTTCACTCAGTTGGAGGATGGGGCGCCATTACTACGGGTAAAAACTTGGCCATGACGCTCTATGATCTCTTGGGATTTGATATTAAAGCAAACCCAAAATATGGTTCAGAGAAAAAGGGCCAACCCACTACCTATTATCTAGCTGCAGCTCCGGAACCAATTCGAATGAACTGCGAATTCTATTTTGTGGATGTGGTTTTATCGCCTGATCCAAATGTATTTAAACATACCAATGCACTAGCTGGATTGAAAGATGGTGGATGTTTCATTATTCAAAGTGATAAATCAAATCAAGATGAGGTATGGGCTTCAATACCTAAACAGTATCAGAAATTGATTGTCAAGAACAATATTCATGTATACTATATTGATGGTTTTAAAATTGCAAGAGAAGAAGCTACAGATCCTGAACTACAGTTGCGAATGCAAGGAATTGCCTTTCAAGGAGCATTCTTTGCAGCTTCTCCATTAATGAAAACGGCAGGACTTAATGAAAAAGAATTATTAAAAGCCATTGAAGATCAATTACAATCTAAATTTGGCGGGAAAGGCCAAAGGGTAGTAGATGATAATATGCGTGTAGTGAAACGCGGTTTTACTGAAGTTACAGAAATCACCAATAAAGAAATTCAAAATGGGAAGGCTATTCAATCAAATGGCGCAGTTGGTGTTCCTATACCAAAAATGATGAAGGAATTACCCCAAAGCGAATCCAATTTGAGCGATATTCATCGGTTTTGGGAGCAAACAGGTAATTTCTATGCCCAAGGCATGGGAAATGATAACCTGACCGACCCTTTTATTGGATTGAGTGTAATGCCAGCAGTTACCTCCGTATTCCGAGATATGACAGGTATTCGCTTTGAGCACCCCGAATGGATACCAAATAATTGTACTGCATGCGGTAAATGTTATACTGCATGTCCCGATACTGCCATACCAGGACTGGTTAGCGAGTTAAAAGATGTATTGGATACTGTGGTGAAGCGTGTCAAAAAGAATCATGAAAATGTAAATCATCTACAAAAAGCCGCACGCACTATGGAAGGTAAGATCAGGACACTCTTTAATTCATCTTCCAATGGTACTACGGTCAATAATTATGTTCAAGAGGCCATTGACCAGATGATAGAAGAGAATAAAGGCCAAGCCGAGATGGTGGAAGAGCTGGGATGGTTCAGGGAAGAGTTAGGAGATTTTCAATTTGCCCTCACCAGACCATATTATGATTTACATGAAAAGAAAGCGGCAAATAGCGGTGGCTTATTCAGTATTACTATAAATCCTAATACCTGTAAAGGATGTAATGAATGTATTCAGGTTTGTGAAGATGATGCACTTAGGCCAATTATTCAGACTGATGGCTCAGTAGCTAAACTGAGAAAAGATTGGGATTTATGGACAGATCTTCCTACTACACCAGAGAAATATAATCGTATTGATGATCTGGAGGAAAAAATTGGGCCACTAGAAACAATCCTTTTAAATAAAGACGCTTATTTAAGTTTCGCTAGTGGTGATGGCGCTTGCCTTGGCTGTTCTGAAAAATCAGTAGTCCATCTGTTTGTGGCTACTGTAGAATCTTTAATGCAGCCTCGAATTAAAAAACATCTGGCTCATTTGGATGATCTGATTCAAAAAATGCAACAGCATATCCAGGCTCGTTTAATAGAAAATGTAAATATTAACGATACTGATGCAATAGCAAGAATCCTTAAACAAACGCATGATTCAGATCTCACCATGTCGGGTATTGCAAGCAGATTGGAAGCTGAAAGTGGAAGTAAACCTATCGATCAGGACTGGCTACAAGAAACTACACAGCTGCTATCACAATTAAAGCGATTGAAGTGGAAATATACCGATGGAGTTAGTGGTAAAGGCAGGGCTGCCATGGGAATGACGAATGCAACAGGATGTACTTCTGTTTGGGGTAGTACTTATCCATACAACCCGTATCCTTTCCCTTGGGCAAATCACCTGTTTCAAGATTCAACCTCTATGGCAATGGGTATTTTTGAAGGTCACATGACCAAAATGGCTGAAGGTTTTACCGTTATCCGAAAAGCGGAATTGGAATTAGAAGGTAAATATAATCCTGAAGAGGACAAAGATTTCTTCACCTATTTCAACTGGCATCAATTTACCGATGAAGAATGGCTGCTTTGCCCACCAGTTGTGGCTTTAGGTGGGGATGGAGCGATGTATGATATCGGATTTCAAAACCTATCCAGAATGATGGCTTCCGGTAAGCCGATTAAGGTAATTGTGGTAGATACCCAAGTATATTCCAATACGGGAGGACAAGCTTGTACTTCCGGTTTTATAGGACAGATTTCTGATATGGCGCAGTATGGAAAGGTATGGAAAGGAAAATCTGAACCTAGAAAAGAAATTGGCTTAGTAGCTATGGCTCATCGCAATACCTATGTAATGCAAGCTTCTTTGGCTAATACCAGCCACATGATTGAAGGTTTTATTGACGGCCTGACTACACGCAGACCTGCATTGTTCAACCTCTATACCACCTGCCAACCCGAGCATGGTGTAGCAGATGATTTAGGTGTACATCAGGCAAAATTAGCAGTAGAGTCCAGAGCCTATCCAATATTCAAGTATAACCCTGATCTGGGTGTAAAAGTCCAGGAGGCATTAGACCTTTCCGGAAATCCGGCAATGGATCAAGACTGGCCTACTTACCAATTAAAATATGAAGAAAACGGTATTGAAAAATCAATGGAAGTGCCGATGACATTTGCAGATTTTGCAATTACCGAAGCGCGATTTAGGAAGCATTTTAGAAATGCGCCTCGCAATTCATGGAATGACAATATGATCTTACTAACCGACTTCCTTGAGCTGGAAGAAGGTGAGCGTGAAGGTAAATTCCCATTTATTTGGGCAGTAGACAGGAAAAGTCAACTGAGTAGAGTATTAGTAGCCAAACCAATAGTAGAATCATGTGAGGAGCGTAGGGATTTCTGGATTTTGTTACGTGATCTTTCTGGTACCAAGCAAGAGGATGCTACTGAAAATGAACTTGAAAGTAAAATCAGATCAGAAGTAGTGAGTAAAATCACCCAAAAGCTCATGCAATTGGCAGGAGGTAATGGTGAAACAATTCCAGATGTAAGTCCTGTGGTTAATAAAGTTGAAGTTCAGGAGGAAGATAAGCCAAAAGATAAACCTACTCCAGAGAATGGGTCTACTATGTCTCCTTGGATAGAATCTGATGAGTGCACCTCATGTGATGAATGCATCAACATAAATGCTAAAATATTTGCATACAATAAAGACAAACAAGCCTATATCAAAGATCCTAAGGGCGGACCATATCAAGATTTAGTAATAGCGGCTGAAAAATGTACTGCGCAAGTGATTCATCCTGGTTTACCTGCAGACCCAGACGCTAAGGGAATGGATAAATGGATCAAAAGAGGAGAAAAATTTAATTAATCCGTTATGAATCTAGCTAAACACACATTCAAAAACGGAATACACCCTCCTGAAAATAAAGAGGAAACGAATAAATTACCTATTCGCCAATTTTCATTTTCGCCTTTAATTATTTTACCGCTTGCTCAACATATTGGAGCACCCTCCAAAATTATTGTAAGAGAAGGGCAGGAGGTAGTAAGAGGTCAAATTCTAGCGGAATCGGATGGATACCTATCAGTTCCACTCCATGCTCCAGCTAGTGGGGTGGTCAGGAAAATTAGCAATGTGCCCACAATTTCTGGAAAAATGACAACAGGCATATATCTTGAGCCATTTCCTTCTTCTACTCAAGAAATATTAGAGGGAAATCCTATTGATTTAGAAACTGCATCCCCAGAGGAAATATTGCTAGGAATCCAGCAAGCAGGAATCGTGGGATTGGGAGGTGCTGCATTTCCCACTCATGCCAAATTAAAAATTCCGGAAGGAAAGCATTGTGAGACCTTGATCATTAATGGAATTGAATGCGAACCCTATTTGACCACCGATCATCGTGTAATGCTTGAGCAACCCAATGATATATTCCTAGGAATCAAATACTTAATGAAAGCAACTGGAGCTAAACGTACCATCATAGGTATTGAAGCAAATAAGCAGGATGCAGCTGATTTCTTAAGAAACCATCTTCCTAAGAATGAACCGATTTCAATAGAAGTAGTACCGGTTAAATATCCGCAGGGAGCTGAAAAAATGTTGATTACCTCTTTGTTGGGTAAAGAGGTGCCTTCAGGAAGCTTGCCTATTGATGTTCATGCGGTGGTAGTAAATGTGGCAACCACTGCGGAAATCGGAAGATTGCTTCCTCATGGTAGAGGTATTCAAGAGCGAGTGATTACCATTACAGGGCCAGGTGTTAAGAAAAAGGGTAATTATCTTATTCCAATTGGCACTCCACTTCGCTATGTTTTAGAACAGGTAGGAGTTGATGAATCAGTAAGTGAGGTGTATATGGGAGGCCCAATGATGGGTGTTGCGGTTGCTAATCTAGATATCTCAATTGTAAAGGGCACTTCTGGAATAGTGGTTTTTAATGAAAAACAAATACAGCGAGCAGAAATGGTTTACCCGTGTATCAAATGTGGGGCTTGTGTAGATGCATGCCCACTTTCATTAAATCCATCTAAACTCGGTATCCTTGCCAAATTCGAATCTTATGAAAAAATGGCTGAGGAATATCATTTAATGGATTGCTTTGAATGTGGATCCTGTTCCTATGTATGTCCATCACATATTCCTTTGGTACAATATTTCCGATTATCGAAATCAATTATACGAAAACGAAAAGTAGCCTGATGAAAAAGCAAACACTCCATATCAGTACTTCACCACATCTTACCAAAGGCCTTAGTGTAGAGGTGATTATGCGAAATGTAGTGTTGGCATTATTGCCAACCGCTTTATTTTCCATTTATGCTTTTGGCTGGAATGCGGCCTTAGTTTTAATCACGGCTGTTGGTTCCTGTGTTTTGACTGAATATGTATTTTGTCGATTAACGAATAAGAAGAGTACTCTTTCTGATTGGTCGGCTGTAATCACCGGATTGCTTTTAGGCTTAACACTTCCTCCCATTTTTCCATTATGGATGACATTTATAGGAGGTGTGGTTGCAATTGGTATGGGCAAATTTCTTTTTGGAGGATTAGGTTATAATGTATTTAATCCTGCATTAGTAGGCAGGGCAGTGCTTCAAGCTGCATTTCCTGTGGCCATTACTACCTGGTATGCGGGCTTTTCCGATGACCGCTTTTCAGCACTTCATTCTTCTATCTTAGCCTTACCATTTATGAAGCCTATGATAGATGGCACCTCAGGGGCAACTCCTCTTTCAGCATGGAAATTTGAAGGGGTAAGCACAGATACTGCAGATTTAGCTCTGGGGTTGGTTAGTGGTTCAGCGGGAGAAACTTCCTCTGTTTTAATTCTAATTGGAGGTTTGTATTTAGTATTTCGAAATTTCATGAATTGGAGAATTCCTGTAGCTATTCTAACCACCGTATTTGTATTTAGTGGTATACTTTATTGCGTTGACCCATCGCAATATCCTTCTCCTTTATTTATGCTCTTTTCTGGCGGATTGATGCTTGGGGCTGTATTTATGGCAACTGACATGGTTGCTTCACCCCTTACAAGTTGGGGAGTTATAATCTACGGTGTTGTGATTGGGGCATTAGTGGTGGTAATACGTATTTGGGGTGGTTTACCTGAAGGCGTGATGTATGCAATATTACTGGGCAATGCACTCTCTCCGCATATTGACAGATTGATTCGATATAGAGTTTATGGAACCTCATTAAAAACCTCATGAAAGAACAAAACACCATATCGCCACCTAACAGTTATAAAATGATACGAGCAATGGCCGGCATAGGAATTATATGCGGACTGTTGATTGTACTTACCTATGAAGGTACACTGCCCAGAATCGAGAGATTAAAAGAAGAGGCATTGCAAAAAGCTATTTTCATAGTTATTCCGGGAGCTACAGAAATGAAGGCATTTTCATATCAAAATAATGTCTTCAAACCGGCTGAAGAATCTGATGAAAACATCATCTATGCCGGATATGATGATAAGGGCATTTTTCAGGGAGTGGCTATCGTGGCAGCAGGTCAGGGATATGCAGATATCATTAGAATTATTTACGGATATAGTATTGATAAACAGGAGGTTATAGGGTTTTATGTTTTAGAAAGTAAAGAAACCCCCGGCCTGGGTGATAAGATTGAAAAAGACCCAGTATTTCTAGATAATTTTAGTGCCTTGGATGTAGCTCTTAGTGAAGACAAAAACTCCATTAAAAATAAGGTCACTACAGTAAAACAAGGAGAAAAATTAAATGATTGGGAAATTGATGGAATTACTGGAGCCACAATTTCTTCCCGAGCTATAGGAGACATTATTGCAGCTAGCACAGAAAAATGGATTCCAATTATTTACAAAAATAGGGAAGTGTTTAAAAATATTGAAAATGAGTAATCAAGAAATCGATAAAGGAAGCATCAATACCGCTCCAACTTCCACTGATGAGTTTATCAAAGGTTTATGGAAGGAGAACCCGGTATTTGTTCAAGTGCTGGGTATGTGTCCTGTTCTGGCCGTTTCCAATACAGCGGTGAATGCTTTGGCTATGGGCATGGCAACGGCTTTCGTATTGCTGATGTCCAACATTTTGGTGTCCCTGCTCCGAAATTTTATTCCCAAAGAAGTCAGAATTGCTTCTTATATTCTGATTATCGCCACATTTGTTACCATCACAGATTATGCTATTCAGGCCATTAGTGTTGATTTGCACAAAAGCCTTGGGGCTTTTATATCACTGATTGTGGTGAACTGCCTGATTTTAAGTAGGGCAGAGGCATTTGCTTCAAAAAATACCATCAGCAAATCAATTATGGACGCATTAGGAATGGGTTTAGGATTCATCCTTGCACTTTTCAGCTTAGGCGCGGTTCGAGAAATATTAGGGAATGGTGCTTTTTTCGGAATTACTCTATTTCCAGATGGATTTCAGGAATGGGTAATTATGATCCTTCCAGCCGGAGGTTTTTTTACGCTGGCTGCCTGGTTATTAGTGTTCAATTTAATTAAACAAAGAAAGGCTCTATCATGAATCAGGAAACCTATAGTCAGATATTTATAAATGCTAGTCTGGTAAATAACTTTGTTTTGGCTTATTTCCTTGGTATTTGTCCTTTCCTGGGTGTTTCCGGAAAGATTGACACTTCAAGCAAAATGGGGGCGGCCGTTACCTTTGTTATGCTAATAAGTTCGATCTGTGCTTATGGCATCCATTCACTTTTGATAGCCATTAATGCGCCTTTTCTTCAATTGATAAGCTATATCGTTGTGATCGCCTCTACTGTGCAATTGGTGGAGATGTTTGTTAAGAAAATGAGCCCAACGCTTTTCAAGGCTTTAGGTATATTTTTGCCTTTGATTACTACCAATTGTGCAATTCTTGGACTTGCACTTTTCCAAACTAATAAAGGCTACGATTTTCTACAAAGTATAGTATATGCTTTGGGAGCTGGGGCAGGCTTTACTCTTGCCCTGATTTTAATATCAGGACTGAGGGAGCAGCTTGAATTTGCTGAAGTACCAAAGGTCATTAAAGGAACTGTTTTGACTTTGATTGTGGCTGGCATTTTGTCCTTGGCTTTCATGGGATTTTCAGGATTATGAAATATTTGAATTAGCAATATGATGATAAAATATGCGATAGGAATACTCGGAATTACAGGCTTAATGATTATTTGGGCTCTAGTGCAGTTTCTTTGGCGCAGAACTTTTATTGGTCAGCACACGGATGAGGATGTATTAGCGGACAGATCAGCTTGTGGAAGTTGTGGCTGCGGCACCCTTTGTAAAAAACAAAATAATAGCATTAAGGAACCTAAAAGATAAAGCCATGGCACATTTATCAGAATACGATATCAGAAAACAATATTTTGCCACCATAAAAAAAACAAGAAGGCTTAGTCCGGAAGATACTGAAGAGGTCAGAGAATTAGTGCTGGAAGTGAAAGATCCTAGCTTTAATTGTGAAATAGACCAAAGTTTTGGTGTATTAGTGAAAATGAGCGATGATTTTGGCAATACTTTGCATCATCGCCTCTACAGTGTGGCAGACATGCCCAAAAATCAGAAGAATAAAACGACCATCACCATGTTGGTGAAGCGATGCTCCTATATTGACCCTTTTAGTGGGGAGCTATTTGATGGAATTGCGTCCAATTATTTATGTGACAGAAAAGTAGGAGATAAGATCACGATTACCGGACCCTACGAATTGCCTTTCAAAATACCTGAGGATAGGAGTTCCAATCTAATTTTAATCGGAATGGGGACAGGAATTGCTCCTTTTAGAGCTTTCATTAAGCATATATATCATCATGTTGATGATTGGACGGGCAGAATCCTGCTGTTTTACGGTGCCAAAACAGGCCTGGAGCTTTTGTATCAGAATGAAATAGATGATGATCTGACCAACTATTATAATGAAGATACATTTAATGCGATTCATGCTTTTAGCCCTAGGCCTCTTTGGAACGATCAAGTCGTAATTAACCAATCCATAGAAGAACGTTCGGAGGAAATTCTGGACATGTTATCTTACCTGAATACTTACATATATGTATCAGGGCATGAGAAAGTTAAAGAAGGTCTTGATAATGTATTTGCAAATATTATGGGGTCGAAGGAAAATTGGGAGGCCAGAAAGAAAGAACTTAAGGCTGGTAAAAAGTGGGTTGAATTAATTTATTAAAAATAACTAAATGGCTATTATTATTGCTGTACTCGCATTAGGAGGATTGACTCTTGCCTTGGCAATTATGCTGGTAATTGCCAATAGGAAGCTCTATGTCTATGAAGACCCACGAATTGATGTAGTGGAGAATTTATTGCCTCATGCTAATTGTGGGGCCTGTGGTTATCCGGGTTGTCGACCATTTGCCGAAGCCCTGGTTTCAGGCGAAGTATTACCAGGAAAATGTACTGTCAGCTCCGAAGAAGGAAGGACGGCTATCGGTGATTATCTTGGTGTATCAGTTGGAAGTGAAGAAAAGCAGGTAGCTCGTCTGGCTTGTGCAGGAGGTACAAATGTAGCTCGGAACAAAGCGGAGTATGAAGGAATAAATAGTTGCCAAGCCGCAGCTCTTGTGTCAGGAGGTGGTAAAGGATGCTTCTGGGGTTGTTTAGGCGCTGGAGATTGTATGCGGGTATGTGACTTTGATGCCATACATATGGATGAACATTCGCTTCCTGTAGTGGATATTGACAAATGCACAGCTTGCGGTGATTGCGTAGAAGTTTGTCCAAAAGACTTATTTTCTATTCAGCCGGTCAGCCATCAGCTATGGGTAGCCTGTAAAAACCTTGAAAAAGGGGATGAGATATTGGAAGAGTGCCAGGTAGCGTGCACAGCATGCGGACGATGTGCAATGGATGCTCCCGGAGACCTGATTACTATGGAAAATAACTTACCGGTTGTAAACTATTCACTTGATCATCAAAACAAAATTCCAATAGAAAGGTGTCCAACTGGCGCTATTGTTTGGTTAGATCAAAAATTAGGAACAATTAAAGGTAAAAAAAGCAAAAAGATTGTCAGAAAAGGACAGCGAAATATGGGATATTCTTGATGAATATAATTAGGCTGATTGATTTGAGTAAAGAGGAAATGGTCATCATTTAACTACCTTAATAAGTTTGTGCTATTAACTTCTTTACTATCAAAGCATTATCTGATATAAATCTATAATTCATATGATCTAAGTCACCCTTTATTATTAAAAAAGTGACTTTCTTAGTTTAAATAAAAAGCACGATTATGAGTACTAACTCTGAAACTATTAATTCTGCAACATCCACAATTAAAAGGGATAAAATAAAAGAAGCTGTCATTGAAATTGTTAGTGATTCAGGTGAGGGCGCTCAAAAATGTGGGCAGAGTCTAGGCACTATTTCAGCAAAAATGGGAAATGGTGTTTGGACGGTGGAAATAATACCCGCAGAAATTAGACCTCCAGCCAGATCTAAAGCTGGTGCCTCAGGAATTAGGGTAAGAATGGGCAGTAACAAAATCACCAATATGGGAGACCATGCAGATTTGGTGGTGGCTCTCAACGAACAAGTACTCTATGGAAGAATTGACCAGAATGCCTATAAACCTGGAATACATTTATTAATTGAAAATAAATGGGCCACTCATACCGAGGAAACTAAAGTAGCTTATGAGGAGTCACTAGAAAAATTTAAGAAACTTGGCTATATCATTCATGAAATCCCTATGGAAAAGGAGTGTTTAAAGCATGTAGCGGATGCACGAAAAGGCAAAAACATGTGGGTCCTTGGGCTACTCTGTAATGTTTATGATAGAGATTTGGAACTTGCAACTGAACAAGTAAAATCAATTTTCAACAAGAAGAGTGATGAAGTTATCCAAAACAATTTAGACTTGTTACATGCTGGCTATAAATGGGCTAACGAAAACCTGCCCATGCATTTCACTATTCCTAGTAAATCAAGGGAAGGCGATTTTGTGGTAATGAATGGTAATGAGGCCGTAAGTTTGGGTGTGATGGCAGCAGGAATTGAAGTATGCTCCATGTATCCTATTACACCTGCTACTTCAGCATCTCATGCTTTAGCTGAAACGATAGAATCTGCCGGTGGAATTATTCATCAGGCAGAAGACGAAATAGCCGCAATAGGTTTTGCTATAGGGGCTTCTTATGCTGGCAAAACGGCTGTTACCATTACTTCTGGGCCTGGAATTGCTTTAAAAACAGAATTTATAGGCTTGGCCGTGATGGCGGAAATCCCACTTGTCATCATAGATGTACAGCGTGGAGGACCTTCCACTGGGTTACCAACCAAAGTGGAGCAAGGGGATTTGCTATCCGTTTTGTATGGGGCAGCAGGAGATGCGCCTAAAATTATATTAGCACCTTCAACCATTGAAGAATGTTTTCACTATATAATTCTTGCGCGAAAACTAGCAGAATCTTTCAGATCGCCTGTTTTTGTGCTTACCGATGCCAACCTGGCTACTGGGGTACAGCCTTTTCCAAGACCCAATATAAAATCAGCTTGGTTTTCTGATCCAATTGATCAAAGCAAATGGAAAGAAGGGGTTAAAGCTTATGATTGGGATCCTCAAACTGGATTGAGTAAGCGTCCGATACCGGGTCAGAAAGGAGGGATGTACACCTTAACAGGATTAGCACATGATGAAGAAAGCCATGTTGCCTATGACCCAAGCATTAATCAGCGTGCCGCTGAAAGTAGAAGCCGAAAACTAGCTGCCTTAAGGCAAACCCTCAAGGAGCCGGTCGTATTTGGTGATAAGTCGGGTGATTTATTGCTTGTGGGCTGGGGTTCAACCAGAGGTGCCATAGAGGAAGCCGTTGAACGTGCAAGGGAAAAAGGAGCTAAGGTCAGCTCGCTTCATCTCCATTTTATGAGTCCTATGGAACTAGGACTAAAAACTATATTTGATAGGTATAAAAAGGTAATGACTGTGGAAATAAACTACAGCGATACTGTAGGAAAGCCCTTAATTACGGAAGCAAATAGGCGTTATGCACAATTAGCATGGTATTTAAGAGCCGAAACGCTCACAGATGTGGACTGCTTTAGTAATGTAAAAGGTCAGCCATTGAGCCCCATGGATATATTGAAAATGCTAGAGAAAACTTTGAATTTAACATTAATTGAATAGGATATGATTGCCCTAAAACCAGATTTTTGTGATATTGAGCCCCTAGAAGGACATCTATTAAGCACCGATGATTACAGCAGCAGTGAAGCTCGATGGTGCTCAGGTTGTGGTGCACACACCATTCTACATTCTGTTCAAAAGCTTTGCTCTGATGAACAACTACCACCTGAAAAAACGGTATTTGTTTCTGGAATAGGTTGTAGTAGCCGCTTTCCTCATTACATGAAAACTTACGGCTTTCACGGTCTACACGGGCGTGCATTTCCTGTTGCAAGCGGAGTAAAATTCAGAAGACCTGATTTGAACGTATTTGTGATTACTGGAGATGGAGATTGTTGTTCCATAGGTGCTGGTCATTGGGTGCATGCGATTCGGTATAATATGAAAATGGTAGTTTTGCTCTTTGATAATTCCATTTATGGGCTTACTAAAAAACAGACATCCCCGACAAGTCCTTTAGGAACTGTCACAAATACTCACCCAACAGGATCAGTACTTCCACCTATCAATCCAATACAAGCCACTTTAGGCTTGCCCAATGTTTCCTTTGTGGCACAAACCGTAGACTGGAAATTAGCCCACTTAGAGGCAACTTTAAAAAAAGCCTTTGATCATCCTGGGCTGGCTTTCGTACGAATTGTACAAAGATGTCCTATTTGGATGCGTGACACTTATGAACCTACCGTTAAAGATCCTAACGCCATTACAATCCTTCATCATGATGAGGGGATTGTTCTGGAAGAGAATGCATTGAAAAAATTTCGGCATGTAATGGAGCATGATCCAACAGATATTGTGAAGGCAAGAGAAGTGGCCGAAGTAGTTAAAACAACGACTCCAATTGGTCTTTTTTATCAAAATAAAAATGCCAGTAGGTATGATGAATATGGCGCTCATAACCTTGGTATTTCTGTTGAAGACCGAATAGACGCAATAAATTCACATATGGATAAATACGCCATTTAACGTCAGATACTATGGAAAATAGCGATAAACTTCAGCAAAGTATTTCTCCAATTCATTGGAAAAGAAGTGACCCTGCTCCAGAAGAAGAAATGCAAGCCTATTGGAAAAAATTAAGACATTTTTACCGTACTGGTGAGATATTCCATGCATCACAAAAGCCCGCCTCTTCAGCACTATTGAGCCTGCTTAATGAAAGTCCATCTCCTTATCCATTTTCAATGGGAAATGGTGCAGAAAAAACTACTATTGAATTAGAAGAAAAAACACCTTTTTTTCTACTTGATTTTCTTCTTACTCAACATCATAAAGAAAATAGAAAATCATTTAAAGTACAATTAGCCAACCTTATTATAGGATTAAACAAACTCTTGCACATAGATGATAAAACCTCTGAAATAGAGGAACTTAAAGGAGATTATGATTTTGCGAATGAGCTTATAGCTTTTGATAAAATGGTGGATATGGTTCCTAAGGATGCTTCAGAAAAGCTTAGCGATTTAAGATTATCTCGCTTAAAATCCACCATTGTTGCCTTGCAAGAAGGCTTAGATTATTTTATTAAGCAAGAGGGAATAATTGCGTTTGAAAAGGGAATTAGTACATCTATTAAGAAAGAATCCCTGTTTAAAAAAGCTAAAGTTGTTGAAGCTAAGCATGATGCTTTTGAACATATTCAAAGCCTCTTCAATGAACAAGTGCAATCATTCACCGCTTTGATGAAAGCCTACAGAATAGCAAAATTAGAAATTGAAGGGGAGTATAAAGAAGATATCCATAATGATTATTTTGAACACTTCAGTTGGTACCGCTTATTACAAGAGGAATTTAATCTTTTCCCTCCAATAGTATTGGTGCTTAGCCCACAATTATTATTTGAGCATTTAACTTCCTTTTCACATTTACTAGCTTCAAACCAGCCATTAAAGATAGTGGTTTTGAATCATGAGTATATTACTGCTCCACATAATCAATTAACATGGGAAGATGCCTCACATCAATTCAGACAAGAAATTGCCGCACTGGCTATTGCGCATCGAAATGTTTATACATTTCAAAGTAGTATGCATGATCCTTCCATAGTTTATAATGGACTAGATAACTGTCTTAAATCAACAGCTCCTGGGATTTGTCACCTATTAGTTCCAAAAAACAATAAAGCGAGTACCATTAATCATTACTTAATTTCTAAAGCAGCTAAAGCAAGTCGGTATTTTCCAGAAATACTTTATGATCCAGTTAAATATAGCGAATGGGGTGGGAGGTTTGACCTTTCGGAAAATATCCAGCCGGAAGAGAAATGGCCTATTTTTACATTAAAGGCAAATACATCTGACAATAAAGAGTTTATAATTGATGTTTCCTTTACTTATGCGGATTATAAAGCCATCTTTCCTGAAAAGGTAAAAGAATTAATGATTGTTCCTGCTGAGTACGATACGGATAATTTAATTCCACTTAGTGAATATTTGGAAACAGATGAGGCTAATTTATATGGTAAAATCCCATTTATTTGGCTGATTGATGAAAATCAAGAATTGCATAAGGCTGCAGTTCCTAATGTTTGGGTTGTTTCTTGTCAGGAAAGACTAGATTTTTGGTCATTTTTACAAGAATTAGAAGGTATGAACAGCTATCATGCAAAGATGGCTTTGGAAGAAAAGGATCAGGAAATGAACCGCCTTTTAGAGGAGCAAAAAGTGAAAATGGATGCGGAACGCGAGCAATTTATCGCTAAAGCACAAGAAGAAGCTATTGCTCAAGCAGCAGAACGTCTTGTAATAGCCTTACTCAATGATGAAAACCTTTCAGATACTTTAGAAAATTGATTTGATAGTATAACTAATAATCTTCATAATGATGAAAATCACATCTAATCGCAATTTCGGTCATTGGTGATTTCTTATTATATAAGTAACTTAGATTTATCAAGTAAGAGATAAAAGGCAGGTTTAAAAACCTTATCAAATTTGGTTTATTCTTGGAAATTATTCAATTTATTGAATTTGGAAAAAGGTAATTTAGGTTTGGTAGAATTCTAAGATTTCACCTAGGAAAGAGATTGGATGATGAAGCCTTAATAACGGTAGCTTGATATTTTGTGAAATTTCGGAAAATTAGCAAGATTGGTGGGGTATTGTTTCGACCAGGAATAATTCCCCACCTTTTGTTTTTTAGATGTGTTTAGTTCTAATCAAATTCAAATCATAAGTTAAGATAAACCGATCAAGCAATAATTCTGGGGATTTAATATTAGTAGAAAAAAATATAACTATTAATTGAGGTAAACATGAGTTTATAATATCCTGAATTAATTATGATGGCAATAGATTATTTTATTGGTACTTTACCCCTCAGTCCTTCGGACAGCTCCCCTAAGACAGGGGAGCAGCTGGTAAGTGTCTAAATATTAGCAATATCCTTAATTAAATTCTTTAAAAGGGAAACTGAATGAAGCATTCAGATGGTGAATAAAATAAAGCAATTTACTCGAAGCAGCTCCCCTCCTTAAAAAAGGAGGGGTGTCCGAAGGACGGGGTGGTTGTAAATAATTAGGTACTGTCCCCAGAAATTCCGATTGGTCGAGATAAACCTTATAATTACCTTCTTCTTAACTATTCCATTCCCTCATATAGCCATATGTATCACATGAAATTTTAAGCAAATCGCGGTCTGCACTTTTGTAATGCAATAGATTTTTTATTGAATAGTTGAAAAAAAGAAGTTCACAATTCCATTCTGTTATGAAAAAAACAGGAATTGTGAACTTATAGATATTAAAATTCAAATAAGCTTTACCTTTAAATAGATTAAGGAAATCCTATTTTAATAATGATGGTTATAAACTAAACTGGTGAATGCGCATATTTACTTAAATGCTCAGTTGCCAATTTAATTAAATGTTTGTCTAGCTTCCGTTCTTCCTCCAATGAAGTATGAAATAAACGCGAAATGGTATTATCATCCATCACATCAGATAAGGTTGAAAGTGTAGTATATCCAGCAATTTTGAAATGATTAAAATACTGAATAGTATTAATAATCTCCATATCTCTAATTTTTGAGTCTTTAATTCTATTAATCAAATGGTTTTTTTTATTGATTATCGCGCCAAATGGCTCACTCACTTCTCCATCTAGTTCAATCGCAAAATTTTTGAATGCAGTTTCTATTCTTCCTTGTTGCTTCCAGGTTTTCTTTATTTCATCTCTAATAGTTGCTTTCAAATCATGCGAGGTGGCAATTTTTCGAAGTTTCGTTAGTGCGTTAATCTCTTGTTCTTGGGCATTAAATAATTCTCTTCCTTCCTCAATGAACAAATCTTTTAGGTCTTCAATTTTTTTCATAACATTATTAATTTATTTATGGTTTTTCATTTATTTCCAATTTGGCATCTCTGCATTTTCAAATAATTTCTCTCTATTTTTTCCATCAGTATCCATTATCCATACTGATTTAAAACCAGAACCATCATTTGCTACGTTTACAAAAATAATTTTAGCACCATCTGGTGAGAATCTTGGTTGTAGGTCATTTGTTCCATTCGCTTTACCCGTAGATAAATCAATAATTTCTTTAGTATTAATATTGATTTTATAAATACGAGCATCTAATTGTCTGCCATTATTAGCCTCATAGCCAGATCGATCATTTGTAAAAATCACTTCATTCCCATCAATAGAAAAGGATGGGTTTTCCATTATCCCTGGTAAATCATCAACCAATTTTGTAGTGTCTGATCCATCACTATCCATCAGGTATATTTCTGAAGTATAAATTGTTGAGCCAATGGTTTCTACTACTATTTTATTATTGACGGAAGTCCAATCACAACTGCGAAAATTTCGATTAACAGGTGCAGTGGCAATTTGCCGTAAAGTGGTTCCATCCCGGTTAATACTGTATAACTTTTCGTAATGGCTATACAGAAACTTGCCATTGTCAGGAGACCAGCAATATCCAATTCCTTGATTATGAAATCCTGATATAGGGAGAGTAGTTATCTTCTTAGTATTTGAACCGTCTTTTTCCATGGTGTAGATATGGAAATTAACTTGACTATTGGATGAATAAGCAATTAAATCTCTATTATTAGAAAATAAAGGTTTTAATTCAAAGTCATCGGTTTTCATTATTCTAGTAAGGGTTTCTCCATTCTTATCTGATGAATATATTTCATAATTACCGTCTCTTTTAGATGCGAATAGAAAACGATTGTCGGGAAATGCCAAAGTCTTAAATGTCCATATATCACCTTTAGTGATATTTCCGGTGCTACTTATTACATTTACTTGCCAGAAATAGTTGGAATTATATGCCAAATTATCAATTATAATGCTGGTGTCTTGATAATTTTTGAATTCTAGAAAAGCTTCGTTGTCGTTTTCCTCAAACAGAATGATATTATAACTTAAGCCTTCATCATCTTTATTATCATTTATATGCCATTGCAGATTTAATTCTAAAGGTTGATTATTCGAATTATTACTAGGTGAAGGATTAATTGGAGCTGGTGCAACTCGGTTCGTTTCAATTAATTTTACTGTTATATCAGTAATAGTTTTGTTAATAACATTAAACTTTAGGTTTTCATTGGCATATCCTTCAAATTTAGCGACTAATGTATATTCACCTACAGGAATATTTTCGATAAGGAATTGACCGGAGCTATCAGAATATACTTCACTAGTTACAGGTATAGTGTTTAATTCAACATTTTCGATAGGACTATTGGTTAATTTATCAACAATTATACCGCTTAAGGAGCCGGTTAAAGTAGGGGGCATTACATCTTCAGTGCATGCATTTATAAAAAATAGAAGGAAGAAAAATAAGATAAATCGATTTATTGAATTCCGTTCCATGGTGCTTTAACATTAAAAAAGCCGCATTTTATTGCGACTTTTGTTTAGTTTGATTTAATAATTAACTGCATTTTGTTGCCTCTTTGGTAAATTTTCAAATCGGTTGAACCTAATCTATTTGATGATTGAGAAATAGTATTATGCTCACCTTCTTGAATTAATTCATATAATGAATGGTCACCTGATACTTGTTGATTTATAGTATTAAAGTTTCCATTCTGAGATACTAAGGCTTCTAAATTTGGTCCATTTAGTTCACCTTTGAAATTATTCATTTCTCCATTTTGATACAATGTGAACTGACCGCCAAAATCTGATTGTATTAAATTTAAAGAGTTTAAAACCCCTTCTTGTTTAGCACTAACAGAGTTAAACCCAATCTGATTTACAAATGCGCTGTTTCCATCGCCTATTTGTATTAGAACTGCTTTACTTAGCAACTCTGTATTCATGTTGTTAAGAAAAAGGTGATTATATCCATCAATTTGTTCTATTTCTACCGCTAAATCTTTCCTCTGCGAAAAACCACCAAAAGAATGATAGAATAGTAAAAGAAAAAGGGTCGAAAATAGCGTTAAATTTTTCATCTTTAAATTGAAAAAATACTTTCGCCCTTAGGCGAAAGTATTTTTAAGTTTAGAATTGAGTTACAGATACTGAGTTACCATTACCTGTTTGACTTACAAAAGAGTTGTGCCCTGCATTGTATTGATTCACAACTGCATTGTTAGAGTTACCATATTGTTCAGTGAGCGCATAATTTCCAGTTCCAGATTGTCCTTGATAAGAGTAGTTAGATACCCCGTCTTGAACACTGTAGGCTTCATTAGATTCCCCTAGCTGAAATTGATTAGCACTATTACCACTACCATATTGAAGAATGTTAGCGTAGTTGAATTCGGCAGTG
The DNA here is from genome assembly GCA_051747245.1 of Bacteroidota bacterium. Classification (GTDB taxonomy): domain Bacteria; phylum Bacteroidota; class Bacteroidia; order Cytophagales; family Cyclobacteriaceae; genus Marivirga. Next base: position 36,982 of record JBNJFX010000014.1, read on the forward strand.
TGTCCATGTTCTCCATTTCCTCCATGTCCTTCACCTTCATCTTCAGCTACTGCTTCACCAACCTCTTCACCTTGAATTTGTGAAGCGTAATTCTCATTTCCTCGTTGTTCAATATCAGCATTATTAAAAATACCTGCTTGATATTGCTCAGAAACATTACTAGCACCTGATTGAAATACATTTGCAAGATTTTCTCTATGAGATTGCTCTTGGAATGCTGCATTTCCTTCTCCTAACTGTAGAATACTAGCAGTATTACTGTTTCCTTTTTGAAATTGAGAAGAATAGTTGTCAAATCCCATTTGATTAGTGGTCATTTGTCCCATCTTTCCTCTTTGCACTTGATCGGAAACATTACCTTCCATGAATTGAACAGACATTGCTGAATTTTCATGTCCGCGTTGATCTTGGTTTGATATATTCCCAAAGCCTCCTTGTTCAGAAATCCCAAAATTCATTTGCCCGTGTTGAGATTTGAATGCTTGGTTTTCTTCTCCAATTTGACCTACAACCGCCATATTTCCTTCTCCATTTTGATCGGAAAGATTGTAGTTAAATGCACCCCACTGCATTACCATTGCATCATTACCTTCACCAGATTGAATTGCTTCACTGGTATTTTGCGCGAAACTGTAATAGCCTGTTAATAATAACACCACTAGTACACTCATTAACTTTTTCATCATTTTTCTATTTAAAATAAAACATATATATAATTATATGCCTGATGAAATAGGCTTGCAATACCAGCAATTACAAATCTATTTTTCAAGAATATTTGGGTTGAAATTCTTTTTGGTTTATTAATTATCTTTTTTTCGTTTTAACTTCTTTTCCTTATTCTCTCTTTTGAATGAAAAATATTTACTAACTCCAATATTTACACTCCAAAAAAAATCATCATATTTTCCTTCTTCAAGTCTATCAAGATTATCACTCAATACATGTCTGTAATTGATCGCTCCGTGTATGCCAAAATTATTTTTTATCAAATATTCAACTCCAATCTCTACTGTTCCATGCGGATAGAACCCATCATAATATTTAATTGCATCATTCTCATCATTAATGAGTTCTTTTATAGTTCCTGCTCCCAGATATATGTATGGAGTGGTTGTTTGAAACGGTAGAACTTTATATTTCACACCCAAATCGGCATAACTCAAAATACTTTTGAAACCCATGGGTGCCCCAATTTTACCTACCCCAATGTTGGTCATTAAAGATACTGCTGACTTAGGGGAGTATTCCAGATTCAGTTCACCAGCACCAAAAGTTTCACTTTCGTAATAGTCACCTTGATAGGTTAATGCAGCGCCATTTATTCCAAAACCCCAGTTATCCCTTCTTTCCTTTTTTTCAATTCCAAAAGCATCGATGTTATTATTATCTATTTGTTCTTTTTGATATTGTGTAAAAATATCGGTCTGTTCATCCTCTGTATTTTTCAACTGCCAAAGTTGATCTTTAACACCTTCAATAATAAGTCCGACTACTGCCTTTTCAATGGCTTCTTTTACAGCCATTTCTCCTGGTTCATTATAAGTAAAGCCCATTTCAGCCTCAAGCAGCCTGCGTAGGCTTACAAACCTAAATACCCCCACATCAATTTGTTGGGAAAGTATGGTCTTGGAAGTATAAATTGTTTTTAGAATTCTTCCATTACTTGTTGAAACTGCCCTTAAATAAATGGTTACTCGGTCTTCTCTGTATTGTCCGGAAGACCCAGAACCAAAATATCGCAATCCGGCACCGCCTGTCTTAATATTACTATCATATGAAATGATTCCTCCTTCAATGATAATTCCTGCAAATATTAAAGGGGGTAATAGTTGTTCCGTTTCGGAAGTATAATTAGCTCTACTTGATCGAATTATCTTTCTTTCATTAAGTAAATTGGATAGTCCTTCTCTTTCAATTGGAATAAACCAACCTGATTCTTCAATGGCTCTCAATAGGATAGAGGTAGCACCTTGGGTCACTGCCGTTGACCAGCTAGCTCCGGTTTCTGATTCTTTATATTGTCCAGTCTGATCCCTAAATTTATAAACTGCTGCTACAATCTTCTCTTTTGGCTCAGGCAGGGAAGTCAGCTGTTTGAAATTTGGAGTTTCCGCTCCCAATCGGGCTTTACTTACCCGGCTCGGTTTATGAATATAATTCACGCAACCTACCAGAATTAGTAGAGAAAAAATCCAAAAACAATATTTGAGTATTATGTGTACCATATTTTCCATATTAATAGTAAGGAATAACAATGACGGTTTCCCCTCCATTGGTTGAATCAAATATTTTAACTGTAATTCCTTCCATACCTGAAAAAACATCAATTTGAAAACCACCTATTTCAAAAGTTCCATCTTGTAAACCTTCATCCCCGAACATGTCATCTAATAGATTCCTTGATAATTGGGAAAGAATTTGACGGTTTAGGCTGTTTTCAAAATCAGTTAAAGGGTCCTGATTAAAAGATGAAAAACTTGATTCTTCTTTAAAATCATTTTGTGCTGATGCGGAGCTGATCATCCATTGATAATTAAATGGATCACCACCAAAAGCTGGATTAGTTGGTTGGTAAACGAAGTCTTGAGCCAATCCAAAATTGATTACCCCAAACAATGCGATGATTACTGATGTTATTAGTTTTCCCATGATTACTTACTTAAAATATTCCTGAACCTTTTATATCTTCCCCTTCAAGTGATCTTTTTATCTCCTCATAATTATTTAAATATGCATTAGCTTGATTGACTGCCATTTCTACAATTGAAACCAAGTAATCATACCTGGGTTGAAGTGGCATTTCGAATATTAACATTTCATTTATAAATATGCTGACTTGTGTTGAATTACCACGGAGGGGTTTTTCTTTTACCAACATGATAAATGAATCATTCAAGCCCTCTGGCCATACCCAAAGACTGTAAAATAATTCATGGAAGTCATTTCCAGCTTTAGTCATGGTTTCATTCACTATAATTTCATTGATTTCATTCTCATATTGATTTTTCACTTCAACCTCAATTGAGCTATCCTGATTATGTGAAATTATTTCTTTTAATATTTGGATTCGAACGCTATCGTTTTGACCATTTAGACATGATATGGTAATTACATTTAGGATAATTAGTAGTAGCGTTTTCATTTTTGTATTTTGTGAAACTGGTAAAATATATAATCCGCTTTTTTCATTTGTTCAAAACTACATAATATCCCATGTATGTATAATGAGGATTATCACCACAATGAAAGATGTATATCATTTATACATTCGTTGCTAAAAACAATAGAACTAAAAGACAAAAAGATTTTAAAATGGACCTAAGAATTTGCTTTAAACATAGCTATGGTAAAATAGGCTTAGAGATAAATAATAATCAAGATATCTTAGCCAGAATGCTGTTGTTTGACGCATTTCCATGAAAATTTAATAAATATCAGGGCAGAAGCAATAAGGCCAGTAAGAGCTTACTGGCAGTTTATAGGTTTTTTATAAGAATTGATTGTTTATGATATCAGGCCACTTCTGTGTAATAATACTTTCAACTTATCCAAATCAACCGGCTTGTCAATAAAACCAATTACATTCGGATATTCATCTAATTTGGTTTTATCAATGCTTTCTGATGAAATCATAATGGTTTTAGGTTGCTGCTTCATCAAATCCAGAACATCAAAACCACTTAAACCATCAATATATTGATCCAGAAAGATTAAATCAGGTTGATTTCTATGAATATCCATCAAACCGCCCAATGTATCAACACGGGAACTTATATGTTCAAAATCGGGAAATATATCATCTATATTGGTTTTTAGCCACTTGCTAAAAATATGGTCATCATCTATAATTAAGTATTTAAGCTTGTTCATATAGTAGTTTTAGTTTTGACATGCTTTTCAATCAGATCAAAAGTACAAAAAAATAGTAATTAAGTTTGTTTAGAGGTTAAGTAGTTTCTTTTTTCGCAAAATCACCAGTCTCACCACCAAAGTAGATGTTAAGTGCTTGAAAAAATAGATTTCTTAATTGTATTACTTCTCCATTACTGATATATGATACGGTTACTTTCTCTTTTGGGAAATGTACTACAATAGAATTAAATCCATCTATACTTCCTGGATGCCCAAATGCTTTTTTAGTTGGAAATGGTAATTGGGACAATCCAATTCCACCACCATCCTTGAAAGTTGTCATTGCTTCCAGTGAAGACCCTGAAATCAATTCCCCCTTAAATAACTTAGTGTAAAATATATTTAAATCTGTTGGACTTGAAACAATGCCACCCGCCCCTAAAGGAATGCTTAAATCAGTTTCTGTTGCCAACTTCCATTCACCATCCATTATGTAGGAAAGTGCTTCATGGTTTTGAGTATTAATCTTACTTCCATAATAGGTGTTCTGTAAATTGGCTGTTTTGATAATGCGCTCATTTAAAATCTCAGCATAGCTATTCCCTTCAACTTGTTCAATAATGTAGGATAGCAGAATGTAATTGGTGTTGGAATATTCCTTACGTTCGTTTTCTTTAAAAATGGTGTCATTTTCAACAATTCTATTGATCATTTGCTGTTTTGTCTGTGATTTTTCCATCCACCTTTCAAAATCCTCCTGCTTGGTGAGGTCAAATAATCCACTTCGGTGTTTTAATAAATGTTCTATAGTGATATTTGAGGCATTGGAAATATTGGGAAAATATTCAGCTAGGTTGTCATCAAAATGCAATTTTCCTTCCTCAACTAATTGCATTACCAATGTGGCCGTAAAAGTTTTACTTATGGAGCCTATTCTATATTTGGTTTGCTTACTGGCTCTTGTTTGAGATTCTAAATCAGCAAAACCCATGGCTCTGTTATATACCTCTTTTCCATTATGAAAAAATGAAATACTGCCCATATGTCCTTTTGATTCGACCTTATCAAAAAATTGATTAAGCTGTTCAAGATGACTACTTCCTGATGGATAATTTGCTTGTACCGAACTTTCCAATATTGATTTAGCAGTCTGAAAGGGCTCATATTTTTTATAAGTTCCATTTGGGTTAACTATCAAATGCATGGGAATTCCCTGAAACTTAAAAGCCCGGCTTGTTTCTTGCTGATTTTTTGAAATCAGTTGCATACCCATGGGTTGTGATTTCTTGATTGTCTGTAGCCATTTTTCCCTGTCATTATCATAAGATATATCTATAAACTCAACTTCCGGGTGATGCTTATAGCTTTCTTTTAGTTTCTCCAACTCATGCTGTTCTTCCAGACAAGGTGCACACCAGGTCGCCCAAAAAGTGATAAAATAGGTTTTCCCCTCCAATTTATTGAGATTGAAATTCTCTCCATTTCTATCGGCTACATTATGGTCAGGCAAATGAACATCTGTTTTTTCAGTAAAGTCCCATAAAGTAATAGCATTAATAAGTTGCCCTTGGTCATTGTAGCCAAAACCTTCTTTTTCTATAATCAAGGGCTGAGAAAATAAAAAGTAGAGGAAAATAGCAATTGAAGCCATCCAGCCCATTATTCGATATTTGGTCAAAATATTGTTACGGTTTACTAAAATCATAGCCGCGCCCACTAATAATAGAAAGAACACAAAAGGGAAGTAGAGAAAATTAAATGCTTTAAATAATATCAGTGGTAACAATATTAATGGCAATAATTTCCATGAGGTGTTTTGATTTAATCTTGCGCTGCTATAAATACTGATGCCAGCAATTAAAATCGGAATCCACTTTAAAGTATTGGAATCATGGAAATTGAGAGGATTTAAAAAGAGAAAAAAGTAAAATAATACAGCTATTAAAACAGTTGAGGCAATTATTCCTAAAAGAATGTTCTTGAATTGATTTTTCATTGATTTTATTTTTACATCAAAAATTATTTGATGCAAACAAGTTAATTTTTTCGCTCACAAGCGACCCAATGGAAGCATTGGTACCTACTTAATTAATAAACCGCCTAAGGCGATTAATATTTAACCACAAAAGAAATAAAAGAACACAATAGATGAATTGCCATTGGCAATTAGAATGTCTGATATAGGCTAACCATCTTTGTGAAACTTTGAGTTTACCTTTGAGAATCTCTGTGTAAAAGTAATAGTAGCCTTTGGCTACCTTTTGTCTTTGTGGTAAAAAATGCGGTTAGTGCTAGCAGAGTTGTTCTTTATTTAAATTGTTTTTTAAAATCAGAAGGGGAGAAGCCCGTTTCTTTTTTGAAGATTCTGTTAAAACTTGTCTTAGAATTAAAGCCTGAATCGTAAGCTATGCCCAATAAGGTCAAATGCTGGCTTGCCTTATCATTCATTTTCTCTTTTACAGCCTTAACTCGGTACGCATTAATCATATCATAAAAAGTGGTGTTCAGATGTTGATTTATAAAAGCAGATAGCTTTTTATTATTGACAGGTATTAAATCCGCTAATTTACTTAAGGTCAAATCATGATCTAAATACACTTTATCATTTAGCAATAATTCCTCAAGCTTGTCTTTTAGGAACTGTTTATCTTGTTCTTCTATAATTAAATCTTGTCTTTTACTCTTGGTTTCATTTAATAAGAAATGGGGTAACAATATTCTTGATTGACTAATGCCATGATAACCTAAATAGGTCACCAGCAAGACCATGGAAAATATTGTAATATAACTTCTTTGAAAAGTCTCCTCAATTTGAGTAAAGCTAATAATGTGCAATATTAAATGCCCTGAAGAGATTACCAATGTCCCAATCAAGAGGAAGTTAATCCATTCATACTCTCTTGCAGAAAGTGTTGAATAATTTAATTTAAGAGTTCGTTTGTATTGGAGAAAAATTATGAGCGAAGCTATGCTATAAACTACAAATACCAAATCGAAAAGGGTAAACATCTCTTTTCTATATTCGGCTATAAATTCCAGATATGAAAAAATCATTTCCCCACGGGTCAAGGAAATCAGCATGGGAGTGGAAATAAAAATGATAAATATTATGGAGGGAATAAAATGAATAAAGCTGTTTTTCAACCAATGTTTTTGCTCGGTAAAGATGGACTTGACATACAAATAAATAACAGGTCCTAAAAACAGCGGAGTGACCGCATTAAAATTAAAGGTGATAATGCGAAGGATATTCAAATCATGGAGTACGGCATAATGATAAAGTAAATACAATACCATGACCGTAAAGAAAAGTGTTAAAAGAATCTGTGGGAGTTCCCATTTTTGCCTTGCCTTTATAACAAAAAAGATGATCAACAAAGTGAGCACAATTCCTGCCGTTAAAACAAAGTCTAATATGATTTCCATGTATTTATTTCATCATTAGGGTAGAGCATAGCTTCAATGAATAGTTGTGTAAAATCCAAATTATGTAATTAAGAAGCTATTTTACAAACAAATGGCAATGAAAAGCAGTAATAAGTTGAGCATACAGATTAATGTTCGTGATAAGCAAGGATGCTGGACTATGTTGGACATTGTTATATTGCTAGCAGATGATGGGCTTTTTAATGTCAGAAATTGAATGGCTTCTAATAGATAAACTTTAGAAGAAATATTGCCATTATATATTTAGCCAAACATAAAAATTACTGAATATTCATGACTACTTTTGCGGCTTCAAAATTGATATATGACAGAAAATCAGGAAGAAAGCAAGCCCACTGCTTTCAGTGACGAACAAATTGATCAATGCATCTCTATTTTAGAGACCTTGAATTTAGATACCAATCAAATATTTAACATCCCAAAAGAGAAAAGAACCGCTTTGCTTATGGCTGCAGGCTTATTTTCCAGACCTAGTAGAGAAGAATTTCGAAGGAGAAAGAAAGAAGCCAGAAAATCTGAAAGGAGAAAAATCAAAGAAAAAGATAAAGCCGCAAGAAATAAGACCGGGATCAGAAGTGCAAGAGAGGCTTTAGTTTTTGAAGCTCCCAAAATGATTTCTTTAACTGGTGAGGTTCCTAAATCAGATGTGAAATTAGAAAAATCACGTGAGTGCTATGTTTGTAAAGAGCAATATGACATGCTGCATCATTTTTATGATACTATGTGCCCAAGCTGCGGTGATTTCAACTATGCCAAGCGCTACCAAACTGCAGACTTAACAGGTCAAGTGGCACTGATCACAGGTTCTCGTTTGAAGATTGGTTATCATATTACTTTAATGATGCTGAGGGCAGGTGCCACGGTCATTGCCACTACCCGTTTTCCGGTAGATTCAGCGCTCCGTTTTGCTAAAGAAGAGGATTATCACAAATGGAGTCATCGACTCAAAATCCATGGCCTGGACTTAAGACATATTCCTAGCGTAGAGATTTTCTGTAATTTTATTGAGCAGCAATATGACAGGCTGGATGTATTGATTAATAATGCAGCACAGACGGTAAGACGACCAGCTGGTTTTTATCAGCACTTAATGCCAAATGAAGAGAAACCAATCTCTGAATTGCCTGCATCCGCACAGGAATTATTGTCAGATCACCTGGCTTGCGTAAAAGAACTGCAAGAATTAAGCGAGGGAGTTGCAGATGGGCAAAAGAATCTGCCCGTAAGTTGGCATGGAAAAAGACTAGGAGTGGGGCTCAGTAACTCAGCCAAGCTGTCCCAAATCCCATACAGCATCGATAATTCACTAAGTGCAGAAGAAGTATTCCCGGAAGGAAAATTAGATGCTGATTTGCAGCAAGTAGATTTAAGAAAAACCAATAGCTGGAGATTAAAATTAGGAGAGATCAATACCATTGAAATGGTAGAAGTGCAATTGGTTAATGCGGTTGCCCCATTTGTGCTATGCAATCGCTTAGCTGATCTGATGAAAAAAGATGATACGGGCAAGAAACATATCATTAATGTCTCAGCCATGGAAGGAAAATTCCATCGATATCATAAAGAAGACCGTCACCCGCATACGAATATGGCCAAAGCGGCTTTGAATATGATGACGCATACTGCAGCATCTGATTTTGCTAAATATGGGATTTATATGAATGCGGTAGATACAGGATGGGTAACGGATGAAGATCCAGCTGAATTGGCAAAAAAGAAAGCACAAGAGCATGATTTTCAACCGCCTTTAGATATAGTGGATGGTGCTGCCCGTGTGATGGATCCTTTGTTCGATGGCATTAATACCGATAAACACTGGTGTGGTAAGTTTTTAAAGGATTACAGGCCGATTGATTGGTAGCTCCCTTAATCCCCCAACTTACCAACATTCTTTTTTAACCACAAAGACACAATAGAACACAAAGAAAAATAACTTTAATTATTTTTTTAGGATATTAGTGAAACTTGATACTTCAAAGCTTAACTTAATATCATTGAAGCCCCGAATGGAGGAACGCGCACACAAATTCTTTTGCATTTTAATTTTATTTTGAATAGCATTAATATTCAGTACAAATTGCTGAACTTAACTATTTACTTCTCATTATAATCCGTGAGACTGTCCCCTTGAGGGGACCATAGGGGTGTTTTTGGGGGAATTAAAGGAGGCTAGCTTTGAAAGAAAAACAATTACTCTTTATTGACGGAAGCGTAAATAATCAACTCAAAGTGGGCTATGGTGCTGCTTTGGTGATTAATGAAACTGAATTTTCTGAAATCGACCTGAGGGAAAGAATTATAATTAATAAGTTCAGTAACACCTCTTCCACTAAATTGGAGCTTCAGACCTTGATTTGGGCATTTGGAAAGCTAGAGGACAGCACTCGAAAAGTAGTGGTTTATACTGATTCTCAAAATATTGTAGGTTTACCAGCTAGACGTAAAACCTTGGAAGAAGCAGATTATCATTCTAAAAAAGGAAAGCTTTTAAATCATCATGAGTTGTATAGGGCTTTTTTCAAAATCACCGATAATTTGGACTGTGAATTTGTCAAAGTAGAAGGACATCAAGCAAGCAAGAACAAAAACGACTACGATAAAATTTTTACGCTTGTAGATCGAGCTGCTCGAAAAGCCTCAAGGGATCTAAAATCTTCTAGTTAAATATAGTAAGTGAATTGCTTAGCCCATGGTCAAAATATTACGCCCTTTCAGGGCTGGGTAGGTTTAGTTTTTTATGAAGTAGGGCTTTACCCTACTTTAAGATATGTCATCCCTTCGGGACTTTGTTAAATCTATTATTCAAGAAATATTTCAGCTTTAAAATAATGGATAAGTTTTTGTTTTTTTACATTTTAATGTTCATTCAAGTCCTGAAAGGACGTATTACCACAACACAGGGTGAAGCCCTGTGTTATAATAGATCACCCCCCAGCCCTGAAAGGGCTTAATATTGTATTTTGACCAGAACTAAAAAAATCAAAATCATTCGATTCCATGGTCGGTGGCACACCGACCTGGGCTATCAGTTAAGCAATAAGCTATCATCGCTAGTTATATAGTAGAAAAAAGAAAGTAAGAGGAAAATCAAAATAGAAACGAGCCACAAGGGCCATTTCTATTCTGAGAGCACCTTATTATTGCAGACTTACAGGTACACTAAACATTGTTTCAGCCCATTTAAATTCAATTATAGCGCCTTTATCTGCCGAGTTAATTTCAATTATGAATGTCTCAACTGTTGTTGCTGGTTTCTCAACCGGAACTTCAATTGTTAGCACATCCAAATCATAATCAGGTTCTGCAGCTCCAAAGAAAACATCCGTTTCGCTGTTTAAAGTGATATCAAAGGTTTCGGGACTTGGTACTGCATACATACGATAAGTTCCGGCATCCACAGCTTTTCCACCGAAAGTGACATCTTTACTAAAACTTATTTCAGTGGCAGCATTGGCGCCCAGTCTCCAGTATTTACCATAAGGTTGCAATGCGCCTTCACTTTCCTCACCAAATATCAATCTTCCTTTTTTAGAAGGTTGACTATAATCAATGGTGATTTCCAATCCGCCCTCATTATAACTAACTGTAGCGGGTGGACTAACGGGAGTAGCAAAAAATAATCCGTAAACTACCCAAATAATCAATAGGAGTACTAAACCTCCAAATCCAAGTAAAATTTTCTTTTTCATGATGGTGGTGTTTTTTTACTTTCAATTTAAGGAATAATTGTGAAGGAAGTGATTTTTTCTGTTTTTAATAGAGTAGGGATGGGGTAACCATTTAATTTTAGTATAAACATTATAAGGTAGGCTAAAAATCATAGAATTTACTTGGATTTTTAATTGTTGTCCGTAAATTTGTCCGTGTCCGTAAAAATGTCCGTTATCCGATGGCTTCAATAAATTTCTATTTAGATTCTCCCGATAAAAAGGGACTTTCACCTATTCACCTTCGAATTAATATTGGAGGAGACCAAGTAAAAGTATCAACAGGCGAGAAAGTTCCACCAATGTACTTTGATAAAGATACTCAATTGATAAGTGATAAGTTAGAAAATCATATTGCTGTAAACTATTACCTGAAATATTTGAAAGAACGAGCAGAAGAACTTTTTTCTAATACAATTAAAAAGACATTTACCAAAAAGGAAATCAAAGATATTCTTCACAAGCATATTAAAGCCTACAAAGAAGGTAATACAGTAAATATGATAAAGGAACAACTTCCGATATATGGTAAACAATTTACTTTTGTTGACTTCTTTGCTGGTGCTGGTGGATTTAGTGAAGGATTTTTGCAGGCTGAGTACAATAATAAATTTTTCAAATTTTTACTAGCCAGTGATATTAATGAGAATTGTGAATTAACACATTTAGTGAGATACAATCACCAATTGGGGTTAGACGCTGAATTTATTAAGCAAGATATAACAGAACCTGATTTTGTCGATAATTTACTAAGTAAACTGGGGGATAAAAATGTTGATGTTGTTTGTGGGGGACCTCCGTGTCAAAGTTTTAGTTTAGCGGGTAAACGCAAAAAATTTGATAGGAAAGACGATCTGTTTTCAAATTATCTAAATGTAATTAAAATTCTTCGTCCTAAGTATTTTGTAATGGAGAATGTGAAGGGAATACTGACTAAAGAAGATGGGAAGATAAAGTCGATGATCCTTCGCGAAATTCGATCAATATTAGATATTAATGAACTACCAAGTCTAATTCATTTTATTAAAAAATTAAAAAGAACCTCTCCACACCAAAGTTTTATATTAGATTGTCTATCTAGAAGGATTGATTTTGAAGCTAAAAGCGAAAAAGAGTTAGATGATGCAAAAGAGCAGTATATCAAAGCTGTTGAGTCTAAGTTTCGCACTTTAACTCCCAAAATTGTTGATTACAAAACCAGTAAAACTAATTCAGATATTAGTACTATCAGGCATGGTTTGAATATGTTAATCAGAAGTAAAGAATTAGCTAAGCTCAAAAAAGATATCATAAGAGAAAAGGATGTAAATTATTTGGATAATGATCTTTTTGTTGATCATTTCAACGAGTTTGTTGGGTTTTTAGAACCCGAAACAATTATTAAAAATATTAATAAAGCATTTGATAATCTTTCTATAGGTCAGGAATTTGAAAATGAATATATTGACATTATTGAAGCATTAAGAATCTATATTGCAAACTTTGATGAGTGTATTTCCCGTATTGAATCAAATTGTCAAGAAAAGGATTTAAGTTCATTATCAGAAATCATGGATAGCATTAGGCTTTACAGAATTGAAGACGCTTATGTTGCTAATTCCTCAAATTATGGTGTGCCTCAAAATCGAGAAAGGGTATTGTTCATAGGATGTCGTAAAGATCAAAAACTTATCAAAGAAGTACCTGCAACTGTCAGTAGTAATGAAAAGGTCACCATATTTGAAGCCTTACATGATTTAGATTTCATTGGTAATGATCAAGATATAAAGCGTTATGAGCATGTTGATTTAGGGATGTATTACAATGGCACTTCCGAAAAGATGAAATCTTTAATAAAACAACGTGATATAAATGGTAAGCCATCTAAAAAAGGAATGTCATATGCTGATTGGAGTAGAAAAGGACGATTAAACGGAAGATTTCCGATGACAAAAGCATTTTATGTCAAAAGTGAAGAAGCTTTAAATGAAGGGAAAAGGGATTTCAATGAATTAAATAACCATAGAACAAGCAAACAAAATGACGATGTTGTAAAACGTCTTCAAATAATAATTGAAGCAGGTAGCTATAAACTTGCTAAAGATCGTTTAGAAAAAGAAGGTGTCGGATCTCAAAAGCGAAACTATAATCTATTGAAGCCCGATGAACAGAGTTCAACTATAATGACAATTCCTGACGATTATGTACATTATAGGGCTCCTCGGGCTTTAACAGTTCGAGAAATGGCTCGACTTCAGTCTTTTGATGATACTTTTGTATTTCAAGGTAAACGTTCTACTGGAGGAAATAATCGAAAAAATGAGGTGCCTCAATTTACACTTGTGGGGAATGCTGTTCCTCCTTTAATGGCAAGGGCGATAGGAGTGGAGATCCTTAAAAATATTAAGTAAGCAAACTACAAAATATCAAAATATCTGAGATCATTGGATAAACTTTGAATTGCATTATTCAATTGTGACCGTTGATTAGTACCGTGGTAAGCATTGCGAAAATTATTATTAAATATTTCCTTAAGAGAACTTGCTATACCACTTTTGGATGGGTAACCCCAATAATTTCCACCTGTAAGATTTCTTACTCTATTTACAGCAGTAGAATTCTGTTTGTAATTATCCAAAGAATTAGTCGGAACAGTACAAAAAGAATAACTGAATCTTGATAAATCATGAATTGTAAACCCATTTTTGCCCACAGAAATTGAAGTGCTTGCAAAAGCGGTCGCTTCATATATCATACTCCATAGCATTGGAATTTGTGAATTATCGTTCCAGTTTGTTTTACATTGAATAATACCAATTTCAAAATCATCAAAATGAAGCTCAGCAAGCCTATTAAGTATTTTTTTGCAATTATAATTACCTCGGCTTAGATTCGGAATTACTTTTCCTCTTTGGTCATGAATTGTTAAATTGTCTTTATCATTAGTAAATTCTAATCTATTTGGAAATACAACTACTGTTATATCTGATTCCGTATTACTTTTAAAATTACCATAATTGACAGATATTGAATCTCTTAATGGGTCAGGTAAATCACTTATTTTTCGCAGAGCAACAGCATTACTTCCCACTAGACAAATATTAAGATACCAACAAATTAATCCTTCCCAACCATATCCACCACCTGAAACTTCGCTCTGTGATCTTCCAGAGGATCCTGTTGTTGCAAATATTGAAGATAGATTGTCTCCAATATTTAGAATATCAGATCCCTGTGGAGTATTTCCGATATAGTTTTGAATTTCACTTTTCCATGTTGGCCATCCATTCCTAAAAGCGGACAATTCAAAACAGCTTTCAACAGATTGTTTTCTTAAATATTCAGGTATTGAATTATACATTATATTTCATATTTGATTGCGAATATAAAATTTAAATGCTTCCTGCTGTAGGCTATAAGTAGAAATCTCTAAAGTTAAAATTTGAATTAATGATAAAATAGAAGCTGAAAACTAGGAATTATTGAGGTTATAGTTTAATAAAGTTGTTTAAAGGATGTTTTGGGTTAAATTGTTGGAGTAGGGGAGTGAACTATAAAATCCTCCCGCTAGGGGCATTGGATGTAATTTTTATCTAATAAAATAGATGCTTCATCTAAGCCTACTTTTTTATTTAAACTAAAAGTGCTAGATTAGAAAAACTAATATTTTAACAAAACCTAAAAGATCATGCCTGTAAAACATACCCCAACTAAAGAAGTACATAAAGGAACAAAAGGTGCGACAACTGGATGTGGAACAAATACTAATGATCATCCTAGTCATTGGGTGAATACAAGTGAAAGAATTACTTGTGGGAAAAATGGGTGTAAAGGGAAGTGAGAATTGCAAATGTGCGGATAGCATACAAAACCGATCTTTGTTAGATAAGCTATGACATAATGTCTGAATATGATAAATATGATAGGGTGGTTTACGTTTGGCACAACCATTGCAAACTAAAATTGAGGTAAGTTGGAACTTACCCCATTTTATATTCTATAAATTAGTACAGCTCTAAAATTATGTTGAGATTTTAAAAAGGAACGCAAAGATATCAAATATCACCGAATAAAAAGATTTGACTTTCTTATTGCTGTACGCAACTTTAAACAAAAGAAAAAAGCGTATGAGTAAAATTGTACAATCACAATTTGTGAAGTTTCATGAGTGTGTAAAACTCATTGATACTGAGGATAATAAAATCCTAAGAGAAAAAAGAGATATGTTAGTCCAAGAGATTAGAGCATATCTAAAAAAGAAAAGTGAAGAAGAAGGTTCTGCATTAATAACATTTTCTGTTGAAAATCAGGGGAGTTATTCTATGGGTACAGGAATCAAACCATTGTCTGATCAAGACTATGATATTGATATAGCGTTATTTTTTAATATCTCGAAAGAAGATTATACTCCCGTAGAAGTAAAAAAGTGGGTTTTTGATGCACTCAATAAAAATCCAAGAACGGTAGAGTATAAAAAACCATGCGTAAGAGTTCAATACGTTAAAAATGGTGACTCTACATTTCATGTTGATCTGGCATGCTATGCCAATGCCAATTCGGATAGTAAAATATATCTGTCGAAAGGAAAGCCAACAAGTGCTAGTAGTGATAAGAAATGGGAGGTGTCTGAACCAAAAGAACTTAAAAGTAAAATAAACGGAAAATATTCTGACACCTATGAAAAGCAGCAATTCAAAAGGGCTATTCGATATTTGAAGCGTTGGAAGGACCACAAAATAAAGAATACTGAAGATGGAAAGCCAACTGGAATAGCCTTAACAGCACTTGCTTATGATGGATTTACTCCAGAGGTTTCAAAAGACAATTTCACAGGTGACAGAACTGAAAATGATCTTCAAGCAACATTAAGTTTGGTGAAATATATTCTAAATCAGTTTGACATTTTTGATAACATCAGTGTCGATCTGCCTGTCCCGCCATACAATGATCTTTTCGAGAAAATGAAAAAGAACGAAAAGCAAACAACTAGATTCAAGGAAAAGCTCAAAAGTTTACGAGATGACTTAATAAAGGCTAGCAGTGAAACTGATCCAGTTGAGGCATGTAAATTGTTAAGAAGACAATTTGGAGATGACTTTCCAATCCCTCCAAAGGAAACAACTGGTCAAAAAAGAAACATTGCCGTTGTTGGGTCTACTGAGCAAGCCAATGATTAGCCAAGAGCAAATAACTGAAATAATGAACAGGGATTTTAGTGGCTTTACTAATAGCCCTGTTACGAGTAACCAAAGGAAAAGAGGAGTCTTTTGGGCGTTTAAAGGCTTGATTCAAGTGAATGGAATCAGCCTATCTATTCTGATCGGTATTCCTAAGAATTTCCCTTTGAACAAGCCTATTTTTTTTATAGATCCGCACGATTCACTAGGTTTTATTCCACATGTTGAGCCTGATGGCTTTATATGTTTCATTCAAGATCAAAACTTGATTTTAGATTACTCAAATCCCGCAGGAGTTCTAACTGAGTGTTTCAAAAGAACAATTCGTGTTCTTGAAGAAGGAGAAAAAGGAGAAAATAAGAGCGATTTTCTTAATGAATTTGAGACTTATTGGGCTAGAAATGCAGATGAATCCTCAAAGTATTTTGGACTGATTCAAGGTGGTGAAGACCCTCATGAAATTACCATTGGAATTAACGATGGCATTAGGGTTATAACTCATGAACAAAAGGATCTAAAACTAATCAAGTATAAGTTCAAATTGAGGAAACCAGGTAGAGTAATCAGAGGAATTTACATCCCTATAAAAGAGAAAGTAATTACTGACCCTCCTCCATATGATAATTTTTGGAGTTTAGATGTCATTCGAGGATTTGTTAAGAAGTCAGTAGCCCCTTCATATTTAGAAAAGCTATTAGATGGCTTTCATAATAAGGATGAATATATTGTGTTAGGTATCCCAGATAATAAAGGCCAACGTCAACTAGTAGGAATTAAATCACGAAAAAAAATATCCGCACTTAGACATCCTCTTCTTGAGGTTGAATCAGATTACAAACTATTACCATTTTCGATTGAACGTATTGAAAGTAGGGTATTGGTACCCAGAGGGGGTGGTAATTCTATGCTTGAGACAAAAAAGGTATTAATTATCGGTTGTGGTTCGCTCGGTGGTTGTATAGCCTTGAACCTAGCAAAGATAGGGTTTGGAAACCTTACTCTTTGTGATCCAGAATACCTTAAGAGAGAAAATATTCATAGACATATTTTAGGCCTATCTCATTTAGGAATACCTAAGGTACGTGGGTTAAAAGAATATATTGAGGGGCAGATTCCAACTATCATGGTGTTCCCAAATCAGACAAAAATTGAAAATGTTGATTTAGCGAAAATTAATCAGTTTGATTTGGTAATTGTGGCTACCGGAGAACCTACAATAAACAGGTACTTAAATGATGAAATCAGGAAGAAGAACATAGATGTTAATTTGATTTTTTGTTGGAATGAACCTTATGGTATCGGAGGACACGCACTTTTTACTAATTCATTAAGACCAGGTTGTTATTCATGTATACACGATGAAGACCTTCACAACCGTGCTTCATTTTGCTGTAAACAGCAGCCTAAAGCCTTTACCCAATCAATCTCAGGATGTTCCGGGCTATATGTTCCATTTAGCTATTTAGACTCAACTCGAACTGCTGAAATAGCTTCCAGGCTTGCTGTCAAATGTATTGGAGATAGTAGTCTTGAATCACAAATAATATCTTGGAAAGGTGATTCATTGGTATTTCTAAATGAAGGTTTTAACCTCTCTAATCGATACCTAGAATTTACAGATAATGAACTTTATGAAAATAGGACAAATTTTATTTCAGAGGCATGTTTGGTTTGTTAGATAGGTTACCTCCTAATGTTTTTGCATTAATGAATAAGGGTCGAATGAAATTGACTGATCAATGTCTTTCATTAATGAACTCCTATAAGCAAGACGATCCTTCAAAATATGAATCGGGAGGTGTTTTGATTGGACGACTTATTATATCATCAAAGGACATAGTTGTAGACAAAGTGACAACACCCTTACCTGAAGATGTCCAATCTCTAAATTCATTTATTAGAAGTACAGCACATCAGAATATAATAGAAAAAGAATGGTCTGAAAGTAATGGAACATCTCTTTATTTAGGAGAGTGGCATACACATCCAGAAAGCAGTCCAACACCATCCTCAAAGGATATTAAGAGTTGGAAAGAGCAATTGAAGACGGCAACATTTTCTAGTAGATTCTTATATTTTGTTATAATTGGAATTGAGGAATATGGTGTTTGGGAAGGGGATAGGAGAACATTAAAAATTAGAAGAATAGATAATAATGGCGGATAAAAGACCAAGTATTCCTAAAAATGTAAAAATTAAGGTATGGACTGAGGCGGCTGGTAGATGTCAGTTTAAGAATTGTAATGAACCACTTTGGTATAATGAACTCACATTAAGTAATACAAATTTTGGACAAATGGCCCACATAATTGGTGCTAGTAAAAAGGGTCCAAGGGGTGGTGATCTATCAGAAAAACTTGCAAGAGACCCTGAAAATTTGCTTTTAGTTTGCTCAACTTGTCATAAAGAAATTGATGATAGTATTACTAGGGGAGACTATTCAATTCAGAGGTTACGTGAAATGAAATCCGAACATACCACTCGAGTACGTATGCTCTTAGAGCAACCTGGAAAAAAAACTAGGCCGTTGATTTTTACTACTCAAGTAGGCGGGCAGCAAACAGCGTTTTCTAAAAGATCAATTTTGCAAGCAGTATTACCAGATTATACAGATACAATAGAAGATCATTGGTACAGAATTACTTCAAAATCATTTGATCGAGAAAAGCAGCATTCATGGGATGCAGTAATGCAAGAAATAGATGAAAATGTAAGTGATATTAATAGAGCTTGTTCTAATGGAAAGGTGAGTCACATTTCTGTATTTGGGCTAGCACCGCAACCCTTGCTTATGTATTTGGGTAGATCACTAGGAGATAAAATTTCATGCCAAATCTTTGAACCCAGAAGGACAGAAAATCAAGATAACATGTGGAAATGGAATGAAGAGGATGGTGCGAATATTGAATTCAAAACTGCAAGAATAGCGAAAAACGATTCATCTGAAGCCATTTTACTCATTGCTTTAAGTGATTATTTGGGAGATGATAAGTACGAAGAAATGCCCGTAAAGAATCCAAGCATTTACAAAATCACTATAAATAATCCTGTCCAAGGCTTTGTTTCAAAAAAATCAGATGTTTCTAATTTTATAATGTCAATGAGATCATTACTGAATAAGATTCAGAAAGAAGTGGGGAAAGATTGCAAGTTGCATATTGTCCCAGCCATGCCAGCATCACTGGCAATAGAGTTTGGTAGGTTATTACAACCAACAAAGGATCATGAAATCACTGTATATGAATATATCTCTGGAAATCCAAAACCAGTATTGAAACTTAATTGAGTAATGTAATATTTTAAACTCGACCCGCTTTCTAAAATAGATCTGCTTGCAGAGACCATTATGAAAACGAACTAATAAAGACCGATAGTTTAAAAATGAGATGCACCACCTTGTTCATACTCAATCTTAAGTATTCGCCAGTTGAATTCACCGGCAGGAGTTTTAACAATGACTTCATCACCTGCGATTTTGTTTAAAAGCGCTTGTGCCAGAGGTGAGTCCATCGAAATATAATCTTTATTGCCAATAAGCTCTTCGTATCCCACAATACGCAGTCGTTTTTTTAGTCCTCTATCAATGTTCTCAACTTCCACCCAGGCGCCAAACATTACTTTGCCTTCCTGATGAGGGTGATAATGTATTACTTTAAAGTTATCTATGCATTTGCGTAGGTAACGAATGCGACTATCAATTTCACGTAAGCGTTTTTTATTGTAATGATAATCAGCATTTTCTGATCGGTCACCTAAACTGGCGGCCCATGAAACCTTGGCCGTAACATCTGGACGTACAACTTTCCACAAATGATCATGCTCTTCCCGCAACTTTTGAAATCCTTCAGCAGTAATCATTTGCGAACGGTTAAGTTTAGGCAGTGTTGATTCTGGAATTTTACGTCTCATGTTTTTAGATGATCTTATTATAGCGCAGGCGAAAAATAATAGATTAATATCTGTTACAAAAGGAAGTTATGTGATAGTTTAAATCAAACTATTGAGATTAATGTTATATAATTTATATTATGTTAAGTTACTAAATTTAGCACCCACCTATTCTAGAATATCTTCTTATAAAAACGATATACTCTAAGCTGCTCTTTACTCATTAGAATTTGTTCCATCCTATACATCCTACTTAAGTCTCCTCAATTTCTGATGCTCTATTTTTAATTATATGTCCTATGGTAAAGAGCTCTCAATTATAAGCGCTGTATTTTGGCTTTAATTTTACAATCAGAATTATCTAATAATTTTAAGCTCTGTATTCTGGCTTAAACTTATCAGTTGTCCGGCATTTTAACTTTATTAAAAAATAGAGCCTTATATAATTCTTGTTTGCCCTACAATAATAAATTCTAAAGCTGCACACCATTTGTAAATTCATATTTATACTAATACCCTTACAATTCTTATAATGAGTTTTATAAAAAGTCCCAACTTAACATAATATTTACAGAGATGGAATTTTGGATAAAATCCTGTATATGTTCAAAATGTTGGTAAAATCAAGCTTTGAAATCCTTAGACTGTCTATCTTTGTTTATCATTAGAATTACCGCCTATGGAATCTGGAAACACCCCTATTCAATCAATCATAGTTCAAGATTTTGATTATAAGGACTTCAATTTGCTTGAAAAATATAAAGGGAAACCTTTATTGATCATCATTTATAATAATCAATGTTTAGGGTGCACTGGCCGAGCTATTCCCTTAGCTTATGAATTTCAACAAGAATATGCTCATCTTCAAGTAATTGGTATTCATTCCATTTTCAATAAAATACAGGTTACGGAAGAAGATATTAAAAGCATATTCACGAAAAATGAAATCCCCTTCCCTATTTATTTAGATCAAGAGCACAAGGTATTTGATCAGTTCCATGCAGAAGGAACACCTCAATGGCTGTTGATTACACGTGAAGGAAATTTATATCGATCGATCTTCGGATCACAGTTAGGCGCTCAAAATAGATTGATGTATGCACTGGATGCATTGTGTTCCTAATTGAAAGAATTTATTTTTTTATACAAACAGCTAATCATCTACCAATTTAAATTATTCACATTACACCAAGACCTAGATGACCTTCTTTTGCTACTATATAATTTAATTTTAACCCTCTCTCCGATTTTATGACATTAATCTCCTTTTGTGGTGATAAATATTACAATTGTATTTATATGAATTCCGTATAATTACTATAGAACAAAGCATAAAAACCATGTCCAAAATAGTCATTTTAGGAGCAGGAATTGCGGGTCATACTGCAGCCTCCCATTTACGTAGGAAACTATCTAAAAAACATGAAGTTTTGGTCGTTTCCCCTAACCATAATTATCAATGGATTCCTTCCAATATTTGGGTAGGGGTCGGCAGAATGAAACCGGAACAAATCATTTTCCCTTTGCCTCCTTTATACAAAAAGAAAGGGATTGGCTTTAAACAGGCGAAAGTGGTTTCCTTTCATCCTGAAGGAGATGGATTAAACGGACCTTTTGTTAAAATTGAATACGTCTTCGGTATTCTTAAAGGTGAAACTGAAAAGGTGAGTTATAATTATCTCATCAATGCCACAGGCCCAAAATTGGCTTTTGAAATGACGGAAGGATTAGTGCCAGGAACTAATGATGTTTATTCTGTCTGCACTTATGATCATGCCCAACATGCCGCTAAAGGACTTGATAAGCTAGTGGAAAGCGCTAAAAAGTCAGATCATAAATTAAAAATACTCATAGGAACCGGTCATGCCAAAGCTACCTGTCAAGGTGCTGCATTTGAATACATTCTTAATGTAGAACATGAACTCAGAAAAAGAAAAGTAAGGGATAAAGTGGAGATTAAATGGATTTCCAACGAACCTGCTTTAGGTGATTTCGGAATGGATGGCATGTTACTCTCTTATGGTAGCGAAAGCATGAAATCCAGTGATATGGTGGAAATGGTTTTTAAAGACAGGGGAATTGAATGGATTTTGGAAGCTGGCGTAAATAAAATAGATAATGGTGTCGTTCACTATGAAACGCTGGACGGCCAGCAGCATGAGGAGTCTTATGATTTTGCCATGCTGATTCCTGCATTTTCTGGACACGGATTCAAAGCATACGATAAAGAAGGTGGAGATATAACCGATAAGCTTTTCAAAGGCTTTATGATAGTGGATGCAGATTATACTGCCAAGCCTTATGAAGAATGGACGGTGCAAGACTGGCCTGAAACCTATCAAAATCCGAGCTATCAAAATATTTTTGCTCCGGGCATTGCCTTTGCTCCGCCTCACAGTATTTCCAAACCAAGAAAGAGTCCGAACGGAACGGAGATATTTCCAGCTCCACCACGAACAGGTATGCCTTCCGGGATCACTGCTAAATTAGTGGCCGATAATATTATTGATTCTATCAAAAATGGAAAAGAAATACTCCATCATAAAGGTTCTATGGGAAATATGGGCGCGGCATGTATTGCATCTGCTGGTTATGGATTGACTAGTGGAAGTGGTGTAAGCATCACCACCTTCCCTATTGTACCGGATTATAAAAAATATGAAAAATCAGGTGGAAGAGATCTTAAAAAGACCTTTGGAGAAATTGGGCTTGCAGGCCATTGGGTGAAGCTGGCATTACATTATGGATTTATTTATAAAGCGAAAATGAGACCATTCTGGTGGCTAATCCCAGAATAAAAACAAAACAGCTATGGAAAAGGTAATCACAAAAAAACAGAAACGGTATATGATGAATCCGTTCATTCAATTTTTTCGATTCATCTATTTGAACATTAAAATTATGCGCATTGTGGCAGGCGGTCATGGCGGAACTAGAAAGAAGGAATATTTAACTTGATTTTACTCCTGCTTTAGCAAAACCTGTCTGGTTTCTAATTTTTATTTACTGCTATATAAATAGCTTGTTGGTTGATTGTTTAATTGATAACCCTCGGTCGGTGGCAGATCGAACGGAAGCAGAAAATATAGATCTACTACCGCATCTGTTGGGATTTTTTAAAATGCTCATAAACAAAAAAAGAGCTGCAAAACAGCTCTTTTCATCAATCAATTTATTAAATCAAATTATCAATTATAAATCCTTCTTAACATCCCATTTTTCCAAATAGTCTGCTACTCTTCTGACTAGCATTCCTCCTAAAGAACCATCTACTACTCGGTGGTCATAAGAGTGGGACAAGAACATTTTATGTCTGATTGCTATCACATCACCCTGAGGAGTTTCCAATACAGCAGGTTTCTTTACAATAGCTCCTAAAGCCAAGATTCCTACTTGCGGCTGCATAATGATTGGTGTTCCCATCACATTACCAAATGAACCTACATTGGAAATTGTGAAAGTACCACCTTCCAATTCTTCCGCTTTCAGTTTTCCATCTCTGGCCCTTCTTGCCAAATCATTTACTTTATTGGCTAAACCTCTAATATTTAACTGATCAGCATCTTTTATTACTGGAACAATCAAATTACCGCTTGGCAAGGCTACAGCCATACCAATATTGATGTGTTTCTTTTTGATGATTCTATCACCATCCACCTGAACATTGATCATTGGGTAATCTTTGATCGCTTTTACTACCGCCTCAATAAAGATTGGAGTAAAAGTAAGATTACCATTTTCTTGTTCTTTAAAGGTGTTTTTATGCTTGTTTCTCCACTGCACCACGCTGGTCATATCTGCTTCCACAAATGATGTAACATGAGGAGAAATGCGTTTAGAATCCACCATTCTGCCGGCAATCATCTTACGCATTCTGTCCATTTCAATGATTTCATCATCTCCAGAAATGCTAACCGGAACTCCCTGAGGCGCAGCTTGAGCAGCTGGCTGAGGACTTGGAGCAGCTTGAGCAGTACTTGCTTGGCTGGCAGCTGGAGCTTCACCCCTATTATCTAAATATGATAAAATATCCTTTTTAGTTACCCTGCCATCTTTTCCAGTTCCGGAAATAGACTCTAATTCAGCCATTCCTATATTTTCTTCTTTAGCAATATTTCTTACTAATGGAGAATAGAACCTACCGGATTCAGAACGAGCAGCTATATCATGACCATTAGTTCCTGTGCTAGCAGATAAGCTAGTATCAGCAGTAGCGGTGGCTGGTGCCGGGCTTTCCTGCTTTTCAGCTTTGGCAGCAGCTCCATTATCGGCAGCGGCAGCCTCTCCTTCGGTTTCAATAATAGCTATTGGTTTTCCAACCTCTACTACATCACCTTCCTGAACCAATACTTGCTTTAAAACACCTGCTTCTAGTGCAGGAACTTCAGTATCCACTTTATCGGTGGCTACTTCCAATACTGATTCATCTTCTTCAATAGTGTCACCTTCTTTTTTCAACCAGGTAAGCACTGTTGCTTCCATTATACTTTCGCCCATTTTGGGCATTACCATTTCTACCGTTGCCATGTAATAATTAGTCGTTTATTGAAATGAAAAAAACTTCTTGAAATATAACCCTATTTTGTCATTCTACCCAATTATCGCTAAAAGCTGTGTCTTCACAGCTCCGATAAATCATTTCGATTTGTGAAGACCTGTCTGTCCAAGCAGGCAGGCACAAATCGGGAGCGAATGAATTGACAAAATAAAACAATCAATTTTCAAAAGGACATTTTCCTTTATTAAATATTTATTTGAAACCTGACAGGTTTTGAATCAAGCTTTAAATGGTTGGTGTGCCACCAACCATGGATTCTACCCCGGTCGGTGGCTCACCGACCGGAAACCATGATTAATAATTTACCTAAACCTGTCAGGTTTATTGTAAAAAAGTCGCAAATAATAATATCTCTATTTGTCCCTATTTAATATTTAAAACTTGACAGCTTTAGTTTCCATAGTAAAACCAAATCAAATTTGTACAAAATTAGCATTTATAAACTTTTTCTCAATTATTTTGAGCTTAAACTTTGTCGAACCAAATTTAATAATGAATTAGATGTAATCTCGATATTACTCTCCCTATCAAACTGAAAATGGTACAATTTCGTTTGGGTATTCTCCCCATCTGCCAAAGCAACCCAAGTTGTACCCACTGGTTTCTCTTTTGAACCACCTGAAGGCCCTGCTATTCCACTGGTTGAAATACCAATATCAGCACCAAAAAGTTCACGTACTCTTTCCGCCATTTCAATAACAGTTTCTTCACTTACTGCTCCATGCTGCTCTATGGTTTCCTTTTTCACACCCAGAATATTGATCTTTAAATCATTATGATATGGATTAATTCCTCCACGATAATATTCCGAGCTTCCTGCATTTGATGTAATTAAATGCGCAATATAACCTCCCGTACAGCTTTCAGCACATGCTATAGTCAACTTCTTTTCCTTAAGCAACTCTCCTATTTTAGCTGCCAAATTGGTCTCGTCCGTTCCGTAAATATATTTCCCAATTTGTTTGTAAAGCTTATCAACTTCCTGGTCAATAAGCATTTGAAGATGTTTTCCATCCTCGCCTGAAGCAGTCAATCGCAATTTAACCTGATTTAACCCGGGCAAATAAGCCAATTTTATTTCTTTTGGAAGACTGTTTTCCCAATCCTCCAGTTTTTCTGCCAATATACTTTCTTGAATGCCAACTGTTTTCACCATTTTATGAATCAAAACCGGTGTTTTATAGATTTCTTTAAATTTAGGAATGATGGTATCTTCCATCATATATTTCATTTCTTTGGGAACACCGGGCATGGAAATAAAAACTTTATCTGCCTTCTCAAACCACATTCCAGGGGCTGTTCCATATTTATTAGCAATTGGCGTGCATTTTTCGGGTAATTCTGCTTGACCTTTGTTTAATTTATTGAGTTCCCTGCCTCTTTTGGCAAATCGCTGCCTCAATTCCTCCAAAATATCCTCATGAAGTTTCATGCCTGAATCAAAATATTCGGCTAGAAGTGGCTTTGTTAAATCATCCTTGGTTGGCCCCAAGCCACCAGTTATGATGATAATATCAGCATTAGCTTCTGCTTCCTGAAAAGCCCGCATCATGGAATCTCTGTTATCGGCTACGGTCACTTTCCTTTTTACCCTAATGCCCAACTTATCAAGTTCAGCACTAATAAAGTGAGAATTAGTATCTAATGTCTGTCCGTACAATATCTCATCTCCAATGGAAATGAGTTCTGCATATATATCTTTCATCAATAAATTTATTTATCTTCTTATTACAAATAGAAAGCTTGCCTCTTGCTTACCCTTTCTTATAATTAAATAATAGGGCCCTTCCTTCAATTCAGAAATATCAATGATTTCAGTTTGAATTATAGGCTTATCATTCTGACCCCGCATTAATTCTTTCCCTTTGGTATCTATTATGGCGTAACTATCATATTTAAATTGACCATTTCCTGTTAAATGAACCCTTTTATCAGCCGGGTTTGGGTAAATAGAGAAATATGATTTCAACTCCTTTTTATTGCCTAGCAAAGGATCATTAAAGACTACAATATTTTGTACTGATTGAGCACTGCAACCCAATGAATCAGAAACCGATAATTCAATATTAAATTTACCTTCTCTATTTACTTCATATTGAATACTTTGACTATTCCCTATTTCCGTGCCATCTAAATACCAAGTCCATTCATTAGCAGACTCAGACAATGCTTCCAGCACAACCTTTTCTTCAAAAGCTAAATTGATAGTATCATGTGACAAATTAAATTCAGCTGATAATGTACTCACATAGATGGGGACTTCAACTATTTCAGATGGCTCAATGTTTTCAACATTCACGGCATAAACGCTGATTTCTTCACTAATTTCAGATATAGTAACATTTGATCCTTTGCCTATAAATTCATTTAAATTTTCATCAGCGAAATAATAAACAGCATCTGAATTAATGGCATATAAGTTGACTGATTGGCTTTCGCACAAATAATAATTTTCAAATTCAGGCATATCACTTTTTGTAGTTTCAAAAACGGTTGAATCTATACAGCCGGATTCAGAGATAGCAAACAACTTCAACTGCTTCCCATTCAAATCTTTTAAGTTGAAATAAATTTCTGATCCAGTCCCTAAGGTGTCTACTCCCATCATCCAAACTAAATTGGCTGCAAATTCACTATCGCTTATGGCAACACCTTGCAATGTTTCATTAGCCGAATTTAAATCTAACCTCACCTCCATATTTGCAGCTATTGGGATAATATCAACTTCTACTCCCGTTAATTTGGACGGATATTCCCCGGCTTCATTTCTGATATAAAAAACGGTATCTCGATCTAATTGCTCAACAGTAAATTCAGAACCTGAGAAAAGTTGATTACTCATTAAACTATCAGCATAAACCGTAATCTCATCCAAATTGGGATCACTTAAGCTAAGATTTGAATATCTACAAATTTCTTGATTGGCTATTTGGGGCTTAGGAGATCTCATAACAGCTTGGAAAGTCTGTGTCAAGGTATCCTTGCATCCCTGAGTGTTGCTTACAATTAATTCCGCTTCATATTCACCTGCCTCATTTATTGTAATATTAGGATTTTGATTAGAGGAAGTGAAACCATTGCTAAAAGTCCAGTTCCAACTTACTGCATCTTCACTTTCATCCGTAAAGCGAAATGTATTATCAATTTCAGGCTCCAATAATAATGTGTCATTAGGTATCCTAAATCCTGCTGTTGGTTTTGTAATGGTCAACAGCCATCTTTTCCGAATGGAAGTAATACCGGCAGTATCAATCTCTGCAATATAAAATGTGGAATCACTACTAATTTCAGTTGTTTCGAAAGCCGTTCCTTCATATAAAGTAGTGTCTACTGTAGGCGATGCATAAACCTTAAGTGTATACCCTTCTTTCGCTTCAATAACTGGCGAATCATTACGGCAAATGAATATTTGATCTCCAAAAGGTGGATTTAGTACGGTCAAAGAATCCTTTTCTCGCGCTTTGTCAACTAGTGCCTTTAATTCGTCTAAGGTATTCGCTCTCAACAGAGCAAAAGAGAATGATTGTGAACTTGCAGCAGGAAATTCAGGAATCATAAGCCCATGTAATCCCCCTACATTGTTTCCAGCATTTAATTCGCCTGCCTGTCTTTTTGAAAAAGGATTTTGCAATGCATTTTGTATAATATTTTGCTTTAAGCTATCATTTTCCAAATCGCTTGTATGCCCGTTTTCTTCTGCTAAATCAAAAGCATAAAAAACAGAATCCTGATCTCCAATAAAACTCAAGCCTACATATTCATCTTCAGCTTCATTATAGGCATAAGAAAGTTGATAGGCGCTATCGTATTGCAGTTTATCATCTAACTTATCCGATAAAGCATAATCCGTAAAAAGGGCAAAATAAATAGAATCATAATTTGCCTTACTCCTATTTTGCAATTGATATTGATGAATCAAAATATTGCTTTCATCATTCCAGCCTAAAAAGCGCTGGTCGACATAAAGATCTAAAGGATTTGAGATGGTATCTTGTTCCTTAAAAATGCTTCTCACATCAAAATCAGCGGTGATATCATCATATCTTTTTAAGGATTGTACACTTTCAAAATCCTCCAAATATTGAAATGAATTAGGATTTACCATGGTATTTCTTCTCATACTATCCTCATTGACCGCTACAATCAGTCCCATGTGGTCAATCAATCTATTGCCTTCAAAATTAACTGCATAATTAGAAAATGGCGTGGCATAACTCCTCCCTAAATTGCCAGTAGCCGTAAAACCAAAAGCCCATCCATTGAATTGAAACAGTTGAATTTTTGGACTGCTTTGGATTTGAAAAGATTGATAATCTGAATAGTTTTCAGCTTCAAATAATAACCTGAAATTTAAGGGCTCAGCTTCAGGCAAATCATCTGACAGCACTACTTTAAACCTAGCGTTTTCATTCGTAATGCTTTCCAATGTTCCTAAAACCGGGATTTCATAATCAGATTGTAAAATTGATACATAAGGACTGGAAGAGGTTAAATTAACAGTTATATTTTCGGCTGCTTCCAGATAATTTGTGAATTCCACTGTGATATCTAAAGTGTCCCCAAAATAAGCCGCCTCTTCTAATCCATTGGTATATTCCACATTTGAAATACGAATAGCGGGCGTTTCATAATCAGCCAAAGCTTTGAAAACATTTAATCTGCCTTTACCAAATTTATATTGAAAATCACTATTGTTAGCTACATCATAAATATCATCAGAACTCACCCTCAATTGTTCCATAACTTGAAGCGCATTCCATTCAGGAAAGACAGAACGAACTAAAGCAGCAGCACCGGCAACCATTGGAGCAGCATAAGAAGACCCACCATCTGTGTCATAGGCATCTCCATTTTCAGTAGTATATATTCCTGAGCCCGGAGCTACCAAATCAATAAAATCACTGTAAGTTGAATTAGAATTTCGGCTATCATCTTCATTAACAAAACCTATTGAAAGCACATTATTGTATGAGGCAGGAAAAAAATCAAGCTCATCATCCGTATTTCCTGCCGCAGCCACAATCACCACATCTCTTTCAAGTGCTGCAAAGTTAATAACATCCTGGGCAAACTGAGAGTATCTGCCTGAATTACCCCATGAAAGATTAATGACATCACAACCTTGATCCGCAGCATAAATAATGGCTTCGTAACTATTGCGTGAAAAATTATTTTCGGATTGAAAAATTTTAATCGGCATAAACTTGGTGTTAAAACCTACCCCTGCAATTCCGGTATTATTGTCAGTAGCCGCAGCAGCAATTCCTGCTACCCCAGTTCCGTGCGTACTTCCATCTGCTTCGGGGGAATTATCACCATCTGCAAAATCCCAACCGTAATAATTATCTACAAAGCCGTCATTATCATTATCTACCCCATCAATGGGATCTGCTTCGTTCAAATACAAATTTCCTTCAAGATCTTCATGGTCTAAATCTGCTCCAGTATCTATAATCCCTATTATGATCTCCTCATCCCCTTGTGTAACATTCCAAGCATCATATACATTTATTTGATCAAGGTAAAATTGCGCTTTACCAAATTGTGCCTCAGGATCATTTGGAACCAATAAAGGTTTTACATTAGGGTATTGCTCTGCGTATTCAATATTGTCAAAGCTCTTTAGATGATTTATGTAATCCAGCTCCGAAACACCATCCTTTATATCCAATTTATAGATATTATCTAAGCGACTCTTCTTTGAATTTCTTTGTTTGTTCCTGCTGCTTTTTCCTAAATCTTGGATTTTTTTAATCTGCTCATCCTTTTTTAGGGTTTCCAAACTTAAAGCATTAGATGATTTTCCCTTAGCCGCTTGATCTTCATCCTTGAGTTTCACTACTATAAGCCCTGGAACATAATCTTGAGCTAAACTTTGCTGAAAGATAAAAAAGCTCAGCAAGAGCGGTAAAATGTACTTCATAGGTTGATTTTTATATGTTGTTTTTCCTAAAAACTTTCCCTTCTATAGAAAAGCATTTTCTCGCTTCAAATCTTAAATGTATATTTAAGCCTCGAGAAATTAACACAAATTTAAAAATATTATCCATGAGTTTATACGAAAAGCACAAAGACACTTTAAAAAAGGCAATAGATGCTGTTCATGACCGCTCTTTTTATGCCCAATACCCTGAGCATCCGTCTCCAAAAATCTACGGAGAAACTGCCGATAAAGACGGGCAGGACAAATTCAAGGCAAGTTTAGATAAAAAATTTGAAGATTTGCTTCAAGCTGATCCGGAAGCATGGGTCGGTCAAGAGGAATCTCCTTATTTACAAAAACCATTGGGAATTTTATATCCTTCATTTAGTGCTGAAACTTTAATAGACAGAAGCCAAAAAGCTTGGACACAATGGAGAAACACCCCTATTGATGATAGAGCGGCTATTTTAGTGGAAAGTTTAGATAGGTTCAAAGAGCGTTTCTTTGAAAATGCTTATGCCACTATGCACACAACTGGTCAAGGTTATATGATGGCATTTCAAGCGTCAGGACCACATGCGGCTGACCGGGCCATGGAAGCAGTAGCTTTTGGTTACGATGAATTGAAAAGATTTCCTGAAAAGAAATTTTGGGATAAACCAATGGGCAAATTCAATGTTCAGTTGAATAAAAGCTGGAAGCCAATGCCAAAAGGATTAAGCATGGTGGTTGGCTGTAGCACCTTCCCTACTTGGAATTCAGTTTCTGGTGTTTATGCTTCGCTTATTACAGGAAACCCTGTGATTGCCAAGCCTCATCCAGGAGCCATTTTACCAATGGCCATAGTGATTTCTGAAATTCAGAAAGTATTGAAGGAAAACGGTATTGACCCAAATGTTTGTCAATTGGCTCCTGATACTTATGACAAAATGATCACCAAAGACTTGGCAGAAAATAAAGCCATCAAATTAATTGATTATACTGGAAGCTCAGCATTTGGAAGCTATCTGGAAAGACTAGAGGGTAAAATTGTATTTACAGAAAAAACGGGTGTAAATTCAGTAATCCTAGATTCTGCTGAGAATATCGACAAAGTAGCTCAAAATTTAGCTTTTTCTGTTTGTTTATATTCAGGGCAGATGTGTACTTGTCCGCAAAACTTCTTTATTCCAGAAAGTGGAATCAACACTCCGGATGGAAATGTGAGCTTTGAGGATTTTGCTCAAAAATTAGCAGATAACATAAATGGATTAGTGGACAATCCTAAAGCCGGTCCATTTGTATTGGGTGCAATTCAAAATCCAAATACATTAAGCCATACTGAAGAAGCCAAAAAATTAGGCGGTAAAGTTTGGTTAGAAAGTAGAACAATTGATAATCCGATGTTTGAAAAAGCAAGAACTGCAACCCCAATCGTTGTGGAAATGGCTGCTTCTGATGAAGATAAATTCACTAAAGAATTATTTGGTCCTGTCGTTTTATTAATCAAAACAAAGGATACGAATCAGTCTGTGGATTTAGCTTCAAGCTTAGCTGAAAATCACGGGGCTATTTCTTGTGCGGCTTATACAACAGATGAAACCACAAAAAATCTGATCATGGATAAAATGGGAATGGCTGCTACTTCTGTTAGCTTTAATTTAACAGGGGCAATTCATGTGAATCAAAATGCTGGTTTCTCCGATTTCCATGTTTCAGGTGGCAACCCAGCTGGAAATGCTTCTTTAACGAATCCTGAGTATGTGATTAAAAGATTTACTTGGGTAGGGTTTAGAGAGCCTGCTGAAGGGTAAAATAGACTTAAAACGTTATTCAAAACCCGAGCTGAGAGGCTTGGGTTTTTTTGTTAAAGCACACATAAAACGCTAATATTCAGCTAAAGCTGAAATGGTTTGAACCACAAAGTAACCCTAAGAATTTCACAAAGACTCACAAAGTTTATATCAGCTAAAGCTGATTATATCTTTACCACAATAGAAAACAACCTGTCCCGACCATTCTGGAAAGTTTATCAGCTAAAGCTGAAATGAAATTCTCGCAAAACCTGTCCTGCATTTTGCAACCTTGGTCACAAAGGCTCATATTTTACACAATACAAATCAAATAAATACAATTTATTCCAAATTTATAATCTCACCTAATACATTGATAAGTAAATCACCTAATCCAATTAAGTAATATACCTAGGTACAAAATAGCTTTCTATTTAAATTATAAGGCTATTAAACCCAGATACCTAGGATTACATAGGAGTAGCTTCCTTATCAATCTACCAACAATCCACTTCTATCGAAAATACATATCTTAATATAGTTATATATCGTATCTATTAGTAACTTTAAAGTACTAGCATCATCATCCATCCATATAATCAATTTGTAGCATCATCAGTAAGTCTACATTTATAAAAATTGAAGGTCATGGAAACTTTAAATATTTTACTGGTAGAAGATAATGAAGCAGACATCCTAATTACTCAAGAAATTTTAAACCAAGAAAGTGGATTGAATATTCTAAATTCTGTAAGCTCTGCAGAAGAAGCAATTATGTATTTAAATAAAACAGGTCCTTTTCATTTTGCTGATAAGCCTGATATTATACTTCTAGATATTAATTTACCCAAGAGCAATGGTTTTGCAGTTCTGGTAGAAGTAAAAAGCTCCCCAGAATTAATGAATATTCCTGTTATAATTTTAACGTCTTCACGTTGTGATTATGACAAAGAATTTGCGATGAAAAATAAAGCGGATCTCTATATGGAAAAACCGCTAGAATTCGACCGTATTAAAAATTTTTTAAATGAGCGAAAAGAAGAAAATATTCAACTATTAGAAAATATTTGATTTATCAATTGAAATAGATTTTTCTATTCATCAGAAATATTGATAATTTCAGAATCATATACTTTAACATCTGACCATAAATGTTTATAGCGATCTATAAACTTCAGATGATCAGGATGTTCTGCATAAATTTCATAATCATCCATTGATTTGAACCAGGTAAAAATTGAGTAGTCAAATTCATGATCCGTGACCTCTCTTGATTTGGTAGTGCCTGTCTTGCCCACTTCCGACTTATAGATTACATCAATAGAAAGCAGTTCTTGAAGTCCTTTTTCAAACTCTTTTACATCTGACTGCGAAACACTGTCATTTAGATAAAAATAAACATTATGCTGCAACATGCTCTCTGTTGATGAAGTTTGCTTATTAACCAATTTCTTTTTGTCCTGCTGACAGGACATGGCCAATGATGAAATAGATAGAATTAATAAAAATTGAAACAGTTTATTCATTTTAAGCATAATTTAAATCTTTTAAAGAAATTTATTTACTCCCCAAACTATTATTTGGCCCTACATTCATTTCCGATAACTTCTCTCCTCCTTTTATTCCAAAATCCAATGTTCTGATTGGGAATGGAATGGTAATATCTGCTTTATCAAAAGCATCTTTTATAGCCATTATGGCTTTTGACCGCATTTCCAAATAGCTTGGGTTGTCAGGATATTTAATCCAGAATTTGATTTCAAAATTAATGGAGCTATCCCCAAATTCCTTATAGGTAAATATCATATCTTCCTTTCGGATTACACCTTCCAGATTTTGCAATGTCTCTAAAACCAAATCCTTTACTTTATGCAAATCATCGCCATAAGAAACCCCAACTGCCAAATCTATTCTCCTTTCCCCTAAAATTGAATAATTGGTGATAGGATTGGATAAAACATCCTTATTGGGTACATAAACTTCCTGACCTTGATAAGTTCTGATAACCGTAACACGTAAATTTGTCCGGTTTACAATACCCATTAAATCCCCTACTTCCACTACATCATCAATTAAAAAGGGCTTTCTGAAAGCTAAAATAATGCCTGATACAAAATTTGCTGCAATATCTTGAAAGGCAAATCCCAAAGCCAAACCTACAACCCCTACCCCTGCCAATAGTGAGGTAACTGCTTTGTCCAAATTCAAAATATCCAGGATAATGAACAGCCCTATACCAATCATGGCATAATAAATAATGGTAGAAAATAAGCTTTCCAGTGCTTTATTATCCGATGATTTTCTAAATACCTTGATGAATAATTTCCTAGCTAAACGAGAAATGACAATAAAAACAATAAATAAAATGATGGAAAGCAACATATTAGGAATCATTTCCACTACTATATCCATCCATGTATTAAGTTTTCCCGTGACTGCTTCTATAGGTTTTGCTAATTCATTTTTAACTGATTCTAAATTGTTATCCTGCATTTTTAGGTAGGCTTTTTAGTAATTTGTCAATGCCGTTTGGTTAAGTTTTAAAGCCTCATCTTTAATTCTTCTCCAAAAGAGAAGGAAAACTGCCTTAACTAAACGAAATCGATTCATAAGTTCTCAATAATTTACATAAAACCAAAATAATTTCTTATCATTAGAATATGTGTTATGATGTCAGCTATTTAACTCAAAAGAAAAAGAAATACGCTAAGCGTCATCCGGACAAGGACTTGAGCGCTTTGGAATCATTTTTTGATGAAAAAGGGGAAGCCGTAAAACCTATTTTTCATATTACCGGCTTTGAACATCCAAAATTGCCGGTTATTACCAATGAAAACCCAGATGAATTTAATTTATTGCAATGGGGCTTAATCCCTTTTTGGACAAAGGATGAGCAGCAGGCAAATGAAATGCATAATAAAACCATTAATGCTCGTGGGGAAAGCATGTTTGAGAAACCTGCCTTTAGAAAAGCTGCAGCCAACAGAAGATGCATTATTATGGTAGATGGATTTTTTGAACATCATCATAAGCATAAACAGTTAGTCCCTTATTACATCAGCTTGAAAGATAATGCTCCTATCAGCTTAGCAGGAATTTGGGAGCAATGGGAAAACCCTGAGAACGGTAAGCAGATCTCCACTATGAGCGTGGTAACCACAAATGCTAATCCTTTAATGGCTGAAATTCATAATAATCCGAAATTGAAAGAAGCCAGAATGCCTTTGATACTTCCAGCAGAACTGGAATCAGAATGGTTAATGGACATAAATGATAAGACTAGTGAGGAACAA
Source organism: Bacteroidota bacterium (assembly GCA_051747245.1). Lineage (GTDB taxonomy): Bacteria > Bacteroidota > Bacteroidia > Cytophagales > Cyclobacteriaceae > Marivirga. The sequence continues at coordinate 72,581 of JBNJFX010000014.1, forward strand.
GTAAAAGCCCTAATTCAGCCCTTTGATCAAGATTTGATGCAAGCATGGCCGGTAAAGCCTATAAGGGGTAAGAAAAACAAATTACAGAGTGCTGCTATAATTGAAAAGCATGAGGTTGGGGAGCAGTTGGGTTTGTTTTAGAACATATTTGATTATAATAAATATAGACAATTTTGATCTTATTGGAGGTTTTTGAAGCTTATTGAAAGTTCGTGGTTCTTTGCAATATAGACTATGGACACACGCGGAAACGCGTGCGCCAACAAGGGAAAAACAAATTACAGAGTGCTGCTATAATTGAGAAGCATGAGGTTGGGGAGAAGTTAAGGTTGTTTTAAGAAATGTTTAATAAAAAAAGGTTCGAACAAAATGACCGAACCTTTATGTTTTTCCATCTATATTCTTAATCTTATAAGAAAAGGATCAAAAGCAAAGCAATCAATAAAATAGCACCAACTGAAAGGTAAATTCCACCGCCTAGTTCTTTCAACTCTTTATTTGCTGCTCTAACCTCTTTCCTCAATTCTTTCTTTTCAGTACGGTTCATATCAGACTTATCCATTTCCTTAATTTCTTCCATTCGGTTAATTAAGATTTCAGATCTGATTTGTACAGTGGTAGTAGTAGGTTCTGTAGTTTTTAAATTACTCCCGGTATCAGCCTTAAGGCTAACAGGTAAAAGGGAGAAAACAATGGCAACAGTTGCGATATAAACTTTAATGTTTTTCATAAAATGTATTTATATTTTTTGTAATCAAAGTTCAACATCTATAGATAAAATTACTTACAAATAAATTTATAAAGTTTACATAAATCACAGGATTGGATAAAAATGGGGATGTGAAGTGGGCTTTTTTTTTTGATGATATTATGTAGTTTTTGCTAATTGAACACATGCGGAAACGCTTTCTTCAGAGAGGAGCCTATCCCGGTTCACTTATATTGTAAACGTAATTAGGTGCACCCACGGAAATCTTATTACCGTTCAATTATACTATAAAAATAATCAGACTAGATTATTCATTTATTACAAAAAATAAATGCCATTACGGTATTATAAATTAATTTGCTAGTTTTGACTAAAATAAAAATATAACTATGAAAAAAATATTACTTATTTCAACTATAAGCTTTCTATGTCTCATGAGTAAAGTTTCTTATGCTCAATTTGAAAAAAATACAATTGAAGGCCTTACTAATCTTGAATATAAAAACATTAGATCAAGCTGGGGAGATTTAAATAACGATGGCTATGAAGATGTAATACTGATTAGTAACCAAGAGCAGTCAGTAAGACTACTTTTCAATAATGGAGATGGTACTTTCAATGAAAATACTACAATTGACTTTGTAAACAGAACAGAAAAATTTACTAATGCAATTTTTGCTGATTTTGACAATGATGGATTTTTAGATATTTTTTTTACTACATCAGGCATAACAGACCCTACTAACTATGAACCCAATATTTTATATAAAAATAATGGGGACGAAACATTTACCGATGTGACAGAAGGAGACATGGCAACTGATGCTTCTTTTTCAATTTCAGCAAGCTGGGGGGATGCAAATAATGATGGCTACATCGATTTATATGTATCTAATATTAGCTTTCATGAGGGAGAATTAAATTTCTTTTATATTAATAATGGAGACGGTACTTTTGAAAAAGTTAACACAGGTGCATTGGTTGAAAGCCAGTTTGCAACCAACACCAGTCACTGGATCGATATTAATAATGATGATTTTTTAGATCTGATTGTTCTGAATAACAATTCTTCTAATCAAGTTTTCATAAATAACCAAGATAATACTTTTACAGAAGACACAGAAAGTATATTATCTGGAACTAGTGAGGATGGTTCTTTTAAAATGACTTGGTTAGATTTAAATTTAGACGGTTATTTTGAACCTATCATTTTTAATAACTCTAATAACAATCAAAATAAAACTTACTTAAACAATGCTGATGGAACTTTTAGCCTTATAAGTGAAAATTCTTTCCCTAATACTAATTACCCTAGCGACATTAAGACAGAAGACTTAAATAATGATGGTTTTGCTGACTTAATCCTTTCTTCAACCACTGAAGAAAATTATATGTTTTATGGAAATAGCACCAATGGATTTGAGCAAGAAACCAATGTCAATTTAAGCAATGGTAATGCACAGGCTTCTCATATTGTAACACCTGACATTTCCAATAACGGCTTTCTTGATATTCATTTCTCAATGACTGGTTTTGAAATTGAAAACAATGAAGATGACAATGATATATTTTTTGAAAATATTAATAATGGTAACAATTGGATAAGGTTCCATCTTCAGGGTAATAATTCAAATCGATATGGTATTGGATCCAAAATAGCCTTATATCATAATAATGACATCAAGGGAAACCAGCAAATAATTGCTGACGGTTTTAATAAAAGCAATCAATATGCCCACTTCGGCTTAAATCAAATAGACAGAATTGACTCCGCAGTTATTTCTTGGCCGGGAGAAGAAAAGCAAATCATAAAAAACTTACGGCCAAATCTTATCAATACAATAAATCAAAATGAAGAATATGTACTGCCAACTACCCCACAATTTGAATTTTCTGAAAGTTCAAGTTCCACTATCAAATTAAATAATATAATTGTATCAGAGGGTATGGCAGTTATAGAAATATCTTCTGATGGCTCAGATTTTCAAATAGTAGATACAATTACTAATGAAAATGAATATTTAATTACTGGTCTGGATGAAAATACTGAATACTTCATCAAGGCTTTTAGCCTAACAGATATGCAATTTTCAGATGATAGCGAAATCCTTACAGTTAAAACAGGAATTAATGAACCTGACCTCACAGAAACTCATGCGAGCAATAATTCAATTGAGATTTTCTGGAATGATAACACTGAATTTGAAGACCACTATTTAATCAAGCTTATTTCTGATGGGATAGAAGAAGAATTTACAGCTGAAAAAGATTCGGAAAGTTATTTAATTGAAAGTCTGAATGAGAATATTAATTACAAAATTCAAGTACAGGCTATTTCAGATAATGGAAATCAATCTGATTTATCTAATGAATTAGAAGTTACTACACTATTAAACCCTCCAAGTGATTTACATGCTGAATTAACAGAAGGAACTATAAATTTGATATGGCAAAACAACAGTGATTTCAATACTGGATTTGAATTGGAAAAATCTAATTCCACAGACTTCCAAAATCCAGAAATTATTTTTGTTACAAACAATGAATATCAAGATGAAGATATTAGCACTAATCAGTCTACTCCTTACTTTTATTAAGTAAAGGCAATTAACGATGATAATGAGTCTGATTATAACCTTGAAGTTAGCAACATTATCACGAGTATTAAACAAGAAGCAGAAATCAATATCCAGTATAAAAACCCCATTAAAAACATATTAAAAATAAATGGAATGCCAGAGGGAGACAAAACTGTAAGGGTTTATGATGTTTCAGGAAAACTAATACTGGAAGAAAAAACTACGACTGGTACTTTAAATCTTTCAAATTTACCTTCACAACTCTACCTGGTTAAAATACAACTCAAAAATCAATTAGTGAATTTTAAAATTTTGAAAGAATAAAATGGATTATCAATAAATGGAGAGGGACTTCCTCTCCATATTACTTATAATCCTAATTGAGATAGAACCTATAATTTCATACCATATATCAGACTATATCCGTCTAATCATTTGGGGAATTTTATCATTAAGAGCATTTACTTTGAATAAAAAAGCTTTGTTTTTCATGTCATATGGATTCCTCTTGATTTATACTACAAACCTTCTTATTGGAGTTTGATGCCAAAAGCTGAGTAAATATAGAATTGACAGTTTCTTATGTTTTTTTGGCGGTACTTTGCTAAATGGACACACGCGGAAACGCGTGCGCCAACGGGGGGTTCATAAAAGTACGTGTAACTATGTATGAAACAAAAGAAAATGATATTCAATCGTTAATGAAAATTATCGAAGATGAGTTAAATAGCCAGTAGTTCATTTGAACATAAAATAGTTTAAGCCATGAGATTTTTTAGACCTTTAAGAAAAGACTCTGTTGACCGGAATGAAATATATACTTACTCACTTTATGCCTTAGGGGAGATCTCTTTTATCGTCCTCGGAATTCTTCTAGCCTTTCAAATTGATAATTGGAATGAGGATAGAAAAAATGCTAAGTTAAGGCAGGGTTACATTAAATCCTTAATTACCGATTTAAAAAAGGACTCCATAGCAATAAAGGATTTACTAAATTATGCTGAAAGTGACATACAAATTATTGGAGATTATAAAAAAAGATTATCCCACCCAGAAGTGTCAATAGACACTTTATATCAGATTGCACGTTTTGAGTTCAACCCTTTTATTTATCCTAATTTAAGTTTTAATCAGAGTACCTACATATCCTTAACTTCGACAGGTAATATAAATTTATTTGATGGGAGCATAAGTGAATTGTTGATTGAATTAAATACCAGCCAAAAATCCACTAATAAAACCTTGGAATGGTCAGCTCAAATGTATCAAACTTATATTGGAGAATATAGTATAAATTATCCAATGAATATACCTGGAACAATACTAAAGAACAGCCCATTAAACGAATTTATTTGGAAAAATACTAAAGACCACGAATTTGCTGCCAAATTTAACGGCATTGTTGGATTGAAATTAAATCATCAAAGTGTAGTTAAGGAAAGTATGGCAGCTTTATTAATGAAAACTAAGTTTCTATTAAAAAAACTTGAACAATTACAATCTAGAATTGAGCAATAATATATTACTGAAAAATTTGGGATGGTTTTACTTCAAATTGAATTAATAGACTTAATCGTTCGCAAAAGTTAACTTCATTGAGCTATTGGAATAGAAAATCACCCCTGCCTCAACTCCAATATCGTAATCTCAGGAGGAATTCCAATCCTACCAGGATAGCCGATATAGCCATATCCCCTATTCACATATAAGCTTTGATTACCTTCCTGATAAAGTCCTGCCCATTGTTTGTACACATATTGTGATGGACTCCATTTGAAGCCCGGTATTTCCACGCCAAATTGAAAGCCATGCGTATGACCTGCCAGCATCAAATCAATATCGGAATAATCTTTTCTGATTTGGGCATCCCAATGGCTTGGGTCATGGGAAAGCAATATTTTCGCTGGTAAATCCTCAGTTCCAGCATAAGCTTTGCTGATTTCTCCATATTTGGCGAATCTTCCTGCACCCCAGTTTTCTACTCCTAAAACTGCTAAAGGCTCTTTATCAAGTGTCAGAATTCGGTTTTCATTGGTCAACAAATCCCAACCCATGATTTTATGAGCTTCTTTTAAATCCTGCAGGTTTTGAGATTTTGCTTTTTCGCTGTTCCAGTTTTTATAATCACCATAATCATGATTTCCTAAAATGGAAAACACTCCTAAATCAGCTTTCAGCTTAGAAAAAATGGGAATATATTTTTCTACTTCATTCGCTTCATTATTCACCAAATCACCCGTAAAGAAAATTATATCGGCCTTTTCTGCCAAGAGCATATCCACTCCTCCTTCTACTGCTACTTTGTTCCAAAAACTTCCGCTATGAATATCTGAAAGTTGGGCAACTTTCACTCCATGCCAAGCTTTCGGCAAATTAGGTATCACAATGGATTTTCTTCGGATTCGGTAATCATGTGCTCCTGAGATTATACCAAAACTCATAGCTGCCAAAGGCAATCCACCAGCTACCAGTGCAGTCTTAGCAAAAAACTCAGATCTGCTTATTTTTTCTCCCTCTATACCACTTTTTGAATTATTTAAAAGATCAGTAATCTTATAAAAACTCCACTGTCCCAATCGAATTACATCCCCAATCAATAATACCAATAAGGCAATTGTTTTAGAGAGATAATTCATAAAAACCAGTACCAACATAAACTGTCGAGCCACTCTAGAAAAGAAATCTGGATTTCCAAAATGGTAAAGGAAAAAGCCCAAAAGTGTTATAGCCGTAAATCCCCAATAAATTCCGAAAACAATATTCTTCCCTAAAGGAGAAAAATTTTGCACAGCAATTTTCACCGCTTGAAAGACATAGAGATCAATCAAGAGAAAAACAATGGCAACTAGCGGTATGAGGATTAGTTTGGACATGTTTTTTGTGTGGGGTGTAGGGTGATGGATGTGGGGTGTTTAGGATGAAAAATGATGATGCAGTCTTTTTACACCCATCATCCTTCACCCCTCACCCATCATCTACCTATCCCAAATTTAGCATTTAATTGATTTGCAATAAGATACATTACGGGTACGATCACTAGGGTTAAGAAGGTTGCGAATGTTAGACCAAAAATAATAGTCCAACAAATTGGCTCCCAAAACATAACGGAATCTCCTCCTAAATAGAAATCAGGATCGTAACTAGTAAACAACTGTATAAAGTCAAAATTGAAACCAATTGCCAATGGTATTAAACCTAAAATAGTCGTAATAGCTGTCAATAAAACAGGTCTCAAACGTGTTTTCCCTGCCAACATCACGGCTTCTTGCACCATTTTATAAGTTAGATTCTCACCTTCTTTTAAGTTCAATTTTTTATTGGCTTTACTGATTTCAATAAAGTCAATTAATACAATGGCATTATTCACTACTATACCTGCCAATGAAATAATACCGATCATGGTCATTACAATCACGAAATCCATCTGAAAAGTAACCAATCCAAGGAATACACCAATTGTACTAAAAATAACCGAACTCATAATGATAAATGGAGCCGTTAACCTGTTAAACTGCGCCACTATAATTAAGAAAATTAAGAATACTGCCAATAGTAAAGCAATACTTAAGAACTCCAATTCTTCCGCTTGTTCCTCTTGCTCTCCTGTAAATTTCACTTCATAACCAGCAGGCACTTCAAAGTCCTTCATGGCTGCTTTCAGCTGATTATTGACATTAGTGGCATTGTATCCATCCAAAATATTGGAATAAACCGTTACTACCCTATCCATTTCTTTACGATTGATAGAACCATAGGTACTTGTATATTCAACATCCGCCACAGCACTAATCGGTACCTGATTGACCTTACCAGAAGATTGATCCCTATAAGTAATCTTTTTATTAATCAACGCATTCACATCATAACGATATTCATCATTATAACGCAACTGAATTTCATAATCATCTTCTCCTTCTTTATACTTTGAAATCTCCTTCCCGAAAAGTCCAGTCCTGATTTCATTGGCAATAGTTGCCGTACTCAAACCAAACCTTCTTGCAGCTTCCCTATCAATATTGATAGTAAGCTCAGGTTTTCCTGTTTCCAAATCTGTTTTCAAATCCTCAATTCCCCCAATATTTTGGTTATTGATGAAAACGGTTAAATCTTCTGTAACCTGGATTAATTTATCATAATCTTCCCCGCTGATTTCAATATTAAGCGGTTTTCCCGTTGGAGGGCCTGCTTGATCTTTATCTACTGTAATAGAAACTCCTGCATATTTATCCGCTACTACATCGCGGATTTCATTCATTACTTTAGTAGTTGAAATTCCATTTCTATATTTGAATTCCACAAAATTGACTGTGATTCTAGCTTTATTTGGCGTATCGGATTGCCCCATGGCAGTCGGATCACTTGGGTCACTCGCACCTTTCCCCACATTAGCCACAACAGATTCCACTATATCAGAATAAGGTTCCACTACTTCTTTTACCTCTTCTTCAATTTCCATGGAAAATTCATTGGTATGTTCTACATCAGTTCCTACAGGAAATTCCACAAACACATTGACATATTTGGGTTCATTTTCAGGAAAGAAAAGAACGTTGGGTGTGAAGTTCATCAATAAAATTACTGAGCCTACTAAAGCCAAAATTGTTCCTCCTAAGAAGAAAAATGGATTCCAGCTTCTTAAGGCAAAGCCCAAAGTTCTTGAATATAATTTTTCAATAGCCGGTAAAAATCCTTTTTGAAATTTACGGGAAAGCGGGGTTAAAATATAAGTATTCAATAACCCTAAAGCCCCAAACAAAATAGCCAAATTACCAATTGCATAAACTTTCAAGAGAATGAATATGGTGCCTATGGCAAATGAAATCCCGGCAATTCTCCATATTTTTTTATAATTGAGTTTGCCGCCTTCATCTATTCTCATAAATGAGGCTATGAATACAGGATTGATCACCAAAGCCACGAACAAAGAAGAACCTAAAGTGATGATCAGGGTGATGGGCAAATATTTCATAAACTCACCAATAAGTCCCGGCCAAAAAGCTAATGGAAGAAATGCTGCCAAGGTTGTGGCGGTTGAAGAAATAATAGGCATCGCAACTTCACCAACCCCTATTTTAGTGGCTTTAATAGGTGAATATCCTTCCTCCATCAGGCGATAAACATTCTCCACTACCACAATACCATTATCCACCAACATTCCCAATGCCATAATTAAGGAGAATAATACAATCATGTTGATCGTAATTCCAAAGGCACCTAGAATCATAAATGCCATAAACATGGACATCGGAATGGCAATACCCACAAAAAGCGCATTTCTACTCCCTAGAAAGAATAAAAGCACTAAAACCACCAATATCACACCAGAGATTATGTTATTCTCCAAGCTGCTTACCTGATCTCGGGTTTGTTGAGATTGATCATTCGTAATAGTGACTTCTAAACCATCAGGGAATACTTCTTCCTTGGCTTTATCAATTACCTCATTAATTTTTTCGGTTAAAATCAGCAAGTTTTCGCCACTTCTTTTCACTGCATCCACCATCACAACCGCCTTATTATTCAAGCGGGCATAACTTTGCTTTTCTTTATAATCAAATTCGATTTCTGCTATATCCTTCAGATAAACAATATTGGCATTTTCATTTTTGATAATAAGATTTTCCAATTCACTTGGATCATCATATTCCCCGGAAATAGCCACCGTCCTTCTGATTTTACCCATTTTTATATTACCACCCGACATGGTCATATTTTCTTGCTGAACGGCAGTTTCTATGTCATTAAAGCTAATTTTTCGGGCTTCCATCTCCAATGGATCCACCATTATACGAACCTCTCTTTCATCTACCCCTCTAATTTCTGCTTTGGACATTTCAGGGAATTTCTCCATCTCCTCTTCCAGATATTCCGCATAAGAATTCAAGGTCTCCACGCTGTAATTTCCCGAAAGGTTAATATTCATAATCGGGAATTCGGAAACATTTAACTCAAATGCGTTGGGGTCTTCCTGTAAATCAGAAGGAAGCTCTGATTTGGCTTTATCCACAGCATCTTTCACCTCTTGTAAGGCATCTTCCACCTCAGTATCGGTAGTAAACTCTATTATGATAGTTGAAAAATCCTGTACTGAAGTTGATTTGATGTTGTCCACAGAGGAAATAGTATTGATTTCCTTTTCCAAAGGACGGGTAATCAGCTTTTCCATATCTGCCGGTGAGTTACCGGGATGTGGAGTTCCCACATATATAGTAGGCTGGGCAATTTCCGGAAAGTTTTCTTTAGGTAAATTGATATAAGAGAATACACCTAAAACCACAATAAGGAAAGCCAATACGTAAACAGTCGTTCGGTTATTGACCGATAAAGTGGTCAGGCCAAACTCCTTCTCTACTTTCTTTTTATTTTGATCGCTCATAAATATCTTTTTTCGAAATTATTGTGCTAAACGGACAGCAATACCATTCACGGCTTCTCTATACCCTTCTGAAATGATTGTGTCACCAGCTTTGATTCCTTTTAAAATCTCGGTCTTGCCATCATAGGTTTTCCCTCTTTCAATTCTGACTTTTTCAGCTCTCTTTTGGTCTTTTTCCGTCTTCACTATATAAACAAAATCACCTAAATTATCTTGCTGCACTACATCTGAAGGAACAACTATAGCATTCTCATTTTCATAATCCACTAAGGTTAATCTAGCAAATTGATTCGGCTTCAATTTTTCCACAAACTCATTGACCTTTACTTCTAACTGGAAAGTTCGGTTTGCAGGATTGATCACATAGCTAACTGCACTTACTACTGTTTCGAAAGATTTTTTAATTGATGGCAAATAGACTTCCAGGGAATCACCTTCTTTAAAATCATTGATATATTCTTCAGAAACATCTGATTTAAGGTACATTTCCTCTTGGCTTACCATGCTTAGAATTGGCATGCCTGGTTGTACCAGTTCACCAGTATTCACATTTACATCATTAATCCTTCCATTAAATGGTGCTTTCAGATAAGCCATATCCAATTGAGACTGGGCAGTCGCTAATTGTCTTTCAAGGGTTTCTTTTCTGTTTTTAGCTTCCAAATACTGCACTTCAGTTCCAATTTCTTTTTCCCAAAGGTTTTTCTGCTTTTCATAAATAGTGGTAGCCAATTCCAAAGCAGTTTTCAATTCCTTAATATTATTCTCTGTTGTGGCGGCATCCAATTTCACCAATAACTGATTACGCTTTACCATATCGCCAGGTGAAACATTAATTTGGGTCACCCTCCCCATAGTTTCAGCTCCCATTGTGATATTTTTACGAGACGCTACTTCACCTTGTACCTGAATTTTATGTTGAAAATCTTGTGGCTTTACACTTTCAGCTTTAATCAAAACCGATTGATCTGATTTATTAGTATACTCAGGATCGAGTTCTGCTATTTCTTCTTGCAACTCAGCAGCTTCAATCGTTTTCTTCTGAATATCCTTTTCCATTCTTTCAAGCTTTGATTTCAGCTTTTCCACATCGGAATTTCCACCGCAGGCTCCCATTAAAACCGCAAGGGCGATTATTAAAATTGAATTCTTCATTATTATAGTTCTTCTCATTTTTATCAAATCAATACAATATTCCTAAAGCTTTTTCTAATTCTATTTTGGCAATTACGGCATCATAAAGCGAACCGTAATAATTGGTCTCGGCTTCCTTTTTAGAAGTTTCAGCATCCAATAACTCACGGCTGCTGGCCATTCCATTTTTATATTTGGTCTCTACTTGCTCGTAAACCGATTGAGCTAATTTCATATTCTGTTCTTGAACATCTAAATTTTCCCTAGCTGAAGCTAAATCATTTTTAGCCTGCTTGATTTCCATATCAATAGAGCTTTTTAATTGATCTTTCTGAATTTCAATTTGCTCAATTTGGATACGGTTTTTCTTCATTTTGCTGGATCTATTTAAGCCGGTAAATAAATCCCAGTTTAAGCTCAGCCCCACTGCGCCAAAACTCAACCATCTATCACTAAAATCGAATAATTCCTCAGTTCTGTTGGTACCCGTATTCCATCCATAACTTAGGTTAGCATAAAGCTTTGGCAGTAAGGTTGCTTTATTATTTCTTAAATCGAGATTGGCTAAGTCTTGATTGGTTTGTAAAATGGAAAATTCAGGCCTTTCCCTATAATCAAAAGTTTCTTCTTTATTTAAGTATTCACCTTCATCTAAAGTTAAGCTTTCAATACTTCCTGATAAGTCAAGTGTGGTATTTAAGGGCATGCCCATTTGAAACTTTAACATATCCTTTGAAACTTCGAAACCTCTCTTAGCCTTATTATTTTCAGTAGTAATGTTATTGAGGTTTACCCTAATTCTGTCTACATCAATTTTTTCGGCAAAGCCATTTTCATACAAAGCTTCTGTTTCATTCAATACTCTTTCTAATTGTTCCTTATTAGCATCAACCAACTCAAGCCTTTCTTTAGATATTAAAACAAGATAGTAGGCTTTTGTAATAGCTTCCACTGTTTCCACTTCTGACTGATTTGATTCCTTTTGCCTTAGCTCCCGAAGCGTTTTAGCCGCTTGTAGGCCTACAAAATAAGAACCATCAAAAAGCAACTGAGAGACGGAAAAGTTGGCATTGGCATCATATTCCACTCCAAAAGGTGCAGCTACTGAATTTTCCGGATCTCCCTGGGGGTTTACAAAAGTTTCAGGAAGAAAGGCTTTCTGGACTTCATAATTATAATTTACTCCTGATTGAAACTTCACCTGTGGCAATCCCATTGACCGGGTTTCACTTACCTGTGTCTCAGCAATAGCTTCTTCCAATCTTGTGGATTTCAAATTACGATTGTTTTCCAATGCATAAATTACGCATTCCTCCAAACTCATGGGTTTGCTAATCTCCTCTTGTGCCATTATGCCAAAGGGCATTAAAACAGCCGCTAGACAAAATATTCTGATTTTATTAAGCATCATGCTCTTCATTTAAATATTGATTATATTTTTCCTTTCCTTTTTCTGTTAATATACCGTGTATGAAATGATCAAATAACTGCTCATGAACTTCCTTAAAGTCGAATTTATCCCTAGGGAAGATTTCATTGTTAAAAGCCAATTGTGCTTGCTCTATTCTTTGAATTACTAGTATTTCAGGATTGATTTCTTTTCTGAAATAACCTGATTCTATTCCATTCTCAATGATTTTTGTCATTCTCGTCTTCACAAAAGTATTTTTAAACTCTAAAAACCTTTTATGCGCTTTAGGGAAATAGCGTTGCAAATCATATAAAACAGTAGGATTAACTGCTTCTATCTGTGATTTCATGCATTTGGAGATTTTGTACATTGCTTCAATAGCATCTTTGCTATTATCCAATACTTTTTCAATTTCGGCTTTATGATTTGAAAAATGTTCATGCACGGATTTAAATACAATACTACTTTTATCACTAAAGAATTGATAGATCGTTTTTTTGCTTACCCCTACTTTTCTGGCTATATCATCCATTGTAATGGACTTCAAGCCAAATTGCATAAATAAATTTTTTGCTCCCTCTAATATGTTTTTCTCTGTACTCAAATTATTATATTGCGGTTAATACTTAGGAAACTTAAATTAGATTGAAAGTTTCCTCGGTTTCCAACGGACAAAGGTAGCTTTTGTTTACAATTATTGATAAATATCATAGATTATTTTTAACCAACTGATATTTAAGCAGTTAAGTATATTTTGAAATTTTAGCTTTTGTAATTTTAAATTCCGTTGATTATATCATAACGACTTAATACTTTTTTCTAAATGAAAAACGACCATATAAAATTTGGAGAAAATATTTTACATTATTCCATTTCAGGAAATGGGAATATCCCACTTTTAGCTTTCCATGGCTTTGGGCAGTCTAAAGAAGTTTACAATCCATTTTCTGAATTATTGGGAGAAAAATATACCGTTTATGCCTTTGACATCTATTATCATGGTAATAGTGAGTGGAAAGACCGAAATCAAGCTTTGGAAAAACAAGATTGGGAGGAAATCTTGAAAAACTTTATTCAAAAACATAAAATCAATGAATTTGCTGTTGTTGGGTATAGCATGGGTGGAAAATTTGCATTGGCTAGTCTGGAATTATTCCCTAGAAAAATTAAAGAGTTTCTTTTAATAGCTCCTGATGGAATTAAAACATCATTTTGGTACAGCTTGGCAACCTATCCCAATTCTTTCAGAAGATTTTTTAGAGCCATGATTGTAAAGCCTAAATACTTCTATCAAATATTAACTTTCACAAAAAAATTAGGCTTGGTGGATAAAAGCTTATTGAAATTTGCCAATACCCAAATGAATACCCGTGAGAAAAGAAGAAGAGTTTATTTAACCTGGGTAGTTTTCAGACATCTAAGATTTGATTTGAAATTGATTGCATTCCTAATCAATCAAAATAAAATCCCCTTGATGATGTTCACGGGCAAGTACGATAAAATCATCACAGCAGAGAATATGATGGATTTATTAAAGCATGTTAAGGAATATGAGCATGTGATTTTGGAAGCTGGGCATAATACATTGATAGCTGATACGGCAAAACACCTTGCCACAGCTCCATAATCCCCAAATAGCTATTAATACTTCATCCTTTTATTCATCCCACTATTGGTAAAACTACCATAATTTAACCACAAAGAAACAATAGAACACAATAGATTTTATATAAATATAAAATTGAATCACTCACATATGTTTAGAACTAAGATCTCAAAACACATAACCTGAATATTTAATACAATTTAACTTTTACTCCTTTTAAGAAATTGTATATCATACTTCTTCTTTTATTTCTTAGTGTAACTTAGGATTTCTCTTTGCGAAAACTTTGCGCCTTAGCGACTTTGCGAGAGTTATTTTACAGCCTTTGGCTGTTCTTTTGTTTTCTTTTGTTTTCTTTTGAGTCTTTTTTGTGGTATAAGTATAGTTGGATCTCAGATCTTCGTTTTGATTCTAATTTTCTAGATTCTAGGTTAAATAATGGATAATTTCTAACTTTGCAGCTTTATTAATTCCACCTACATAAAACACATTATGCTTAGCTTTTTTCAGGGTAAAAATCATCAAATCTACGCTTTAGGACATCAAAATCCGTTTTCAAATACAGACTTAGAAAAACTTTTATGGTTGTTGGATGCAGAAAAAACAATCTCTTCTTCTGAACTAACAGGCATTTTTGTGGGCCCTCGAAAAGAAATGGTAAGTCCTTGGAGTACAAATGCAGTGGAAATTACGCAAACCATGGGCTTAAATGGCATCTTTAGAATTGAGATGTTTGAAGCCATTGAAAAGCTAACAGATATAATCGACCCAATGCTTCAAGCCAAATATCAAGGCTTGAACGAAGATATTTTTACCATTGACAAACAGCCTGACCCCGTAGAATTAATAGATGATATTGCTGCATACAATGAAAAAGAAGGTTTAGCGCTAAGCAAGGAAGAAATAGAATATCTAGAGCAGGTAAGCAAAGATTTAGATCGTCCATTAACTGACAGTGAGGTTTTCGGATTCTCTCAAGTAAATTCAGAACACTGCAGGCACAAAATATTCAACGGGACATTCGTAATCGATGGAAAAGAAATGCCAAATACGCTTTTCCAGATGATTAAAAGGACTTCCAAAGAAAATCCGAACAGAATTGTTTCGGCTTATAAAGATAATGTAGCTTATGTTGAAGGGCCTGAAGTAGAACAATTTTCCTCTCAAAATCCTGAAAAGGCAGATTACTTCCAAAAGAAAAAGTTCAAATCTGTTATTTCCTTAAAAGCTGAAACCCATAATTTCCCAACCACTGTCGAGCCATTTTATGGTGCTGCAACAGGTTCAGGCGGTGAAATAAGAGATAGAATGGCAGGTGGAAAAGCGGGTATTCCTTTAGCAGGAACAGCAGTATATATGACTTCCTATTCAAGATTGAAAGGCAACAGACCATGGGAAAACCACATGGAAGAAAGACCTTGGCTTTATCAAAGTCCTGTTGATATTTTGATTAAGGCTTCCAATGGCGCTTCTGATTTTGGAAATAAATTCGGACAACCATTGATTTCAGGTTCAGTTTTAACCTTTGAACATGAGCATGCCGGTAAAAAATATGGCTACGATAAAGTCATCATGCAAGCTGGAGGAATTGGATATGGAGTGGCAGAGCAAAGCAAAAAGGACATCCCACAAAAGGGCGATAAAATTGTGGTAATGGGCGGAGATAATTACCGAATCGGAATGGGTGGAAGTGCTGTTTCTTCTGTTGATACTGGTTCTTTTGCGAATCAAATTGAATTGAATGCAGTTCAACGTGCCAATCCTGAAATGCAAAAAAGAGTAGCCAATGCGATACGTGCCATGGCTGAATCTTCAGAAAACCCAATTGTTTCCATACATGATCATGGTGCCGGTGGACATTTAAATTGCCTTTCCGAATTAGTAGAAGATACCGGAGGAAAAATCGATTTAAGGAAACTTCCAATTGGTGACACTACCCTATCAGCAAAGGAAATCATAGGAAATGAATCCCAAGAGAGAATGGGCTTGGTGATCAAGGAAAAGGATATTGCTAAATTAGAAAAAGTATCGCAGCGTGAGAGAGCTCCATTTTATGTGGTAGGAGAAATTACAGGAGACCATCATTTCAGTTTTGAAGATAAAGAAACAGGGAAAAACCCGGTAGACTGGCCATTAGCTTCCATGTTTGGCAGTGCCCCAAAAACAATATTAGCTGATCAAACACAAAGCACAACTTTTACCACATTGCAATATGAGGCTAAAGAAATCGAAGGCTATATAAAAGATATTCTGAAGTTAGAATCAGTAGCTTGTAAGGATTGGTTGACCAATAAAGTGGATAGATGTGTGACAGGAAAAGTTGCCAAACAACAAACTACGGGCCCAATCCAATTGCCTTTAAATAATGTTGCGGTAATGACATTGGATTATAAAGGCGAGAAAGGAATTGCCACTTCAATTGGTCACGCTCCGGTAAGCGCATTAATTGATCCAAAGGCAGGTTCTGAATTATCCATAGCAGAAGCTTTGACCAACATCATCTTCGCTCCTATTCAGGATGGTTTAAAAGGAATTTCCCTAAGCGCCAACTGGATGTGGCCGGCAAAAAATGAAGGGGAAAATGCTCGTTTATATGAAGCTGTGGAAGCTATCAGTGATTTTGCCGTTGAGTTGGGTATCAATATCCCTACAGGAAAAGATTCTCTTTCCATGGTGCAAAAATATCCTTCCGGGGATAAAGTATATTCTCCCGGAACTGTAATTATTTCCGCAGCTGGTGAAGTATCTGACATCCGTAAAACATTGGAAACCGCACTAATCCCTAAAGAGAATAGCCAATTGGTTTATATCAATATGGGTAAAGGAAGTTTTGAATTGGGCGGTTCCGCTTTTGCTCAAACCCGTGCTTCTTTAGGAGAAGAAACCATAAAAATTAATTCAGCAAGTCATTTTAAAAATGCATTTGAGACTGTTCAGAAATTAATAAATGAAGAAAAAATCTTGTCCGGACATGATATAGGATCAGGAGGATTGATTACTTCATTATTAGAAACCACTTTCCCTCATCAAAACATAGGTTTGGATTTAAATTTCGATGATTTTGAGGAAAAAGATTTAGTTAAATTACTGTTCAGTGAACAAGCAGGACTTTTACTTCAAATTGATGATATATCTATTATAGAAGAATTACAGCAATCTGAAATTGAAGTTGTTGCATTAGGGGCTGTAAATAAATCAAATAAAATTCAGATCACTAAGGATAATGGAACCATTGATCTAGATATTGCAAGCCTAAGAGATGAGTGGTATGAAACCTCTTATTTGCTAGATGAAAAACAAAGCGGAAAAGATTTAGCTAAATCCCGTTTTGATAATTATAAAAATCAAGTTTTGTCATTTGACTTTCCGGAGCATTTCAAAGGAACTTTCAAGTCATTAGGTTTGGACCCAAACAGAAATACAGAAAGCGGAATAAAAGCAGCTATTATCCGTGAAAAGGGCGTTAATAGCGAGCGAGAAATGGCTTATATGATGTATATGGCTGGCTTTGATGTAAAGGACATCCACATGACTGATTTAATGAGTGGTGAGGAAGATTTGTCGGATGTAAATTTCATCGTTTTCACTGGTGGTTTCTCCAATTCGGATGTTTTAGGTTCTGCAAAAGGTTGGGCTGGTGCTTTCAAGTACAATGACAATGCCCAAAAAGCATTGAAAAATTTCTATGCTAGAAAAGACACATTAAGTATGGGGGTTTGTAATGGCTGCCAATTAATGGTGGCTTTAGATTTAATATATCCTGAACATAAGGAGAAAATTAAAATGGCTCATAATGACTCCCACAAGTTTGAATGTAGTTTTGTGAACGTGGATGTACAGGAAAACAATTCCGTAATGTTGGGCAGCCTTAAAAACAGTAAATTGGGGATATGGGTAGCTCATGGAGAAGGTAAATTTGAAATGCCTTTAGCAGAAAAAGAATATAATATAGCCGCAAAATACAGCTACGAGCAATATCCCGGCAATCCAAATGGCTCTGATTACAATTCGGCAGCTATATGCTCCGAAGATGGCAGACATTTAGCCATTATGCCACACTTAGAAAGAAGTATTTTTCCTTGGAACTGGGCAAATTATCCGAGCGAAAGGAAAGCGGATGAAATTTCTCCTTGGGTAGAAGCTTTGGTTAATGCCAGGAAATGGGTTGATAAAATGTCATAAATTTGACTTTTTATAAAATTTAATATAGCACCAAAGCAGAAATATTAAAATTTTGCTAAATTGATGCTATGAAAAATTTACATCATATTTTATTAGTTTTAATACTTTTTCTAAATGGGTGTTTTATTTCAAAAGAGTATCCTGTTGAATACGATTATAATTTTTTAGGTGATTTTGACAATTATAATTCTTTTGACTTTTTTATAACACCTAAAAACATGGATGAGGATCATATTAAATTAGTAAAATCAACAATTAAATCTCATCTAGAATTAATTGGTTATGATTATAATCCAAAGAACCCCAGTTTCTATGTTAATTTTCTCTACTTAGATGACTCACTAAGATATAGGGGATATGATCAACCCAAGATGGAAAAATTTGTATTTTTCAAAAGCAAGAAGCAAAAAGAGAAAGAAGAATATTTAAAGAAAGATTTAAATATAAATAACGGGACATTGGTCATAAATTTCACCGAAACATCAAATTATTCTATGATTTGGCAAGGATATACAACCGATCTGTATTCAGATTACATTTTTGATGACCCAAGAAAAGTGAGGGTAGCAGTTTTAAGTATTCTAAACAATTATGCTTTCATACCTGTGGAAGAAAAAAATAATTAATTTTTTTTCATCTCTTTATTTGCAAATAATAAATCCGTTTTTACCTTTGTATTCCCTTAGCGATAAGGCAATCAAAAATGCCCGATGGTGTAACTGGCAACACGTCTGTTTTTGGTACAGAAGAGTCTAGGTTCGAGCCCTAGTCGGGCAACAAAATCCCGTCCAAAATGAACTAGGACGGGATATTTTATTTTAAGCGCAAAAAATAAAAACATGTCCTCCGTTAAAATATTCTCCGGCTCAACATCAAAATATCTTTCAGAAAGAATAGCCATGAGTTATGGTAAGCCGCTAGGAGATGTAGAATTACAAAAATTTAGTGATGGTGAACTATCACCCTACTTTACGGAATCGATTAGAGGACATCATGTATTCTTAATTCAATCCACCTTCCCTCCTGCTGACAACATCATGGAATTACTCTTGATGATAGATGCAGCAAGAAGAGCAAGTGCTTATAAAGTAACTTTAGTAGTTCCCTATTTCGGCTATGCTCGTCAGGACAGAAAAGACAAGCCAAGAGTTGCAATTGGAGCTAAGATGCTAGCTAATATATTTGAGGCAGCCGGTGCCGATAGAATTGTAACTTGTGACTTACATGCTGGTCAGATTCAAGGATTTTTCAATATCCCAGTTGACCACATGGATGCTTCAGCCATATTTGTTCCTTATTTACAGGAAAGTATTAATGAAGACACCATTTTTGCTTCACCAGATATAGGAGGTTCAGCAAGAGCAAGAAAATATGCTAAGCATTTCAAAGTAGATATGGTGGTTTGTGATAAACAAAGAAAAAAAGCAAACGAGGTTGACGCAATGCAAGTGATTGGTGATGTTGATGGTAGAGATGTTATTATTTTTGATGACTTAGTTGATACAGCAGGAACTTTATGTAAAGCAGCTGACATGCTGAAAGAAAAAGGTGCTAAATCAGTAAGAGCAATTATTACTCATCCTGTATTATCGGGAAATGCTTATGAAAATATTGCCAACTCTACTTTAGATGAGTTGATTACCACTGATACTTTGCCTTTAAAGCAAAAATCAGATAAAATTAAAGTGCTTTCGGTAGCCGATATGTTTGCTAAAGCCATTAGAAAAATTCACGATAATGAATCTATCAGTTCATTATTCATTTAAATAGAGCCTATTAGGCAATTACTTGAGATATGCAGTAATTACCTGAAACTCTCTACCAAATGATTTATTATAAGTAATTAAATAATAGAGCAAATAAAATAGTAATTATTCATTTTTAACAAATATATATTATGAAAACTGTTGAGATTATAGGGTATAAAAGAGCAAATCTTGGCAAAAAAGAGGCGAAAAAATTAAGAGCGGAAGCTATGGTTCCTGCCGTTTTGTACGGTGGTGACGAGCAAATCCACTTTTATGCGCCAATGATTCTTTTTCGCCCATTAGTATTTACTGCTGAAGCACATTTCGTTAACATCAATATTGAAGGCGATGAGTACCAAGCAATATTACAAGATGTTACTTTCCACCCGGTAAGTGAAATCATCATGCATGCTGATTTCTTACAATTACACAAAGGAAAGAATATCAAAATGAATATCCCTGTTCACTTGGAAGGTACTGCACCGGGTGTAACTAAAGGGGGTACTTTGATCCACAAAAGAAGAAATCTTTTAGTGAAAGCTTTACCTAAAGACATGCCTGAGCATATTACTTTAGATATTAGCGCTCTAGATTTTGGTAAATCAATTAAAGTTGAATCAGTATCAGTTGAGAATTGCGAGATTTTGGATACACCACAAGCTTCTATTGCAGTGGTTGAAATTCCAAGAGCACTTAGAGGAAAATCAGCTGATGATGAGGAAGAAGTTGAAGGAGAAGAAGGAGCTGAGGGAGCTGAAGGCGAAGGAGCTGATGCACCTGCAGAAGGAGCAGAAAGTTAATTTTCTAATAACTTATAAATTATTTAAATCCTGTTCATGTTTCATGGACAGGATTTTTTGTTTATAAATACCTGTAATTTTTCTACCTAGTTTTAATAACTTAGCACCATCAAGCTAATGCAAATTTCCAAGTAACTAATTATACATATATTGGATACACAATTAAAAAGAATCAATAAATTCCTAAGTGAAGCCGGTTACTGCTCCCGCAGAAATGCGGACAAATTAATAGAGGAAGGAGCTGTTACTATCAATGGGAAAATCCCTGAAATGGGAACCAAAGTGGGACCCGATGATGAAGTAAGAGTAAAAGGAAAATTGATTGCTGAACCAAAGTCCGATTTTGTTTACCTAGCTTTTAACAAGCCAAGAGGAATTGTCTGCACTACGGATACCCGTAGGGAAAAGGATAATATTATAGATTTCATCAATTATCCTGAAAGAGTTTTCCCCATAGGCCGGCTGGATAAATACAGTGAAGGATTAATCCTCTTAACAAATGATGGAGATATAGTCAACAAAATATTAAGGGCCAGAAATAACCATGAAAAGGAATATATTGTCCATTTAAATAAACCTATTAAAGGAGATTTTATTGAGAAAATGGGAAATGGAGTTCCTATTTTAGATACAGTCACCAAAAAATGTTTTGTGGAACAAATAGGCAAAAGCTCTTTTAGAATTATTCTTACGCAAGGCCTAAACCGCCAAATCAGAAGAATGTGTGAATATTTTGATTATAAAGTGGCCGGTTTAAAGCGCATTAGGATAATGAATATCAAACTGGATGTTGAAAAAGGAAAATGGAGATATCTAACCACTATGGAACTCAAGGAAATTCAAGAATTAGTAAGTCATTCAGACAAAACCCATGAAAATTAAGGGCTTCATATTAATTTTATTTTTTATCCTTTGCAGGTTTACTTTAACATTCTCGCAAGAACAACCCAATATCTATCTCTTTCCCGGACAAGGCTCTGATGAACGATTATTTGACAGCTTAGAATTCAAAAACAACACTAATATTGTTCACATAAAATATCCTGTCCCCAAAAAAAGGAGTTCCCTCGCTGAATATGCAATAAGATTATCGAATCAAATAGATACTTCACAGCAATACATTTTAATTGGCGTTTCATTAGGAGGAATGATCATTTCTGAACTTCATGATTTTTTAAATCCGGAGAAAGCCATAATTATTTCCAGTGCAAAAAGCCGTTCCGAGCTTCCCTTTCGCTACCGGTTCCAGAAAGTAGTTCCAATTTATAAAATTGTGCCGTCTAAATTAATGTTAGCCGGAGCTAAATTTTTACAGCCAATAGTAGAGCCCGACCGAAATACCAACAAAGCTACTTTCAAAAGTATGCTATCGAGCAAAAACCCTTTATATATGAAACGAACTGTAGAAATGATCATTAAATGGGAAAAGGAAAATGCCCAGGAGAATATCATACATATCCATGGTACAAAAGACCGCACTATTCCCATAAGAAATATAAAACCAACAAACATAATTGAAGGAGGTTCCCACATGATGACTTTAACTCAGCCCTCTCCTATAAATGAAATCTTATCTGAATATTTGAATGAGTAAAATACTCGGCACTTCCGTAAAAATCATTTATTTTTGCGTTTTGAAAAAAGTAATAGCATTATGAAATGAGCATAAATATTTGAGGACGAATCCCGATAGCTATCGAGACCAACCTCTGATGCCTGCCGGCAGGCAGGAATATTTCTTGCGAATTCTCCCGAAGGGATCCCTTTGGGGCATCCCGATAAATACGGGATAAGTTGTGATCGCTTAAAGTAAACACTATACACATGAAATACCTGATTGTAGGTTTAGGAAATATTGGAGCCGAATATGAAATCACCCGTCATAATATTGGTTTCTTAACTTTGGATAGATTGGCTGACCAGCAAAAAGTGGAGTTTGAAACTTTGAAGTTGGCCATGAAAACTGAGTTTAAATATAAGGGCAGACAAATCCATTTAATTAAGCCTACTACCTATATGAATCTTTCGGGAAAGGCCGTAAACTATTGGATGCAGGAGCTTAAAATCCCTAAGGAAAATATTATGGTCATTACAGATGATATTGCCCTTCCCTTTGGTAAGTTAAGATTGAGGGCTAAAGGATCTTCTGCTGGTCATAATGGCTTGAAAAACATTGAAGATTTAACAGGGGGGCAAAATTTTGCTCGTTTGAAATTTGGCATAGGCGATAACTTTCACAAAGGTCAACAAGTAGATTATGTGTTAAGTCCTTTTACTCAACAAGAATTTGATGAATTACCTTTTATTATGGACAAAGCCTGCGATATGGTTTTAGGTTTTTCTACTATTGGTGTAAATAGAACTATGAGCGAGTTTAATGATTAAAACTCGACAGTAGTAGTAGTTTCCACCAGATGGAGACTGGCCTCCCAATAAAGCAAAGAAATCAATAAATTCTATCGCCAGCATCTTGCTGGTGATTTTTACTTAGTGCCTCTGGCACGGATAAACTGCTTGCCTTAGGAGGAAAATTGGTATTTCATGGCTAATTACCGTGAGCCGGAAGTAGTTTCAGCCAGCCGGAGGCGGAAGAGATGGCATGCATCACCCCGGTTCGAGTAACGGTCAGACGCGCAATGCGTCAGACCGTGGGCAAGATTCTCACCTATCGTCAGTATCTTGCTGGTGATTATTACTTGTGCCTCTGGCACGGATAAGCTGCTTTCCTTAGAAGGAAAAATTGGTATTTCATGGCTGATATCCGCCTGAGGCGGTAGTATTTTCCACTAGCAAGATGCTAGCGGAAGGCACATTTCTATCGCCAGCATCTTGCTAGTGATTATTACTATGTGCCTCTGGCACGGATAAGTTGCTTTCCTTAGTAGGAAAATTGGCATTTCATTGCTAAAATCCGCCCGAGGCGGGATTAGTTTCCACCAGCCGGAGGCGGAAGAAATGGCATGCATCACTCCGGTTCGAGTAACGGTCAGACGCGCAATGCATCAGACCGTGGGCAAGATTCTCACCTATCGCCAGCATCTTGCTGGTGATTATTACTATGTGCCTCTGGCACGGATAAGCAGCTTTAAGTTTTTTTAATCTTGACATAATTACACCTATTGAATGTAAAGCAAAATCGCTAATAAATAGTTGATCTAAAGGAACTGTATCCAAAAATTTGGCAACAATAGCTGATTTGTCCTGATCTAACAATCTTTCTAGCCATATATTTGTATCAACCAAATAGTTTACTTTTGTCTCCACTCAAGTGCTTTTTTTTGCAAATCAATTGAGTCATAATGCTCATTTTTCAATCCTCCAGCCCATTTTTGATTAAGTTTTTTTGTGCTTCTTTTTGTTCTTTTATTTATCAAATAATCTAAATAATTATCCAATTCATCAATCAATTCTGGAGTTAATTGATTTATTTTAATTTCTAAATTTTTTATCGAACTCATATAACAAATGTATTAAAAACTAAAAATCCTGCAAACTATGGTTTTTATATATTTTAGTACTTAACATTTCTTCTTTATAAAAGATTTAGAATTTTAAGTTTATTTCCTTTTTTCTCGGTAAAACTATAATACTACATTTTATTAATTTAAAGGTATTATTCTATTGTTTTATAATGCACTAAAGAAAGTTCGGACTTTTGGAACTGAGCTTTGTAAATAAAGTGAAAAATGAAGCCTGAACCCCTATCGCCAGCATCTTGCTGGTGATTGTTACTAAGTGCCTCTGGCGCGGATAGACGGCTTATCTTAGGAGGAAAATTGGTATTTCATGGCTAAAATCCGCCAGAGGCGGCAGTATTTTCCACTAGCAAGATGCTAGCGGAAGGCTCATTTCTATCGCTAGCCTCTGGCACGGATAAGCAGCTTGCCTAAGGAGTAAAAATTGGTATTCCATGGCTAATAACCGCCCGAGGCGGCAGTAGTTTCCACCAGCCAGAGACGGAAGAGATGGCATGCATCACCCCGGTTCGAGTAACGGTCTGACGCACAATGCGTCAGACCGTGGGCAAGATTCTCACCTATCGCCAGTATCTTGCTGTAGTATAGCTTTATGCAGTCTATAATTGAAAAATACTTTTCAATAAAGAAACCCAAATAACCATAATGGAATTCTATTGTGATGACCGATTTCCACATCGTCAATCACTAAATATCCATCCTTCTCATTTACTATCTGCTTTTTTCCTTTATCCTTTCCTCCTATTTCAAAAACATACTTTTCATTAATCACAAAATCTGCTTTATCAGCATAAGTAACTGAAAACCGTTTAGCAAGTTGATTTACAAAGAAAGTTTCCCTTAAAGTGCCTTTATTAACATCCTTAGCGAGCACATATGACAAATTAGTATTATCCAAAAGTATTTTATTGGGCTTTTGAAGTTGGGAAATACCTTGAGCTTCTTTAAAAATATTTCTAATTAATCCCGCTTCATCTAAATAATGGATATAAAGCAAAAGCGTCTTCCTACTCACCCCAATTCTTTCACTTAGTTTAGTTAGATTAGGAACAAAAGGAACACTTTCAGCTAAAATAACCAATAACTGCTTAAGTTTACTTACATAGGCAAGGTCAATATTGCGCAAAACCGGTAATTCAATCTCCAATATCATATTAAGCACTTCTTCTACTTTATGACTATAAAGTGAAGTTGACTCTCTATAAAAAGGATAATAGGCTGATTTTAGGTACTTTTCAAAATATTTAAATGGTTTCAGCTTACTTGAGATATCAAGTGCTAAAGACACATGTCCATTTAAAAGCTCCTTTAAACCAATTTTCGGAAACCCTACTCCTGTTTCCAGGTTAATGTATTCCCTTAATGATAAACCTTGCATTTCATGAACAATAGCTCTACGGCTTAGATCGGCACGGGCATTCAAAATCTCCAAAAGTGATGAACCCGTAAATACCACTTTAATTTCCGGAAAATCATCGTAAATATTCTTTAATTCTTTAGCCCAGTTAGGGTATTTATGCACTTCATCTACTGCCAAAAGATTACCTCCCCTTTGTACAAAATGATAAGCTAAATCATAAAGTGTATTATTAGCAAACCATAAATTATCCAGACTGACATAAAGCGCTTTTTCTTGATAGTCAGACTGAAGCTTTAAAAACTGTAGCAACAAAGTTGTTTTACCGACTCCCCTTTGTCCTTTTATTCCTATTAGTCGAGCGTCCTCTTGAAGCCATTCAATACTATCCCGAATAAAAAAGGTATCAGTTGCAGCAATCTTTTTTAGATATAAGTTTGTAAGCTTTTCCATTTTCGCAATCTATAAGATACAAATATAGTGATTTTTGTTACTTGAAGTAAACGATTTAAATGAAAAGTGGGGTGATGGGTGTTAGGTGAAGGATGATGAATAGGTCAGTACCGAAGGTCAGACCGGCTATAGCTTAAATGCACAAAAGTTTGAGGCTTGAAAAGTACTATCGCCAGCATCTTGTTGGTGATGGTTACTGAGTGCCTCTGGCACGGAATAGAAGCTTACCTTAGGAAGAAAAATTAGCATTTCATAGCTAAAACCACCAGAGGCGGTAGCAGTTTCCACCAGCCGGAGGCAGGCGGAAGAGATAGGCATGCATCACCCCGGTTTGAGTAACGGTCAGACGCGCAATGCGTCAGACCGTGGGCAAGATTCTCACCTATCGCCAGCATCTTGCTGGTGATTATTACTTGTGCCTCTGGCACGGATAAGCTGCTTTCCTTAGCAGGAAAATTGGCATTCCATTGCTAATAACCGCAAGGCAGCAGTAGTTTCCACTAGCCGGAGGCGGAAGAGATGACATGCATCACCCCGGTTCGAGTAACGGTCAGACGCGCAATGCGTCAGACCGTGGGCAAGATTCTCACCTATCGCCAGCATCTTGCTGGTGATTTTTACTTGTGCCTCTGGCACGGATAAACTGCTTTCCTTAGGAGGAAAATTGGTGTTTCATGGCTAATAACCGCCCGAGGCGGGATTAGTTTCCACCAGCCGGAGGCGGAAGAAATGGCATGCATCACTCCGGTTCGAGTAACGGTCAGACGCGCAATGCGT
>JBNJFX010000015.1:0-97882 GCA_051747245.1 Bacteroidota bacterium
AAAAAATTGCAGACTAAAATAGTGTCAGGTACCAC
Source organism: Bacteroidota bacterium (assembly GCA_051747245.1). Lineage (GTDB taxonomy): Bacteria > Bacteroidota > Bacteroidia > Cytophagales > Cyclobacteriaceae > Marivirga. The sequence goes on from JBNJFX010000015.1 coordinate 36, forward strand.
AGGTAGAATTGTAGAAAAAAATATCAAAATCAATCAATTTGTAGCAACTGGGGATACCTTATTTGGATTGGACAAGACTTATATTAGTAATCAAAAAAACAGACCTAGAAACAAGCAGTGGTACTATTACAATGCTGAGACTGGTGAATGTTGGGATATTCTTGGATCACCTAAACAATCTTGTTAATAAGTCAATTTACACTTTAGCTCTTCCATGCATTGGAAGAGCTATTATAATCATATTTGTATGAAGTATTTAGTCAGTTTAGTTTTTAGTATTGTTATATCACTATTTCTAATTAGTTGTACGAAAAATGAACCAATTATATGCCTTGACCAAAAAGTTAGACCTATTTTTCAGAATAATGACAAATTTAGTAGTTTAATTCAAGATTCTATATCTGAGCTTAAAAAAACACCTTTTTCTACTTATGATGCTCAATTTGAAGACTATACAAATCGTATGACTGTAAAGCCAATAAATATTAGAGCTGCAAATTATAAGGATGAATTCTCTCGTTTTCAAATAGTTCAGTATGATGATGATTTCAATGGCATATTTTCTGATTCGACAGATAAGATATTCATCAATACATTCGAAAATAAATATCTTCATACTTTCCAATCTAGAAGTAGAAATTCCATCCAATATAAAGAAGAGTTTATAGTCAATATTTCTTACTTATATTATAAAGTTAGATTTTTAAATGATGACCAAATACAAATTAAAAGAATTCAACAACAACCAGCAGATTTAATTTTTTATGACAGAATTTCCAATATTGAGATATTAACAGAACGGGAAAATAAAATAGATTTCTATGATATTTTATTGAAAGACAATTTATATGTGTATCATATGGCCTATGACTGTAAGCCCTGCTTAATTTCAATTCCAGAAATCAATAAATTCAAAGAGAAAAATCCAAATGTAAAAATAGTAGGTCTAGTAACTCGAGATAAAGAGCAACAACATTTAGATAAACTCAATAAATTAACAAAAAATTGGGAAGTTTTTGGTATTTCTAACCCTAATAATCATCATCAAAAAATATTCAGAGGATTGCCTGAGATGATTTTAATTGATGATAAAGGTTACTATCTCAGTAAAAGTACATGGATAAAATGATGGTTTTTATGCGCTTTCTTTAATTTAACTGAAGTCACCCCAACAAAAAGCCAGCTAACAACCCAATCAAAACCACATAAGGAGCAGGTATTTTAGTAAACAATAGGATGGCTACAGTGCCAATGATCAAACTAAAATTGAGCATGGTATTCTGTACCGGTTCGAAAAGCAGGAAAATAGCCGCTACCACCATTCCAGAACTGACTGCTGTAATGCCTTCCAAAGAAGCTTTTATGATTCGGAATTTTTTCAATTGGTCCCAGAATCTGATTAGGAATATCATCATCAAAGTGCCGGGTACAAATATTCCTACCGCAGCTAGAAATCCGCCTAGAATTTCACCCCAAACGCCATATTCCCGCATGGAAAGTGCACCTATATAACTGGCAAATGAAAATGTAGGACCAGGAATAGCCTGTGCAATTGCAAAACCACTTAGAAATTCAGATGAAGTGAGATAATCTTTAAAATCAACAAATTCTGTATAAAGAAATGGAATTAGTACCTGCCCTCCACCAAATATCAAACTTCCGTTCCTGTAGAAGTTCTCCAATAATCGAATAGGTAAGGATTGAGTGAACAAACCAATTAAGGCAATTAAAATCAAAACACTAATCCAGATGATCAAAGCGGTCCATCTGATTTTGATTTTCTCTTTTTCCTCTATTGGTTGAGCCTTGTATTTGAATGCTGTAATAAATCCACCTGCTAATATCAATGCTGGGAATAAATAAGGGGAGTTAATCCAAACGGATATAGCTGCTGATATCACCAATAAAATCACACTGGTTTTGGTGTGAATTACTTTTTTAATTATTCTATAAGCTGCGGCTGCCACAAAGCCCACAGCAATAGGCTGCACAAATGTTAAAAAGTGGGTTGACATTTCCTTTTCGTCTATATTGGACATCAATATCCCAAAGCCAGTCATTAAAGCAACTCCCGGAATTGCCCAGACGAATAAGGTTAAAAATGCAAAAGGTGCTCCTCCAATTTTTACCGCTAAACCAGTTAAGATTTGAGTAGAAGAAGGCCCCGGTAACATTTGACACAGGGCATTCATTTCTATTAATTCTTTTTCGGTTAAATAACCTCTTTTATAAACCAAGTGGTCTAAAAAAAACGCAAAATGAGCAGTAGCACCCCCAAAAGTAGTGAGAGATAGGATAAAGATATCCTTCAAATATATCAGGTATCGGATATTCCTAACCACTAATTACTTCTTAAGCAATCCTATTTCTGCTAATCTTTCTTCTAAAAATTCTCCTGCTGACATATCATCATATTTTTTAGGGTTATCTGTATCTACACAACTATCCAAGCAGGTTAAATCCATACTCGATTTAGGATGCATAAAAAATGGAATACTATATCTAGAGGACTTCATTTGCTCTTTTGGTGGATTCACTACTCTATGTATTGTAGATTTTAATTTGTCGTTTGTCAATCTTGCCAACATATCGCCCACATTCACTACCAACTGATTGGGTAAAGCTGTAATCGGAATCCATTCACCATCTCTTCTGAGTACTTGTAAACCATCAGCACTAGCACCCATCAATAAGGTAATCAAATTAATATCACCATGTTGAGCAGCTCTTACTGCATCTTCTGGCAAATCTTCAGGATTTTCAATGGGGGGATAATGGATCGCACGCAAAATACTGTTTCCATAAGATACTTCCGAATCGAAATAATTTTCATCCAATCCTAAATAAAGCGCAATGGCCCTTAGTATTTCAAAACCGGTTTTTTCCAGTTTTTGATAAGCATCCTTTGCCAACTCAGCTAATTCTGGAACTTCATCCGGCCATATATTGTCAGGATATTCCTTTTTTAGCTCATGATCTTCCGGTACAAATTGACCTACCTGATAGAATTCTTTCAAATCGGGCACTTTATGTCCTTTTGCCTGCTCTTTTCCTTTGCTAGTATAGCCTCTTTGCCCAGCTAGCTCATCTTTTTCATAAGCTTTTTTCTGCTTTGTGCTTAAATTGAAGAATTTCTCAACAGCAGCATAAAGTTTCTGGCTTAAATCATCACTAAGATAATGTCCTTTTATGGCTACAAATCCTATATTATTGTAAGCTTCACCTAATTCCTTTACAAATTGCGCTTTAGTTTCTTCCGTTCCATTTGTAAAATCTTCCAAATTTAAGGAAGGGATTTCATCATATAATTTTTTGCTCATAACAGTATCGAGGTTTATTGAGTTGATAGTGTAACATATTCACACTACCTTAGTACACTTTATTAAAGTAAAATAAAACAAAAAACATAAAACCATGAAAAAAGCCACTATAAGATTTAGTATTTTATTTGCAATGGCAACAATTTTTGCTTGTAGCACCGGAAATAAAGAAGAAAAAGCCGAAACAGAAGATAAAAAATCTAAAGAAGATAAATCTGAAAATGTTTCTTCCATTAGTTTAACCCCAGTTGAGTCTCCAGAGTTTGATGATTCGATGTTAGAAATGTTAAGCCCAATGGAAAATGAAATAATTGAAGATGGGGAAGGAGTGAAATTTTCTTATAATGTTAAAAATTATGAGTTAGCGACCCAAACCATTGATGCAGATGTTAAAAACTGTGCAAATTCCCCTAAAGGACAACATATTCATTTGATTTTGAATAATGAGCCTTATTCAGCACATTATGAAGCTGAATTCACCAAAGATTTAGAAGAAGGTCATTATGTGGCTTTATCTTTTTTATCTCGTTCTTATCATGAAAGTGTAAAAAGTTATGGTGCAGCTAATATTCGCCAGTTCACAGTAGGTGAAAAGCCAACTGGTCAGCAAATTGCAGATTTATCTGACCCACACATGTTTTACAGCCGTCCGAAAGGAACTTATACTGGAAAAGATGCTGACAAAGTATTATTAGATTTTTATTTATTGAATACTGAGCTTTCTGAAACAGGCAATAAAGTAAGGGCAACGATCAATGGTGAAGAATTTATGATAGATAAATGGCAGCCATTTTTCATTGAAGGTGCAGAAATGGGCGAAATGTCTATTAAACTTGAATTGTTGGACGCAAAAGGGGAGTTGATTCCTAGTCCGTTCAACCCAGTAGAAAGAACAGTGACTTTAAAAGAAGGTGATGCTTCTTGAAATAAAGATTAATTAGTGATGAAATAGCCTGTGATTTATGAATTGCAGGCTATTTTTTTATTCAAAAACAGATAAATTAAGGTCGCTCCTACGGAGCTTGGTTAGATATTTTTATGTGATAATTACCTTAATTAAGCCCCTATGGGGCTAAAGTACAGTGGTTCTCAATATTATTCACAATTATAAAAAGGATATAATTTTACTAAACACTTGATGAATTCATAATTAGAAACTAAAATTTGAAGGCGCTTTTATAAGTTCCAGAGTGACGAGCAAAATGCTATTAAGTTTAGGGGTTTTCATCTATTCTTATTCAGTACAGGCTATAAAATTTCACAGAAACTTGAAGGTGAAAACACCTTCAAGGAGAGTGTTAATTTTAAGTCCCAGAGGGACGGACATATGGTAACTCTAATCAATACACTTGCTCAAGTTCCGTAGGAACGACCTTATAGTATCCAACCTGGTGCCAGCTTCCCAGTTCGTACCTAGTAAGTATTAATTATCAATTGATCTAATGATTTGTAGATTGAAAAATTAGCACATCATTAGCTAATTACTTAATTTTAGCGCTGAATTGATAAATGAATGAAATAGGTGATAAAATGGAGTTGTATTCCTATCTAAAACTAATTTCATGCTATAAAGTAATAAGATAAACATTATGAACTATCCAGTAAGCGATCGCATCAAGAATATGTCTGAATCTGCAACTTTAGCTATGGCAGCTAAAGCTAGGGAATTGAAATCTCAAGGGATTGATATTATCAGTTTAAGTCTGGGAGAACCTGACTTCAAAACACCCAAACATATTCAAGAAGCAGCAAAACAAGCAATAGATAGCGAAAAGTATTTTGCTTATCCACCTGTTTCGGGTTACCAAGATTTGCGTGAAGCGATTGCTAATAAACTGGAAAAAGAAAATGGTATTCCTAGTTCTCCTGAGCAAATAGTAGTTTCAAATGGAGCTAAGCAATCCATTGCTAATTTGATGCTATCTATGCTAAATCCGGGAGATGAAGTAATCGTTTTTGCTCCATTTTGGGTGAGCTATACTGAATTGGTGAAATTGGCAGGTGCAACTCCTGTTTATGTAACAGGAACTTTAGAAAATGATTTCAAGCCAACAGCTGAACAGCTGAAAAATGCTATAACAGATAATACCAAAGCCGTTTTATATTCATCTCCTTGCAATCCAACCGGAAGCGTTTTTTCAAAGGAAGAATTAGAAAAACTGGCTATGGTTATTAGGCAGTATGATAGAATGGTGGTGATGTCGGATGAGATTTATGAGCATATCAATTTCGGTAATGAAGGACATGTAAGCATGGCATCTTTACCCGGAATGGCGGAAAGAACTATTACGATTAATGGTTTCTCCAAAGGCTTTGCCATGACAGGTTGGAGAGTAGGTTATATTTCTGCTCCGCTTCCGATTGCAAAAGCCGCTACTAAAATCCAAGGGCAGATTACTTCTGGTAATGCATCTATTTCACAAAGAGCAGCTTTAGCGGCTTTGACTGGTGACTTGCAGCCTACTTTAGATATGACCAAAACCTATTTAAAGCGTAGAGATATGGTGCTGGCTTTATTGAAAGAAATGCCAGGTGTGGTAACCAATGTCCCAAAAGGAGCATTTTATATTTTTCCTGATATCAGCAGTTTCTTTGGAAAATCTGATGGAGAAATTAAGGTGAATGATGCGGATGAATTGGCTATCTATATTTTGAAGAAAGCGAATGTATCAGTGGTAACGGGTTCTGCTTTTGGAGCACCTCATTGCATTAGAATTTCTTATGCAGCTTCTGATGTTGAATTGAAAGAAGCCATGAAGCGTATGAAAAAAGTATTGGCAGAACTAAAATAATTTATCCTATTTTATCAAAACCTGTCAGGTTTAATTTAGGAAAGGTATCATTATTGGAACGTAATGAGGATGTTGAATAGGACAAACCTGACAGGTTTCACTATTTTTTAAATTAGGGGAAAGGAAAATAATTTTATACAGATGGTCATTAAGGGTATTCCCGAACTTTTTAAAGCATTTAATAAGCTAAAAGTATTAGTCATTGGTGATGTGATGATTGATGCTTACATCTGGGGTACTGTTTCCAGGATTTCTCCTGAAGCACCAGTGCCTGTTGTAAATGTGAAAAATCGGGAAAAAAGAATGGGGGGAGCTGCAAACGTAGCCCTTAATCTTCAATCATTAGGAGCAGAACCCATTTTATGTGCGGTTTTAGGGGATGACGAGGAAGCTGATATTTTTGAAGGCTTGCTGAAGAAAAGAAATATCACTGCTAAAGGAATTGTTCGCAGCAAAGACAGAATCACAACTATAAAAGAAAGGGTATTATCAGGTTCTCAACATTTATTGAGAGTAGATTCGGAAAGTCTGGAGCCTTTAAATCAATCGGAAGAAAGTTTGCTTCAGCAAAAAATAGTAGAGCTGATTTCAGAGGTGGATGTCATTGTTTTTGAAGACTATGATAAGGGAACCATCAACTCCAAGATAATTCAAGATACAGTTGAGAAAGCTAAAGAATTAGGTAAGCCAGTAGTAGTTGATCCTAAGAAAAATAATTTTTTCGATTATAAGGGAGTGGATTTATTCAAGCCTAATCTGAAAGAATTAAAAGAGGGGATGAATGTTAATTTTGACCATTCCAATGAAGAAGCTTTAAGGACTCAAACCCAATTACTAAGAGAAAGATTGTCATGCAAAATGGTTATGACCACTTTATCAGAAAAAGGGATTTATATTCAATCTGAAAAGGAGGATTTTTTAATTCCTGCCTACAAAAGAAGTATATCTGATGTTTCAGGTGCAGGCGATACAGTAATTAGCATTGCAGCCCTTTGCATGGCATTAAACCTGAAAGCAGATTTTGTGGCTTCACTCTCGAATTTAGGAGGGGGGATAGTTTGTGAAGAACTTGGTGTTGTGCCAATTGATGCAAAAAAGTTGGAAGTAGAAGCAATAAAGCATAATTTACAATTATAATTAAAGGCAATTAAATTTAAGAGCCAAGCATTTCTAACAGAATGGATTTTTCAAAACTCAAAAATGAAATTACGGAATGGTTAAATAATGCTATCTACAACAGTAGAACTGCAGTTTTGAATACTTTGGTATCCCTAAAGGCATTCATCTGGCTAACTGCAGCAGTATTATTGTTTTTTGTTTTTGGTTTTGAAACGGAGTCTAATGAGCTAGAGCAAGTCTTTTTAGGACTTGATGTAGTGCTGATTATTTACTTCTTCTCATTCCTAATTCGCCTCCTTTATGAATTCCGGAGGACTGAATTCCTCATGAATAATAAGCTTGAGGCTGTATTGGTCTTTATAATTATCATCAATACGGTCAGTAATTATTATTTTGATAATCAAATCATCAAATATTTAGCTGAAACGCTTGGCTTTAAAAATTATCAAGATGCCTATCTGACTTTTATTACTTTTTACTTTTTGGTATTAATAGTATATGAGTTTATAAAGGCAAGTACAGTTCTTTCTAAATTAAAGACCAAGCCTGCCAGAACATTTATATATAGTTTTTTGCTCTTGATTGCTTTTGGAACTGGTGTTTTAATGCTGCCTGCCATGAGTATTCAAGAAGGTTCCATGCCTTTTATGGACGCACTATTTACTTCGGTAAGTGCAAGTTGCGTAACAGGTCTAATTGTGGTGGATACTGCAACCTACTTTACCATGAAGGGGCAGTTTGTTATCATGATATTATTTCAATTAGGTGGATTGGGTATTATTTCATTTACCTCTTTTTTTGCCACCTTCCTTAAAAGCGGGGTTGGGATTAAGCAACAATTAATGTTGCAGGATTTTTTGGTTAGTGAGTCATTATTTTCAGCCAAAGGATTGCTGAGGAAAATCATAGCTATCACGCTTGTGATAGAAATTATTTCCTTCATTATGATATTTTTCAGCTGGGGTGAAGATGTTGTTTTTGATTCAATGGGGCAAAAAATATTCTTTTCGGCATTTCATGCCGTAAGTGCTTTTTGTAATGCCGGATTTAGTTTGTTCACCAATGGACTTTTTGAGGATGGAGTAGCTAATGGCTACATTTTACATATAATCATAGCCTTAACCATTATTTTAGGTGGCTTAGGCTTTTCTTCTATTCAGGATTTATTTTCCAGAAAAAAATTAAAGGATAGATTTCAAAACCCGTGGAAAGATTGGGCTTTGAGTACCAAGATAGCAGTTTATACTTCCTTGGTTTTGCTAGCTTCAGGAACACTGGTGTTTTACATATTGGAACAAGGAAATACATTAGGAGAGAAAAATTTTATAGAATCCTTAATTGCAAGTTTTTTCCAATCAGCCACTGCAAGAACAGCTGGTTTTAATACAGTTGATATTGGCGCACTAAGAACGCCTACCTTAATAGTGATAGCATTTTTGATGTTTATTGGTGCTTCTTCTGGTTCCGTGGGAGGAGGTATTAAAACTTCCACCTTTTATTTATTGATAGTTTCGGTCTTTGCATCTTTAAGAGGAAGATTAAAAATTGAAATTGATAGAAAATTTATTCCTAAAGAATTATTGTTTAAAGCATTGTCTATTTTCTTTTTTGCTGCCTCGCTCAATTTGATTGGAATTTTTGTTCTGTCCATAACCGATAGTAATTACACCTTGATGCAACTGATTTTTGAACAGGTTTCTGCTTTCGGTACTGTTGGCTTGAGTACAGGAATTACTTCCGACCTTTCCTTTGCTGGGCGTGTAGTCATTATCCTCTCCATGTTTATTGGTAGGGTAGGAACCCTCACTTTTGCACTAGCCTTAAGCAGTAGAAAATCAACTCAAAGCTATAAATATCCTAAGGCGCATTTGATGGTGGGGTAAATTTATTTTAATAACTTTAGATGTATGTCTATTAATAATAAATATGTTGATTTTGTGTCGGATGAGCATTTATTGAAATGTATTGAAAATCTTCATAATGCTTATTTGAGAGCAAAGGAAAATATATCCAAGAAAACATTTTATAAAAATAAAGTTGATACAATCAAACTCATATTTGATTCCAAATCCAACAATATTGATGAGGAAAGTGTAATTGAAACCGAGATTTTGAGACAGATTGATAAATCAATAAATAACTCAATCGGAACTTTTCATGAAGAAGTATTAGGTGGAATTGAGGGCTATGAAATTGGAGCTTTGAGTGGTTTTGATATAAAAGCAACTGATAATAGTTTGTTTGCTGATATCAAAAATAAGCATAATACTATGAACAGCAGTTCTGCAGAAAGCCTGTTCCAAAAATTGGCTAGATATGCTGATACATACAAAGAAGCAAAATGCTATTGGGTTCAAATTTTAGCAAAAGGAAGTTTTAATGAAAAGTGGTTTGGAGAGATTAATGGTAAAGAATATAGTCACAGCAGAGTATATAAAATTTCAGGGGATCAGTTTTATACACTATTGACTGGAAATGAAACTGCCTTTTTTGATTTGTATAATGCATTGCCTTTGGCAATATCGGATTACTTAAATTCATTATCGGGTAAAGGTGCCAAACAAGAGAATTCTGCTTTATCTGAAATTCAAGATATAACATCTGAAACCAATCGCTCAATATTTGACCAAATCACATTTGAAAATTATGGTTACTACCTAGGGTTTGATAGTTTATAGTATCGGTTTAAAAATTTAACTATTGAATAACCTAATTCTTGAGCTAAATTAACTGGAACCGCATTACCAATCTGTTTGTATTGTTGGGCAACAGATCCAGCAAATCCCCAATCATCCGGAAAAGTTTGAATTCTTGCATATTCCCTAACAGTAAAAGGTCTTGTTTCATCAGGATGGCATCTTTCCGTTTGCTTCTGAGCAGGGCTACAAGTCAGTGTTAAAGAAGGTTCATCCCACCCAATTCTTCTTGCCATTCCAGTCTTACCACCGCCCAAGAAATAGCTGCCGCCCATGTATTCCTTTTGAATATCAACAGGCAAATCTCTCCAATAACCTTTAGGCGGAACTAAATCCAATACATTCTTTTTGTATTCAGGGTATTTTGCTCCTGATGATTTTGGGACATCAGAATTAAATAATTCTCCTTTTTTCAGAGCATCTTCTAAGGTGTAGATTTTTTTATGAGGTTTAGGATAAGTGAATTCTATATCTATATCCTTTCTAATTCCTACTAAGATTAATCTTTCCCTCTTTTGCGGAACTCTATACTGTACAGCTTTTAAAACTTGAACTGGAACAACATTGTAACCGATTTCATCTAATATGGAAATCATACCTTGCAAAGTATTTCCATTGTCATGACTTAGAAGTCCGCGTACATTTTCACCTATGCAAATAGATGGATTTACTTCTGTAACTACCCTGGCGAATTCATAAAACAATGTGCCTCTTGCGTCTTTTAAACCTAATTTTTTTCCAGCATAACTGAAAGCTTGGCATGGGAATCCTCCAGTAACAATATCTACCTTATTATAGAGTTCACTAAAGTCAAAATTTTTAACATCTCCTTCCAAAATCTTCCAATTGGGCCTGTTTTTTCTTAAAGTTTGACAGGCCCATTTATCAATTTCATTTAATGCAACGCATTTCAATCCTGCTTTTTCCATGCCAACAGCCAAGCCACCTGCCCCTGCAAATAGCTCTAATACAGAATATTCATTATCAGGTGCCTCAAAATTAGAAACTTCATCTTCTAAATTATCATCAAATAATGGCTTAAGAAGTGTTTGAACATCATCTTTTCTGTAAACACGATAGTTTGATACTGGTTCTCGAACTGCATTTAAAATCCCTTCTTTATCCCATCTTCTTAAAGTTTCCTTACTTTTACCGATTAATTCGGATGCTTCTGATAATGACAAGTATTCTTTCATATAACCATATTGGTAAACATTACACATTGGTTACAAATTTATTAAAAATATTTAATATTCTAAGTGATATCTAAAGTAGTTTTTCGTTTAAGAAAGAAATTGAAGCTAAGACCATTTGTAATTTCAAAGTGCCAATCTGGCATAAGAAATTCTTTGGTGTTATTTTCGCTTAATGGAGCACATGGCAAGTATTGAATTTTATAAATATCAAGGAACAGGCAATGATTTTGTGGTGGTGGATAACCGTTCTCAAAAGCTGGATAGAACTGATAAAACAATAGCACAAAAATTTTGTGACCGTAAATTTGGAGTAGGCTCTGATGGATTGATACTAATTGAAAATCATGATGAATATGATTTTGAAATGATATTTTTTAATCCTGATGGCTCACAAAGCATGTGCGGAAACGGAAGCCGCTGTGCAGTGAAATTTGCTCAGTTTTTAGGGATAATTCAGAATAAAACCACTTTTCTTTCAACAGATGGTGTGCATGAAGCTACAATAGAAGGCGATATTGTGCGCTTGAGCATGCAGGATGTTGCCAAATCCGAAATCAATACTTATCCAGAGCATTTTACTATTAATACAGGTTCGCCTCATTATGTTATTTTTGCCAGTAACATAAAAAATAAGGATGTAAAAGAAGAAGGGGCCTCCATTCGTTACAGTGAAGAGTTTGCTGCAGAAGGTATCAATGTTAATTTTGTAGAGAAACTATCTGAGAATAAAATTTCAGTTAGGACTTATGAAAGAGGGGTTGAAGATGAAACCTTGTCATGCGGTACTGGAGTGACAGCTTGTGCCATTGCTAATGTATTGCATGGTGGTGTTTCCCCTGTTCAAATTGAAACCTTAGGAGGGCAATTAAGTGTCGAATTTGAGTTGGAAAATGGAAACGCAAAAAATGTTTGCTTAATTGGGCCGGCAAAGAATGTTTTTAAAGGTGAAATCGAACTTTAAAAATTTAAATAAATCATAAAAAAGCGTGTAAATTAGCGCACATTTAAAATTATTATAGCAAAAAAACATGTTTGATTTTTTAGCAAAAGGACTAACAAAAGTTTTCGGAACAAAGTCTGATAGAGATATAAAAGAAGTTCTTCCATTAGTAGGACAAATCAATGAGGAATTTGCCAAGTTAAAGGACTTATCACATGATGAATTAAGAGCTAAAACGGCTGATGTTTTAGAAAGAATCAATCAATACTTGAAAGATATTGATGACGAAATAGCAGCTCTTCATGCAAAGGTGGACGATAATCCTGATATGGATTTACACACCAAGGAAGATGTTTTTAATGAAATTGATGCCCTGGAGGAAAAGCGGAATGTGAAGTTGGAGGAAGTACTTATGGATGTATTGCCCGAAACTTTTGCCATCGTTAAAGATACTGCCCGCAGGTTTATGGAAAACGAACAATTGGAAGTAACAGCTTCTATGTTCGATAAGGAAATGTCTGGCAAGGCAGAGCATGTGAATTTGAAAGGTGATAAAGCCGTTTGGAATAATACATGGAAGGCAGCTGGAAATGATATAACCTGGGACATGATGCACTATGATGTGCAGTTGATTGGTGGTATTGTGCTCCACAAAGGTAAAATTGCTGAGATGGCAACGGGTGAAGGTAAAACTTTGGTAGCCACCTTACCTGCTTTCTTAAATGCTTTAGCAAAAAGAGGGGTGCACATTGTTACCGTAAATGATTACTTAGCAAAACGTGATGCCGAATGGATGGCACCTATTTTCCAGTTCCATGGAGTTTCGGTTGATTGTATTGACAACTTTAGACCTAACTCAGAAGAAAGAAGAAAAGCTTATCAATCTGACATAGTTTACGGAACAAATAATGAATTTGGCTTTGATTATTTGCGTGACAATATGACGCGTGAAACCAAAGAATTGGTGCAAGGAAAACACCATTTCGCCATGATAGATGAGGTGGATTCCGTTTTAATTGATGAAGCCAGAACTCCATTGATCATTTCGGGACCGGTTCCTAAAGGAGATGTTCATGAATTCGATTCCCTAAAGCCAAGAATTGAAAAATTAGTACAAGAGCAAAGAAAATTAACTTCTGACTTCCTTTTAGAAGCTAAAAAACTCATCAAAGAAGGAAAAGAAGATGAAGGTGGTTTGGCATTATTCAGAGCTTACAGAGGTTTGCCAAAACATAAGCCATTAATCAAATATTTGAGTGAGCAGGGTATTCGTCAAATCTTACAAAAGACAGAAAATATTTACCTGGCTGATAATTCTAAATTAATGCCGGAGGCGGATGAACCATTGCTTTTCACCATAGAAGAGAAAAACAATAATATTGACCTTACAGAAAAAGGAATTGATCTAATCACTAAAGACGGTGAAGATCCTAATTTCTTTATTCTTCCTGATATAGGAGTGGAAATTGCCGAACTGGAAAAAGATGAGTCCTATTCCGATGAGGAAATGTTGGAAAAGAAGGATGAATTAATTAAAGATTATGCTGAGAAAGCAGAACGAATCCACTCTGTAAATCAGCTATTAAAAGCTTATACACTTTTCGAGAAGGATACGGAATATATTCTGGTAGATGGAAAAGTGAAGATTGTGGATGAGCAGACAGGTCGTGTGATGGAAGGAAGAAGATATTCCGATGGACTCCACCAAGCCATTGAAGCCAAAGAAAATGTGAAGGTTGAAGATGCCACACAGACTTATGCCACTATCACATTGCAGAACTATTTCAGAATGTACCACAAATTAGCGGGTATGACGGGTACTGCCGAAACTGAAGCTGGTGAGTTCTGGGATATTTATGAATTGGATGTTGTGGTAATCCCGACTAATAAACCAATTGTTAGAGATGATCGTCAAGACAAGGTTTATAAAACGGTCAGAGAAAAATTTAATGCAGTTGCATCGGAAATTGAAGAAATGAGTAAAGCTGGAAGACCTGTTTTAGTAGGTACAACTTCCGTAGAAATTTCCGAGATTTTGAGTCGTATGTTGAATATGCGCAAAATCAAACACCAAGTATTGAACGCAAAGCAACACGCAAAAGAAGCAGATGTAGTAGCAGAAGCTGGTAAACCAGGGACAGTTACTATTGCCACTAACATGGCAGGTCGTGGTACCGATATTAAATTGGCGAAAGAATCTAAAGAAGCAGGAGGTTTAGCTATTGTAGGTACGGAAAGACATGAATCAAGAAGGGTAGATAGGCAGTTAAGAGGTCGTGCTGGTCGACAAGGAGATCCGGGCTCTTCTCAGTTCTTTGTTTCCCTTGAAGATAACTTGATGCGTATGTTTGGTTCTGATAGAATTGCCAAACTGATGGATAGAATGGGATTGGAAGAAGGAGAAGTGATTCAACATTCCATGATTTCAAAATCGATCGAAAGAGCACAGAAAAAAGTGGAGGAAAATAACTTCGGTACTCGTAAGCGATTATTGGAGTATGATGATGTAATGAACTCTCAGCGTGAAGTAATTTACAAGAGAAGAAAGAATGCACTTTATGGTGAACGACTGCAGTTGGATATCATGAATATGCTTTTTGATACTTGCGAAGATATCGTCAATAATTCCAAAGCTATGGATGCATTTGATGATTTCAGGTTAAGTATTCTAGGAACATTTGGAATTGACTTCGAGATCAGTAAAGAAGATTATGAAACATTAAAGCCAAATGAGCTTACTGAGAAATTATATAATCACGTTTATGCTTCTTATAAAGCTAAAAATGAGAAGATTAAGGATAAAGCCTTTCCAATTTTAAAGGATATTTCTAAAACAAAGGGTGCTACTGTAAAAGAAGTTATGGTGCCATTTACGGATGGTAAAAAGCAAATTGGCGTGGTAACTGATTTACAGAAGAATCTGGACACTGAAGGTCAGGAATTGATTCTTTCCATGGAAAAAATCTCTACACTTGCCATTATCGATGAAAACTGGAAAGAGCACTTAAGAGAGATGGATGACTTGAAACAGTCGGTTCAAAATGCTGTTTATGAGCAAAAAGACCCACTGTTGATTTATAAGTTTGAGGGTTTTGAGTTATTCAAAAGATTTATTGGTAAATTAAATGAAGATACGAGTTCATTTATGATGAAATTGGATTTACCAGTTCAAGATAGCTCGCAGGTTCAAACGGCTGCTCAAAGAAAGCAACAACAGAATTATAAAGAGAGTAAAGAGGAATCCGGTTCTGTATTAAGTGGAGGTCAAAATAAAAACAGACCACCGGTAGAAAAACAGATGCCGGCAAAATCAGATAAAATTGTGGGTAGAAATGATAGGGTGACTGTTCAATATCAAGATGGAAGTGTGAAGAAGGACGTGAAATTTAAAACAGTTGAGGAAGATGTTAAAAACAATAAATGTGTTTTGTTAGATGAATAAATTTGGAACCAGCATAGCGTTTTTATTATTTGGGTTTTTTATAACGGGATGTGTTAGTACGCAGCCAACTTCCACGGCAAGTAAATCTTATAGTGAGGATTTAAGCGAATATCGCCCTGAAGTGGATACCACTTTAAAAATGGAAGAGGAGAAAAGTAGTTTTAGGAAAACAAGTGAAAATTACGATCCCAAAGCTGATGTAACCGAGCTATTAAATAATAAGCTTGACACTTTAGCAGAGAATAATAATGAAATACGGTATGTAAATGGTTATTCTATTCAGGTTTATAGTGGCAGCAGCAGTTCTGATGCTTATGCAGCAAGAGATACCGCAAGAGTAGTCTTACCAGAAATTAGAACTGATGTGGAGTATAAACAGCCGGTTTATAAAGTTAGGGTAGGCAGGTTCACAGAAAGGTTAGAAGTACAAAGGACTTTATTAAAGTTAAAACCTAAGTTCCCTGATGCAATTTCTGTTCCTCAAAAGATTTATATTAATTAGTTTAGATGGATGGTGGATGGTCGGTGTGCCACCGACCATGGGATAAACCTGAGGCAGACTGCTAGCCCCGGTCGGTGGCACACCGACCGGAATCGAGATAGCTAGAAACCCAATAAGATTTCTAGCCAAAGACTTAAAATCAAAACATAAAATGGATTTAAAATCAGAGATTCAATCACTGGCAAAGTCACAATTTGAAGAAATAAAAGGTATTCGCGAGCATTTGCACCACAACCCGGAACTTTCATTCGAAGAATTTGAAACCGCTAAATTCATTAGTAAAACTTTAACTGAATGGGGAATAGAACACCAGACAGGTGTGGCTGAAACGGGCACAGTGGTTTTAATCAAAGGCAAAAATCCAGATAAAAAAGTAACGGCATTAAGAGCGGATATTGATGCCCTACCTATCACAGAACAAAATGATGTTCCTTATAAAAGCCAGAATGTTGGCGTGATGCATGCTTGCGGGCATGATGTTCATACTTCCTCTATGCTGGGGACAGTAAAAATCCTGAATCAATTAAAAGAACATTTCGAAGGCACAATCAAAGTGATTTTTCAGCCGGGGGAGGAAAAAGTACCGGGTGGAGCTTCCAAAATGATTGAAGAAGGTGTTTTGAAAAATCCTGATGTGAATAATATTATCGGGCAACATGTAATGCCTTTGATTGATGCTGGTAAAGTAGGTTTCCGTAGTGGAATGTACATGGCGAGTACCGATGAGTTATATATGAAAATCATTGGGAAAGGTGGACATGGTGCTATGCCTGAATTAAATGTTGATCCGGTTATTATCACAGCACATATTTTAGTAGCATTGCAGCAAATTGTAAGCCGACACGCTAGCCCGAAAATACCATCTGTTTTATCTTTTGGGAAAATCATAGCTGATGGAGCCACCAATGTTATTCCAAATGAAGTCTATCTGGAAGGTACCTTCCGCACCATGGATGAGGAATGGAGAGCTTCTGCTCACCAAAAAATGAGAAAAATGGCTGAAGGAATGGCGGAAAGCATGGGTGCAAAATGTGAATTTGAAATCAGAAAAGGCTATCCTTTCTTGGTAAACGAACCGGAACTGACCGAAAGAGCCAAAACCAACGCTATAGAGTTTTTAGGGGAAGATAAAGTGGAAGATTTGGATTTGTGGCTGGCAGCTGAAGATTTCGCTTACTTCTCCCAAGCTACAGATGCTTGCTTTTATCGCCTGGGTGTTAGAAATGAAGCCAAAGGCATAAACTCATCTGTTCATACTCCAACTTTTGATATTGATCCTCTTGCTTTGGAAACTGGGATGGGTTTGATGGCTTGGTTGGCTATAAAAGAATTGGGAAGTTAAGTCTAAGTTGTTTTAATAATATTGAATATGTAGAATTCCATATTATGAATTTATTATATTAAGATAGTAGTTGTTAGGCTTATATTAAAACCATAAACCTCCAATAATCTACCCTAAAGAGATACTTCTACTTGTATTCTAAATCTTAACTTATCACCACTTTGCTGTGCTTCTATATAGGTTAGATCACTCTGAACTTTAAGGCTGTGACCCGATACATATTTTGATACACCAAATGTGTATTCTGTTAATTCTTCTGAATTGTCTGGATTGATAGCAGTATATCTTCCGGCAAATTCTATGTTGTTTTTCAATAAATAACCTGATTGTATATTGATTCCACTGCCTGTATAAAAAATGCCATCTGAAACAATAGGAGAGCCATCCACTTGCTTGTCTGCATATTCAAACATGGTCGAAAACCCTCTGTACTTAAACATTCCGTCAATAAATACTGTCCTTTGATCTTTTAATTGACTTAAATACTCTCCTTTAAACCCTCTTGTCCTGGGAGTATTGTTGTTTTGATCATAGGTAATTCCGATAGCAAGCTTTGGAGTTTCTTCTCGCATGAGGTCTGAGCCGAAATAGTCTCCTTTAGAAGTAAATTCCCCAAAAGGAAGTATTTCCATCCGTCCAGTAAATTCATAGCCTCCAATATTATCGATGGTCATATTTCTACCTTCACCAAAAGAAGCTGATCCAATTTCTTTTATAACCATATCACCAAACCTATGCTTATGGCGAAGCTGAACACCAACTCCACGGTCAATGGTAAATCTTGAATTAACAAGGCTACGGTCTACAAATTGTAAATTCTGAGAGGAAATAACACGCTCTCTGTTACCGGGTAATTTTGTTTGACCAAACCATAATTCCCAATTTTTTATAAACTCATATTTAACCACAGCATCTAATACTATATTGGCGGCTAAATTAGTTTCAGGGGCAATTTTACCATTGTCCCTATTACTTAAGGCTAACTCCAGTTTGTATCTTATTTTAGGGGAATAGGCAAATCCGGAAAATTTAAGCCTGGTTCTTCTAACCATCATGGCATCTGACCATGCGCCTGTCTCCAAATTTCTTTCTCCATCATACAGCGTTTGAAAACGTGCACTGAATTTCATATTGTAAGACGAATCCCTTGCTGTTAATTTGATGCCTTTTCCGAAACTATTGTTTGTAATGTCTTGTGCGGATGAAAAAAATACGCACAAAGACATTATAAATGTAATAAATGAAATTTTTAACATTGCTTGTTTTGAGTGTCGAGCTGAAAAAATTGTCTGTTTAAAAAAATCGAATATGAATAATTAGAAATTAACAGTAATGTTAAGGCTTTCTAATATTTGTCTTCGTAAATCAGCGTTGATTGCAAATGCTAGAATTAAAGATAAAAGTAACCCGATAGAGGCATAAGCAAGGTCTCGACCTAGTAATTTAAATGCTTTGAAGGAAGACTTTTTACGTTTCTTCGCCCTTCTTTTACCTAAGGCAATTGCTAATTCTCTACCTCCTAATAATCCAATAAATACCCAGGTAGTACTGATTGGAATAGTACTAACTACCTTAAAGTAATAGAGTAGGGCTGCATAAATCAAGTCAACAATTGTGGCTCCCCTTACGTCAGTAACTCCTGCTTTTTCATTTACAATACTTTGAATTTTGTCTCCTTTTAAAAAGAATAATACTCCAAGTCCAAAAAAGATAAAACCAGCAAAACCAATAAACTCATAAATACTTAAGCTTCGTGGTAAAAAGACGGCAATGTTGGCAGCATCTTGTGCAATCCATATAGACCAAAGTGCACCACTTGTAATCCATTGTAAGGGAGTCCAGAACTTAGCAGGCTTTTTACCTTTGAAATATTTTGAAACAAATTTTTTAACAATGAACCATACAATCATGGCTACGATAAAAGCTAAAATATAACCCGCAAAACTTTTGGTTAAAACTTTTCCGATAGAACTGGCTTGGGTTGAAAATGCACTTAAAAGCAAGACAGATGTCGAAACCGGCATTCTTAGTCTTGTTAAGATCAGTAATAATATAGGTGCTGCAAGTTGCAAGAAACTAAATGTATCAGGGGCTTCATTAAAGCCTTTAGAAGCTAATCTCTGATGACTAACATCTCCATCGTAAACAAACCAGCTGTAACCTACTGTTGCTAAGAATATAATACCCATAAATAGCCATAGAATCCACCATTTTCGATGGCTATTTGATGCTATAAATGTACCTATAGTTTGGATACTATCATTTGCAATTGCTGAATAGGCAGCTATACTAAAACCTACCCACATGGCAATACTAGGGTAAGGGGTAACTATTCCACAAAGGAATGTTAGAATTGCAATAAACGAAATAAAGGATTTCTCACGTCTGGCAATCTCAAATGTGCGATAGGTTATTTCACCAACTTTGTTTCTATTATACTTTTCTAATGGATTCTTAGCCATAAAAAACTATGATTCAATGTTATAATTAAATACAATTTCGTGGTTCAAGTGCAAATCTAATTATTCTTGAAGAAAGTATGAGGTATAAATTGCCAATCTAGATTATTTAATTGTTAATAAATTATTAATAGTATTCACATTAAATTAATTTTCTGTTCACATAAAGTTAGATTATTTGGTTTAAAGGCTAATAAGCTTGTTTTTTTCTTAACAATTGTTTTATCCTATAAATGCTAGTTTACTCTAATTAGCTTTTAATTTTGTGTATCGAAAATTACCATAAATATTAAATCATCAAGACATCTGTTCTACATAATAAACAAAGTTGGCAATCGATCCTGAAACGGATTGCATTGATTGTATTTATTATTTTTCTATTCTTATTAGCAATAGATTTAATAGGATATTCATTTCGTGTATTAAATAAGGATGTAGTCAATTCCATTATAAGTCTGACTGCCAATCCATTTATAAGTTTATTTATTGGATTGTTGATTACGGCAATTATCCAAAGTAGCAGTACAAGTACATCTATGATTGTGGCAGTAGTGGCTTCTGGTTCTATTGAATTTTCAGATGCTATTCCTATGATTATGGGAGCCAATATCGGGACCACCTTAACCAGTACTTTGGTTTCTTTAAGTTTTATTACCAATAGGGATGAATTCAGAAAAGCTATAGGGGCAGGGGTTGTCCATGATTTCTTTAATATATTGGTAGTGGCTATATTATTTCCTTTAGAATATAATTATGGACTATTAACCAACCTGTCCTCTTCAGCATCCAATTTCATTTTAGGAGCAGATTATGTAGCCCAAAATTCAGAATTTAGATACTTCCTGTTTACTAAGCCTATAGTGTTGTTTATTGGAGGTTTGATTCCTTATCCTGTTGTTTTGGCTATTTCCTCATTTGTAATGCTTGCCATAACTGTGAAATTTTTATCTAAGACCTTATATAAATCTATTACAGGTGGTTCAAGGGAATTTTTACAAAGATACTTCTTTGGTAGCCCGTACAGGTCTTTTTTCTGGGGTATTGTATTTACTGCTGGTGTTCAAAGTAGCTCGGTAACCACCTCAGTGATTGTCCCATTTGTGGCAACAAGGAAAATCAGCTTAAAGCAAAGTTTCACTTTTATATTAGGGGCAAATATCGGGACCACCATTACGGCATTAATTGCAGCCCTTTTTAAATCAGAGGCTGCGGTAAGTATTGCCTTGGTTCATTTATTTTTTAATTTAATAGGGGTGTTAATTTTTCTGCCATTTCCTATTATTCGAAATATCCCTGTTAAAATGGCGAAGTCGTTCGGTCGATTGGCTATGAAATTTAGAATTGCTGGTTTTGTTTATATTATCCTAACTTTCTTCCTGATCCCATTTGTTTTAATATCCTTTAATAAAGAGGAAGGAAATGAAAAAGAGGCGGATGTTAAAATAGAGGAAAGTATCAATAAGTCTGTCAATCCGACTGATTCATTGGATTAATTCTCCTATTATATTTAATCTTTCAAACACTATTTCTGTATGTGGAGCATCTTTTAATTCATCAGTTAAATCTTGCCCTGACCAATGTTCGTAATGCGTTCCATTTTTCCAAAGTTTGGAATTGGTGACATCATATATAATTCCCTTATAAGCTATCCAGATTTCTTCTCTGTCCTGTCCATTGCGCAATGCAAGCTGTTGAGGGCTATATTTCTTCATTAATAATGTTTTTAAAATTAAATGTAATCAATACAAAATTTTATTACATAGATTTTTATTTAAAAATTCAGAATAAAAATCTAACACTAATTAATTTAAAGAAATAATGTAGCTTGTTTCTGTTTTAATGCAATTGTATTTTTCCGTAATATAAAATAAAGAGGAGAAGATTATTGAAAATGTAGCAAAGAACTACTTCTGTAACTTTGAGTTTAAGCTATATAAAATACTCTTGAACTAGTCTGTTAATTTTGTATTGTATAAAATTCATAAAAATATGTCAACTATAGTTTCTCAAAAAGAAAATGTAACCATTGAAGAACAGGGCGATGTTCAAGCTGCCAAGATCACCTTTCATGGAAGTTTAAAAAGTGAAGATTATCGCGCTGCTATGTTAGCGAATTATGATTTATGTAAGCAACCGCACATCAAAAATTGGCTTCAAAACAATACTGATGCTGGATTACTGTCATTAGAAGATCAAAAGTGGGTATCTGAGTCATTAATACCTAAAGCAGCACAAGAAGTGGAGAAAATTGCGGTGGTAGTTTCAAAAGATGTATTTAGAAAATTTGCTGCTAAAAATATTTTAGACAAGCAGAAAGGAAAATTAAATTTTCAATATTTCAACAGCTTGGAGGATGCCAAAGCATGGTTGAAATCATAAAAATTTTCGTGTAAAAACAGGAGTAGTTTTGTTTAGGTAAAAGGCAGGGGTTGTTCCCTGCCTTTGTTTTTTTAAATGAACTTACAGCCTAAGGCTGTTTTCTTTTAACCACTAAGATTCTCAAAGTTAAACTCAAAGCTTCACAATGAGGGTTAGCCCATGTCAGACATTCTACTTAACCAACCAATTTTGTATTGTCCTTTTCCTGGTCTCATACAGTAAGACTTATCGATAAAATTAGTCTATGTCGGACATTTTATTGGCACAGTTAGATAATTCAAGATATTTTGTGATAATCCAATTGATTAATGTCCGACATTTCAAATGTCTGACATAAGTACGGTATATTTATTTTATGACTGTAAACATACGAGTATCTCCAAGAAATCGACTAAGGACCTGTCTGCTTATTCAGGCACAAAGGGGGGTAATGTTTATTTCAAGGCATCGTAGTCCTTAAACTGAACTTCAAATGAGATTTTAGGATTTTTGCTAAATTAGAGAATAGCGGTGATTTTATTATTTGCTGCTGATGCAAATCTGTGAGATTGTACCCGCCAGCTGGCGGGGACTTCAGGGGTGTTGCTAGAGAGGATTATAGGGTCTCGGCTAGGAAAATGAAATATTGTTATATAGAAGTTAATATATTTTTCTATTCTAAATAAAAAACCACAAAAGAATCAAGTTGACCAAAAGTACTTGAGGTTTTATGCTCATTTTAATTGCCAACGGCAATTATACTTTTGTTTTCTATCCCGATTTGTTGGGACAGCTTAACTCTTTTGTGGTTAAAATATTTTATGGTAAATATTATTTGTTTCGACTCATTTCATTATCCTCAGGAGATTGCCCTCTTGGAGTTGAATTCTTTCTTTGATATAATTCAAATTTGTTAGGAATGCTTCTTGGTGGCCAGTAGTTGTTTTCTTCATCTACATCAGCCGTTTCTCGTTTAGGATCCACCTGAAATTGAACGATTTCCTTTTGTGAGATAATCACCTTAGTAGCAGTATTTTCCCTCTTTCTCCAGATTTCAGCAGGGTATTTTAAAGTTTCTTTGCTGCCATCTGTATAAGTAACTTCCACAATGATTGGCATTACTAGCCCACCTTTGTTTTCATATTTAACTTCGTAGAAATTATATCCACCATCCATTAATTCTTTCTCTTTAGGAGATAAAGAAGCTCTGAATGATTTATATGCTTTTCTGTCATCACTATCCACTTCAAAAGGATCGTAGCTATTATAGAAATCTTTCAGTTCAGGATGCTTTTCGACTACTGTTTTAACACCTTCTTCATTGTTTTTATCAGGAGTTACATGATAGCTTCCTTCCTCTGCTCTTTCTTTTCTGATTTTGTTTTCTACATCAGGATTTTTAGAATCCAACTTGTACCATTCCACATCTTCAATAGCGATGTCTACATGGTCAGTGCTGTAGAACCAACCTCTCCAGAACCAATCTAAATCAACTGCAGAAGCATCTTCCATGGTGCGGAAAAAGTCAGTTGGAGTAGGGTGTTTGAAAGCCCATCTTTCAGAGAAAGTTTTAAATGATTTATCAAAAAGATCTCTGCCCATTACAGTTTCTCTTAATATATTTAATGCAGTAGCAGGTTTTCCATAAGCATTATTTCCAAACTGAATAATATTTTCAGAATTGGTCATAATCGGACGGATATTGTTTTTATCCCCTTTCATATAAGAAACAATATTTCCTGCTGGCCCTCTACGGCTTGGGTAATTAGGCTCCCATTCTTGCTCAGCTACAAACTGCACAAAACTGTTTAATCCTTCATCCATCCAAGTCCACTGGCGCTCATCAGAGTTTACAATCATTGGGAAGAAGTTATGTCCCACCTCATGAATGATTACGCCTATCATGCCATATTTAGTTCTGGCTGAATAGGTGCCATCTGGAGCAGGTCTTCCGTAGTTGAAGCAAATCATTGGGTATTCCATTCCGTTTGCAGCTTCAACTGATATAGCCACAGGATAAGGGTAAGGAATCGTCATTCTTGAATATACTTCCAAAGTGTGAGCTACAACTCTTGTTGAATATTTATCCCATAATCCCCAAGCTTCTTTTGGGAAATAAGACATTGCCATTACGGTTTTGCCTTCGATATCAACACCCATAGCATCCCAAATAAATTTACGGGAAGAACCAAACGCAAAGTCACGAACATTTTCTGCATGGTAAGTCCAGGTTTTAGTACCTGATGCTTTTTTCTTCTCAGCTTTCTCAGCTTCTTTTTTAGTTACAATCAAAACCGGATCATCAGCAGTTTTTGATTCTTCCCATCTTTCCAGTTGATCTTCAGTCAATACATCTTCAGCATTTTGTAATTCACCTGTAGATGCTACAATATGATCTTCCGGAACGGTAATGTTCACTTCATAATCTCCGAAAGGCAATGCAAACTCACCGCTTCCGATGAATTGCTTATTTTGCCATCCTTCGAAATCATTATAAACCGCCATTCTTGGGAACCATTGCGTGATGGTATAAACCGTATTGTCATCATCCTCAAAGTGGTCAAATCCACCACGACCGCCCATTCTGGCTCTGTCGTTGATGTTGTAATACCAATCAATAGAGAAAGAAATCTCTTCACCTGCTTTTAAAGGCTCGTCCAAATCAATTCTCATCATGGTATTATTGATGGTGTAATTCATATCATTACCCTCAGCATCTACCAATTTTTGAATTTTGTGACCTCCATCATAATCAGGATAGCCCATCATGCGGTCGATTTGTCCTTCACTTGCTCTATCCGGAACACTGGTTTCAGCAACATCATAAGTCATGCTGTTTTTTGCTCGCATATTCTGGTCAAGCTGAACCCATAGATAGGTCAAATCATCCGGGGAATTGTTGGTATAAGTAATGGTTTCAGAACCAATAATTTGATTTTTTCCTTCGTCTAAGGTTACATCAATTTTGTAATCGGCTTTTTGTTGCCAATACATGTGACCTGGCGCACCTGATGCTGTTCTGTAAACATTCGGTGACCTCAACATATAATCCAATTGCTCGAATTTGCCTTGGTTTTTATACTCTTGAGCAGTTGCTGCAAAAGCAAAAAGTGCCATAAAGGCGGTAAATATTCTCTTCATATCTATTTTAATTTAATGTACTACTTACCAAAATTTTGTTTCCATCATAATTGTTACGGCTATTCCCGCAATGGCGCTGGAAACAATTAGCACCCAATCTCTTCTTTTCATGCCAAAAAGGTCTATAAAGATAAAAGATAATACCAAGAAGACCAGCACTATAATGATTTGCCCTACTTCTAATCCTATATTGAATGCCAATAACTCCATCACTATCGAACTGTTTTTGCCCAAAATAGCTTTTAAATAATTGCTAAAACCTAATCCATGAATCAATCCAAAAAGCAAAGCGAAAATATAATTTAATTGCATGTTCCCAGAGCTTTTTAAATCCCTTTCTTTTTTAAACAGATTAGCAAAAGCGGTTATAAAAATCGTTACGGGGATTAAGAACTCTATTAATGCAGGATTTATTTTCACATAATCTAAGGTAGATAATGCCAGGGTGATGGAGTGCCCGATTGTAAAAGCAGTTATTAAGATTAAAACCTTTCTCCAATCGCGCATTAAATAAATGGCAGCTAATGCTAAAACGAATAAAATGTGATCGTATCCGTTAATATCCAATATGTGGTCTAATCCTTCTAGAAAGTAGGCTTGAAATGTTGACATATTCTTTAAATAGAATCTTAAAATTAATAATACAAAATAATTGTCATTTGGTACTGAATATCAAATAGATATAAAATATCTCTAATTATTGTCTAATAGGCTCTATTTGTAATTTTTCAGTTTTATGGTATTAAAACATAATATTACCATAATTTTGCAAAACAGACACGAGACTTTCAAAAATGTTATACAGTAATTTTATTATCGGTTTTTTCTGGATGCTTAGCGGATTGCTGCATCCCTTTTATGTTTCCATTACGGATTTGGTTTATAAAGAAGACACCAAATCAGTTCAGATTATGCACAAAGTATTTGTAGATGATTTTGAGCAGACCTTGAATAAACATTATAATGTAAGGCTTGATATTTTGGCAATGGAAAGCACTGCTGAAATTGATGAGATGGTAAAGGATTATTATTCCAAAAGATTTGCAGTTGAAATTGATGGTAAGGAAAAAGAGATCACCTATATCGGCAGCGAATTAGAGGAAAATGTGCTTTGGGTATATCAGGAAATCTATAAAGTAAGGAAACCCAAGAATTTCAGAATCACCAATACTGTTTTGTTTGATGAGTTTGATACCCAATCTAATTTGGTACACACGGATTTAGGCGGAGAAATCAAAACCTTAAGATTAACAGAAGGCGATGGAACTCAGGAAGTGGAGTTTGAGGTTTATTGAATGTTAAGTTCTGAAATCGATTGAGATTAAGCCTAACTAACCAATAGCGGTTCATTTACATATTTTGTTTTGTAATGAGCAGGGGACATTCCCGAATATTTTCGAAACACGTTTCTGAATGATTTGTGATCAGAATAGCCAACATCAAACATCACCTCACTAATCGTTTTAAATCCTTTTTCCAGTTCTCTTTTAGCAGCTTCAACTTTTACACGTTGAAAATATTCTATCACAGTATTTCCTGTAGCTTTTTTGAACCTCCTTTCCAGGCTTCTTCTTCCAATTCCATAGTCTCGGGAAAGTTCATCCACTGATATTTTTTCCTGATAATTCTTTTCTAAATGCTCTTGAAGGGTTTTTATTTCCTCATCAGCATGATCCTTCTGTCCTGTAAAAATGATAAAAGGAGTTTGAGAATTTCTGCCCATATCTATTTGAAATATTTTAGAACAAAAAACGGAAGCTTCTCTTCCAATATGTTTTTCTATGATGTAAAGAATTAAGTTAGCAGAAGAAAAGGCACCGCCTCCTGTATAAATCCTGTCCTCATCAGTCAAGAGTTTATCAGGCATTAATCGAGCTTTAGGAAATAATTGCTGAAATTGATGAGCAGCTTGCCAGTGTGTAACACAATCTTTGCCGTTTAGTAAGCCCGTGCTTCCTAAAATGAAAGCCCCTAAGCATAAACTCACCACTTCTGCACCAGCATTATATTGCTCTATTATCCAGGGAATAAATCCCTCATTTGATTTAAGGGATTCTAATAAATCATTTTGAACAGGAGGAATTATGATCATATCAGTTTTTGGGATTTCTGTCAAAATCTTATCGACATGCACAGCATATAGTCCTTTACTGAGTTGTACATCTGCGGTTAATCCTACCAATTCAATTTGAAATGCAGCTTTTTCCCCTTTTGATTTTAAGAATTCATTGGCTTTCATTAATCCTTGGCGAGCATTTTCTAAGCTGCCCAGATTAACATCATTTAATAAAAGAATGGAAACATGTTTCATAAGTAGTAATTCAACTATTAGAAATACAGATGTAGTCGCAAAACTACCTTTAACTGTATTTTAAGTTAGTAGTTTTAGTTATAAAATACTAACGGTTTTACAACAATAGTATTTTTTATTGGCAAAAATATACCTTGACGTATTTCACCCCTCATAATGTCGGGTTCACACTTCATTAAAAAGATTATACATCTGTAAATTTGTTGATGTGATATTAATTCAATCGTACCTATTAAATAAGCCAGTATGAATGCAAAAAAGATTTGGGCAAATTTAGCTGTAAAGGATGTTGAGAAAACTTGGGATTTCTACCTGAGATTGGGTTTTGAACCAAATTGTCCACCTTCCACTAAAGAGTTAGCCAGTTTTGTGGTGGGAGATGATGATTTTGTAATCCATTTTTTCGAAGAAGAAAGATTTAAGACTAGTCTCGAAGGAGAGATTGCAGATTTAAAGAATGGAAATGAAATTATGTTTACCCTTTCTGCAGAAAGTAAAGAAGAAGTGGATAATTGGGTAGAAAAAGTAAAGGAAGTTGGGGGAGCAATTCATTTCGATCCTAAGAAGGATTCCAAAAAAATGTACGATGAAAATGGGTATTACGTATGTGTGTTTGCCGATCCAGACGGACATAAGTTTAATGTATTTTTCAATGCCAATAAAAATTAGTTCTGGCAAATGAGCCAATTTAAAATTTAATCATTAGTGATATGAAAATTAATTGTAAAGCGAATTGTGGAAATGCTCCCCGAAAACAACTATTAAAAGATTTAAATATAGCATTTGCAAAAGGGGAAGTTCAGCTTATTCTTGATATGTTGACCGAAGATGTGCAATGGGAAATGGTGGGAGACAAAGTAATGAATGGAAAAGCGGAAGTGGCTAAAGATTTAGAATCCATGAAAGATTATACAGCCGTGGAAATCAATATAGATCACATTATAACTCACGGTACTGATGCCGCTTGCGATGGAAGTTTTTTAATGAAAAACGGAGATAGATTTGGTTTTTGCGATGTATATGAATTTGAGAATAATAGTAAAAAAGCAAAAATTAAAAATATGATTTCCTATGCAATAGGCATTAAATAATTGATCATTTTTTAAGAATTATATTATGAAAAAAACTACACAAGCATATTTCCATTTTGATGGGAATTGTCGAAATGCAATGACATTCTACCAGAAGATTTTTGGTGGAAAGCTCGAATTGATGCCCATCAAAGATTCTCCTGCGAAGGATCAGTTTCCTGCTGAAATTCAGAATCAAATGCTTCATTCCAGTTTAGAAAATGGCGATTTTATGATAATGGCTTCTGATATGTGCGGAATGGGAGAGCTCAAAAGAGGAAATAATGTAGAAATCAATTTGAATTGCCAATCCGAAGAAGAAATTAATCAATTGTATGAGCAATTGTCGGAAGGAGGAAAAATTCTGGATGAATTGAAAGACCAGTTTTGGGGAGCAAAATTTGCTATGCTAATCGATCAATTTGGAGTTCGCTGGATGCTTAATTATGAAAAACCGGTCTGACGCATTTTGAATGATTACTCTTATAAAGCTAATTTATACACTTTCAAGGTGACTTTTAAAATTAAGATTTTTCCGAGGCGTCTGACCGTTTTGGGGTTGACCTATGTCAACTTAAACTTAAATATGCATATATGGAATCGATAGAATTAATAAATTATATAAAAGCCCCTGCTTCTGTAATCTATCAAGCATTAATTTCACAAGAAGGTTTATCCCAAGTATGGACGAATAAACTTAAAGTTAAGCCTGAAATCAATTTTGTAAATGAATTCGATTTTGATGAAGGGTATATCACCAAAATGAAAGTACTTGAATTGAAGGATAATGAGAAAGTACTTTGGAAGTGTATAGATTCTGACCCTGAATGGATCGGGACTAAAATATCTTTTGAATTATACGAAAACGGGAAAGGTACCCAAATTACTCTTAAGCATTATGATTGGGAAGAAGTGACAGATTTCTATAGATGGTGCAATTACAACTGGGCAATGTTTTTACAAAGCTTAAAAAATTATTGTGAGGCAAAATAGCTAAAAGATTTATTCTTTGAATCTGAAATAATAAAGTTCAAAGCTATAACAATCTTCAAAAAAGTCTAGAAAAATTTGCGAAACCAAAAGGTTGCATTTAAATTAGCAACCAAACGGTTTCATAAATAATATCAATAACAATGAGAAGGGATGTTTTTCAGGCAATAGCTGACCCCACAAGAAGAGCAATTATCGGATTGATTGCATTACAAGCAATGACACCAAATGTATTGGCAGATCATTTTGACAGTAGTCGTCAAGCGGTGTCTAAGCATTTGAAGGTACTGACGGAATGTGAATTGGTGGAACAAAAGCATCAGGGCAGAGAAGTGTATTATGAACTCAAAATTGATAAAATCAAGGAAGTAGATCGATGGTTAGAGCAATTCAGGAAAATTTGGGAAGACCGTTTCAATGCACTTGATAACGTATTAGAAACAATGAAAAATAAAGAGAAATGAACACAAATTTGAAAACTGATTTTACTGTAGACAAAGAGACCAACACGGTTTATGTACAACGTGAATTTTCAGCAGGACTTTCATTAGTGTGGGACGCCTATACAAAAGCTGAAATTCTTGATCAATGGTGGGCGCCAAATCCATGGATTTCTAAAACCAAATCCATGGAATTCAAGGTAGGGGGTAAAAGACTATATGCAATGTGCAGTCCAGAAGGTGAAGAACATTGGTCATTTGCAGAATACACCTCCATCACGCCTAAATCTAACTTTCAATTTAAAGATGGATTTTGTGATAAGGAGGGAAACATCAATGAAGAACTACCCAGATCCAAGTGGAATATTGATTTTGAAGAAATGGGTGAAGGAACATTGGTTAAGGTTGAAATCAAGCATGAGAAACTAAGTGATTTGGAAACCATAATTGAAATGGGTTTCAAAGAAGGTTTTATGGCTGTTTTGGAGCAATTGGAAGAATTATTCTTATCAAAAAAATAAGAGATATGAAAACGAAAATATTGTTTGTCTTCTCCCTTCTTTTAGGGCTTATGATGATAAATTCTGGCTTAAATAAGTTTCTTAATTATATGCCAATACCTGAGGATTTACCTGAAAATGTAATGAGAGACAATGAGGCATTAATGGAAATAGCATGGTTATTACCATTGATTGGTGTCGCAGAATTATTAGGAGGTATTTTAATTATTATTCCTAAAACCAGAGCCCTAGGGGTTTTGATCATATTTCCAGTAATGGTGGGTGTTTTGTTAACCCATATTTTTGTAGCCCCATCAGGCTTGCCTATTGCCTTAGTAATTTGGGCAATTCTTATTTGGATAATTATCGATAATAAAGACAGGTATCTTCCTATTATAAAGTGATCACATTAAAGATGTAAATATGAAGGATTCAAAGATTTCAATTGAAGCAACAATAAAAGCAGATAGTCAAAAAGTTTGGGATTATTGGACTAATCCTGAGCATATAACTAAATGGAATTTTGCTTCGGATGACTGGCATTGCCCGAAAGCGGAGAACGAATTGAAAGCGGGGGGAAAATATTATACCAGAATGGAAGCCAAGGATGGAAGTTTTGGTTTTGATTTTGCAGCAATTTATGATGAAGTGCTTGATCAACAGAAAATGACCTATATTCTAACTGATGGTAGGCAGGTGACTACTCATTTTAAAAGTATCAATAATGCTACCAATGTCACCACCATATTTGATGCGGAAAAAGAGAATTCTGTGGAAATGCAAAAGCAAGGTTGGCAAGCCATATTAAACAATTTTAAGAATTATGTTGAAGCTAATTCGTAAGCTTATGGGCTGCCATTTTTAAATTATAATGATTATGGAGACACATTTTTACTTTGAAATCCAAGCAGATGACACCCAAAGGGCAGCAAAGTTCTATAATGAGTTATTCGGCTGGAAGTTCGAAAAGCATGAAGGGCTACCAATAGAATATTGGAATATCCATACTGGAGGGATGTTTGGCGGAATGCTAAAGCGACCTGCCGATACTCCTCCCCAGGAATGTGGAACAAATGCATTTGTTAATTCTATGGAGGTAGATGATATAGATGCTGCATCCAATAAGATATTAAATCTTGGCGGAAAGATTGCCCTTCCAAAGTTCGCTGTTCCCGGGAAATGTTGGCAAGCTTATTTTTTGGATACTGAGGGCAATACGTTTGGGCTTTTTCAAGTGGATGAAAATGCCAAATGATAAGAGAACTCGATGAACTAAACAAAATAGACATGTTAAATTTAAAATCAACTTTTAGCACTTTCTCAGTAGATGATCTGACTAAAGCAAAAACTTTCTATCAAGATATATTGGGTCTTTCTATCAGGGATGAGGATGATATGGGGTTTTCTCCTCTGCTTCCTAGTGGACAACAAACTTTTATTTATCCGAAATCGGATCATCAACCGGCATCTTTTACGGTTCTTAATTTTGTAGTAGAAGACATCGATGCGGCTGTAGAAGTTTTAAAGGAAAAGGGGATATCCTTGCTTTTTTATAATCGAGAAGATTTGCCACAGGATGAAAAGGGAGTATTCCGAGGATTGAGTGAGAACATGGGACCAGATATCGCCTGGTTTGAAGATCCTGCAGGAAATGTGTTGGCTGTTTTGCAGGAGGAATCACATTAATTTGTAGCTGTTTGATTGTCAATATTTTAAATGCGGAAATATTTTACTTATTTATCATCCCCAAAAGTAATTGACCTAATTTTTATATGGTTGAGGTGTTTAAAACAAATGTAAAAGATCAAAAACAAGCCGATTTGCTTATTCAGAAAATCCGCCAAGTGTTTTCTCACTACAAAGCCAATTTTGATTTGGAAGATTGTGATAATATTCTGCGAGTGGAAACAGATGACTTAGTAGATGATGAGGGGGTAATCCGTTTATTGGCGAGTACTGGTTTTAAATCTGAAATACTTCAAGACATCATTTTATCAGAAGATTAAAATTCATTTATAGTCCTATATGAAATAGTCATATACCCTGTTTACAAACCGAAATGAATATAACAGGTCTTTGAAGGTTGGTTAACTATGCTTGTGAACCTTGACTGTTCCATGTGGCCGTTAAAAGCAAACAATATACACATGAAAGAAAAAAAAATTTCAGATACGCTTTCCCGTCCTTCCATTTGGCAGGAATTAAAAAATGCCATTCGTGGTACCGAGGTAGATTATACTACAATTGGACTCAGAAGGGCTATCTTTTTATTGGCTATTCCCATGATTTTGGAATTGGTGATGGAATCTACATTTGCCGTAGTAGATATTTATTTTGTTGGGAAGTTAGGAGCTTCTGCCGTAGCTACAGTAGGTCTAACCGAAACTTATCTATTTCTGTTATATTCAATTGGCATGGGTTTATCAATGGCAGTTACGGCTATTATTGCCCGTAGAATAGGAGAGAAAAGCACAGAAGATGCGGGAAGTTCGGCTGTTCAATCTATTTTCCTTGCGCTATTGGCGTCTGCACCTTTTGCAATCGGAGGAATTTTCTTTTCCAAGGAATTATTAACGCTAATGGGCGGAGACGAATGGTCGGTTCAAAATGGATATCGGTATACGCAATGGATGTTGGGCGGAAATGCCATTATTATGCTTCTTTTTGTAATTAATGCCATTTTCAGGGGAGCCGGAGATGCGGCAATTGCCATGCGTGTATTGATTATTTCCAATGTGATCAATATTATTTTAGATCCGCTTTTTATTTTTGGTTTAGGACCAATTCCTGCTTTTGGTATAGAAGGAGCAGCCATTGCTACAAATATTGGCAGAGGAATCGGTGTTATAGTGCAATTATGGGTACTTTTTAAAGGAAGTAAACATATCAAAATAAAACGTCCTCATGTCCATTGGAATGCTAAAGCTATGTTTAATATTTTCCGGACTTCCTTGGGCGGGGTGGGGCAAATGATAGTGGCTATGACTTCCTGGATTTTCTTAATGCGCATATTGGCAGATGTTGGAAGCGAGGCAGTGGCTGGAGCTACCATTGCCATGAGGATTATGATGTTTACCATGATGCCTGCTTTTGGATTGGCTAATGCCGCAGCCACTTTAGTAGGGCAAAACTTAGGAGCCAAAAATCCAGATCGGGCTGAATCCTCTGTATGGAAAATTGGGTTTTATAATATGATTATTTTGATAGGGGTATCTTTAATTTATTTTTTCTTCAATGAACCATTGATGCGTATCTTTTCGGATGATGCAAGTGTTATTGGTATTGGAGGAGAATGGTTACAAATCCTTTCTTATTCTTATTTTGTGTATGGGTGGTGGATGGTTTCCACTTCCGCATTTAATGGGGCAGGAGATACACAAACACCAACAAAAATCAATTTGGTGTTCTTTTGGTTAATTCAGATTCCCTTGGCTTATTTTCTTGCTATTTCAATGAATTGGGGACATTCAGGGGTTTTCTGGGCAGTATTTATATCAGAAACCTCTGTTGGCTTGTTTACGCTTTGGTTGTTTACAAGAGGTAAATGGAAAACAGTGAAAGTTTGAGGGTTGTTGTTAATTACGAATTAAGGGATAGGTTCGCATTCCCTTAATTCTATTCTTTTACAAAACATTCAAACTCTGTTCCTTTATCTTCTCCAATTCCTCTTTCATTTGAATTACCTGCTCCTGCAAGTCTGAATCATTTGCCTTGGAGCCTAATGTGTTGATTTCCCTGCCGATTTCCTGACTGATAAAGCCCAGTTTTTTGCCGTGCGATTCGGCTTGGCTTTTGAGTGTATCTAAGAAATATTTTAAATGGATGGATAAGCGTTCCACTTCTTCGTTTACATCCAATTTTTCAGAATAGTAAATTAATTCCTGCTCCAATCTTTCCTGATCGTAATCCACAGAAAGGGTCAATTCTTTAATATTATTTTGCAGTCGGGTACGGATTTTCTCCATTCTTTTAGGCTCAATTTCTTTAGCCTTTTCCAATTTTTCTGAAATGGTATTGATATAGCCTGCTAAAACATCACTAACTGTTTTGCCTTCTGAATCCCTGAATTCATTACATTTTTCCAAAGCATTTTTAAGGGTGTCAATTATCAGAAGTTGATCTTCTTCTGTCAGTTGGTCATCCTCATATTTTATGATTTCAGGCGCTTCCAAAGACATTTTCATAATGTCATGGAATTTTCTCCCGTTCAATTCCTCTAACTCTGAAAGTTTATCCAAATAAGCCGCAAAAAGTTCTTGATCTATATTGGGCAAAGCCAATTGCTTATTCTTTTTGGAAATATTTATGGAAACAGAAGCTTTTCCCCTAATGAGCATTTGAGTGATTAAATTCCGAACCTCAATTTCTTTTGAATTCAAAACTTTAGGAAGCTTCAAAGACAAGTCTAAAAATTTAGAATTGAGGGTTTTGATTTCTACCTCAACGGTAATGTTATCGTTTTGTGCTTCAGCAATGCCAAAGCCAGTCATTGATTTTATCATGAAATTTTAATGTCTGTATTTATATATTCACCAAAAATACTTTTAGCTCTGAATATCAATTTATAATGTTTCTTGTGTGGAATTGCTTAAAAATCGTAGCCGATACTTAAACTTAACTTAGGATCCTGAACAATATAATCTTCTATAGGGTAGGCGTAATCAAGCCTCACATAATAGCCTAAGACAGTTGTGCGTAATCCTAATCCGAGCGAAGATAGCCAAGGGTTTTTATAATTTCTAATGACGGCCTTAAAATTATCATTTTCTATTTTCTGACGGTTGATGCTATTGTCCTGATCCCAAGGGCTTCCTCCCAACCAAGCAGTACCAATATCATAAAAGCCGATGAGCTGAAAATTTTTCGCAAAGTTAGAAGTCATAGAGTTATTACTCAATACTCTAAAAAGCGGAAGTCTAAGTTCATTGCTTAACAAAATTACATTTTTACCACTAAATTCATTTAATTGGAATCCTCTTAATCCAGTGACAAATTCATGAAAAAGAATGTTTGAATTAAAAATTGAGCTTTCAGCAGAGGTAAGGGCTAATGGGTTTTCTTCTGGGGATATTTCTGTTCCAGGATCGGGCTCATTTACTTGTCTAAACACCCAGTTATCAACTCCACCAAGCATAAAATATGGTGAATTCTGACCAAAAAATCCTCCGGCATATAATCGGGTGGCAAATGTGATTTCCCTGAATACTTTTTGATAATTCCTGAAGTCCAAATACAGTTTGCTAAATGATTGGCCTTCATTAAATCCGCTTGTGTAGTTTTCAAAAGCTACTTTTCCTCTTAAGCCTTGCCTCATATTAAGGCCAATGGGTTCGGAATTATCAAATACATATTCAATTTTCCCTCCAAATAGCAGTTCATTTTGAATAGGTTCCTTTTTTAAACTTCCACTTTGAGTCAATACATTAAAACTGCTTTCTGTATATTGTTTATATACGAAATGAGGCTTAACACTTATGCTAGAACTGTTAGAAAGCGGATATGAACCACCAAAACTCAATGTATTTAATGCATAAGTTTGATCTGTAAATCTATCGTTTAACTTTTTAGCGTAAACTTCTCTTTCAAACCGAACGCTGTAATCCATTAACCTCTCCAGGTAATGATATTCACCAAATACTAATCCACTTTTAAAATCTTGAAGGGAGAAATTAAAACCGCCATAGAATTTATTGTTTTCCCTTAAATCATTCATTTGATATCTGGAATAAATGGATAAACCAATTAATGGGTCTATTAACCAAGATGCCGTTACATTATCAGTAGTGAAAGTTGGCTCGTAATCAAATGGCCCCATCGTTCCTGCTTTACTTCTTAATTTACTCAGGTTCTTCAATAAAGAGCTTTCTTCTTTTCGTCCTTCAAATTCTTGTTTTTGAAAGTCAAAATCATCGGCATTTAGCTTGCTAGTATCTTTATTGTCATCATTTATTTTTTCGTTTTCACCTTTTTCAGAGGAATCTTTTTTATTAATTGGGCTTTGGGAAATTTCTATTTCATTACTTTTATTATTAGGCTTTCCATTTTTATCTTGGCTATTTATATTCCTGCTTAATTGAACTTGTTTCCTTAAAGTAGAAGGAAGAAATTTTGCCTCTTTTGCATTAAAATCTTGTTCTAAGTAAAATTTCTCATCTCCATTATCATCCATTACATAAGTGAAGTAATTGAATTCAGGTTTGATATCATACTGCTTAATTCCTGATCCAAATGCAGTAATTTGCTTAGATGTATTTTTATTTAAATCCAATCTGTACAAATTAAAAATACCGGATTTATCACTTAAATAAAATGCTGTAGTGGAATCAGGTATCACAACATTGGTGCTTTGTCCAAAATAATTGGTTAGCTGATTAAGTTTGTTTGGCTGATCAATATTTAGTTCAAAGAGGTTGAAATTATCAGTAATGTCATCGTATTTAAATTCAGTTGATAAGGAATCAGTATGCCTATTGGAAGCAAAAATTATTTTTTTTGTTTCAGGGATGAAAGCTGGATAAAGATTGTCAAAAACATCATTAGTCAACCTTCTTATGTTCGGTCGGCCGGTGCTAATTAAATATAAATCAGATTGAGCATTAACATTTGCACTGATAACCGCAGTTTTGCCATTTGGATAAATATCCATATAGTTTACTTGATCAAACCTTCTTAAGTCTCTTTTTTGGAATTTATCAGAATAGGGGTCGTAAAGATAAAGCATGTTAACTCCTTTTTCATAATTAACAATACCTAATGTGGTACTATCACCCCAGTCTAAGACGGGTGCGTTATTATAAAAATTTTGGGATAATTTTCTTTGCCCACCACGAAGAATGGTTTTTTCATCCCCACTTTCTATGTCCCTTAATTTTACTTTGTATTTCCCTTTATTATTAATGGAATAGGCTAAATATTCTCCATTCGGACTGATTTTAGATTTATAGGACAGGTCTTTTCTCCAAGGCTTTGAAAGTTGATTTTTGTTTGAAGGCTGTTGAGTTTCAATGTCAGAATAATTATTGATGTAGAAATATCTAAATTCATTTAAAAAAGCCTTATAAGGAATCCCTAAAGTATTGGTAATACTTTTTTCTTCATTCCTAATAATTCTGGTAAGATTTAAAGTGTTGGATATATTAATTCTGCCGTATTTTTCTGATATAAAATTCCAAACGGATTGCCCTGCAAGCTGTGCTTCCTTACCTTCTAGCTTATCAATATTACCAGCTTGGTTTCTAACTAAAAAGGATCTGATAAAATCGTCCATTTCTGCATTCCAACCATAAGCGATATAGGCCGCTACTCCATCGATAAACCAATCAGGTACTGTAAACAAAGAGTTGGATTGAAATACTTCTGAGACTATCCCGCCACCAAAAAGCATGTCCTTTACATACAGTTTTGAAACTTTATAAATAAGTTCTTCTTTGAATTCATTGTAGGAACCACCAAAGGCTAACTCAATATGGGTTTTAAGGAAATTAGTTTGACCACTAATGCTAAATTGTGCCTCGTTTAAGCCTACATTACTTTGGTTGAGATCCAAATTACTATTGAAGATGAATACTTTTGTCTTACTATAGGGCGCATACCCCATTATATCCGTGATACGAAGGAATTCCTCTTCTATATTTTCGGCTACTTGTTTAGCCAGTTTCTGCCCGCCATAATAGTAATAAATATCAAAATGTGGGGTGCTGTAATATTTCCACTCAAAGTATCGGTATTGTATTCTACTTTTACCATATACTTCTTCTGCGTTTTGAGAAAATAATGATCCAGACATCCACAAAAAAGTGATGCTGAAAAAGAATGCGGTATATTTAATAAATCTCCAATTCATACTAACTTGAATATAATGGATTATAACGGTTTATGTTTACTTCATCGTTCAATTTTTCTAAATTAAATAATGAATTTACAAATTGACGGGCAAAATATGGCACTAGTGACACTCCCTTGGTGCCTAAACCGTTGAATATAAATACGTTCTTTATTTTAGGATGGTTTCCGATTAATGGGCGCCTATCTTTTGAAGCGGGTCGAATGCCAGCTACTTGATCTATAATGTCATATTTTACATTAAGTAAATCATCTAATTTGTCAGTCAGTTGCTTCCTAGCTTTTTCTGTTGGTTCGTAATCCAAATTTTTCCATTCATAAGTAGCGCCAACTCTATAATAATCGTGCTGAGGATTTTTAACCAAAAAGACTCCCCTGTTAAAAATAACATCTTCAGGCAGTGGTTTTTCAGTTTTTATATGAAGGATTTCTCCTTTTACCGGGGCAGTAGGAAGCCAGTCGAAAAATGGATTTTGACTTAATGGGCCATCACAAAATACGATCTTTTCACTTTCAATATCTTCATATTGGATTTGATTTTCTTTGATTTTGATTTTCTCATATTCCAATTTTTCTTTTATGAATTGTTTTTCTTCTAGAAGTTTATTTTTATGCTGATCCAGCATTTCTTTTACATCCAGAAAACCACTTTTATCTAACAAAATGCCGCCAAAATCATCACTGATATATTCTGGGTAATGAGGTTGTGTATATGTGTTTTTAATGAAGATACTAGTGCCCTGCTCTTTTGCCATCCAATCGTTTTGATCTTCCAAGGATAGAAAAGGCCTGTATATTGTTTTTTTATGTAGAAAATCAGCATTTAGCAATTTTTCTAAATCACCATAAAATTCTTCCAGATAAGGGAATAATTTTTCGGCCATCCAGCTTTGTTTCATTTTCCTTCCTGTAACGGGATTGTACAATCCGGCCGCCACTTTGGAACTGGAATTTGGGTTTTCATCCGAAAAAACTACAAATGAGGCATTCTGTTTTCTTAGGTGTTCGACCACTGCAACGGAAGCCAATCCATGCCCCACTATTATAAAGTCAACTTTCATACATTAATTGGATTCTAATATTTCAATTAGTTCTCCTGATTTTGCCTAAGACTTACTATTTAGTAATCCTTATTTTAGGCAAACAGTTTTAATTTCAGCAAATTTGCATCAAACTTTATAGATATGATAAACATAAAGCAATTTGTTTTTAATCCTTTTATGGAAAATACTTATGTGGTGTATGATGATAGTAAAAATGCAGCCATAATTGATCCTGGATGTTATGAAGGTTATGAGCAAGATGAGTTGGTGAATTTTATTAAAGCAGAAGGCTTAAAAGTTCAGCAATTAATTAACACGCATTGTCATATTGACCATGTTTTAGGAAATGCTTTTGTGAAAGATAAATTTGGGGTGGAATTATACATGCACGAAAAGGACTTACCTATTTTGGAGGCGGTTCCAACTTATTCCTCTGCTTATGGATTTGCGAATTATCAGCCTACCCAAGCAGATCATTTTATAAAAGAAGGCGATATTCATAAAATTGGTGATATTGAATTTGAAGTTTTATTTCTGCCCGGTCATGCCCCAGGGCATATTGGGTTTATGAATGAGAAAGAAAAAGTTTTTATAGGGGGCGATGTATTGTTTGATGGCAGTATAGGAAGAACAGACCTTCCCGGTGGTGATCATGATACATTGATTAGCAGCATTCAAAATAAACTTTTTAAATATCATGATGATGTAAAAGTTTATTGTGGACATGGCCCTGAAACTACTTTGGGAAAAGAAAAAGTTACTAATCCATTCTGTGCTATTAAATAAATTAAGATGATAAAAAAGAATATTCCAAATGTCATTACCGCTGCTAATCTCTTTACAGGTGCAGTAGGGGTTTATTTTGCAAGCCAATTTGAATTTGAATGGGTTGCTTTTTGCATTGTGTTGGCGGCAGTTTTCGATTTTTTAGATGGAATGCTGGCTCGATTGCTTAAAGTACATTCTGAAATTGGGAGGCAATTGGATTCTTTGGCCGATATGGTGACTTTTGGTTTTTTGCCATCTTATGTGCTTTTCCAATTCCTACAAATGAATGATGCTGGTATATTAAGTTTTACAGCTTTTTTAATTGCAGTTTTTTCAGCTTTTAGATTAGCCAAATTTAATATTGACACGCGCCAATCAGAAGAATTTATTGGCTTGCCTACACCTGCCAATGCTTTATTCATTGGATTTTTGTTTTTTTTAGGAGAAATGGAGATGCTAGATTTCTTATTTCTAACTCCTGCTTTACTTACTATTTCACTTGTGTTTTCATTACTGTTAGTAGCGGAACTGCCTATGATTGCCTTAAAGTTTAAAAATTTCAGTTTCAGGGATAATATTTTCAGGTATTTAACTATTATAATGGCAATAATATTAATAGCTATATTTCAATTTTCAGCCGTGCCTGTCGTTATCTTGCTTTATATTCTACTATCAATGATTAAGTTTACTTTATTTTCAAAAAATGAGCATAATTTTTAGGCATCTTGATACAGGATTTAAGGATGAATAAAATTTATAGCCAATTCGATATATGGATTCCATTGGGATACAGGAAGATACAGAGCGATATTATATGAAATTAATTCTATATAAAAGCTGTTTAGTCAGTGATTTATAAATTTAATGAAGTACTTTCTAAGTATTATATTGACCATTTCCGCTTTTCATTGCATTAGCAGCCAATCTATATTAGAGAAAGAAAGATTAATTAAAGTGGCTACAGTAAATGAAGGTGTCCATAAAATAGACTTATCTTTTATTGAATCAATTGGATTAAACCCTCAAGAAATTAATCCTAAAAATATTCAGGTATATGGAATGCAAGGCGGACACATTCCACAATCAAATGCGGCAGACTATCCGATTGATCCACAAGCAATTCCGGTAAAAATAGAAGCAAATAATAACAGCAGTTTCGATGCAGATGATGTTGTGTACTTTTATGCCGATGCCGTGCAGAATATAAATTATGATTTTGACACAGAAGCTTATCAGTACGGCAATAATTTATATAGTGATTCTTTATATTTTTTCATTGATTTTAATGCAAGTGAGGTAAAATCTATTGAAAAGCTGAGTTCTAGTGAAATGCAAGCTGATCAGATAATAGATTGGTTTGATGCAGTGTATTTTCATGAAATTGATAAAACCAATTTATTGCGATCAGGCAGAGAATGGTTTGGTGAATCCTTTAATGTGGATAAAACTCAAAGCTTTTCATTTAAATTGTCGCATGAAATGGCTCAATCTAAGGAACTAGCCTTGACCACTCAGTACATGGCGCAAACTTATAATGCTGCTAATCTAAATATTAGGTTGAATGAGTTTGATTTAGCTTCTGAGGAATTGCCAACGGTCTCTAATTTCTCTGTTTTTCCTTATTCGCAAAAAGGAGAGATCATCAATAATTATTCTACTATCACCACTTCACTTTTGTCAGGAAATGAACTCAAAGTTCAGCTTGCACATGAGGTTTTGGGTTCGGGAAAATCTGAAGGATATTTAGATTATCTCTTTTTGACAGTACCTGAAGAACTTAAGCTAAGTGATGAACAGATTGTGATAAGAAATAGAGCATTTCAAAATGCAGGAACTTATCAATTAAAATTTGACGGGCTTAGCTCTTCCCAATCTGTATGGGATGTGAGCAATTTATTGAATTATAAAGAGATCGAAATTCAAAATCAGGCCTATAATTTCACTCAAGAGGAAGAATTTATAGAAAGAAAATTTGTGGTATTTGAGGAATCCAATGCCCATGAGCTTTCCTTCATTGAAGAAATTGATGCTCAAAGTGTAAAGAATAATAATAGTCCTGATTATATAATTATTGCTTATGATGATTTTGCCCAGGCAGCCAATCAGTTAGCTAATTTCAGAAGGAATCATAATGGTTTTGAAGTTGAAGTGGTACAAATAAGTAAAATATTCAATGAATTTGGATCAGGTAGAAAGGATGTGTCCGCAATTCGAAACTATATTAAATATTTTTATCAAAAGAATCCTGGAAAATTAAAATATGTTTTGATGTTTGGGGCTTCTTCCTATGATTACAAACATCGAGTAGATGACAATACTAATTTGGTGCCTGTTTATCAGTCTAGAAATTCCTTGCACCCGGTATTCACTTATGCTTCTGATGATTTTTATGGCTTCATGGATGATAATGAAGGTGTTTGGGAAGAGGAATTTAATAATATTGATGATGTGGATATTGGGATTGGGAGAATTCCTGCTAAAACATTAAAGGGAGCTACTGATGCCGTAAATAAGATTATTCATTACGAAAGCAGTCCTCAGGTATTTAATAAATGGAGAAATGATATTTACTTTATTGCTGATGATGAAGATGGTAATTTGCACCATAGAGATTCTGAAAGATTAAGTGATTACGTTATTGATAATTTTGGTTTTTATAACATCAACAAACTGTATTTAGGCGCATTTGAG
The DNA here is from genome assembly GCA_051747245.1 of Bacteroidota bacterium. Taxonomy (GTDB): domain Bacteria; phylum Bacteroidota; class Bacteroidia; order Cytophagales; family Cyclobacteriaceae; genus Marivirga. The sequence continues at coordinate 42,998 of JBNJFX010000015.1, forward strand.
CAAGAAGTTTTTGCAAGTTCACAACGCTCTCCAAAAATGAGGGAAGCCATAAATAATATGGTGGAAAAGGGTGCTCTAATTGTAAATTACGTTGGGCACGGCTCCGAAAATAGCTGGACGAATGAATCTATTCTAACCAAAAGCATGGTAAATGAGTGGAATAATTTAGATCAACTTCCACTTTTTGTGACAGCCACTTGTGAATATGGAAGATTTGATAATCCTAATGTAGTTTCTGGAGCTCAGGAAATGTTGTTAAAAGCAGATGGAGGAGCAATTGCGTTGTTGACTACTTCTCGCCCGGTTGAATCAAGTTCCAATGCCACACTTAATCGTTCATTTTTTGAAAATGTTTTTAAAGAAGATGGCGGTGATCCTAGAAAATTGGGGGATATCATTAGAGACACTAAAAATTCAGGTATAGTAGGGGTTAAAAACAGGAATTTTATTCTCTTAGGTGATCCTGCAGTAACTTTGGCAGAACCTAAAAATAATCTAAGAATAGAAGAGCTTGTAAATGAAAATGGCAGTACCGATACCTTAAGCAGTATGTCAAAAATTTCGGTTAGTGGTATAGTCGAAAATCCTTCTGGGCAAAAATTAAATGGTTTTGAAGGCGAATTAACTGCAGAGTTTTATGATAAGCCAAAAGAAGGAAGTACGATTGATCCAGCTGAAAGTGAATTTAAATTTGCCACCTATAACCAAGTGATTTATAGAGGAAAATCAACGGTTGAAAATGGACGGTTTGAGTTTACTTTTTATGTCCCAAAGGAAATTGATTATAAAATTGGTAAAGGGAAATTTAGTCTATATGCTAAGCAAGAGGGAAGTTTAGAGGATGCTAATGGCTTTAATAATGATTTTCAAATTGGAGGCAGCAATGCAATGGCAAATCAAGATAATATTGGGCCTGATATCCAGTTGTTCTTGAATGATAGAGGTTTCAAAAATGGCGATAAGACAGGTAGTAGTGTGGAGTTATTGGTCGATTTGTTTGATGAGCATGGAATTAGCATAGCGAATAATAGTGTTAATCCTGGTATAACGCTGTCCATTGATGGTGGTCAGGAAATCAAGCTTAACGATTTTTTCTATTATAAACTTGATTCTTATCAAGAAGGGGCTTTAAGTTATAATATTTCGAATTTATCTGAAGGAAATCATTATTTGACCGTAACCGCATTAGATGTTTTTAATAATAAATCTAAGTCGACCATAGAATTTGAAGTAGTGGGGGATGGGCAACTTTCAATTTTGGATTTTGTAATGTATCCAAACCCAGCTAGTGAAGAAGTGAATTTTAAATTAAGGCAAAACAGGAAAAATGAGGATGTGGAATTAAGCTATCAGATTCTCAATAATCAAGGTCAATTAATTTATTCACATAGCTATCATACAAAGGAAGATTTCCGACAGGATGTTTGGAACCTAAAAGACAATAAAGGAAGAAAACTTTCACCTGGAATATATTTTGTCAGAGTTTTTCTTCGTTCTGTAGAAGATAATGCAAAAACTGACCAATTTAAAAAGCTAATTGTAATCAATTAAGTATATTTGAAGTAAACCAAGATAAAATGCGAGCAGCAAGATTAATTTTTATTACCGCTATAACATTTTTTTCAAGCGCAGCCATAGGGCAAATTACTGGGCCTCCGACTACTGTTTCAGGACAGGATGCTGAAAGAAATGTAATTACTACGGCTATGCCTTTTTTATTAATTTCCCCTGATTCCCGCTCTGCCGGAATGGGTGATGTAGGCGCGGCCTTATCAGCAGATGCCAATGCCATGCAATGGAATGCAGCCCGTTTGGCATTTGTAGAAAATGAAGTTGGCGCTTCAATTTCATATTCTCCATGGCTGAGAAGTATTAATGTAGATGATATGTCCATTTCCTATTTGAGTGGATATTATAAAATCACTAAAGAACAGGTGATAGGGATATCCATGAAGTACTTTGATTTAGGGAATATATTTTTCACAGATGATGGCACTTCAGGTACAGACTTTTCCCCTAAGGATTTTTCAATATCTGCTGCTTATTCCAGAAAATTGAGCGATAATTTAAGTGCAGCATTAACTGGAAAGTTTGCACGTTCTAACTTATTCGGAAATTATACCAATAGTGGGAGCGGATCCCCAAGCCCGGCTACGGCATTGGGAGTAGATTTAGGGCTTTTTTACACTAAAGAACTTTTGTTCAGCGGTAGGGATTCTGAATTTTCATCCGGATTGCAGATCGCTAATATTTCTAATAAAGTTTCTTATAGTGGTGATGATAACGAACAGTTTCTTCCAATTAATATGAAGATTGGTACTGCATTTACTACCGCACTAGATCCCTATAATAAATTAACCATAGCCTTGGATTTTAATAAATTGATGGTTCCTACTCCTGTTGAAGGGGATACTATTAATGCTACTTTGCTTGAAGGGATGTTTGGATCATTTAATGATGCGCCAGGCGGATTTCAGGAAGAAATGAGGGAAATTACAATTTCTTCGGGTATTGAATATTTGTACAATAATGTTTTTGCTGTAAGAACCGGATATTTTTATGAACATTTCAGCAAAGGGGGGCGACAATACTTCACGGCTGGTGTAGGCTTCCGATATCAAGTTTTGGGTCTTGATTTCTCATATTTAATTCCTACAACCCAAAACAATCCATTGGCGGAAACGCTTAGGTTTACTGCAGTATTTAAATTCGAAGATATGGGAATGGCAAAGGCCTCTGTAACTGAATAACACTATTTTTTTAACCTCATTTAAAATTCAATCTATAATATGCTCAATAGACAAGTAGCTCCTGATTCCTTTATGTTAAAAGATTTGTCATTGACAAAACCAAAAATAAAGGAATTGTCAAATGATTTGTCTGTTCATATCATTCATGATGACACTAATCCTGTCTTAAAAATTGACATTCTTTTTTCTGCAGGAAAAGCAAATGATAAAAAGCCAGGGGAATCCTTGATTTGTGCCAAAGTGATGGTAGAAGGAACAAAGAGCTATCCTGGTAGTGAGCTGCAGGAATTATTGGATCACTATGGAGCCCATTTGGATGTAAGCGTTGATTATGACTATACAACGGTAAGCCTTCTGTGTCTGAAAGAGCATATTCACTCATTATTACCTGTCTTGAAAAGTGCAATTACTGAGCCTTTATTTGATGCAGGTGATTTCGAAAAAATTAAACTTCAGCAATTACAAAAAATAAGGGTAAATAATCAGAAAAATGCCTTAATAGCGACTAAGAGCTTAAGAAAAAAATTACTAAATGGAACTCCTTATGCCAACACATTAGAAGAGGAATATATAAACACCATAAATAGAGATGATATTGAACAATATTTTAATCAATATTTCACTTTAAAGCCTGAAATTATAGTGGCTGGAGATTTTGATAATGATATTTTTAATTTTTTTGAAGATCATTTTGGTATCCTTGAATTTTCTGAAGTTGATACAGCATATAAAAATGAATTGTCTCCTATAATTAGCGATGAATTAATAAACAGAGAAGGCTCAGTGCAAGCTTCTATCAGAATGGGTGCAATTTCAATTCCTCGTGACCATCCTGATTATCATGATTTATCCATTACAAATGAGATTTTGGGAGGCTATTTTGGGTCACGCTTGATGAAAAATATAAGGGAGGATAAAGGCTATACTTATGGTATTTATTCGGTTTTAATTAATTATAAGCATTTAGACTATCACATTATCGGGGCAGATGTAAAAATTGAGCATGTGGAAGATACTGTGACCGAAGTTTATAAGGAAATGGAAGAGTTGAAATCCAATCCTGTTCCTGAAGCGGAAATTGAGACCATTAAAAATTATATGCTGGGTAAAATTGCCAGCAGTTTAGATACTGTTTTTCATCAATCTGAAAACTATAAAGTAAAACTTTCAGAAGGGGCGGATTATTTAGATTATTTTGATGCTTATGTTAACAGCATAAGGAATATTACTGCCGAGCGGATTATGGAAATCAGTAAAAAGTATTTTTCTGATAAATACTGTGTGGTTAAAGTAGCTTAATCAAATTTCTTTCTTAAAAATATTTATGGATAAATTAGATTGAATGAATGATTTTCAATCTACATTTGCATCCAATATATGACAATCAAACAAAAGGTAATGGCGGTTGAAAAATTATTCAAACGCCTTGATAATGAGATTACTGAATTCCGTAAAGAATCAGGCATTTATTGTTTTTCTGGCTGTGGTAAATGCTGTAATAAAACCGATATCGAAGCATCCCCCCTTGAATTTCTTCCTTTAGCATTTCATTGGTTTTCTCAAGGAAAAGCAGAGGAGATGTTTCAAAAACTGCAAGAAAATCAATCTCTCAATTGCATGGTCTATCAACCACTTTCTGTTGCCGATCAAAATCACGGTCATTGTGGCGAGTATCAATACAGAGGTTTAATATGTAGACTATTTGGTTATGGAGCAGGCAAGGATAAATATGGTCAACTTCGTATGGTTACTTGTAAACTGATTAAGGAAAATCAAGTTGAGAACTACGAAAAAGCTGTAGAAATGCTTAAATCTAAATCTACAGTTCCAGTTTTTGCAGATTATTATCAAAACCTCATGCAAATTGATTTCAGATTGGCAAAAGACATGCTGCCTATTAATGAAGCTATCCAAGCTGCATTGGAAGCCGTGATGCAATATTATGCTTACAGGGCTTTTCCTGTTGGGAAAGGGGTGGCTTAATTTTCAAAGAGTTTTAATTATCTAAATTTTAATAGGAAAATAGTTATATACTGCTTAATTTAGATAGGTATGCCAACTGTTTTATTGATAAATGGCTATAGGTTTCATTTTTATGCAACCGATAAGAACGAACCATGTCATATACATGTTTCTAAAGCAGAGGGTTATGCTAAAATTTGGTTAGAACCTCATATAGAATCTGCTTATTTTTACAATTATAAATCTCAATAGAAAAGAGAAATTTTATCAATAGTTGAAAATAACGAGCAATTTATTAAAGACAAATGGTATGAATATTTCGAAAAATAAATATGACCCTATAGAAAGCCTTATTTTTGAGCATAATTTGAGAATAATCGGTATTAATTTTTATCCTGAAGTTGATCTTATGTTGATCGTACTCAATAATAAAAAAATAATTAAACGAAATATATCTCAAGTGTCAAGCCTATTAGCTAAAGCTCCAGAAAAAGAATTGAATAATTTTGAATTAATGGGAAATGGGGTGGCAATTCACTGGCCAAATTTAGATGAAGATCTAAGCTTAAAAGGTTTTTTGCAGAATGAAATAGTAAGTTTGGATACTGTCTAGTTTTTTTAATACCACTTCACAAAAAAGCCCGAAAGTTTATTCTTTCGGGCTCTTAATTCTATATCTTAAATCTATATTTCCCGATTCCTTCGTCTCGGGATTTCCGCTTCGCTACAACTTGATTCTCAATATCACATATGAATAGGTCTATTGTCAGTAGCCGCTAAACAAGCTTCTTTCACTGCTTCCATATAAGTTGGATGCGCATGCGACATACGAGAAACGTCCTCTGCAGAAGCACGATATTCCATGGCAGTAACTCCAGCTGCTATCATATCAGCTGCTCTAGCACCAATGATATGGATGCCTAAAATTTCATCTGTCTTTTTATCGGCAATTACTTTTACCAATCCTTCCATATCACCACTTGCTCTAGCTCGTCCTAATGCTTTGTAAGGGAAGGAGCCAGTTTTGTATTCAGTTCCCTTGTCTTTTAATTCCTCTTCAGTATAGCCGACTCCTGCAACTTCTGGCCAAGTGTACACTACATTCGGAATTAATTTGTAATGGATGTGAGGTTTTTGCCCCGCCATAGTTTCTGCAACAAAAACTCCTTCTTCCTCTGCTTTGTGGGCTAACATTGCACCTCTTACTACATCACCAATGGCGTAGATATTATCAACTTCTGTTTTTAAATCATCATCATCAACAGAAATTCTGCCTTTATCATCTGCTTTAAGTCCTGCAGCTTCTAAATTCAATCCTTCAGTATATGGTTTTCTCCCAACTGCTACTAAGCAATAATCACCTTTTATGGTTTCTTCTTTGCCTTTATCCGTTTCAAAAGTAACCTCTACTTCTTTGCCTTTATTTTCAACTTTGGTCACTTTATGCTTCAGCTTCAAGTCCATGCCGAGCTTTTTCATGCTCTTTTTCATTTCCTTGCCCATAGTGCCATCCATGGTTGGGATCAGGCTGTCCATAAATTCAACTACCGTTACTTTAGCACCAATTCTTTTATAAACTGAGCCTAATTCCAAGCCGATTACACCACCACCAATCAAAATTAAATGCTTTGGTACTTCCTTTAATTCTAAGGCTTCAGTGCTGCTGATTACTCTTTTCTTATCAAATTTTGCAAATGGCAATTCAACAGGTTTTGAACCTGTAGCAATGATTACCTTGTCAGTACTTAGCTCTTCTTTTTTGCCATCTGATTTAGTAACCACAACAGTGTTTTTGTCCTTAAAAGAACCAACTCCTGTGTATACATCAATCTTGTTTTTCTTCATTAAATAAGCAATGCCATCAACATTTTGCTTCACCACATCTGCTTTGCGGCTAATCATCTGCTTGATGTCCACTTTTAAATTACTGAGGTTAATTCCATGCTCTTTAAAAGTACTTTCTGCATTATGATAATGCTCAGAAGAATCCAACAATGCTTTTGATGGAATACAGCCTACATTTAGGCAAGTTCCACCAAGCGTATCGTATTTTTCAATAATGGCTGTTTTCATTCCCAGCTGTGCACAACGGATAGCAGCTACATAACCACCAGGACCGGAACCAATTATTGTAACATCGTACTTGCTCATTTTTTTTAATATTTATGAATTATAGCACCATTAATACAGTGCATCAATTTATTTAATTTTTTAAATGCCTAAAAGTAATCTTGTAGGGTCTTCCAACAATTCTTTAACTCTAACCAAGAAGCTTACTGATTCTTTACCATCAATAATCCTGTGGTCATAGCTTAGGGCTACATACATAATCGGCCTGATTTGTACCTCACCATTAATTGCTACAGGTCGCTCTACTATATTATGCATTCCCAAAATAGCTGATTGTGGAGCATTGATAATTGGAGTTGAAAGCATAGAACCAAAAATACCACCATTGGTAATAGTGAAAGTTCCACCTGTCATCTCCTCTATGCTTAGTTTACCATCTCTGGCTTTCTTAGCTAATCTGATTACTTCTCCTTCAATTTCATGGAAAGACAGTTTTTCAGCATTCCTGATAACTGGAACCACTAAGCCTTTTGGAGAGGAAACGGCAATGGACATATCTACATAGTCGCTATAAACCATTTCATTTCCGTCAATTGAGGCATTTACTGCAGGCCATTCTTTCAATGCCATAGTACAAGCCTTTGTAAAGAATGACATAAAGCCCAAGCCAACTTCATATTTCTCTTTAAATTGCTCTTTATATTTTTTACGTAAATCCATGATAGGCTTCATATCCACTTCATTGAAAGTGGTCAACATAGCCGTTTCATTTTTAACACTTACCAATCTACGGGCAACTGTCTTACGTAAGCTGGACATTTTCTCTTTTCGCTGTTCACGCTGGCCACTGTCAGGTGAAGGCAGTTTATCAGTTTCTATTCCAGAATCAGATGGTTTACTGTCTTTCTCCGGAGCTTTAGAGGATTGTTTTTCTGCATTTTCAGCATCCTCTTTAGTAATTCTACCATCTTTTCCGCTTCCTTTTATATTGGAAGGGTCAATTCCTTTTTCTTTAAGGATTTTAGCTGCTGCAGGAGAAGGATGACCCGTAGCATAGGTTTCTTTTCCTTCTTCTTTTGATTCAGATCCAGAGTCACTGTCCGAAGTAGATTTCTCGGAAGATGAGTCACTTGGAGCACCGCCTTCTGTAACTTCTATTTTGCAGATAGTAGCGCCAATTTCTATGGTATCACCTTCTTCTGCTACAATTTTCAAGAATCCATCTGCTTCAGCTGGTAATTCAAAAGTAGCTTTATCTGATTCAACTTCAGCGATTACTTCATCCAATTCCACATAATCGCCATCTGATTTCAACCAAGAACTTATAGTCACCTCTGTGATGGATTCACCTACGGTCGGAACTACCATTTCGTGAACATCACCGGTCTTTTTAGGCCCATCACTTGATGAAGAGCTACTTTTCTTTTTATCTTCTTTTTGCTCCGACTTTTCCTCTTTATTATCTGCTTTCTTTTCCTCTTTCTTGTCTTCAGCCTTTTCTCCACCGCCTTCAGCATTTTCGTCTATTTCGCAAATGACTGAGCCTACGTCCACGGTTTCGTCCTCTTGAGCTTTAATTTTCAATACACCGGAAGCTTCAGCAGGCAATTCAAACGTAGCCTTGTCTGATTCCAGTTCTGCGATGATTTCATCTTGTTCAACAAAATCGCCATCTTTTTTTAACCATGAGGCAATGGTCACTTCGGTGATCGATTCGCCTACTTCCGGTACTTTTATTTCTAAACTCATATTTCTCTGAATTCTGTCTTAAAAATTTATTTCTTTATATCAAATGCTTTTTCAACCAAAGCTTCTTGTTCTGATTTGTGTACTTTGGCATAACCTGTAGCCGGTGATGCACTCGATTTTCTTGATATCAGTTGCAATCCAGCTTTATTGGCAATTGTTCTTAACATATAGGTCCAATATCCCATGTTTGAAGGTTCTTCTTGTACCCAGAAGATTTCAGGGTCTTTGAATTTTTTCAAGGCTTTGTCCACCTGATTCATTGGGAATGGGTGCAATTGTTCAATTCTAATGATGGCAACATCCTTTCTTTTATCAGTTTGCTGCTTTTCCAATAAATCGTAATAAACTTTACCGGTACACATCAATACCCTCTTAACATTTTTATTGGTTACATAGTCATCCTCATAAATCTCCCTGAACTTGCCTTCTGTGAATTCTTTTATAGGGGAAATTACTTTTGGATGGCGCAATAATGATTTAGGGGCAAATTGAACCAATGGTTTTCTAAACTCCCAATTCACCTGTCTTCTAAACATGTGGAATAGATTTGCGGGAGTAGTAATATTGGTTACGACTAAATTTTCCTCAGCAGCTAATTGTAAAAATCTTTCAGGTCTGGCATTGGAATGTTCCGGGCCTTGTCCTTCATATCCATGCGGCAATAACATCACCAACCCATTCATTCTTTGCCATTTGCTTTCGGCTGAAGTGATGAATTGATCTATCATAACCTGGGCCCCATTCGCAAAATCACCGAATTGTGCTTCCCAAATTACCAAAGCATTTGGAGTTGCCATTGCATAACCATACTCAAATCCTAAAACTCCAAATTCTGATAATAATGAGTTAAAGATTTTAAATTTTTCCTTCTGCTTTTCTTCTATATGATCAAGATTGCAATATGCCTCATTTGTTTCAGCATCAAACAAATAAGAGTGTCTGTGAGAGAACGTACCTCTTTTCACATCCTGACCCGACATCCTTACAATATTTCCATCCACTAAAAGTGAGCCGTAGGCAAGCAATTCGGCATCTGCCCAATTGAGCATTTTCTCTTCAAAGAAATTCTTTTTACGCTCCTTTAATAATTTGTCAATTTGCTTTAATGGCTTGAAACCTTTTGGTAAAGTGGTTAAAGCTTCCCCTATTTTATCCACTTGTTTTTGTGAAATAGAGGTGTCAGGAGATTCCAAGAAGTCATCAGAATTAGACCGTCTAAGTTGTTCCCATTCTTCCTCGATTTTTTGAGGTTTATAAGGAAGAGGCTTTTGCTTTACTTCATTTAATCTATCTTGAAGTTGCTTTTTGAAGTCTTTCTCCAGCTTTTTAACTGAATCATTGTCCAAATCACCTCTTTCAGTCAGCTTTTTAACATATACCTCTCTAGGATTCGGGTGCTTAGCTATTTTATTATAGAGTTTGGGCTGAGTGAATTTTGGCTCATCACTTTCATTGTGTCCATGTCTTCTGTAGCACAATAAATCTATGAAAATATCTTTGCGGAATTTATGTCTGTATTCTACAGCTAGGTTTGCAGCAAAATTTACGGCTTCCGCATCATCACCATTTACATGCAATACTGGAGCATCAATCATTTTGGCAATGTCAGTACAGTAGATAGAAGAACGAGCATCATCATAATCCGTAGTAAAACCAACTTGATTATTAATTACTAAATGGATTGTTCCTCCTGTTGAATAACCCTCTAACAATGACATTTGAGTGGTTTCATAAACAATTCCTTGTCCAGCTACAGCTGCATCACCATGGATTAAAATAGGTATCGCAGCATTTACATCTTCGCTGTATTCATCATCAATTTGAGCTCTAGTATAACCTAAAACAACAGAATTAACAGCTTCTAAGTGAGATGGGTTTGGGGTTAATTTCACATAGGATTTCTTTCCATTGGAAGTTTCCAAATAGCTGGAATAACCCATGTGATATTTTACATCGCCATCTCCCATGGTTAAATCTGGATCAGTGCTGCCTTCAAACTCAGAGAAAATCTGCTCATAAGTTTTGTTCATGATATTGGCCAATACATTTAGCCTACCACGATGCGCCATTCCGATCACTACTTCTTTAGTGTCTAATTCAGAAGAGCGATTGATGACTTTATCTAAAAACGGAATAGTATTTTCTCCACCTTCAAGTGAAAATCTTTTTTGCCCTAAAAATTTTGTATGCAAGAAGTTTTCGAAAACAACTGCTTCATTCAATTTGGAGAGCACTCTTTTTTTCTCCTCTAATTTTGGCTGATAATCTCCTTTTGAGCTCTCTGCTTTATCGATAAACCAATCCACAATTTTCGGATCGCGAATATGCATATATTCAAACCCAATGGATCCAATATAGATTTTATCTAATGCTTCAATAATTTTTTTAAGGCTTGTTTTCCCTAAGCCTATTTCTTGCCCAATTGAAAACTCTTCTTTTAAATCTTCTTGCTTTAAGCCAAATTCCTCCAGACTAATCCTGGCATCGTGAGGTCTTCTTTCCCTAACAGGATTTGTTTTTGATTTTAAATGACCTCGCATTCTGTAAGCCTGAATTAAATTTCGGACCTGCGTTTCCTTTGAGGACACTCTCGTTTCAGGTTCTTGTCCATTTCCTCCAAAATCCTTTTGGGAAAACTCGAAACCTTCAAAGAATTTTTGCCAAGAGTCATCTACTGATTGTGGATCTTTTTTGTAGGATTGATATAATTCCTCTATGTAGTTGCCATGGGCATTGGCTATATATGTGTATTTATCCATTATGGAATTGTTTTATTTATTGGTAAGCAAATATAATTACTTCTAAAATACTTTAAAAATTGCCTATACGATTAAGCAAATTAATAAGAGTATCAGCTGTTTAGCTTGATTCAACGCTTTAGTTGTTAAATTGTTGAGATGGTTCTAATTTACACATTTTAATAAGAATTTATTGTGGGCTTGTTTTATCGATTAAATTTTGTAATATTTAAAGAACCACTTTTTTAACCCAAATTAAATATTTGTTAATTTTATAGGCTGATATATGATTGAGCTTCCTTTAAAAAAGTCATGGATATTAATTTTCCTATTTGTTTTTTCTTTTGGTCATGCCTATGCTCAATCTTTTGATAAAAAAAATGTACCCCTAAAACGATTAATGGCAACTGAATGGTCGGTTAAATCAGCTGGTTTGGTCGCCAATAATGTGACTAATGTTATGCAGTCTCATTCAGGCTATATTTGGTTGACCACCTATAACGGCATACAAAAATTTGATGGCTATAAGACGATTACTTTTGATCAAAATCAGATGCCTTTCTTAAGAAGTAGTGGTTTTAGAAATATTTATCATAGTCCAATTGATCATACTTTATATTTTTCTTCTCAAAGCAGCGGTTTAATTCAATATAATGAAGAATATGGTTTTAAGAAGTTGAAAGCAGTAAATGGGGAATTTCCTTCTTCTGTGGAGGATGTTATCATAGATCGTAATGAAGATATGTGGATTGGTTCTGTAAATGAAGGATTGTTTATTTTTTCAAAAGACAGCATATTTAAATTTCAACATGAGATTATTCAAAATAGCAATGTTTTGTCTTTATACGAAGCAAAGGATGGCAGTATTCTTATTGGCACTGAAGGCAGTGGGTTGTTTTTGATTAAAGATCAAGACGTAAAAGCTCATTATACTATAGGCACTGGCTTAAAAAGTAATATTGTTAATGTAATTGAACAATTTGGCGACTCTATTATAGTGGGCACTCAATCAGGCATTAATTTTATTGTAGAGGATGAGCTAGGATCCTTTGAATTTATGGATGGTGAATCTGTAAATGCCATATTGAATTTTGGTCAGTTTTTATGGGCTGGTTCGGATAATGGGTTAGGACGCTTGAATTTAAAAAATGCTAATGCTGAGTTTGTTTCTTCATCTGGTTTTATAGATATGACCAGAATAAATGATATCATGGTTGATTCTGAGGAGAGCATTTGGTTAGCAACAGGGAGAAATGGCCTAGTGCAATTGAAGGAAACAGGGATTATTAATTTCAATCGTTTTGATGGATTAGAGAATGATAATATAAATATAGTGACCGAAAGAAGAAATGATGACGGTTATTTTATTGGCTGTGATGATGGTAATATATTCGTTTTAGATTCCGCTGTTATTAAAGCTTTTGAATTGGAAAATGAAGTAAAGCCTACTGGAATAAGGGATGTTTACGAACAAGAAAATGGTACTATTTGGATAGCAAGCTATAAAGGCTTGATCAGGAAAAGAGGGAAGTCGGAAAAATCTTATGATTTGTCAGATGGCTTACCTTCTCTTGATTTAAGAAGGATATTGGAAGATAGCAAAGGAAATATTTGGGTGGCAAGCCGATCGGGTGGTTTAATAAAAATTCAAAATGATGAAATTGTAAATGTTTACAACAGAAACAATGGCTTACAGGCAGATTTTATTCTTAGTGTAGAAGAAGATAATGAAGGTAATTTGTATTTAGGAACCCATAGCGGAGGTGTGGCCATTATTAATTCAGAAGGAAAAACCAGAAACATTTCCTTAACTGATAATGACCAAGGGATTATTGTGTTTAATGTTCATGTTGAGGAAGAAGGTGTATTATGGGCAGTTACAACGGCAGGGATTTATTATATAAATGGAGATAATGTTAAAAAAATAAAGCTTGAGAGAGATTATGGAGGCTTAAGTATGTTTGATTGGCTTGAAGATGATCAAGGAGATACCTGGATAACTACTAATAGAGGGATTATTAAAATTAATAGAGAGGAAATAAGTTCATTTTTGAAAGATCCCGATTATAAAATGAAGTCTCGTCTAATAACTGAATCAGATGGGATGTATGATGATGAATGTACAGGTGCTGTACGTTCGTTGAAATCAAAGGATGGTCGTTTATTAATCCCAACACTGGGTGGGGTAAGTGTTATTTTTCCAGATAAGATGAAACCTAATGAAACTGTGCCTACGGTTTATGTTGAAAACTTGGAAACACAGGATAGTATCTATGAAAATCAGCCAAACATTAATCTAAAATCAAAAATAAATAGATATAAATTTAATTACACATCCTTAAGTTTTCTAGCGCCAGAAGTTACTCGTTTTAAATATAAATTAGAGGGCTTTGATCCCAAATTTACGGAAGTGAATGGTGTAAGGAAGGCTGAATACACCAATTTACCACCTGGTGAATATACCTTTTTGGTTTTTGCAACCAATAATCATGGGGTGTGGACTCAAGAACCTGCTAAATTTCACTTTGAAGTCAAGCCTGCATTTTACGAAACCTTTTGGTTTTACCTTATTATAGCTATAGTAATTTTCTTTATGATTTATGCTATTTATAATTGGCGTGTTAGCGGAATACAAAAGATGAATAAAAAGCTGATAAAGGTCAATAGTGAGCTGGACGGTTTTGTTTACAGTGCATCTCATGATTTAAGATCTCCCTTGGCTTCAATGTTGGGGCTGATCAATTTAACTCGTAAAGATTCAAAGAATACTATGGTCTATCTGGATAAGATGGAGAAAAGTGTAAAAAGATTGGATGATTTTATAGCTGAAATTATTGATTTTTCCAGTAACGAACGCAAAGAAGTAGTTTGCGATGAAGTCGATTTTAAAGACATTATCAATAATATAGTAGATGAATTGACATTTTTGGATTCTGAAAACAAGATCGAGAAAAATATTAATGTAGAACAGCATGCTGCTTTTAGGAGTGATAAAAGAAGGCTTGCTGTTATTTTTAGAAATTTAATTTCCAATGCACTTAAATATTCTGATGATTCCAAAAGTAAATGCTACCTCAATATAGAAGTGAAATGCGATTCTAAATCTGCCCAAATTCTAATTGACGACAATGGGATTGGGATTTCAAGCAAGGATCAAGAGGAGGTTTTTAAAATGTTTTATAGGGCCACGGAAAGAAGTTCGGGCTCTGGACTAGGGTTATATATTGTTTTAGAAACCGTTGATAAACTTAATGGGAAGATCAATATGGAATCTGAAATTTATAAAGGCACTAAATTCTATATCGAGATTCCTTATTTTGAGAATCAGGGATGAGTAAACAGTGGCTTTTATAAAAATCCATAGCCGATTTACAATTATAATCTTTTTTCATTACCTTTGCAGACTAAATTAAAAAGAGGGACGTGATCCTTCGCAATTGCTAAAAACAAATAAGAAATGGCAGTAAAAATCAGATTGGCCCGTAGAGGTCGAAAAAAAATGGCAATGTACGATGTAGTCGTAGCGGATGCCCGTGCACCACGTGATGGTCGCTTTATTGAAAAAATTGGTACTTATAACCCTAATACGCCTGTTGCAGCTATTCAGATGGACAATGACAAGGCATTTCAGTGGTTAATGAATGGTGCCCAGCCAACCGATACGGTTCGTGCTATGTTATCATACCGAGGCTTGCTTTACAAAAAGCACTTACAAATTGGTGTGATTAAAGGAGCTTTGTCTCAAGAAGAAGCTGACAAAAAGCTTGAAGCTTGGATGAAAGATAAAGAAGCTTCTATTGAAGGAAAAGAAAAATCATTGGCAGATCAAGCAGCAGCTGAGAAGAAAGCGAGATTAGAAGCTGAAGCTAAAGTGAATGAAGCTAGAGCTGAAGCTATCAAAAAGCGTCAGGAAGAAGCTGAAGCTGCAGCAAAAGCTGCCGAAGCACCTGCTGAGGAAGAAGCTACGGCTGAAGAGGAAGCGAAAGAAGATGCTCCTGCAGAGGAAGCATCTACTGAAGAAGCTCCAAAAGCAGAAGAAGCATCTGAGGAGAAATCTGAAGAAGAAAAGAAAGAAGATTAATATCCTTCAGCCATGAAGCTTGACCAATGCTTTCAATTAGGTATGGTATTAAAGCCTCATGGTTTAAAAGGAGAGTTATATATTTCTCTGGATACCGACTATCCGGAAGGTTATCAAGAAATGGAATCAGTATTCCTGTTGCAAAACGGAAAACTGGTTCCATTTTTTATTGAGCGCATTCAACTCAAAAATAAGGAAGCTTTAGTAAAGTTTGAAGATGTAGAAGATAAAGAGGCAGCTTTAGCTTTGAGAGGAAATACTTTGCATTTGCCTTTAACCGAATTACCCGAATTAACAGGGAATCAATTTTACTTTCATGAAATTAATGGTTTTCAAATTGAGGATGCTGTAAATGGTAAGTTGGGCATGGTAAAAGAAGTTTTTGAAGCAGGTCACCAAGATTTGATAGGAATGGAGTTTAAGGGCAAAGAAGTGCTGATCCCTATCAATGATGATGTGATATTGAATGTCGATAGAGAAAATGCCCTTATAAAAGTAAGTTTGCCAGACGGTTTGTTGGAATTGTATTTGGAGGAGGAAGATGAGGATTGATATTATCACATGTTTACCAAAGCTTTTGGAAGGGCCGTTTTCCGATAGTATTTTAAAACGTGCTCAGGAAAAAGGAATAGTTGAGATTCATGTCCATGATTTAAGGACTTACTCCACTAACAAGCAAAGAAGTATAGATGATTATGCCTACGGTGGTGGGGCAGGAATGGTATTACAGATAGAACCCATTGCAGCTGCCATAGAGGACTTAAAATCTCAAAGAGCTTATGATGAAGTGATTTATATGAGCCCGGATGGAGAGCAATTCACTCAAACATTGGCAAATCAATTGGCACTAAAAGGAAATTTGTTAATTCTTTGCGGGCATTATAAAGGCGTAGATGAAAGGGTTCGGCAGCATTATATAACCAAAGAAATTAGCATAGGAGATTATGTGATTTCTGGAGGGGAATTGGCTGCTGCAGTGGTAACCGATGCAGTAGTTAGGCTAATGCCGGGTGTGTTATCTGATGAAACTTCTGCTTTAACGGATTCCTATCAAGATGGATTATTGGCACCTCCGGTTTACAGTCGACCAGCCGAATTTAAAGGTTTAAAAGTGCCTGATGTTTTGTTATCGGGCCATGCAGCCAATATAGAAAAGTGGAGATTTGAGCAGGCTGTAAAAAGAACAGAGGAGCGAAGACCGGATTTATTGAAAAAAGAATAAAAAAATATTGTTTAGGGATGCAAAGAATAAAATTATCCTTATATTTGCACTCCATTTTTCGGGCAAGCACCGAAACCATTATCGGAAAAAAGAAAGAGCCATGAGCGATTTGATCAAAGAAATTGAAAAAGAATATCACGAAGCAGTAAGTAAATTTCCTGATTTTAAGGCAGGTGATACTGTGAATGTTCACGTGAAAATTAAAGAAGGAAATAAAGAGCGTATTCAGCAATACCAAGGGGCTGTAATCCAAAAAAGGGGTTCTGGTAACTCTGTTACTTTTACTGTAAGAAAAGTATCTAGTGGCATTGGTGTTGAAAGAATATTTCCTTTAATCTCTCCTGCTATCGATAAAATCGAAGTAGTGAGAAAAGGTTCAGTAAGAAGAGCGAAACTATACTACTTAAGAGGTAGAATGGGTAAATCTGCTAGAATTAAAGAAAAAATTTAAGCTGATATTCAAGAAGCTTTCAAGGCGATTATGGAAACATAGTCGCCTTTTTTATTTATTGAAGTTTAGATTTAACACGGTAAAATGAATTAATTCTTAGATTTATTCTATTTTTACATCAATGTTTTCAAGGTTTTACCAATATATAAGGGCTTTTAGTTTAGATGTGGTTGCTGGTGCTGTCATTAGTGCCCGTTGGATTGGTAATTACTTTAATGCAGATATTCCTTCATCTGCCATTCTAGCTTTAGGGTTAACAGTTTGGTTGATCTATACAATAGACCATTTGTTAGATGCCAGAAAAATAAAAGCTCAGGATGCCTTATTTCGGCATATTATCCATTATAAAAATGCGCCTTATATTTTTGGTTTGATTGCCATAGTAAGTATGGTGCTGATTTTTTTATTGCAAAACCTCCAACTATTTCTCATAGGTTATGGTCTTGCCTTAGGTTTTGCAGTTTTCTGCTATCTTGTTTTTATCCACTTTATTAGAAGAAAGGTTTATTGGGGGAAGGAATGGTTCATCGCACTGGTGTATGCAACTGGAATTTGCTTACCCACTTTTGCCTATATTCAAAGCATACCCCCGATATTAATCTATTTTTGGATACAATTATTTTTATTGGCTAGTATCAATCTTATACTTTTTAATATGATTGAATATAAAGTGGATAAAAAACTCGGATTTAATTCTTTTGCCACGGTAAAAGGAGCTGATTTCTCCAGAAAAGTTATTCTGTTTCTGCTTTTTGTATTTGCTGTTATTTGGTCATCTTCTTTTCTGTTTTTTAAAGCAGAAGAGCTGTTGGATTATCAAGCCATTTTTATTTTAATGGCATCTGTTTTGGCAATGGTCCTTAGCAAAGAAGTTGTGTTAAGGCAAGAAGAATGGTATCGAGTGATTGGGGATATTGTTTTTATCCTTCCTTTGATTGAAATCATATTTATTGATGGCTAATTTCAATCGAATAGCTGGGGTTTATGAATTTTTGAAAAGGTTGGTTTTTGCTAAGCAAATCGAAAAAGCTTCAAATTACTTTTTAGACCAAATTCCATCAAATGCTAGGATTCTAATAATAGGAGGAGGTGCGGGTAAAATTTTAGAGAAGTTTAAACCTGCTCATTATATCACATATTTAGAGCTATCAGAAGCAATGATTCTTCGTGCGAAAAGAGTAAATTCTGAAGCTTCAATAAATTTTATTCAAGCTGATATTTTAGAATGGACAACTGATAATGAATTTGACCTCATCATCACACCATTTGTATTAGATTGCTTTACAGAAGAACAATTGAACCTAATTTTCCCTAAACTTGATAAGATGTTATTCAAAGATGGAAAATGGATTCAAACAGATTTTTATCCAAAGGGTTTTGGTCATCGATTATTGATTAAGAGCATGTATGCTTTTTTTAATCTCACAGCTGATTTAAAAGTAAAGGAATTGGTTGATTTCGATACTGTTTTTAAAAAGCATAATTTTATTTTCGAGAGAAAAGCCCTTTTTTACCATTCTATGGTGGAAAGCAAAATTTATCAAAAGATTGAATGACCAACTCCTTTCGATTTCGGATTTATCATCTTAATTTTGCCCAATTTATTTAGCCCCGAAAAAAATAAAAAGCTCATGCCTAAAGACAAAAGTATTAAGTCAGTACTCATCATCGGTTCAGGTCCTATCATTATCGGACAAGCCTGCGAATTTGATTATTCAGGTTCTCAAGCTTCTCGCTCTCTGAGGGAAGAAGGAATTGAAGTGACACTCATCAATTCCAACCCTGCTACCATTATGACAGACGAGGTTACAGCCGATAATATTTATTTGAAACCGCTGACTAAAAAATCAATCATTGAAATTTTAGAAAAGCATGAAATCGATGCTGTTTTGCCTACCATGGGTGGACAAACTGCATTGAACCTTGCTATCGAATGTGATAAAGCAGGAGTATGGGATAAATATAAAGTGAAAATGCTCGGTGTTGATGTAAATGCAATTGATACTACTGAAAACAGAGAGCTTTTCAGATTAAAAATGAAAGAATTGGGAGTTGGTGTTTGTGATGGTGAAACAGCTACTTCTTTCTTACAAGGAAAGGAAATTGCTCAAAAAATAGGATTCCCTTTGGTAATTCGTTCTTCTTTTACTTTGGGAGGATTGGGAGGTTCTATAGTGAAAGATCCTGCCGAGTTTGATAATGCACTAAAAGATGGTTTGCATTCTTCTCCTATCCATGAAGTATTAATTGAGCAAAGTATTTTGGGATGGAAAGAATACGAACTGGAAATCCTTAGGGATAATATAGGGAATGTAATTGTGATCTGTTCAGTAGAGAACTTTGATCCTATGGGTGTTCATACTGGGGATTCAATTACAGTGGCACCAGCTCAAACCTTGCCTGATACTGTTTATCAGGAAATGAGAAATTTGGCTATCAGAATGATAAAAGGCATCGGTAATTTTGCAGGTGGTTGTAATGTTCAGTTTGCCGTGAATCCTGAAAATGATGATATTATAGGGATTGAGATTAACCCACGGGTTTCTCGTTCTTCTGCCTTGGCTTCTAAGGCAACGGGTTATCCAATTGCTAAAATAGCTGCTAAATTGGCTATCGGTTATGATTTACACGAGCTTAAAAATCAGATTACCAAAACCACTTCAGCCTATTTCGAGCCTTCTTTAGATTATGTAATCGTAAAAATCCCTCGTTGGAATTTTGATAAATTCCCAGGTTCTGATAGAAGATTAGGATTCTCTATGAAATCTGTGGGAGAAGCTATGGGAATTGGAAGAAATTTTCAGGAAGCACTGCAAAAAGCTTGTCAATCTCTCGAAATCAAAAGAAATGGATTGGGAGCTGATGGAAAGGAGCTGAAAAAGCAAGATGAAATTTTGTACAGTCTGGAAAATCCGAGCTGGAACAGATTATTCCATATTTACGATGCCTTTAAGTTAGGAATCCCTTTCAAAACGATACAAAAGCTTACCAAAATCGATAAATGGTTCTTAGAGCAAATCGAAGAACTATTGGTATTGGAAAAAGAAGTGGAAAAATATTCCATCGATAATATTCCAAAGGAATTAATGATGGAGGTGAAGCAGAAAGGTTATGCTGACAGACAAATTGCCCATTTGGTTCGTTGCCTGGAAAGTGAAGTTTATAAGAAGCGTCACGAAATGGGCATCAAGCGAGTATATAAATTGGTTGATACTTGTGCGGCAGAATTTGAAGCGCAAACTCCTTATTACTATTCTACCTTCCAAGAAGAAAATGAGTCAGTAGAAAGTGGCAAAAAGAAAGTAATCATACTAGGTTCGGGTCCAAACCGAATTGGGCAGGGAATTGAATTTGATTATTCATGTGTGCATGGGGTATTGGCAGCAAAGGAATGCGGTTATGAAACCATCATGATCAACTGTAATCCTGAAACGGTTT
This sequence comes from Bacteroidota bacterium, assembly GCA_051747245.1. Classification (GTDB taxonomy): domain Bacteria; phylum Bacteroidota; class Bacteroidia; order Cytophagales; family Cyclobacteriaceae; genus Marivirga. The sequence continues at coordinate 63,459 of JBNJFX010000015.1, forward strand.
CCACTGATTTTGATACAGCCGATAAATTATATTTTGAGCCTGTTTTCTGGGAACATATTTATGATATCATTTTACATGAAAAGCCAGAAGGCGTAATTGTTCAGTTGGGTGGTCAAACTGCCTTGAAATTGGCTGAAAAGTTAAATCGATATGGTATCAATATCATAGGAACTTCATTTGATGCTTTAGATTTAGCGGAAGACAGAGGTTCATTCTCTAAATTGTTGGCAGATAATGATATTCCTTATCCGAAATTTACGGTAGTGGAAGATGCTGATAACGCATTAGAAGTTTCTAAAGATATTGGGTTCCCAATGTTGGTGAGACCTTCATACGTTTTAGGAGGACAGGGAATGAAGATTGTAATCAATGAAAGAGAACTGGAAGAGCATGTGGTAGATGTTTTGCGTGATATTCCGGGTAATAAAGTCTTATTGGATCATTTCTTAGATGGTGCAATTGAAGCAGAAGCGGATGCTATATGTGATGGAGAGGATGTTTACATCATAGGTGTGATGCAGCATGTTGAACCTGCTGGAATTCACTCTGGAGATTCTTATGCCGTATTGCCTCCTTATAATTTGGGAGATTTTGTATTGACTCAAATTGAAACTTATACGAAAAAGATCGCTTTGGCTCTAGAAACTAAGGGCTTGATCAATATACAGTTTGCCATCAAAAATGATATAGTGTATATCATCGAGGCAAATCCAAGAGCATCCAGGACGGTACCATTTATTTGCAAAGCTTATCAGGAGCCTTATGTGAATTATGCAACCAAAGTGATGTTGGGAGAAAAGAAAGTGAAGGATTTCAACTTTAATCCTACTAGAAAAGGTTATGCAATTAAGGAGCCTGTTTTCTCTTTCAATAAATTCCCGAATGTAAATAAGGAATTAGGTCCTGAAATGAAATCAACTGGTGAATCCATCTATTTCATTGACGATTTGATGGATGATTATTTCCTTAAAATTGTTTCAGAACGAAACCTTTACTTGAGTAGGTAGTATTATTATGATAAATTCCTGCGGTGAGTTTTGAAACTTTAGCTGCAGGAATTTGTTATTTTGTGTAGTAAGAAATTAATTTTGGCAAGTGCCATAAGGAATCAATATTATGTTTAAATTTTTATTAATCCTCTTTTTGATAGGCTATCTCATTTTCAAAATAGGAGGATTTCTTTTTAGGTTATTTTTGGGAAGAACTGCCAAGGCAGCCCAGGAAAAACAATACAAACAAAACAATAAGAGGAGAACCACTAAGGATGGAATCAACATTGACCATGTTCCCGATCAAAAAGGGAAAAGAACCGGTGGTAATTTCAAAGGTGGCGAATATGTGGATTACGAGGAGATGTAAAACTCAAAATTAGATGTAATTTATTTTCTTGTTTAATATGATTACCAAAACAAAATAAATCTTAATTTTTCCTGTAAAACCTTAATACAGCTCCTCTTTGAAAATTATAAATTATTGTTTCCAGTGTTTAACACTGAGAAAGTTGATTTAAAACTCCAATTTTCGTCATATATAACAATTTTTGAGGTTTACTTAAATATTCTAAACTTTCATTGTCTCAAGCATTTTTTTCAAGATGTGAGGAAATATATAATAGATAAGTAAAAGAGCCCATAATTAATTTTATGGGCTCTTTTGTTTTTTAGAAGGAATAAGTTTTAAGCAATATTGGTATATACAGCTTGTACATCATCATCCTCTTCAATTTTATCAATCAATTTTTCAATATCTGCTAGTTGTTCCTCAGTGAATTCTACCGAGTCATTCGCAAATCTTTTCAAGGATGCATTTTTCACGTCTATGTTGAGTTCCTCCAATTTTTTAGAAAGATTTCCAAACTCTTTGTAATCTCCATAAACATAAAGATTGCCTTCGTTTTCTTCAATTTCCTCCATACCGGCATCAATCAATTCCAGTTCTAATTCCTCAATGTCCATATCTTCTGTTTTTTCGAATTCAAATACAGCAGTTCTTGAAAACATAAATTCTAAAGAACCATTAGGAACTAAATTGGCACCCACTTTATCTTTATTGAAATAAGATTTGATATTCGCTACGGTACGATTGTTATTGTCAGTGGCGCATTCTATGAAAATCAATACACCATGCGGACCTTTTCCTTCAAAAGTGACTTCCACATAATTTTCAGCTTCCGAACTTGAAGCTCTTTTTATAGCAGCCTCAATATTATCCTTCGGCATATTCTGAGCCTTGGCATTTTGAATGGCAGTCCTTAAGGAAGCATTCATTTCAGGATCAGGGCCGCCTTCTTTAGCTGCCATGGTGATGGTTTTCCCTAATCTTGGAAATAAACGGGACATCTTATCCCATCTTTTTTCTTTAGCCGCTCTGCGGTATTCAAATGCTCTTCCCATTATTATCTAATTCTTTTGCTGCAAAAATATAAAGAAGAGATTAAGATACCGCAATCTGAAAGTAGTTTTGTTTGATTTCTCTTAATTATTGAAAATTACTCCTGCATAAGAAATTCGACAACCTCTTCTTCAGAACCACATAGTTTAAAAGGTAGGTTGAATTTATTGATACTTTTTAAAATCATATTTAGATAATAGCGCTTAAAGATATTGGCGTCTGAAATTGTTCCGGCTCTTTCCATTCCGGCATCAATTGCTTTTGGTAACATTTCTTTTTCAAACCATTTACGGTTTTCAGGGCCAACCACTCCCTGTTCCCTAGTGTCAGAATAAAATCTTTTCACTGTATTTCCCGCAATTGCATATTCATAAACTGTCATAAATGCATTTCTATATTGATCCACATTAACATTTCCCTTCCATTTAATTCTTGCCATTTCTTGATCTGGGAAATAGGTTACTTCTGCGTAACTTTCGTCTAATAATGTTTGAGTACTTATAGCTTCTTTTTCCATTGTCTTTAAATTTTATTTAATTAAGCTATAATCAGATAATATAAAAAGTAATATTTTCGTAAATTATTACATGTTACAACATTTGATATAATATACTTTATATCAGTATGTTGATAGCTTGTTATTGTTTATTCGGAAGGTTAGGGTATTTGAAAAACACAAAAATGACTCATTTCCCTTTGGGATAAACTCAGCTTCCAACATGACTTATGTCAGTGAAAACGGCTTTTAATAAACTTAAATTTGAACCATAATTAAATTAGGTTTTATGGCAGATTTAAGCATTAAGTATAACAAAGCGATTCCCCGATACACTAGTTACCCAACAGTTCCGCATTGGAAATTACAAAGCCCTGAGCAAACAGAATGGTTGAATGAAGTGCGAAATGTCTATTTTTCACAGACGGATAAAAGCATAAGCCTTTATATTCATTTACCTTTTTGCGAAAGCTTATGTACTTACTGCGGTTGCAATAAAAGGATTACCAAAAATCATAGTGTTGAGGAACAATATATTGAAGCGGTATTATCAGAATGGAATATTTATGTGAAGGCATTAGGTGAAAAGCCTATCATTCGAAACATCCACCTCGGGGGAGGGACCCCTACTTTTTTCTCATCTGAAAATTTGCATAAATTGTTATTCACCATTTTGGAAACTTCCGAAATCCACCCTCAAAAAGCTTTTAGTTTTGAAGGTCATCCCAACAATACTACTTATGAGCAATTAAAAATTTTAGCTGAACTTGGTTTTGATAGGGTGTCTTATGGAGTGCAGGATTTTAACTTAAAAGTACAAAAAGCCATACACCGCATTCAACCAATTGAATATGTTCGCAAGACTACACACTGGGCAAGGGAACTGGGATATCATTCTGTAAATTATGACTTGATTTATGGATTGCCTTTTCAGACTTTAGAAAATATTGAAGAGAATATAGAAAGGGTGAGAGAGTTTAAACCTGAAAGAATTGCACTTTATAGCTATGCGCATGTGCCTTGGAAAAGCAAAGCACAAAGAGGTTATGGAGATGATGATTTGCCCAAACCAGAAGAAAAATTAGCCATGTATCTTCGAGCAAAGCAGATGTTAAATGAAATGGGCTACGAAAATATTGGGATGGATCATTACGCTTTACCTCAAGATGAATTGACCATTGCGAAAGAAAAAGGTTATTTGAACCGAAATTTTATGGGCTACACCACTGATCAAAACCAGATGATGATTGGTTTGGGATGTTCTGCAATTAGCGCTACAGGAACCGCATTTGTTCAAAATGAAAAAGTAGTGGAAAAATATCAAACGGCAGTTCTGAATAATGAATTACCTTTAATTATCGGACATTATTTAACAGAAGAGGAACAGATTTCAGCTAAATTGATAAATCAGATTATCTGTAATGGTTCAGTTAATTTTAATAAGAGTGCTTTAGCGATGCAATTATGGGAAGAAGCCCAGGATGAGCTAGCCGAAATGCAAATAGATGGTTTATTGGAAATGGGAGATTATTCATTAAAAGTAACAGAAGAAGGAATGCTGTTTGTTAGAAATATTTGCAGTCTCTTCGATCCAAAACTGAAACAAAAATCTGATAAGCCTCAGTTTAGCCAGAGTATTTGATTTTGTTTAAATTCAAGGTTAGAATAAAGCACATATTTGGCTTGCTTACATTCAAACTTTCTTCTGTGCGTCATCCCTGCGCAGGCAGGGATCTTGTCTTATTGAAACGAAGTTTCAATAATATTGTCAGAGAAGAAACTAATCTGAAGATCTTAACAGAAAGAGATGACTCGGACTTTGGTTAGATATTTTAATCAAGATTAAAATCAATAGATCCCCGCCTTCGCGAGGATAGCCTGCCCCGCAAGAATATGCGGGGACGCACGGATTTTTTTGTCTAGGAAGAGCTGAGTGTTTTCTCTTCGAATTAATTTCATCAGTTTTATTCTTTACATACTATATTAAGCTTGAGTAGCCTGTTACTTGGTTCTTTAATATTTCAATTAAAGGTTAAAATATCAAAAAACGATTAGACAATTTTATCCGTCTAATTACAAAAAGGAATTTATGCCCAAAAAAGATATTACCCAAAAAGAAGACATTCAATTATTAGTCGATAGCTTTTATGAAAAAGTGTTAAAAGATGAGACTATAGGTTACATTTTCACTGAAGTCGCTAAACTTGATGTGCCTGCTCACATGCCTATTATGTACGATTTTTGGTCCTCAGTTTTATTGGGAACTACCGAATACAAGCGCAACCCAATGGATAAGCATTTTGCTTTAAATGAAATGGAACCATTACAAAAAAAGCATTTCGATAGATGGCTTGAATTATGGTTTGAAACTGTAGATGAGCTTTTTGATGGAGCAACCGCCAATGAAGCCAAAACTCGAGCTAGCACAATTGGAAGATTAATGCTTTTCAAAATGGAAGAGGCTAGAAACTAAACAATTACATTTATATATCGGTTTATATAGTATGGACAAACTGATATTCCCCTTAAGCCTAGTAACATTTATAGCCTTCTTCTATGTGGTGGCAGTAGGATTTAATTTTCCATATCCAATTGTAGCTGGACTATTTGGAATTTTGCCGGTAGCCCTAATCTGGATGGTTTACAAAGTCCTCAAAGACGGAGAACATAGCGGAAAAACTTTTGAAAATCACTTTTATGAGTTTGAATGATTGACAGCCAAAGGCTGATTGATTTTAACCGCAAAGTCACAAAGAGCACAAAGACAATAATCGAGATTATTTTTTAGTGGTAGTTGCATTTAGTTTATAATTCTCATTAAGACACCAAAATTATTTCAAGTATTCACTGATTTAAAACAAACTTGAAAGGCGATAACTGGACTTTTGCAATAGTAGGAAATTGTGATAATACTTATGGTTTTCTACTGATTCGAATCTGTGCGACTGTCCCCTTGAGGGGACTTTAGGGGTGTTGTTTGAGGGGGATAAAAAAGTTTAATTATAGAAAAGAAATTTTGATATATATTAGTAAAAAGAATGGAGGAAATGGTTAAGGAAGGAAATATTGGAATTAATACAACTATTGCTTAGTAATAAATCACCTCATCTTCTCCCTAGCCCTTTCCTGTATCCTTTTTTGCACACTAATTCCCATGATTTTACTTTCCAACCAAGCGATAATATCAAAGTAAATAAACGACCTTTTTTCGTATCTGATATCTTGCAGCGGCTCTAAATTTTTTAATAGTTTTTTAAATTCCGGTATCAATTCTTCTTCTCTAAATTCACCAGCCAATTTTCTTAAAAACCGCATGATGTATTTTTGAAATAAGTGCAATTCTCCTTTCTTTAAGAGAAAACGATAAGTAGAACGGATATAATAATCTATCACTTCCATATTTCCCAATTCATAATGAGCTATCAAACTCAAAATTCTGGCAAATGAATGGATATCTTCCCGTAAATCTGTCTTTTCATCCTGCTGAACACGGTTGAGCCATTCCAAAGCTTTGTGGTATTGACTGTCTCCAAAATAAAGACAGGCAATTTTATAAAATAAAATAATTCTGGAATGCTCATCAGAGCGCTGAATAAAAGCTTCCAAATCTGGATTTAGCCTTTTTAGTAATTTTACTCCTAAATTAAATTTCCCCAACATGAATATCCTATTGAATTCATGCACATAAACATATTTAATCAGTCTATTACGGATATTCTCATTGACAGAGTTTTGCATCTGCTCATTCAAATTATGTAGTCGCTGACGTGATTTGAGAAAATTCTGGTAATAGAATAATTTATATTCAGCTATCATCACCTGATTGACGGCACTTAGGTAGTCATTCAACTGACTATTTTTTAAATCAGGATGTTGGTCATAAAGTTGCAGCCATTTCAGGGCGTATTGATAGCCCGCTTCCATATCTTCCAAAAAATAGTAGTAGTTGACATACAGTCTATAAAGACTTAATTTTTCATGTATGGATAATGCGTATTCTTCGTGATCAGGTAATCCTTCATAAAACAACTTCTGGACTTCCTTTAGATGTTCATCATTTCTTATGTATCCTGTTTTAACATAAATGGCGTTCAATTTTACTGCCAGATTAGTAAACTGATTGATCAAATTAATTTTACTATTGGCATCTTCTACCTCTGAAATCACTCGCTGAACATTTTGACTATACTGACTGCCTACACTTTGGTTCAATAGGTTCTTCTCCCATTTCAATAGTTCCAGCTTTAATTCCAAATTCCCTGTTTTGGCTACTTTTTTATAGGCTTTTTTTAAGATGTCAAAGGCTTGTCTGAAAAGCCCTCTATTGTACAAGATTTGCACATAATCAATCATCTCACGAATATGGATCTCACTATTTTTTGCACTTTCAAATTGCCTTAAGGCTTGCAAAATCTTTTGCATTAAATGTGCCTTCATATTAGAAATCTGACTGGATTTTATGAAAGTAATTCTCTCCAAATCAGCTGCTGAATAATTTTCTTTTTGTTCCAGAAAATCAAAAAGCTGCATGTATTTGGCTTTACTCTCATTCTGTTGCTGTGAAAGCAAGCGGAAATAACGCTTTTCACTTTTAGTCAGTGATTTTATTAAATCAAATAAATGGTCAGATGATTGCTTAGACATCGTAATTAATAATCTTTTTATAATTGATTATGTATCAATTTTGATATAAATGTGAAGAATAGAAATCGTAATTACAAAAATATTTGGCATTACATGCTCTATTTCATCCTCCTACATTAGTTCCTTCAAAACATTTAAACCATAAAAAAATTGATGTATGGCACGTAGGATAGCAATTTTTGACACCACTTTAAGAGACGGAGAGCAAGTGCCCGGTTGCGGCTTAAGCAAGAATGAAAAGCTTAAAATTGCCAAGGAGCTTGAAGCTTTAGGTGTAGATGTGATTGAATCTGGTTTTCCCATTTCTTCACCCGGAGATTTTGAATCGGTTCGTCTTTTATCCAAGGAAATCAAAAATTCATCAATTTGTGCCCTCTCCCGTGCGGTAAAAAATGACATTGAAACAGCCGCACGTTCTTTGGAGGGAGCGGCCCGACCAAGAATCCATACAGGCTTAGGAACTTCTGATCAGCATGTTTTTACAAAATTAAATTTTACCAGAGAGCAAGTATTGGAAAAAGCGCATGAATGTGTTACGCATGCCCGCTCTTTTGTGGATGAAGTGGAATTTTATGCGGAAGATGCAGGAAGAACTTCCAATGAATTTTTAGCGCAAGTGATAGAAGTTGCAGTGGCAGCAGGTGCAAAAGTGGTCAATATTCCCGATACAACGGGTTTTTGTTTGCCAGAAGAATACGGGGCTAAAATCAAATATCTGGTAGATAATGTAAAGGGTATTGAAAATGCCACCATTTCAGCTCATTGTCATAATGATTTGGGATTAGCAACTGCCAATAGTATAGCTGCCATCAAAAATGGAGCAGGTCAAATTGAATGTACCATTAATGGAATTGGGGAGCGAGCTGGAAATACATCTTTAGAGGAAGTCGTCATGGTGATTAAGAAGCATCCCGAACTTGCCTTCGAAACAGGAATTAACACCCAGCTTCTTTTTCCGATAAGCCAAATGGTTTCGCAAACTATGTGCATGCCTGTTCAACCTAATAAAGCAGTAGTGGGTTCCAATGCCTTTTCTCATTCATCTGGTATCCATCAGGACGGAGTGATTAAGAATAGGGATAATTACGAAATCATAGATCCTTATGAGGTAGGAGTCAATAAATCCAGCATCATTTTAACTGCAAGAAGCGGTAGGGCGGCATTGAATTTCCGGCTGATTGAATTGGGAGTCCATTTAGGAAAAGAAGAATTGGAAGAAGCTTACCAGGAATTTTTAGAGATGGCAGACCGCATTAATGTGGTGGAAGATAAAGATTTAAAGTATTTGGTGAAAAACCATGTAGTAGTAGTAAAGTAAATTTCAGCTAAAGCAATGTCAGCAAAAACATTATTTGATAAAATTTGGGATAAACATGTGGTACATTCTGTGGAAGATGGCCCGCAGGTTTTGTATATCGACAGGCATTTTATACATGAAGTGACCAGTCCGCAGGCTTTTTCGGGCTTGAAAGCTAGGGGAATTCCAGTTTTCAGACCAGAGCAAACCATTGCTACAGCGGATCATAATGTCCCTACTGAAAATCAGCATTTACCTATCAAAGATGCACTATCCCGCCATCAGGTAGAAACATTAATTAAAAATTGTGATGAATTCGGGGTGGAATTGTACGGTTTAGGTCATCCTTACCAAGGGATAGTGCATGTGATAGGCCCTGAATTGGGTATTACACAACCAGGAATGACCATTGTTTGTGGAGATAGCCACACATCTACTCATGGTGCTTTCGGAAATATAGCTTTTGGAATTGGAACCAGTGAAGTAGAGCAGGTTATGGCAACCCAATGTGTTTTGCAGAAAAAACCTAAGACTTTAAAAATTCAGGTTGACGGAGAATTAAATCCGGGAGTAGTTTCAAAGGATATCGTTTTACACATCATTGCAAAGCTAACGGCTGCAGGAGGAACAGGGCATTTTATAGAATTCTGTGGTTCTACAATTGAGGCTTTATCAATGGAAGCACGCATGACGATTTGCAATATGAGTATTGAAATGGGAGCCAGAGGAGGATTAATTGCTCCTGATGAAACCACTTTTGAATATCTTAAATCAAAGCCTTTTGTTCCTAAAGGTGAAAAATGGAATAGAAAAGTGGAGGAATGGAAAGCTTTGAAAACTGATGATGATGCTCAGTTTGACTTGGAATATTATTTCAATGCTGAAGAAATTGAACCAATGATTACTTATGGCACTAACCCTGGAATGGGAATTGGCATCACCAAGGATATTCCGCTTCCAAATGGGAAAACTGCGTCAGGTCTTGAAAAATCTTTGAAATACATGGATTTGGAAGGCGGAAAACAATTGCTAGGGCACCATGTGGATTATGTTTTCATTGGAAGCTGTACTAACAGTAGAATTGAGGATTTGCGTTTGGTAGCTGAGTTGGTAAAAGGAAAGAAAAAAGCCGATCATGTACAAGCTATGATTGTACCGGGCTCCAGACAAGTGGAAAAGCAAGCTAGGGCAGAAGGTTTAGATAAAATATTGGAAGCAGCTGGTTTCGAATTAAGACAACCGGGCTGCTCAGCATGCTTAGGCATGAATGAAGATAAAGTGCCCAAAGGAAAATATTGTGTGAGTACATCCAATAGAAATTTTGAAGGAAGACAGGGGCAAGGTGCCAGAACTTTATTGGCGAGTCCTTTGACTGCAGCAGCATCTGCACTATCTGGTAAAATTTCGGATGTGAGGGAATTAATGAAGGTAGAAGCATAAAATATTATGGAAAAGTTTAACACATTAAATAGTCAGGCTGTATTGCTTCCTTTTGAGGATGTAGATACAGATCAGATTATACCCGCTCGTTTCCTGAAATCCGTCAGCCGGGAGGGGTTCGGTGAGAACCTCTTCCGTGACTGGCGGTATTTAGAAGATGGATCGCCCAATCCTGAATTTGTATTGAATCAGGAAGGGAATAAGGGAGAAATCTTAGTGGCAGGAAGAAATTTCGGTTGCGGATCCAGCCGCGAGCATGCCGCTTGGGCTTTGGTCGATTATGGCTTTAAAGCAGTTGTTTCTAGCTTTTTTGCAGACATCTTCAAAAATAATGCACTGAATAATGGACTTTTGCCAGTTCAGGTAACGGATGATTTTTTAGCTCAGGTGTTCGAAATTCTAAAGAGAAGACCGGAAGCCAAACTGCAAATTGATTTAAATGATCAAGAAATCAGCTTGGTGGGTTCAGCTTTGTCGGAAAGCTTTGAAATCAACTCGTATAAAAAATATTGCCTGCAAAATGGCTTTGACGATATAGATTTTCTATTGAATAAAAAGAATGAAATTGAAGCTTACGAGCAATCATTGGCGTAATGAGATTACGGTCTGACGCATAGCTGATTATAGCAGAGCAGGTGTTTTACAACTATAAAATCTCGTTTTGAGAATTAAGTTTTTAACAAAGGCGTCTGACCGTTATATCAAATTTTGCACTAGCTTAAAAAGAATAAAATATGAACAAAAACATAACAATATTAGCCGGAGACGGAATCGGTCCTGAAGTAACAGCCGAGGCAGTGAAAGCCTTGGATGCTGTAGCTGAAACTTTTGGTCATCAATTTCAATACAGCAATGCACTAATTGGAGCTGCTGCAATTGATGCTACAGGAAATCCATTTCCGGAAGCAACAGAAGAGAGTTGTAAATCAGCAGATGCTATTTTATTTGGCGCCATAGGTGACCCTAAATATGATAATGACCCCAATGCAAAGGTTCGCCCTGAGCAAGGATTATTGAAAATGCGTAAAAATTTAGGGCTTTTTGCAAATGTGCGCCCAGTGAGCAGTTATGATGCTCTTTTGCCCATTTCTCCTTTAAAGGAACACATCATCAAAGGAACTGATTTTGTGGTTTTCAGGGAATTAACTGGCGGAATTTATTTCGGTGAACCAAGAGGAAGATCTGAAGATGGAAATACTGCTTTCGACAGCTGTGTATATTCAAAAAATGAGATTGAAAGAATAGCACATTTGGCTTTTAAAGCTGCTGAGAACAGAAGAAAGAAACTCACTTTGGTGGATAAAGCAAATGTTTTGGCTACATCTCGTCTTTGGAGAGAAACCGTAAAAGAGTTGTCAAGCCAATATCCTGAGGTAGAAATAGATTTTATGTTCGTTGATAATGCCGCTATGAAAATCATTCAGAACCCGAAAGATTTTGATGTGGTATTGACTGAAAATATGTTTGGGGATATCATCACTGATGAAGCTTCTGTTATTTCTGGATCATTGGGTCTATTGCCTTCTGCATCTCTGGGGACTAAAAGTAGTTTGTTTGAGCCTATCCATGGTTCTTATCCTCAAGCTGCAGGTAAGGGAATTGCAAATCCATTAGGAGCAATTTTATCAGCTGCAATGTTATTGGAATATGCTTTTGATTTAAAAGAAGAAAGTCAAATTATAAAAGATGCAGTAGCGAAATCTCTGGAAGCTGGATTTGCTACTGAAGACATCCAAAAAGAAAATCCAAAAAGCACCAAAGAAGTTGGTGACTTTGTAGTGGAACAAATAAAAAAGCTGGTAACAGTCAGTGCATGATGAGAAAATTCGAAATTATAAACATTATCATTATTAGCATTACAGTCATTTTTTTCAAAGTGGCAAGGTGAGCTTTTATCAAAAATGAAATGATACAAAGCCATCTTGCTAAAACAGGATGGCTTTTTAATTATATAAGATCTAAACCCAAACGCTTATGTATTACAACAACAAAACCCTGGTATTCCTCAATGGCGATTGGCAATATGCCGAAGATGCCAACACTAGTTTATACAGTCAAACTTTGCATTATGGAAATGGTGTGTTTGAAGGTATTCGAGCCTATAAAAATGATGTGGGATTTAACATTTTTAAAGCTCATGAACACTTTGAGCGTTTGCACAAATCTGCTGATTTAATGCACATTGATATCCCTTATTCAGTAGAAGAATTAGTTAGCATAAGCTATGAATTACTGGACAGAAATAATTTGACAGATGCTTATATCCGCCCATTAGTTTATTTGGGTGCAAATATGGCTTTGCAACCTACTGAAGAAGTAAATGTATTTATCTGCGCATGGAAATGGGAGAAGTATTTGGGTCATGAGCCAATCAAGGCTAAAATTTCCTCCTATCAGCGTATCCATCCTGCCTCACAGCATGTGGAAGCCAAAGTTGTGGGTCATTATACCAATTCCATTCTGGCAACCACCGAAGCCAAGAAATTGGGTTATGATGAAGCTATTTTATTAGACTATACTCAGCATGTTTCAGAAGGATCCGGAGCCAATATTTTCATTGAGAAAAATGGAGAGCTTTTTACCCCATCGAGAGGAAATATTTTGCCGGGAATTACTCGCCAAACTGTTCTGGAAATCTGCAAAGACCACGGAATTAAAGTGACTGAAAAACCGATTTCTAAAGCCCAGTTATTAGAAGCTGATGCAGCTTTCTTCACAGGTACTGCAGCAGAAATTGCCCCAATCGCACAGGTGAATGACACCGTTTTTCCATTGAGTTGGGAAGATTCTATAGGGCAGAGCATTTATCATATTTACCGACAAAAAGTATTATTCAATGATTTACAAAATCAAACCATCATATAATGGCAAAGGAATTAAATCCATACAGTAAAGCAGTTACCCAAGATCCGACCCAGCCTGCCGCTCAAGCTATGCTGCATGCCATTGGTTTATCCGATAAGGATTTGGAAGAACCACAAATAGGCATTGCCAGCACTGGTTTTGAGGGCAATCCTTGTAATATGCATTTGAATGATTTGGCTGTGGAGGTTAAAAAAAGCATCAAATCTTATGAGTGGGTAGGCTTGATTTTCAATACCATTGGAGTTAGTGATGGCATTTCCATGGGTACTAATGGAATGCGTTATTCACTGCCTTCACGAGATATTATAGCCGATTCCATGGAAACTGTGGTGAATGCGCAAGCTTATGATGCCATGATTGCCATCACAGGATGTGATAAAAACATGCCTGGAGCTTTGCTTGCTATGGGCAGATTAAATCGCCCTTCACTGATTATTTATGGAGGCACTATTGCCCCGGGTTGCCACAATGGCGAAAAGCTGGATGTAGTTTCTGCATTTGAAGCTTTGGGTAAAAAACAGGCTAATACCATTTCTGAAGAAGATTTTAAGGGGGTAGTGGCAAATGCATGCCCAGGTCCTGGAGCCTGTGGAGGAATGTACACCGCCAATACGATGGCATCCGCTATTGAAGCTTTAGGATTATGCTTGCCTTATGGGGCATCTAATCCAGCTCAAAGTGAGGAGAAGAGAAAAGAATGTGCTGAGACTGGTTTAGCAGTTAAAAAATTGATCGAAAATGATCTGAAACCCAGGGATATAGTCACTAAAAAATCATTTGAAAATGCCATTCGGTTGATTACAGTTTTGGGCGGATCGACCAATGCGGTTTTGCATTTATTAGCGGTAGCCAATGCTTTTGAAATCGATTTAACATTGGAAGATTTCGCTCGAATCAGTGCAGAAACTCCTTATTTGGCAGATTTAAAGCCATCTGGAAAATATCTGATGGAAGACCTTCATAAGAATGGGGGAATTCCTGCAGTAATGAAAATGATGCTGGAAGAAGGACTTTTACATGGTGATTGTATGACCATAACCGGTAAAACCTTAGCAGAGAATTATAAAGATGTTCAAGGTTTAGGAGAAAAGCAAGACATCATTCATTCTGTGAAAAACCCTATCAAAAGCTCTGGCCACTTGCGAATATTGAAAGGCAATTTAGCGCCTGAAGGAGCAGTTGCCAAAATCACGGGTAAGGAGGGAGAAATTTTTGAAGGAACCGCAAGAGTTTATGATGGCGAATTTCTGGCTAATGATGGCATTGCAAGGGGCGAAATAAAAGAAGGAGATGTAGTGGTAATTCGATATGAAGGCCCAAAAGGCGGACCTGGAATGCCTGAAATGCTAAAGCCTACTGCTGCCATCATGGGAGCAGGTTTAGGCAAGAAAGTAGCCCTGATCACGGATGGAAGATTCTCTGGAGGAACCCACGGTTTTGTGGTAGGGCATATTTCACCTGAAGCTTTTGACGATGGGCCATTAGCTTATTTGGAAAATGGCGACCGCATTAGAATTGATGCAGTAGAAAATTCTATTAGTGTATTGATTGATGAAAAGGAGTGGGAAAAGCGTAAGACGAAAGCCCCTAAAAAGCCTGCAAGAAATGTAAGCGGAAGCTTAAGGAAGTACAGCAAATTGGTATCATCTGCATCATTGGGATGCATAACGGATTTATAATATGGAAGAAGTAGCCACTAAATCAGAGAAACCTAAAGCGAAAACTACCATGAGTGGTGCAGCCGCCTTGGTGAATTGCCTTATCCGTGAAGGAGTAGAAACACTCTTCGGTTATCCCGGTGGGGCAATCATGCCGGTTTATGATGCTTTATTTGACCAAAAGGATAAAATAAAACACATTATGATCCGCCATGAGCAAGGGGCAACTCATGCCGCTCAAGGATTTGCCAGAGTTTCAGGTAAAGTGGGCGTTTGTTTGGCTACTTCTGGTCCGGGAGCTACTAATCTGATAACCGGCTTGGCAGATGCTCAACTGGATTCCACGCCCATGGTTTGCATAACAGGGCAAGTACCAGGCAAAATGATTGGTTCAGATGCTTTTCAGGAAACCGATATTGTGAGTATTTCCATGGCGGTAACAAAATGGAATATACAAGTTACCAAAGCTAAAGATATCCCTAATGCAGTAGCAAAAGCATTTTACATCGCTCGTAGTGGAAAACCGGGCCCAGTTCTGGTTGACATAACCAAAGATGCTCAATTTGAAATGGCGGAATTTGAGGATTACGAGACTTGCGATCAAATCAGAAGCTATGTACCTAATCCTAAATTAAGCGAAAATGCATTGGCTGAGGCAGCTAGATTAATTAATCAGGCTAAAAAGCCTTTAATTCTGTTTGGGCATGGGGTGCTTTTATCGAATGCCAAAAAGGAGTTTCAAGATTTTGTAGAGAAAACAGGAATCCCTGCAGCATGGACCATCATGGGCTTATCTGCATTGCCCACTTCTCATCCTTTGAATGTAGGAATGCTAGGCATGCACGGAAATTACGCACCCAATATTCTCACTAATGAATGCGATGTTTTAATTGCTATTGGGATGCGCTTTGATGATAGGGTGACTGGGGATGTAAGTCGATATGCAAAGCAAGCCAAGGTAATCCATTTAGAAATTGACCCGGCAGAAATCAATAAAAATGTGGAGGCTGATGTGCCCATTTTGGGAAATTGCAAAGAATCACTTGCCGCATTATTAAATAAAGTTGATGAAAATCATCATGATGAATGGCTTGCTAGATTTAAAGAATTGAATGCGCAAGAGGAAGAAAAAGTAATTAAAGATGAATTGAATCCTCAGGCTGATGAGCCGATGAGCATGGGAGAGGTAATTAAGCATATTTCGAATATTTCAAGAGGAAATGCTATCATTGTGACTGATGTGGGACAGCATCAGATGGTGGCTCAGCGCTATTATGAATATGCCAATTGGAAAAGTAACGTGACCTCTGGTGGTTTGGGCACTATGGGATTTGCCCTACCGGCAGCTATAGGAGCAAAATTCGCAGCTCCTCATCGACAAGTAATTGCTGTGATTGGAGATGGCGGATTTCAAATGACTATACAAGAACTGGGAGTGATTTTCGAAACTAAAGTGGATGTTAAAATTCTGCTTTTAAATAATGAATTTCTTGGAATGGTGAGGCAATGGCAGGATATGTTTTTCAAAAAGCGCTACTCCTCTGTGGATATGGTTAATCCCGATTTTCAAACAATAGCAAAAGGCTATGGAATTGCATCCGAAAAAGTAACGGAAAGAGAAAAGCTGGAGGAAAGTATTCATAGGTTTTTATCCCATGAAGGAAGCTATTTATTGGAAGTAATGGTTGGAAAGGAAAATAATATTTTCCCCATGATTCCTACGGGAGCCTCTGTGTCAGAGATTAGGCTAGAGTAGGCCCTTGGATGGCACTTAGGTCAGTACCGAAGATATCTACCCAGTAGACAATTGACAGTAGACAATAGACAAAAGCAGAATAAGGGCTTAGAATTTGAATAAATAGGTCAGTACCGAAGGTCAGACCGAAGTAAGATAAACAGTAAACAATGGACAGTAGTCGTAGCGAAGTGAAGATCCCGAGAGGAACGAATCGGGAATAGTAGACAAAAGGGGTAGCAAACTGTGAAGTTTATAGACCTACAAAGCATGTTGAGAAAATTTTGTCAACTGAAATAGCCAAAGGCTATTTATTGTCAACAGTCAACTTGTTCATTAGAAAGAAAATAGTAGCAACTATCGATTAGAATGAAAGAATTAAAAAAGATTAAATAACAGATGGAGCAATTTACATTATCAATATACACCGAAAACCTGATAGGTATTCTTAACAGGGTGACCACGATTTTTACCCGTAGGCATATCAATATTGAGAGTATTACCGCTTCAGAAAGCGAGGTAAAAGATATTCATCGCTATACGATAGTGGTAAGTTCAACGGAAGATAAAATCAAGAAAATTGTCAAGCAGATTGAAAAGCAAGTGGATGTTTTCAAAGCTTTTTATCATAAAAATGATGGTATAGTGTATCAGGAAATGGCTTTATACAAAATGCCGACAAAATTATTATCCCAGACAAAAGAGGTGGAATATATCGTTCGAAAGCACCATGCTCGTTTGCTGGCAGTGGAACCTGATTTCACCATCATTGAAAAGACAGGCTTCAAGGAAGAAACGCAAGAGCTTTTTGAACAACTGAAACCTCATGGTATTTTGGAATTTGTTCGCTCAGGTAGAATTTCAATTTCTAAACCGATGAAAGAATTTCAGGAGTATTTCACCGAAGTGGAGGAAGCTTCTAGACTGTAATTAAAAATTAGTAATTAATAATTAACAATTAGGTCAGTACCGAAGGTCCGGAGTTAAATAGACAGTAAACAGTGGATAATAGACAAAAAGTGAAAGCAAAATGGTGAGCTTGATTAGAACTTTTTGTCAACTGAATAAGCCGAAGACTTATTATTGTCAACTGTCAACTTGATTTGAAAGAAAGCACAAAATTAAAATCAGCATTAAATACTTTATTAAATAAAAACCTTAATCATAATTCTAAAACAATGGCAAAACTAAAATTTGGAACAGTAGAAGAAGAAGTCGTAACACGACAGGAATTTCCTTTGGCGAAAGCGCAGGAATTATTAAAAGATGAAACCATAGCGGTATTGGGCTATGGAGTGCAAGGACCCGGACAAGCATTAAACTTGAAAGACAACGGCTTTAATGTCATTGTTGGACAAAGAAAAGGCTCTAAAAGTTGGGATAAGGCAGTCTCTGACGGCTGGGAGCCAGGCAAAACACTTTTCGAACTAGAAGAAGCTGCTGAAAAAGGCACAATCTTGCAATATTTATTATCAGATGCAGGACAGATTGCGCAGTGGGAGATGGTGAAAAAACATCTTAGCCCGGGCAAAGCTTTGTATTTTTCCCACGGATTTGGAGTGACTTATAAAGACCAAACCGGAATAGTTCCTCCGAAAGATGTGGATGTAATCCTCGTAGCTCCAAAAGGATCGGGTACCAGTTTGAGGAGATTATTTGTAGAAGGCAGAGGATTGAATTCCAGCTTTGCCATCCATCAGGATGCTACCGGAAATGCTTGGGAAAGATGTGTAGCTTTAGGAATAGGAGTAGGATCAGGCTATTTATTTCAAACCAATTTCCAAAAGGAAGTTTATAGTGATTTGACAGGAGAAAGAGGCAGTTTGATGGGTGCTATTCAGGGCTTATTTGCTGCTCAATATGATTTATTGCGTAAAAAAGGTCATTCTCCCTCAGAAGCTTTTAACGAGACCGTGGAGGAAGCTACCCAATCTTTATATCCTTTGGTTGCTGAAAACGGCATGGATTGGATGTATGCCAATTGCTCCACCACAGCCCAACGTGGCGCATTGGATTGGTGGAAAAAATTCAGGGATGCTGTAAAACCTGTTTTTGAAGAATTATATGATTCAGTGGAGACTGGAAATGAAGCAAAACTGACCATTACTGCTAATGAAAAATCAGATTACCGAGCGGAACTGGAAAAAGAACTGGATGAATTAAGAGAGTCTGAAATGTGGCAAGCGGGTGCTGCAGTCAGAAAGTTAAGACCGGAAAATGCATGAAACATATAAAGAATTGATGACTTCTTTTTCTTCTAGGTCATTAGCTCTCAAAAAGGGCATTATTTATTTTAGTGATTTTTACTAATGCCTAATATAGTAGTTTAAGAGGTTGTTATCATAAAATAAATAGAATCCGCCAGAGGCGGTAGTAGTTTCCACTAGCGAGACGCTAGCGGAAGGAAATTTTTTTCTATCGCCATCCTCTGGATGGTGATGATTACTGGCGCCTCTGGCGCTGAATAATAAGACTGCAAAAGTTATTTTGTCGCGAATTATTGAATAAATGCTTCTAGCCTTTTTCAATTGAGATTTGTATTCATTTTTGAAGTCTCATTCAGGTGTAAAAATCACCCGGTTTGAGGGGAAATGTGTCAATTATAACAAAAAGTAAATATTAGTTCATTTAGCAATTTATATCTGAAAAATGTCTGAAACCCTAAAAGCATACTATCCAAAAATAGAAGCCATACAAAGTGCTGCGCAAAAATTAAAAGGTGTGGCACTTTTAACTCCTTTGACTCCCAATTTGGGTTTGTCAAAAGAGTTTGATGCCAATATTCAATTCAAGAGAGAGGATTTGCAACCCGTGCGTTCCTATAAAATCAGAGGTTCCTATAATAAGATTAGTAGCCTCAGCCGTGGAGAATTGGATAAAGGAATTGTATGCGCAAGTGCAGGGAATCATGCTCAGGGAGTGGCTTTTTCATGTAAAAAACTAGAAGTAAAAGGTAGGATATTTATGCCGGCTCCTACTCCCAAACAGAAAATTGCTCAGGTGGAAATGTTCGGAGAGGATTTCGTGGAGATAGAATTGGTAGGCGATACTTTTGATGATGCTTTTCATGCAGCACAAGAATATCAGAAAAAATCAGGCGCAGTTTTTATTCATCCTTTTGACGACCCTAAAGTAATTGAAGGACAAGGGACAGTCGGACTGGAAATTTTACAACAGGCAGAAAGCCCAATTGATTATCTTTTTTTACCTGTTGGCGGGGGTGGGCTATCAGCCGGGGTGAGCAGTGTTTTTAAGGCACTTTCACCCCAAACCAAAATCATAGGAGTAGAACCTGCAGGTGCACCAGCCATGAAAAATTCTATTCAAAAAGGAGTGAATACAGCTTTGAAGTATATTGAAAAATTTGTGGATGGAGCAGCGGTTAAAAAAGTAGGCGGTTTGAATTTCGAAATTTGCCGACAGAACTTGACCGAAGTCATCACTGTGGAGGAAGGCAAAGTCTGCGATGTTATTTTACAATTATATAATAAAGATGCGATAGTTGCAGAACCGGCCGGGGCATTATCCATTTCTGCATTGGATCAATATGCTGAGGAAATCAAAGGCAAAAATGTGGTTTGCGTACTGAGCGGAAGCAATAATGACATCACCAGAACAGAAGAGATAAAAGAAAGAGCGTTACTTTATAAAGGCTTAAAACATTATTTTGTAGTGCAATTTCCTCAAAGAGCTGGAGCATTAAAGCAATTTGTAGTGGAGGTGTTAGGTCCTGATGATGATATTAGTCATTTTGAATACACCAAAAAGAATTCTCGTGAAACGGGTTCTGCGGTGGTAGGCATAGAGTTAAAAAATTCAGCCGATTTCCCTCAATTATTAAAAAATATGAAGCGATTGGGATTTTATGGTGATTATCTAAATGATAAGCAGTATTTGTTGGATTTGGTGGTTTAGTTATCAGATTTAGTTTTTTTAATATTTTTGAGTGATTTTGAATAATATACTGGAGGAAAAGGTGTTGATATCTCCTGTAAGCATACTTTGAATTTTGTTAGCTTTAATATTATTATTTAAAGGGATGAAAAAGGATTTAATTTTATACTTTTGTCTCTTTAAAAAATATTTAAGATTCATGAACAAATTATTTTATTTAGTACTTTCTCTTTTGATTTTATTATTTGTAGGGTGCAAAGATGAAGAAATAGCAATAAATATTGAAGAACTTACTGATGATAAGCAGAGTTTTCTATTGGGAGATTCAGTTTTGTTGAAAGGTGAAAATTTACACAAGGTTAATGATGTTTATCTTTCTTTTTCAGGTAACAAAATAGATGCTAGCCACAGGAATATGGAAGTGGACTTCGAAAATATCGGAAATTCGAAAGAAGATGAATTACTTTTACATATACCTATGAATCCTGAATTATTAGGTGAAGAAGCTGAAGTGATATTAAGGATTAGTTATACTAACTCAGATGGAACACAAGATAAAGAGGAGGAAAGTGGTAGATTTCTAAAAATACTGGAGCCGTCAATCAAGTCAGTGTCGAGATATGAGTTCAATGATATAGAGCCAGTCTATATCATTTTAGATGATTTTAGCTCAAAGTATGGATCCATGCTTGACTTTATTCAGTATGTGCCCCGTGAAGATGGTGATGAAATCGATTATTATTGGCGAAGGGCGTCTGCATCTATTATCAGTGATGATTCTATACAGCTAGAAAGTGTGTATAAAAATGGTCCAGTTTTTATACATTTTGGATGGGATGGTGATAGTGGAAATAGCCACTATAGTGATATAAGAAATGCCTATTCTGCTTATACCTTAGAAATTGATAGTCTTAAAATGTATCACAGTTACGACCTTCCCACAGATCAAGTTTACGCCCCAGGTTCATTTATGTTGATCACCAGCGATCATACCGGTGTGCTGGCAATTTTCGATGAGGCAGTAGTAGGAGGTTATCCTGCCAAATACGGCTATTATTGGCCAGGGGAAATTGGGATGGTCATGCCGACAACAATTCCATTTAGTGAGGGAGATAAGTTTGAGATGGTGCTTCCAAAAGAAGAAGGGTATTTAAATTTTGATAATTCTCATAATGAAATTGAGTTAGTGCATGGGAAATATAGAGTGGTAGATGAAGATGAGAACAACATATTTTTCGAAACAAATGTGTATTACAGAGGTCAATTTATATCCTATGCTATTGTTTCATCGGAGAGTGATACCGTTTGGTATGATTACCGGGAAACAAATGAATACGAGACTTCATCAGGTGTTAATTATGGTTATAAGATACAGAAAGAAAGAATGCCTCAAGGAGATCATCAATTATTAATTTTTTCTGATGACAAGAAATATCAGTTACAACCAGCAGGAGATATTAGCTTTTCGGTACAATAGCTTTTTGAAGAAGAAAGTTTTTAAAACAAAACAGCCTTTAGAGTCTCTAAAGGCTGTTTTGTTTTAAAATATCAATAATGTTTGCGCAAACTTAAATCAAAGGCAATTTCTTCACCTGCGCCTTTAATTGATTTTTTCGGACTGCAATCTGGATTTCTGTTTCAGGCTTGGCAAAATCTATTTTCACATAGCCCATTCCAATGCCATGCCCTAATGTAGGAGATTGGGTTCCAGATGTAACAACCCCTATAGTATTCCCATCAATATCCAAAATTTCATATCCTTTTCTCGGAATTCCTCTATCCAGCATATGAAAGGCAATTAATTTGCGTTCAACACCCTCTTCTTTTTGTTTTTTAAGGTTTTCGGCATTGATAAAATCTTTGGTGAATTTGGTTGCCCATCCTAATTTGGCTTCTATAGGAGAAGTGGTTTCATCTATATCATTTCCATATAGACATAAGCCCATTTCCATCCTCAAAGTATCCCTGGCGCCTAATCCGATTGGTTTGATGCCAAATTCCTCACCAGCATCGATGATTTTGCGCCATACACTTTCTGCATCTTTATTGTGTAAATAAATTTCAAAGCCACCTGCACCTGTGTAACCTGTATTGGACATAATCACATATTGAGTATCAGCAAAAGGTGCTACTTGAAAGTGAAAGGGCTTGATAGCAGATAAATCCATAGCAGTGGTCAACTTTTGCAAAGTATCCTCAGCTTTTGGGCCTTGCACTGCAAAAAGGGAGAAATCATCAGAAATATTGACCATTTTAGCTCCAAATTCCTCATTTTGCTTGGCTATCCAGTTCCAGTCTTTTTCAATATTGGAGGCATTCACCACCAACATATATTCTTCTTCACCTATTCGGTAAATCAATAAATCATCTACAATTCCGCCTTTATCATTTGGCAAATAGCCATATTGCGCTTTGCCTACAACCAAAGTAGAGGCATCATTACTGAAAACTTTTTGAATCAAATCCAAAGCCTTTGATCCTGAAATTAAAAATTCACCCATATGGGATACATCAAATATCCCAACTGAATTACGAACAGTATTATGTTCTTCAATTAATCCTGTATAAGATACAGGCATATTATAACCAGCAAAAGGCACCATTTTAGCTCCTAATTGCTCGTGAATGTGATTTATTGCTACTTTCTTCAATTCCATAGTAACTCAATTATTGTCTTAAATTTCCCGATAAGCAAAAGTATGGAAAATATGGGATTTAGGAGCGGTTTGAGGCGACCTTTTCCAAAGTTTAGAACTTTTGGAATTTGGAAAGGCATAATCCTGTCTTTTAACCTTAAAACTAAAAATAATAAAAGGATGAATATGACTAAAATAAGTAGAGTAGCCTATTTATTTGAGAAAAACTCCAACTATCTGTCTTTATAATTTTGCCTTTTAATATTCAACTTGCAGTATAATCCAAAGTAATTATTATTTCTACCTGCTAGTTCTTGTTAGTTCATAATAATTTCTCCAATCAGACCTTTCAAGAATTTCATCAATATTCGTTACATGTTCTCGCCTTACTTTAAAGTCAAACCTACCTAATTCAACTTTGTATTCAACAGAATCATTAAAGAAAATAGCTTCAAAAGTTCCTGACACCACACCAGATTCATCATCAAACGAAGCTTCATTGATACTTAGATTTCCACTATCAGCAAATGCGATACTATCCCTGAAAGAGTTATTTTCACCTGCCATTAGTAAGCTTTTTGCATCTATCAATTTGGACCGCTTTCCTTTTATTTTGGGGATATCTTGAGCGGTAAAGCTTGAATCGAATTCGTTCATATAAAATAATAGCATATAGGATTCATTTTCTGTGATTTCACCACTTATAGCCATCCATACTGAATCTTTATGGATAAAGAATTGCATAGCATCTATATAATAGGGGCTGCCTGCTCCTGGTCCTGGAACCTTATTGTAAAAGTGTGAACGCCAGGTGCGATCATTAAAAAAGGCACCTGCTGTATTATAACCTTTGGAGGATATTTTTGGTAAAGAAGGATGCTCTTTATCGGGTCTAAATCGCTCTATATCCTTACAGGCAAAAGCACATAACAGGAAAAATAAGAAAAAGAATGCTCGCATGTTTCGTGATTTTTGTCTTGGCAAATTTATAATAAGGTAAATAATATCTATGAATCTAAGAAGGCTTTCGCCTGATATTTCGCCTTCTCAAAGCAAATGAATAGTTGAAAATCTATCAATTTTAAATAATTGCTAAAGAGCAAAATCTCGTATTTTGCTGTGATGTGCAGAAACCTGATCGAGATTTCGTTAATCCATTTTGTCTATGAAAATTATGATTTTCATTAATGCCAATAAGTTCTTATTGATTCAATGGCGAAGGGCAAATTGGCTATGGACATAACTTCCAATTTGAATTTTGACCTCGTTAGAATTGAATTGTTTTTTAGAATTTCCAATATTCCTGATAATCATCTTGTAAGATTTATTTTCGAACTTGCCTGCACAGGCAGGAGCAATTCACGACCTAAACTTTCCAACTTTTAGAAAGTTGGAAAGTTTTGTGCAGAGCTAATGATTAGTTTACCATTTCACCTCTCCCCACAAATTGGAATATCCATAGTAGTTTGTGCTTGTCCTAAATCAGGAAGCGGGATATGAATAAATTGCACTTCCAGTCCTCTAAGAAAAAGAAATAATGCTAGTGTTAAAGCCAAGGCAGGTCTTAATTTCTGAGTAAAGCCGTTTAATTTTCTGAAGGTTATCTTTCCAGCCCACACGCTACCGATTATCCAAGGTAGGGTGCCCAATCCGAAAACAGCCATAAAAACCACGGAATCCATAATAGTTTCAGTAGCAAAGGAACTTAAAAGCGCTAAATAAACTAGTCCGCATGGTAAAAGTCCATTAAGCAGACCGATTGAAAAACGGGAAAGAATATCTTGTTTACCTATAAATTTTTTGAATCCATCTTTTACTTTTTGATAAGGAACGGATTCTATTTTGTTGATGAATTTTAAAAATCGATAACGGGTTGGCAGCACATAAAAATAAACTATGAAAACTGCCATAATGATGGAAAGGCTATTTTGCCAGCCTAAAATGGATAAGCTTTCTCCTACAAAGGCTAAGGCTAAACCTAGAATTATGTAAGTAAAGATTCTCCCAGTTTGGTAAGCAGCGAATCCCCAAGCCATAGATTGGTTGCGGAAAACGCCTAGCATTAATGGCGCGCACATAAAAGTGCAATGTATTCCGCCCAGTAAACCAATGCTTAGTGCTGCCCAGATCATCTTTATCGCTGAATAAAAATCTGCTCTTCTTTAAAGTACTTTTTATCTTCCGCTTCCCAAATAAAGGAAACTTTCCAACTTCCCGCTTTAAATTTTTCTATTGGGATGTTTATTTCTTCAGAAATAGGGATAAAGAAATCTAAATTAGCATCTGAAGCACGAAAAAATTTAACCTTTCCTTTTACTTTATCTGCACCCTCAAAAATCAAGGCTAAATTATTTTCCTCTTGTTTTATAGAGATATCACCATCCCATGCATTTCCATTTTTAATTTCATCTATTTTACCTTGATAGGCAATTTCTTCTTCATAGTAATTTTCTTCTACCATGTGGATTTCTTGCTTCATGCTTATAGTCACCATAATAAGGACTAAGACTACGAAACCTATAAATACGATAGTTATTTTATTTCCCCAGTTCATAATTATTTTGCTTTACTAAATGTGTGTGGTCCCGGAAATCTTGAATCAATCGTTTGGAGCAATTCTTCATCCCTGTAAATTTCAACTTGAATTTTTTCGTCTATTTTGGCAAAAGCATTCCTCGACATCTCAACAAATACATAAACCTCATCTTTTTCTTGTCCTTCTAAAACTTCAATTGATCCTGAAGGAAAAAACAAATTAGCCGATTTTGGTTTTACTTTATAAGTCAAGTTCATGGCATCAAAGGATTTATTGATCATCTCTAATTGATACATATTGCTTATAATGGAATCATTTTTTATTTGATAAATAGAGCCTGGTGTTCGGGTCATGGTTACTTCAATAGGGGCTCTTCCAACTAATAAAAAGCCCATGGCACCAACCAAAATTGCTAAGACTACAGAATAAGCCATAACCCTAGGGGTAATTAACTTTTTCTTCTTTTTCTCCACGCCTTCTTCGGAATCAAAGCGAATCAATCCTTTAGGCTTATTGATTTTGGTCATCACCTCATCACAGGCATCAATGCAAGCAGTGCAATTAACACACTCCATTTGAGTTCCGTTTCTGATGTCAATTCCTGTTGGGCAAACTTGAACACATAAACTGCAATCAATGCAATCTCCTTTATCTGCTTGAGGCTCATTCTTTTTTAATTTTCCTCTAGGCTCGCCTCTCAACCAATCATAAATGACCACTATGGATTTTTTATCAAGAAAAACGCCTTGTAATCTTCCATAGGGACAAACCACAGTACAAGCCTGTTCCCTGAAATAAGAAAAGACAAAATAGAAAATACCTGTAAAGACTAATAAACCTGTGAAAGCACTCCAATTGGCTTGTGGGCCTGCTTGAATCACCTCTGACATTTCACCTATTCCAATCAGATAAGCCATAAAAGTATGAGAAACCCAAAAGGAGATGAAAAGGAAAATACCTTGTTTGGTGGTTTTCTTCCAGATTTTGTTCCATGTCCATGGGGCTTTAGCTAGTTTTCTTTGTTGGTTGGCATCTCCTTCAATCCAGTATTCAATTTTACGGAAAACCATTTCCATAAATACGGTTTGCGGACAAGCCCAGCCACACCAGACCCTGCCAAAGACCACAGTAAAAAGTAAAATAAAAACTACAAAAATCAGTAAAAGGAAAATTAAGAGATGGGTATCCTGTGGCCAGAAAACACTTCCTAAAATAACAAACTGGCGATCAAAAATATTGAACAGCAATAAAGGGTGTCCTCCGATTTTGATAAAAGGACCAGCAAAAAATAGAATCAAGAGTAACCAAGCCAAGACTCTTCTATAGTTATGGAATATTCCTTTTGGTTTTTTGGGATAGATCCAATTCCGTTTCCCTTGCTCGCCCACTGTGGCGAGTTGCCCTCTAAATTGCTCTTGGTCTAAATTATCCATTTTACTATTATTTGAAACCTGACAGGTCTTATTATAATTTTAATTATCGCCCTGAAAGTTTTGGTGAAAACACCAAAAAAGGGGAGGTAGTTCTTGATTATTCTATTAAACCCAGATTCCGGTCGGTGTGCCACCGACCGGGGTACCTAAACTCTTTCACTCTGCTCCATGGTCGGTGGCACACCGACCACTTGCATCAACCTAAACCTGTCAGATTTATTTTAATTCACTTTCACAAATAATTGAAGTTGAGTATGAAAAAGCTATTCAAACCTGACAGGTTTCAATTCGTTTCTAATCTACTTCCTCAACCTCAGGCAATTCATCTTTATTCTCTTCAATTCTTTCTTCTGCTTTTTCTTGCTTTTTGATTTCACCTTGTGGTTCTTTTGGATCTGCAGGTGATGTCCCTACTAAACTCAATACATAATTGGATACATCTTGAATTTCTTTAGGACTCATATTTCCTTTCCAAGGAATCATCCCTTTAGCTGGCACACCTTCGGAAATTGTAGTAAATACACCGGAAATATCGTTTCCGTGAATCCAATAATCATCCGTTAAGTTAGGACCAACTCCTCCGCCACCATCATCAGCATGGCAAACGGCACAGTTCTTTTTATACAAAACCTGACCAGCTTTCATTACTTCTTCATCAGTCTGTAATTCGGCTGTTTCGGCTGTAATTTCTACCATACCAGATTTTGCCCGTGCTTCTGCTTTTAGGGCAGCTTCATCAATGGATGCTTGATATTCCGTTTGTTGGTCAGGAATAATATCAAAAATCAAATAAGCCGGCACATAAAATACTGCAAATATGAAAGTTCCAATAAATACATAGCGAAGCCAAGGGGGCATTCCATAATCCATTTCCCTAATGCCATCATAATCATGATCTAACATCATATCACCTTGCTGGTCAACTGGCTTAAATTTACCTGTAATCCATTTTTGTTTGAATTGCTTGTAAAAAGATAAACGAGTTTCGCCTTTTTCCTTTGCCTTTTTATTAAGAATTAAATCTGCAGTTTTAACCATTAAAACTGCCAGAATAATCATCAATACAATCAATACGACTAGCAAGCCACCTATCAAAAGTAATAGGCGACCTTGCTCTGTTTGCATGAGTTGTTCCCACATAGAAACTGTTTCAATTTCTACATCTTCTAGGGCTTCTTCTGTTTGTGCCCAAAGTGTTTGTGAGCCTATCCCCCAAAGGAAAAGGCTGCTCCATATCATTTTAGTGACTTTTTTCATCCTTAGAATCATTTTTGTATGTAACATTATCCTCTTCCATGGGTAAGGATTTCATTTTCTTGATATAACTTTTATCTGCTCTTATTACCCACCAAATCAAGCCGATAAAGAAAATAAAGAATATACTCAGCGAAATGATGGGAAAAATTTCCACATTATCAATTGTTTCGAAATAGTGCTTAAACATGTCTTTTTAATTTTATTTTTCAGTTTTACAGCTTTGGATTAATTCTCTTCACGAATTTTTTCGTTTGGCAGAAAATTCAATCATTGCGCTGAGTTTCCTCAATATTAGATAGGTCACTGACCTTTATATCTGTACCTAATCTTTGTAAATAAGCAATCAAGGCTACAATTTTAGCTTCAGGAACAGTCTCAATTCCATCTTCTTTTAGCCTATTCACGATTCTATCAGCTTGAGCCAATGCGTCAGTTTGCACTTCATCTTCATAACCTTCTTCATAAGGTACTCCCAATTTCCTCATCACTGTGATTTTTTTAGGAAGCCCTTCTAAATCATAAGGCTGTTCCAATAACCAAGGATATGGTGGCATGGTAGAGCCTGGTGACATAGACCTTGGGTCATACATATGATTGAAATGCCAAGAGTCAGGATATTTATCGCCCACTCTATGCAAATCAGGGCCTGTCCTTTTTGAACCCCATAAGAATGGATGATCATAGACAAATTCTCCTGCTTTGGAGTATTCGCCATACCGTTCCGTTTCATATCGGAATGGTCGAATCATTTGTGAGTGACAACCTACACAACCTTCGCTGATGTAAATATCCCGGCCTTCTAATTCCAGTGGAGTATAAGGTTTAACGGCTTCAATTTTAGTGGCTTCATTATTTTTCATCATAAAAGATGGAATTAATTCGAATATCCCACCAATTAAAATGGCTATTGTAGTTAAGATGGTGAAGAATATTGGTTTTCTTTCCCATACTCTGTGCCAGTACTCTTTTCCTTTGCTTACTACTTTTTCCAATGCTGGAGCCTCTGCTGCTTCATTAGCCACAAAGTTTCCTGCTTTTGCAGTTTTGATTAAGTTATAAACCATCACAAATACACCCAACAAGTAAAGTAAACCACCAAATGCTCTTAACATGTGCATTGGGATAATTTGTAGTGTAGTAGATAAGAAGTTAGGATATTGTAAAATACCTTCTGGAGTAAATTCTTTCCACATCAACCATTGTGTGAAAGCTGAAACATACATTGGCAATGCATAGAATATAATACCTAATGTTCCCAACCAGAAGTGAGTATTAGCTAATTTTCTAGAGAATAATTTCGTTTTCCACATTTGTGGGATCATCCAGTATAACATACCGAAAGTCAAGAATCCATTCCAACCTAATGCGCCAATATGTACGTGAGCTACAATCCAATCGGTATAGTGCGCAATAGCGTTCACACTTTTTAAGGATAACATTGGTCCTTCGAAAACCGCCATACCATAAGCAGTAATCGCTACGACCATAAATTTCAAGATTGGATCTTCTTTTACTTTGTCCCAAGCACCTCTAAGGGTTAATAAACCATTTACCATACCACCCCAAGATGGAGCAATCAACATAATGGAAAATGCAGTACCCAATGCTTGTGCCCACTCAGGCAATGAAGTATAAAGCAAGTGGTGAGGGCCCGCCCAGATGTATAAAAATATTAAAGCCCAGAAATGGACAATCGATAATTTATAGGAATAAATCGGTCTGTTGGCAGCTTTAGGCAAAAAGTAGTACATCAAGCCTAAATATGGTGTTGTTAAAAAGAATGCCACCGCATTATGACCATACCACCACTGTACTAATGCATCTTGAACACCGGCAAAAGCAGAATAACTTTTCATGAAATCCACCGGTAAAGCAAAAGAGTTTACCACATGTAAAACAGCAACGGTTACAAAAGAAGCAATGTAGAACCAGATGGCCACATACATATGCTTTTCCCTTCTTTTGATAATAGTACCAATCATATTGATACCGAATACTATCCAAATAATAGCAATAGCAATATCAATTGGCCATTCTAATTCGGCATATTCTTTAGAGGAGGTGAAACCCATAGGAAGGGTAATCACAGCCGAAAGAATGATGAGCTGCCAACCCCAGAAGTTTATCCAAGAAAGGGCATCATTAAACATTCGGGTTTTAAGTAGCCTCTGCATGGAATAATAAACCCCGGCAAAGATGGCATTACCCACAAATGCAAAAATAACGGCATTGGTGTGCAAAGGTCTTATCCTACCAAAAGTAGTATATTCCGAACCTAGATTAGCCTCCGGTGCAAATAGCTGAGTGGCGGCCAAAAGCCCTACCAGCATCCCGATGGCGCCCCAAACTACTGTTGCAATAGCAAAGTATTTGACGACTTTGTTGTCATAATGAAACTTTTCAATTCCCATTTGATTGTTGTTTATGATTAGTTGATTGATTACTCTTTTTGTCTTCTTTTTTGGTAGTGGCATCATCCCACAACATTCTGTAGGAAGGTGTGGAGGCATCATCGAATTGCCCAGAGCGAACAGCCCAGATAAAAGCGACTAAAAAGCCACTAGCCACTATCAAACTCACGATTATTAATACGACCAGTATGTTCATAAATTCCTGCTATTATCTGTTTCCAATAAATATTTACTTGCTAAATAGCGTGTTCCCAATGTAGCTAAAAGTACCACTGAAAAGGAACTAATCGGCATTAAAATAGCAGCGATTACGGGTGATAAAAGTGCTTGTACTGCAAAACTTAAGCCCACCACATTATATAAAAATGATAATATAAAGCCTGCAATCACTAATTTGAAAGCAGCTTTAGAAAATTTCATGATATTAGGCAATTGCTTCAGATTCTCGCCTAAAAGAATGCCATCACAAGCAGGGCTGAATTGACGGGTAGATTCAGTAATTGCCAATCCAAAATCACTTTTGCGCAAGGCTGCGGAATCATTTAATCCATCTCCAGCCATCATAACTTTTTGTTGTGCATCCTGCCATTTGGTGATGAATTCTTTTTTGTCTCCAGGCAATTGTTCGAAATGCATGTTTTCCTCAGGCAACCATTGCTTAAGGTATTCCTTTTCCGCTGCTTGGTCACCTGATAATAGATTCAATTTGTAATCAGTGCTTAAGCTGTTAAATAAATCACCTATATTTTCTCTGAAAACATGTTTTATATTGAAGCATCCGTAAGTCAAGCCATCTACATTGATGAAAACTTGAGAACTATTGGCTTTTTTGTCAAAATCAGTTGCTTGGCTATCCACAAATTGTTTTTTGCCTAATTTGATGATTTGTCCGTTTACTGTTGCGCTAATTCCTTGTCCGCTAATTTCTTTATAATCCTCAATTTCTTGAGTTGGATAAAATGGAAGCCAGTTGTATATGATTTGAGATAAAGGATGCTTGGATTGATTGAATAAGGTTTTTACAGCTGCCAATACTTTATGTTCAGGCATATTTCCATCAAAAACAACCTCGGCTTTATCTGAATAAGTAAGTGTACCTGTCTTATCGAAAACAATGGAATCAATTTTGGATAAATCCTCTACAGACTGAGTGCTTTTCACGAAAAAGCCTGCTTTGCTCAATACCCGCATAGCGTAACCTAAAGTAACAGGTGTGGCAAGTGCCAAAGCACATGGGCAAGCTACAATAAGCACAGTAGTAAATGCTCTAATGGCGCTTTCAAAACTCCCTATATAAAGCCAGCTACCAAATGCTATGAAAGCAATGGCTAAAACCACTGCTGTGAAATATTTACTGATTTGATCTGCAGTACTTTGAACTGCTGCTTTTGCACCTTGTTGGATGGATTCATCATCCCAAAGTTGAGCTAAATAGCTTTGAGAAGGACTTTTCTTTACTTGCACTAAAATTGCAGCACCCTTTAATCTTCCACCTGCATAAATTAATTCTTCTTTTTGCTTGATTTCAGGCACTGATTCCCCAGTTACAAAACTGTAATCAATAGAAGCTTCATCCGAAATCAAAAGGCTGTCGGCAGGAATGATTTCTTCATTTCTGATTTTTAAAATATCGGAAGGGATAATGCTGTTGAGTAAAACTTGTTCTTCTTGCTGTCCTTTTATTTTGGTTACTGATAAGGGAAAGAAAGATTGGATATCCCTATCGAACCTTAGGTGGTCGAATGTTTTTTGCTGATAATATTTACCTAATAATAGGAAGAAAACCAGCCCCGAAAGCGAGTCAATATACCCCAAACCAGACTGGAAAAAGATAATGTAATAACTATAAGTGAATAATGTGAAGATCCCAATGCTAATGGGCACATCCATATTGATTTGCTTTTGTTTGATAACAGCCCAAGCAGATTTAAAATAGTCCTGAGCAGCAAAAAAGACTACAGGAAGTGCCAATATTGCATTAAGCACTGGGAATATTTTCGATATGATATCATCATCGAATAAGTTAAGTCCAAAGTATTCAGGCAAACTGAACAGCATACTATTACCAAAAACAAAGCCTGCGATTCCGATTTGTAACCAGATTTTTCTATAAGGAGATGAAGTTGACTTTTTATTTTCTAGTTGAATATCGGGCGTGTAGGCAATAGAATCTAACAGTTTCACTAATTCCAATAAGGTAATTTCTTGGTGTTTAAATGAAACTATTACAGTTTTCTTATTGAAATCTACTCGGCTACTGATGATGCCTGAGTTCAGTTTGTACAATTTTTCCAAAAGCCAAATGCAAGCACTGCAATGAATGGCAGGAATGTAAAATCTTACTTTGCTTATTTCTTCATTTTTGAAATCTAAAAGGCTGTTGGCAAAGGCTTCATCCTTAAGGAATTCAAAATTATTAGCTCTTTTCTTTTTCGAACTGACACCAGGAGAATCCGCAACGCAATAAAAGTTATCCAGATCGTTTTCCAGCAAAATTTCATAAACCATTTTGCAGCCTTCGCAACAGAAATTCTGACCTTGGCTCTCTATAAGCTCTTGATCACATTTTTCCCCGCAATGCCGACATTCAGTGTATTGTCTTTTTGCTGTTGATATACTCATTAATGGCTAATTTTTTATTTTTCAAAAGTAATAGCAATAGAGCTCCAAAAACATGACTTAAATCAGGATTCGGATTGAGATTAATCATTCGTCAATCTAATAAATTTCGAGATCATTTGTAAATAGCCTACAGGTTAATTCTGGAATTCTTGTTTAGAATGGCTTTAAACTTTAATAAAATAGAGCTTTGATATTTCAATCTTCACATTCAAAACTTAACTTAGACTTTATAAATAAATAGATTGAAAGATGTCGATGTCTAAACCGGTGATGAAGGAAATTTTGCAACGTGCAAAAAATATATTAGATGAATATTTGAATGACCAAAATTTAAGGAAAACAGCCGAACGTTATTCAGTTTTAGAGGAGCTGTATTATTTGCCCCAAGATGAGCATATTGATGTTGAGACGCTATTCTTGAGAATGCGGAACAAGGAATATACCATTTCCCGAGCAACGGTTTATAATTCCATTGACCTTTTGGTTGAATGCGGTTTGGTGGTAAAACATAATTTTAAGGATAAAAATGCTCTTTATGAGCCTGCCCTTACTTATGAGCATCATGATCATTTGGTTTGCAATAATTGTTTGAAAATCAAAGAGTTTTTAGACCCAAGTATTGAAGAAATTAAAAAGCGGGTTGGAAAGTCATTAGGCTCAGATATTAAAAATCATTCCTTAGTTTTTTATGGTGATTGCACCATTGAAAATTGCGAAAATTTGAAAAGAAAAGAAGTGGTTAAGGGTTGATTTTGAAGTCAATAGTATTATTAAAAACAACTTCAAGATCAATAATATAGTAAAGTGCTTCAAGTAACCTCTGTCCAATCATATTGAATAATATCTTCTCTGGTAAGCCATAAGGTCGTTCCTACAGAACTTGAGATCATACTATTATTGTAGTTACCATAAGTTCGTCCCTCTGGGACTTGGAATACTGCTTTAACCACTTATCCAATTTGTACAAGCAGATTGAACTGAAAAGCTTCTTGATAATAAGCACAAGCGGACGTGGCTGTTGCACAACTACCTTTTATAAAAGTTAAAACTAGGACTCATTTCAAGGTAATTTTTGTTTTGGAGTCCTGTTAAATTCAGGAACTTCCCAT
>JBNJFX010000016.1:0-94026 GCA_051747245.1 Bacteroidota bacterium
CTCTCCAGCAGAGCTATGTCCTCTTCAGACCTGTATCAATAAAAATAACGCTTTTATTGGAATTTTTTGTGCTATTTGCTAGGATTACAACATAGAAGGAGCAGGAAGAAGCCCAGTTTAAAAAAGGAACCGTAGAAGTTGAGATAAAGGAAGAAAAGGAAGTTCCTGATGAAGCCTCAACTGATGAGTTTGATTTTAACAGCCCCCTTTAATTCCCCCAAAGGGGGAAGACCGCACGGAATAAAGAAAGTAGTACATGTTCTCAAACGGCACTTCTTTTAAATCAATTGAGCTAGTAAATTTGATTCAGAACAATTCTATATTAAATTACAATTCACAAGTACTTCTGTGAATCATTTCCCCTTCGAGGGTTAGGTTAGGGGGCTGGACTAAAAAAAGCCCCACATTGCTGCGAGGCTTCTCCTATTGTTGAATGATGATGAATTATTGGATAATAATTCGGATATTCTCCTGCAATCCGTTATGGTTTACTTTTAATATGTACATACCGGATTTTAATTTCTGGTTAATTTGTAAGCTTCCATCAGTATCGAAATTTCTGAATTCCTGAACTTTCACTCCAGATAAGTCGAACAAACCAACATAAGCCAAATCTTCTCTAAATTCTTTTGGGACTTGGACTTTTAAGTTAGAAGCATCTTTTACAGGATTAGGCGAAACCGCTAACTTACCTTCAAAGCCAACTTCAATTTTCACTACTGGCGAATATTCAAAAGTAGCATCAATATCCACAGCTTTTAATCTGTAGTAGATTACGCCAAAAGGAGCGTTTCTGTCTGTGAAGTCATAATTAACATCTGACATGCTTTCGCCCATACCTTGCACTAAGCCAATTTGTTCCCAATTTTCTTGATCTAGTGAACGCTCTACTTCAAAGTGAGAAAAGTTTTCTTCTTTAGCTGTTACCCAGTCTAAAGAAATATTTGTTCCTGATTTTGAGGCTGAGAAAGTTTTTAGTTCGATTGGGAGGGCTTCTTCTCCGCAAAGGCTGTCTCCAGTACCATCACAATCATCGACATTAAAAGTTGGACAATTATTGTCACCCTCGCAAGTTGTATTTTCAGCCCCTTCGATTCTATTTGCTGTAATTGATCCACCCCCATCTATCTCTACATCTTTACCTGTGAAATTTACTGTTTCATCAACAACAAGAGCACCATCAGGCCCTTTTACATCTAAAACTTTTGTAGTACCTCCGCCAGGTGTACCATTTATTACCAGGTTTTTAGCTCTTAATGTATATGGGGACATTATAGTTATTGTAGCATCACCACCATTTAAGTTTATTGTTAATGTTTCATCGAAAGTGATGTTTCCATTAATAACCAAGTTGGTTTTATTTTCTATATCTATTGTATAATTTCCAGCATAAGTGAAATTATCACCAGTAGTACCAGTTTCACAACCTCCTAAAAAATTATAGTCCCCACCACCATTTACCTTAGCTTGACATGTTTGGGAGTAGGTATATTGAGAAATGGAGAAAATAAATACGAGTGTTAAAAGTAAAATCTTTTTCATAATCATTAAATTATATATGCAAATATACGTGATTCCCTTATAAGAATATGAAAATCAATGAGGGAATTCCGTATTTTTCTTACATGAAACACCTAATATACGACTATTCCGTGGTTTTCGGGCGTAAGTGCTTAGAGTTCTCGGTTGAACCTCTTGATTTAGTCGATTAAGCCTTTCAAATTCTAAATTTACCAATCCTCAAATTATCATTAAAACAATTTGCCCTTTGTGGTTGGGGCTGCATACGCTATATTTGCAATCTAAAAGAAAAAGAATTCATTTATGGCTGATTTTGAAAACCTACAACTGGCTAATGATAAGGGTGTACTAACCATCACCATCAACAGAGCCGAGAAACTAAATGCCTTAAATATCGCCACTATAGAAGAATTGCGTGAAGCTTTCCAAGATATTTATGATAATAATGAAGTGAAATCTGTCATTTTAACCGGTGCTGGGGAAAAAGCTTTCGTAGCAGGTGCCGACATTTCTGAAATATCAGAATTGAATGAAATGAACGGCAGAAAATTTTCTGAAAACGGTCAGGAAGTTTTTGAAATGATAGAGAAATGCCATAAACCTGTCTTGGCAGCCGTAAATGGTTTTGCCTTAGGCGGTGGTTGTGAGCTGGCAATGGCTTGTCACATGCGCATTGCAACTCCTAATGCTAAGTTTGGTCAACCGGAGGTAAACCTCGGAATTATCCCGGGTTATGGCGGCACGCAAAGATTAACGCAACTGATTGGCAAAGGAAGATCTCTGGAATTAATGATGACGGCTGATTTTATAGGAGCAGAAGAAGCTAAAAGCCTTGGTTTAGTGAATCATATTGCTGAAAGTCATGAGGAATTAATGAGTTTAGCTAATTCTATTCTGGGTAAAATCAATAGTAAAGCGCCTTTAGCCATTGGTATGGTGATAGATAGCGTGAATGCTTACTATACCGGAGAAGAGAATGGTTATCAAACGGAAGCGAACAGCTTTGCAGCTTGTTGCAAGTCCGAAGATTTCAAAGAAGGAACAAAAGCTTTTTTAGAAAAAAGAGCAGCTGAGTTCAAAGGAGAGTAGTTTTAATTACGAATTACGAATTTTGTAATTATGAATTATTATCAAAGTGAAATTAGGAAGATGAACAATCGTGTTGGCATTCAACTTCCTAATTTCTACTTCAAATTCTCTACTTCCATCTTCCAACACCCAACTTCCAACTTCAATCTCTCAACTTCCCACTTCTAACTTCAAGCTTCCAACTTCCCCCCATGAATCCACTTAAAAAATTAGCATCAGAAGCCGGTTTGTATGGATTGCCCAGTATCTTGGGTAGGTTGCTGAATTATTTGTTGGTTCCACTGCATACGGCAGTTTTTATGCCGGAACAATTTGGTAGCATTGGTAATTTATATGCCTATGCTGCTTTTCTAAATATCATTTATACTTATGGAATGGAAACGGCTTATTTCCGTTTTACCACCAAAGAAAAATCCGAAAGTTATTACCAGCAGGCTTTTACTACCATTCTTTTATCTTCGCTAATATTCAGTGGAAGTATATTTATATTCGCTGATCAAATTATTCAAGCACTTGAATTATCTGTCCAAACTTACATTGTCCGTTTTCTTGCGGTCATCTTTTTTGTGGATGCAATAGTCGCTATTCCGCTAGCAAAACTCCGATTAGCTCATAAAGCAAGAAAGTTTGCTTTTACACGGATCAGTAGTATTGTATTAAATATATTATTGAATTTATGCTTTTTGATGCTGTTTCCATATTTATCTAAAGCAGGAATCATGGAATGGGAATCCCAAAAACCTTATGATATAGGGTATGTGTTTTTAGCAAATCTATTGGCTAATTTATCCATGATACTGGTTCTTTATAGAGAAATATTTTTTGTTAAGCTCAGATTCAACTGGATCAAAACTAAAAAAATGCTGGTTTATGCATTGCCAATATTATTGATGGGGGTTGCAGGCATCTCGGTGGAACAATTGGATAAGATCATTTTTGAATATTTATTGCCCGATAACTTTTACGAGGGAAAAACAGCAGAGGCTGCCTTGGGAGTTTATATTGCCACTTTTAAACTGAGTATTTTTATGGCTTTGGCAATTCAGGCATTTCGTTATGCCGGAGAGCCCTTCTTTTTCAGTCAGGCTGAAGATAAAGAAGCACCAGAGCTTTTTGCTAAAGTATTGTATTATTTCGTTTCCCTCTCTCTCTTAATTTGGGTGGGGGTGAGTTTAAATGCTGATTTGATTGGCAGGATATTTTTAAGTGATGGTGTTTATCGTGAAGCCTTATTTCTAGTGCCTGTTTTGCTATTAGGAAAATTATTTTTCGGTATTTATATCAATCTCAGTATTTGGTTCAAACTGACCGATAAAACTTATTATGGAGTTTATATTAGTGTTTTAGGTGGACTGGTAGCCCTAATAGGAAATATTGTGTTAATCCCGATTTTAGGATATACAGGAGCTGCTTTAACATCTGTTTTAGCTTACTTTAGCATGATGATCTATTGTTATGTCACTGGACAGAAACATTTTAAAATACCATATCCTGTAGGGAAAATTACCTTAAACATTTTAATTGCGGCTGCAGTAATAGTTGCTTTTTTCTTTTTCAAGCCGAGTTCAATTTGGTTAAATTATGGATTGGGAATAGGTGTTACATTATTATATGCAGGCTTGATGTTCTTATATGAACGCAAAAGGATTTTTTCCAAAAGATTAAAATGATACTTTTGAGTTAGAATAATATATTATGCAAGTAAAAGTTATAAATAAATCAAATAATGAATTGCCGGCTTATCAATCGCAAAGTGCTGCCGGATTGGATTTGCGGGCTAATTTGGAGGAACCCATTAATTTAAAGCCTATGCAAAGGGTTTTGGTGCCTACAGGTTTGTTCATGGAATTACCAGAAGGTTACGAAGCGCAAATTCGCCCGAGAAGTGGATTGGCTTTTAAGCACGGCATTACGGTTTTGAACAGTCCTGGCACGATAGATGCAGATTACAGAGGAGAGATTAAGATTTTATTGGTTAATTTATCAGATGAATCTTTTTTAATTGAAACTGGTGAAAGAGTTGCCCAAATGGTGATTGCTAAGCATGAGCAAATTGATTGGGAGTTAGTAGAAACTTTGGAAGATTCTGAAAGAAGTGCTGGGGGTTTTGGGAGTACGGGGAAATAGCCCAGCCCAGCCCCCTGACCCCCAAAGGGGGAATTAGGGGGGCGGAACCACATTTGCTTTTTAATTTGATTTATTAACTCTTTATTAATTTATTTTCTGGAGTATTGATAAAGAAGTGGTAAAAGTTATTGTTTTCTGCTCGTATAAATCTGTGAGAACTATCCCCTTGAGGGGATTATAGGGGTGTTGGTTGAAGCAACGGAAGTAGCCTAAAGAATGCTCTTCTAGCTAATCACTAATTGTAGAATGAAAATTCATCAATACCATAATTTTATTAAATTTAACATTAGAATTAAGCAATAAAGCCAACAGGCATTTAAAATATAACTCATATGAACATTATTATTCCAATGGCGGGCATGGGAAAACGCATGCGCCCACATACATTAACAGTTCCAAAACCTTTAGTGCCAATCGCTGGAAAACCTATTGTTCAGCGCTTGGTGGAAGACATTGCAAAAGTTTGCGGAAGTGAAGTCGATAAAATTGGGTTTATCATTAAATCTTCCTTTGGGAAGGAAATAGAGAAAAGCTTATTGAAAATAGCTGAATCTGTTGGGGCTAAAGGCTCTATACATTATCAAGAAGAAGCTTTAGGTACAGCTCATGCCATCATGTGTGCCCAAGATTTATTGGATGGAAATACTGTGGTGGCTTTTGCCGATACCCTTTTTAAGGCAGATTTTAAATTGGATACTTCAGAGGAAGGCATTATCTGGACGCAAAAAGTAGATGATCCTTCTGCTTTTGGTGTAGTGAAAGTGAATGATGATAACGTAATTACGGATTTCATAGAAAAACCAAAAACACCTGTCTCCAATCTGGCTATTATTGGTATTTATTATTTCCAGAAAGGAGAGGATTTAAGAAAAGAGCTGCAATACCTTTTAGATAATGATATTAAAGATGCGGGCGGTGAATTCCAAATCACAGTGGCATTGGAAAACATGAAAGATAAAGGCGTGAAATTGCGACCGGGAACGGTAACAGAATGGCTCGATTGTGGAAATAAAGATGCCACAGTTTATACCAATCAGCGCTATTTGGAGTTTATAAAAAGTGAAGAATTAATCAGTAAAACTGCTAAAGTAGAGGATTCAGTTATTATCCCTCCGGTTTATTTGGGAGAGAATGTGATTATTAAGAACTCTGTGATAGGTCCACACGTTTCCATCGGAGATAATACGGAAGTTCAAGAAAGTAGAATAGGCAACAGTATTATTCAAACAAATTCTTCCATATCGGAAGCGCAAATAAAAAACAGTATGCTCGGAAATTTTGTTTTGTATGAAGGTGCCGCTAAAGACTTGAGCATTGGGGATTATAATAAGGTGATCGAATAAAAATTGTGGTTATAAATTTTCAATATATTTTTAAAATTCTATTCATATACTGTCTGTTTTTCGGACAGGCTTTGGTTTTGTCTGCTCAAACTCCGGATACCCCGGAAGTGCCGCAAGAGGAGGATGTTCTGCCAGATGCTGACCCTTTGAAGGTAGATCGCTTCAATGTAGAATTTTTGATAGTAGAGGGAATGCATTTCTTAGCCATTGATAACGAGTCGAAGGCATTGGATCGCTTTATGAAAGCTTATGAAATCATGCCGGATAATGCAGCCTTAAATTTCAAAATAGCTAAAATTCTTAAAGATAGTGAAGATCCTGATCAGGCTTTGAATTATATTTCAAAAGCAACTGATCAAGAGAAAAGCAATTACTATTATCAAGCATTAAAAGCAGAGATATTAACTGAAGTTGGTGATTTATCCAATGCGATATCCGCTTATGAAGATTTGTATGAGTTTTCCGATGATGCTCCTGATGATTATTTGTTAGAGTTGGCTGCCTTATATCTTTATGATGGAAAACCTGATCAGGCTTTAAAGACATATAACAGAATAGAAAAGCGATTGGGAATATTGGAAGAGGTAAGCACCCAAAAGCAGAAAATATATTTAAAGCAAAATAAACTTAAAGAGGCAATAGCAGAAGGAAAAAGATTGGTAGAAGCCTATCCTAATATTGGGGAATATGCAGTTTCTCTTGCCCAGATCTTAGTTTCAAATGATAAAAAATCAGAGGCAATAGATTATTTAAAGGAATATTTAGCTAATCATCCTAATCAAGCTTTAGCTGAAATGGAATTGGCTAAATTGTACAGGCAAACTGATGAAATAGAACTTTCCTTAAAATATTTCGATCTGGCGTATAGATCTGAAGAAATACCGCTTGAAGATAAACTGAATAATTTTGTAGCCCTCATTCAGAAGCTTTCTAAGGAAGAAAATCTCTTGAGGTTAAAAGGTCTTGG
The DNA here is from genome assembly GCA_051747245.1 of Bacteroidota bacterium. Lineage (GTDB taxonomy): Bacteria > Bacteroidota > Bacteroidia > Cytophagales > Cyclobacteriaceae > Marivirga. The sequence continues at coordinate 7,048 of JBNJFX010000016.1, forward strand.
CAAAAGTATATTAGAAGTACATTCCTCAGATGCTAATGCATTTGCTGCAAATGGTGATTTGTACTTTGCCCTTGATGAAAAAGATAGTGCTCAATATTTCTATGAAAAAGCAGTGGATTTAAATGGCGATAATCTTCAGCTTTGGCAAAATTTATTGTCCTTAGAAATGGAGAATAAAAATTATGAAAATGTAGTTGATTATGCTGATGAGGCACTTTCTTATTTTCCAAATCAGCCAGTATTATATTTATATGCAGGTTCTGCTCATTTTTCACTAAAAAATTTCAAGGATGCCATCATGTTTTGGGAACAAGGTAAATCCATTGTTTATGGAAATGACAGAATGAAGAGCAGTTTTGCAGCCCAATTAGCTGATGCCTATCATGCAGATAAGCAATATGAGAAAGCTTTTCAAACTTATGAAGAAGCCATAAAAGCTAATCCGGATAATTATTTTGCCATTAATAATTATGCCTATTACTTATCATTAAAAAAGCAGAATTTGGATAGGGCTAAAGAATTATCATCTAGAATGGTGAAAGCCAATCCTGATAATGCCACTTTTTTGGATACTCACGGATGGGTATTATTTCAAAAAAAGGAATATAAGGAAGCCTTAAAATATTTGGAAAGGGCAGTTGAAAACCAATCATCTGCTACCATTATTGAACATTATGCCGATGCCCTGTACAAAACGGGACAAAAGGAAAAAGCATTGGAGCAATGGAAGAAAGCCAAATCATTGGGCGGAGCTTCTGAATTAATTGATAAAAAGATATCTGAAAAAAAATATTATGATGCGTCTATTTAGTGTGTTGATTTGTAGTGCAGTGTTGATTTTTTCCTCATGTAGTAAAAAACTATTACCTACATCATCAATAGAGGAAGAATACGCCTTGGAAAAGTTTGATTTTGAATATTTGCAAGCCAAATCAAAAATAAAGTTTAGTTCACCTGATAGAAGTTTAAGTTCGAGTGCCAGTATCAGAATGAAAAAAGATAGTATTATCTGGGTTTCGGTTTCGCCTATGTTTGGAATTGAAGCAGCTCGCGGATTTATTAGTCAAGATACCATCGTCTTTTACGACAGGGTAAATAAGGATGTTTATCGATATAATTATGAATCTTTAAGTAATGCCCTTAATTTTGAAGTGGATTTTGAAATGGTGCAATCCATCATTTTAGGAAATCAGGTTTTTGATTTTAAGCAAGATGATAATTTTTCTAAAAGGACAGGAGAACTTAGGATTGACCAAAAAAGAGGGAGGTTTGAGTTAGAAACTGTTGCATCTTCTGAAAACAGAAAAGTAGAACATGTTAAAGTCAGGGAAATACCCGATGGAAGTAAAATGGAAATAATCTTTTCGGAATTTAATATAGTGGCTGATCAGGCATTTCCATTTAGTACCAATGTTGAAATTATAGCAAAAGGTACTAAAGGGGATGAATCTACTCAGGTTGAAATCAATCATTCGAAATTGGAAGTAGGGGATAGTCCTATATCTTTTCCTTTTAGCGTACCGGGTAAATATGAAAATTAATTTTTTCCATATTGGCATATTTTTTTTCTTAATTACTTTTGGTCATTTAGTTAATGCCCAAAAATCAAGGGAGGAGCTCGAGAAAGAAAAGAAAGAGAATCTCGAGAAAATTAGTCAAGCTGAAAAAATACTAAGTCAAACTACTTCAAAAAAGAGGGCTACAATAGGTCAATTGAATGCCTTGAATTACAAAATTGAGGCGCAACAATCCTTAACAAATTCTATTTCCAATGAACTCAATTTATTGAACCAAAAATTAAACGAGATAGGCAGTATCATTAACTCTATGGAATCAGATCTAGAGAAAATGAAAACTGAGTATGCCAGTATGCTCTATGCCACTCAAAAAAGCAATCAATCTTTAAGTAAGTTAGCTTATGTTTTTGCTTCCTCTTCTTTTTATGAAATGTTTATGCGCCTAAAATACATGGAGTATTATGGTAAAATGCGCAGGCAGCAAGCAACTCAAATTGAAATGATTAAAGATTTGTTAATCGGTCAAAAAGAAAGCGTGGAAGAAGTTAGGTTGGAGAAAAGTACCTTATTGCAAGAGCAAATATTCAGAAATAGGGAACTGAATAAATTGAAGCAACAGCAAAATAATTTGGTGGCTGAGTTAAATAAAAGGGAGCGGCAGGTCAAAGAAGAAATAGATGATAGAAAAAAGGCGGTAAAAAACCTAGAAAAGATTATAGCAGACCTTATTAAGAAAGAAATTGAAAAAAGTTCAAAAGGAGCTTCTTCCACTAAATTTGCTTTAACCCCAGAAGCAAAAGAGTTGTCGGATTCTTTTGCGGGCAATAGAAATAAGCTGTTCTGGCCAGTGAATTCAGGTTTCATCTCTCAAAAGTTTGGAACCCACCCGCATCCTGTCTATAAAAATATCCAAGTTAATAATGATGGAATAGATATTCAGACCAATGAAAATGAAGAAATCAGGGCAGTTTTTGATGGGGAGGTGCGGAATGTAGCATTTATTCCAGGCATGAATAATGTGGTAATGGTGCAGCATGGAGAGTATTTCACGGTCTATGCCAAACTCAAAGACGTAAAAGTCAAGAAGGGAGACCAAATAACTGCTAAGCAAGCCCTAGGTGTAGTTTATACCGATAGTGATGGCACGTCAGAAATGCAATTCCAAGTGTGGAAGAATAATGAGAAACTAAATCCTGAGCAGTGGTTGTTTAAGAAGTGATTGTTATATATTAATTTTTAATTAAATTTAGATATGGATAAACTTTCAATAGTCTTAAATAAGATCAAATCTGAAGTCAGTAAATTAGATAATACTGCTGAAATTATCCATTTTGGCTCTACTGCGAGAGGTGATTTTACTCATGAATCTGATATAGATATAATTATATTGGTTGATAAAAGGCCTGCTAATTTTCAAGAGGAAATTAAATTGAAATATCCACTGTACGAAATTGAGATAGAATCTGGTATAATTATAAGTCCTATCATTATGACAAAATCTGAATGGAATACAAATAAGAATAAATCTATTTTTCTTGAAAATGTATCCGAAGAGGGTAAGTTATTATGAATAATGAGGATAGAATTTCATTAGTTAAATATCGGTTAGTTAAGGCAGAAGAAACGCTAAAAGAAGTTAATATCCTAATCAAAAATGAATTATGGAATACTGCCGTTAATAGGATTTATTACGCTAATTATTATGCTGTAACAGCTTTTTTGGTTTCTCAAAATATCAGAGCGGTTACTCATGCTGGTGTAAGGCAAATGTTGAGTCTGCATTTTGTCAAAACAAATATTATTGATCGTGATCATGGAAAGTTTTATTCTTATATTTTTGATATGAGGCATACTGCTGATTATAGTGATTATATCGATTACGATCAGAACCAAGTGATGCCATTAATAGAGCCAAGTAAAAAGTTAATCAATAAGATTTCGGAAATTTTAAGTCAAAACCAATCCAATACCTGAACTATTCTCTCATTATTTCCCTTTCTCAATAATAAGCTGTCAATTTTTTGATGAGTGATTGCTTAGGCAGTCAAATATTATTTAACTTTACAATCACATTTATAATTCAATAAGCAATGAACACAGTATTTGCATTTTTAGGAGGATTAGGAGGATGGGAAATTCTTCTGATCATGTTGGTGATTTTAATATTCTTTGGTGCTAAAAGGATTCCAGACCTTGCAAGAGGTTTAGGGAAAGGCATCAGGGAATTTAAAGATGCTACCACAGAAATTAAAGACAATATAGAAGACGGAGGTACTAAAAACACTACCTCTAAAACGGATAGCACTGAAAGTAGCAATACTAAAGACCAATAAAATTGGAAACCTATCACAGTCTAAAACTACTTCAGCAGGAGCTGAAGCAAGAAAAGTATTCCCTAAAATCAGTTGTTGAGCATTATTTAAAGCAAATTGAGCGGCAAAAGCACCTCAATGTGTTTTTAGATGTATATGAAACTGAAGCTTTGGCTAAAGCAGCAGAACTTCAAAAAAAGCTAGATGCTGGAAAACCATTAGGGAAACTATTTGGTCTAGTGATAGGTATTAAAGATGTCTTGGTTCATGAAAACCATGAAGTACGATCTGCTTCTAAAATTTTGGAAGGCTTTGAATCCCAATTTACAGGAACGGCAGTTCAGAGATTGTTAGAGGAAGATGCCATTATCATTGGAGCCCAAAATTGCGATGAATTTGCAATGGGTTCTTCAAATGAAAACTCTTCTTTTGGCCCTACTTTAAATGCGGCTGACAATTCAAGAGTGCCCGGTGGGTCTTCAGGGGCATCTGCTGTAGCAGTTCAGGCGGGGCTTTGCATGGCTTCATTAGGAACTGATACAGGTGGTTCTGTAAGACAACCAGCCGCTTTTTGTGGGGTAGTGGGCATAAAACCTACTTATTCCAGAGTTTCTCGATATGGATTAATTGCTTTTGCTTCTTCTTTTGATTGCATTGGTGTTTTTTCAAATAATATTGAGGACAATGCAAGTATATTGGAAGTAATTGCCGGTCATGATGAATATGACAGCACGGTTTCCAAAGAAGAAGTGCCTGCTTATGCAGAAAATCTGCAGCTTAATAAAAAACTGAAGATTGCTTACGTAAAGGAGACTTTAGAAAACGAAGCTTTACAAGCTGAAATTAAAGAAGCTACCCTTTCTAAATTAGAATGGTTGAAAACTGAGGGACATCAAGTGGAGGAAGTCACTTTTCCACATTTGGATTATGTTTTGCCCACTTATTACATTTTAACCACTGCAGAGGCAAGTACTAACTTATCCCGTTTCGATGGTGTGCGATATGGTTATAGAGCACCGGAAGCGCACAATATGGAAAGTATGTATAAACTTTCCCGTTCACAAGGATTTGGAGAGGAAGTAAAGCGTAGAATTATGCTGGGAACTTTCGTGCTTTCTGCTAGCTATTTTGATGCTTACTATACAAAAGCTCAAAAAGTAAGAAGAATTATCAGGGATGAAACTCGGGAAATGCTTTCGGAATATGATTTTATCATGATGCCCACCACCCCAACTACTGCTTTTCAGTTAGGCGCAAACCGAGATAATCCTGCTGAGATGTACTTGGAGGATATTTTTACCGTTCAAGCTAATGTGAGTGGTATACCGGCTATTTCTATTCCAAACGGAAAAGATGCTCAAAATTTGCCAATTGGCTTACAAATTATGACTGATGTATTCAAAGAGGGCGAATTATATTCATTTGCTGATTATTTGATGCAATCATAATCTTTATATTATGGGGGAGATAGTGAGAAAAATATTGATTTTTGGAATATTCTGGGTTTTTACAATTTCGTCAACCTATGCCCAGAAAGCAGATTCTTTTACTGAAACTATAACCCCTGATTCTCTATCAGCAACCTTATCAACGGATTCTACTTTTATTTCTGAAGACACAGTGGATGAAAAACTGATTCAATTATCTCATCAATATGAATATGTTCCCGAATATGAAGAGGAAATCATTCAGGAAAGATTAGCTAAGATTGAGAATGAAATACCGCTGACCTACAACCCGATAGTCAATTCATTTATTAGTTATTTCACGGTAACGGATAGGAAATACACGGAGAAAGTAGCCAAGCTTCAGACTAAATATTTTCCAATGATTGAGCGCTATTTGAAAAAATACAATTTGCCTGATGAGTTAAAATATTTGGCAGTAGTGGAATCCGGATTAAACCCAAAAGCCAAATCTCCCGCAGGAGCAGTTGGTTTATGGCAGTTTATGCCCTTGACTGGAAGATTGGATTATGGACTTTCAGAGAATTGGTATTTGGATGAGAAAATGGACATGGAGAAGTCCACAGATGCGGCTTGCCGATATCTTTCTTTTTTGTATAAATATTTTTATAATGATTGGCCTTTAGCATTAGCTGCCTATAATACAGGTCCTGGCAATGTGCGTAAAGCAATTAGAAGAAGTGGTTATAAAAAGGATTTCTGGGAAATTTACCCTTACCTCTACCGAGAAACCAGGTCTTATGTTCCCCAATTTATTGCAATTATGTATAGCATGAATTATTTGGAAGAACATAATTTCTTTATTGAGGAATATGAATACATGCCTGAATACGAAACTATTTCAATAAATGGATTTGTCAGCCTCTCATTATTTGCTGAGCATTCAGGTATTTGTATAGAAACCTTAAATGATCTTAATCCTGAGCTTAAGCACGGGGCAATATCTGATAAGCACCCTATGTATAAATTGAGAATTCCTACTGACCAAAAAGAATTTGTGACAGAAAATTTAGCTGAAATCATGGAATTTGCGGGTCAAGGGAAAGAGCATTTTGAGAGATTAGCTAGAAATGAGGTAGGCAGCACCTACGGAAGACAGAAGTTGACTTATAAAGTTCGATCAGGCGATGTTTTAGGTAAAATAGCGCAAAATTATAATGTGAGAATATCAGATTTACAACAATGGAATAATTTGAGAGGAACGGTTATAAGAGTTGGGCAACCTTTAAATATCTGGATAGCGGATGATTTTTACGATAATGTAAATAAAAAACTCAATGCAATTAGCCAGACGGGCGTTGCTAATCAGAAAAATGCCTTAAAATCTGGTGAATATAGAGTACAGAATGGAGACACTTTATGGGATATTTCAAGAAAATTTGACGGACTTACCGTAGAGAAGTTGAAAAAATTAAATAATTTGGAGGGAAACGGGATAAAACCCGGTCAAGTTCTTAAGATCAGAGAAAATTCATAAAAATTAGCATTATGTTGAAAATCAATAAATTTTACTTCCTAAGTCTTTTAATAGTGATTACTTTTTTCATGATTTCATGTGATGATGAAGGAAAAGGTGGACAGGAAGAGCAAAATTCAAGTTCTACTTTGCAAAAGGCAAGAGGTGAAGATGGTGAAGTGATATTAGTTATCCCTCCAAGTTTATGGGAAAGCGAACTAGGAAATTTATTAAGGGAGACATTCACATCTAATGTAGAAGTATTACCTCAGGATGAAAAATTATATGATATAAAGCCAGTTGACCCAAGTAAGTTCAACAAGGTTTTTAAGGCATCTAAAAATTTGATGTTTGTAGCCACTTTAGATAATGAAAAGCCTGAAGGTAAATACATGAAAAAGTATTTCACCGATAATTCATTAAATCAAATAGAGCAAAACTCTGATTTGTTTTCCTTCAATCAGGAAGATGTTTATGCTCGGGGACAAGAAGTGCTTTATCTTTTTGGAAGAAATGAAAAAGAACTCATTAAAAACATAAAAGCAAATAAATCTGGAATAAAGGAATTTTTTAATGATAAAGAGGCCGAACGCTTAGTCTCAACATTCAAAAAATCTGCACAAAAAGGAATCATGAACTATATTGAAGATACATTAGATCTTGAATTGATAGTTCCTTATGGCTTTGATATTGCAATTAAAGAGGAAGATTTTATCTGGCTCAGAGAATTAGATAGTAAAGAGGAATATAATATTTGGATTGTTAAAATGCCCTATAATGATGAATCTGTTTTTGATTCAGATAAAATAAAGTCTTTCAGAAATTCTCTTGGAGAGAAATATATCACGGACAAGGATATTCCTGATTTACATTTAACCAGTCAGGATGAAATGGATTTTGTGATAGATACTGTAAATCTAAATAATCAATATGCATTAAGAATTAAAGGTTTATGGAAATATTCTGATAATTCAAGAGGTGGAGCCTTTGTAAGTTATCTATTTGCCAACGAAGCTTCAGGTGATCTGTATTACTTGGAAGGTTATTTAGATGCCCCTGGGGAATCAAAGCGTGAACCAATGCGCAGGTTGAAGGCTATTTTAGGCACAGCTAAAGTTCCTGGAAATATTAAAGACTAAACTGCTAAAAAAGCGGTTGAAAGCTTTTGTTTATATCAGTCTTTTCTAAATTTACTTTAACAAATATTTATTTCAATTGAAGGAGGTTTATGTTATCCTTTTAATTGATTCTATTCTTACATTTTTACATAATCATTATGCCAAAAAAAGTACGCAGACAAGATGCATTAAATTATCATATGCAGGGTACTCCCGGGAAAATTGAAGTAGTACCTACCAAAATGTTAAGCTCTCAATCCGATTTGGCATTAGCCTATTCGCCAGGAGTGGCGGAACCATGCAATGAAATTGAGAAGGATAAAGAAAATGCCTATAAATATACTGCAAAAGGAAATTTAGTGGGGGTGGTTTCTAACGGCACAGCAGTTTTAGGATTAGGTGATATTGGTCCGGATGCTTCAAAACCTGTAATGGAAGGTAAAGGTGTTTTATTTAAGAAATTTGCCGGTATTGATGTTTTCGATATTGAAATTCAAGAAAAAGACCCAAAAAAACTTATCCAAATAATTAAATCCCTAGAGCCCACTTTCGGAGGGATCAATTTAGAAGATATAAAAGCACCTGAATGCTTTGAAGTGGAGACTGCATTAAAGGAACAAATGAATATCCCGGTAATGCATGACGACCAGCATGGTACTGCCATTATTTCTAGTGCAGCGTTGATAAATGCACTAGAATTAGTCGATAAAAAGATAGAAGACATCAAAATTGTAGTGCTAGGAGCAGGTGCTGCTGCTATTTCTTGTACTAAGCTTTATCATTCATTAGGAGCAAAGTTGGAGAACATCTATATGTTTGACAGAAAAGGGCTGCTTACAAAGGACAGGGATGATTTAAGTGAATTTGGAAAAATATTCGCATCCGATAATACTGAAATTAAAGACATAATGGATGCCATGAAAGGTGCAGATGTATTTTTAGGTTTGTCTGCTGGAAATGTGATCAATAAAAAGCATATCAAGGCAATGGCTGATAATCCTATTGTATTTGCACTGGCTAATCCTGATCCGGAAATTCCTTATGCTGATGCCATGGCTGCCAGAAAAGATATTATTATGGCTACCGGAAGATCAGATCATCCGAATCAGGTCAATAATGTGATCGGGTTCCCTTATATTTTTAGAGGGGCTTTAGATGTAAGAGCCACTGCTATTAATGAGGAAATGAAATTGGCAGCGGCTTATGCAATAGCCGAATTAGCAAAGCAGCCTGTGCCTGAGTTAATAAATAAGGCTTATGACGATCAGAAAATAGTCTTTGGTAGAGAATATTTGATTCCAAAACCGCTAGATCCACGTTTAATTACCACAATATCACCTGCTGTGGCTAATGCCGCAATGAAATCAGGAGTAGCAAAAACCAATATCAGGGACTGGGCTCAATATGATGTAGACCTTCAAAAAAGAATTGGAGTTGATCAGAAATTAATGAACAGAATATTGACCAAAGCCAAGAAAGACCCTAAACGAGTGGTTTTCTCTGAAGCTGATAATGCCAATATCCTTAAAGCTGTTCAAATGGTGATTGATGAAGGGATTGCAGTTCCGATTTTATTAGGCAACCGCCAAAAGATTGAGTCTTTAATTGAAACGCACCAACTTGATTTAGGTGGGGTTGATATTATTGACAATTTCCTTAATGATGAAAAGCGCCAGAAATACGGAAAAGTACTTTACGATAAAAGAAAACGTAAAGGAGTAACCGAATATGAGGCGGTAAAATTGATGCGTGACCGAAATTATTTTGGCAGCATGATGGTGGAATTGGGAGAGGCTGATGCTATGATTTCTGGACTTACCAAAGATTATCCTAAAACGATTCGTCCTGCATTAGAAGTTATTGGTGCTGAAGAAGGTAAAAGAGTAGCCGGAATGTATATTCTCTTAACCAAAAAAGGCACTTTCTTTTTCTCTGATACTACCGTAAACACCAATCCTACTGTAGATGAATTAGTAGAAATTATTGGCTTAACAGCAAGGGGGGCTAAAGTTTTTGGTTTCGAACCTCGCATGGCGGTTCTTTCTTATTCTAATTTTGGAAGCAGTAAAGGAGATATACCGGAGAAAACAGCTAAAGCAAGAGAGATCGCTAAAAAGAGATGGCCTGATTTAATTATTGATGGTGATATTCAAGCTAATATTGCAGTTAATGAAACTTTATTAAAAGAAACATATCCGTTTAGTGAATTAGCTGAAAAAGGTGCTAACACTTTTATCTTCCCAAGTTTGGCTTCTGGTAATATAGCCTACAAACTATTAATGGAATTAGGTAATGCAGAAGCAATAGGCCCTATTTTATTGGGTATGAATAAACCAGTACATATTTTGCAATTGGGAAGTTCTATAAGGGAAATAGTTAATATGGTAGCCATTTCAGTTGTAGATTCGCAGGATCATCAGAACCGCTCAAATTTATGATTTCATATTTAAAAGGAATTTTAGTTGAACTAGAGCCTACTCACCTAACCATTGAGGTTGGGGGAGTAGGTTATCATGTTAATATCCCATTATCCACTTATGATGCTTTTAAAAATCAGAAGGAGGCTAAGGTCTTAACCCATTTTCATGTAAAGGAAGACTCACAGACGCTATACGGGTTTTATCTTCCTGAAGAAAGAGTCGTTTTTTTGGATTTAATCGGGATTTCAGGTATCGGGCCATCTACAGCAATCGGAATGCTTTCTGCCATGAACCCCAATGAAATTAAATCCGCTATTGTAGCTGAAAATGTAAAACAAATTCAGTCCATTAAAGGAATAGGTGGAAAGACAGCTCAACGGGTAATACTTGAATTAAAAGATCGATACAAAAAAGAGGGTTTAATTTCAGAATCGGGACAAACTTCTGTTATTTCAAACAATAGCTTGAGGAACGAAGCGTTATCAGCTTTAATAAATTTAGGGTTCGCTAAAAATTCTGCTGAAAAGGTTATTGATAAGATATTGCAAGCTAATGATGAAAATATTACTTTAGAGCAATTAATTAAGCAAGCCTTAAAATCAGCCTAAACTAAATTGTATTTTGCTAAGTAGAAGCACTCAACTTCTTTTATGGGTAATTACCGTTTTTATCTTCATATTTGGAGGTAGTGAACAACTATACGCCAATTTAAACGGTAGTTCTTTTAAATTGTTCCAAGAAGTACAGCAAACCGCAGAACAATCCCAAGATACTGTAGCTTCTGATTCCACAAAAGCTGATAGTGTCAGAAATTATAAACCCAGTAGAAGGCCTACCTATCAGGAACAAGATCGATATGGTGATCCATTTTCAAATGAATCAGGAAATAGCCCTTTATTATTGGAAGATCCTGCAGCCTTAAGCCTGGATGTGAAAATTGATACAGGTTTTAACTATTCCATTTACGAATCTATTGGAGATATAAAATTCCGCCCTACATCTTCAATGTCTTATGATGAATTTTCAGATTATCAGGATGATAGAATTCTGAAGGAATATTGGAAAGAGCGCTCCTTAGGTTTAGATGGGGAAAGTGCCGTCAGCGGGCGTTCATTAATCCCTCCGCTTTATGTCAGTCCTGTTTTTGATCGACTTTTCGGTGGTAGTTTTGTGGAATTAGTGCCCAATGGATTTATCACCCTCGATTTTGGAGGCAGGGTCACTAAAAATGAAAATCCTAATTTACCGGTTCAAGCACAAAGGTATTCAAGTTTTGAATTTGATCAGCAGATTAATATGAATGCCGTGGGAAAGGTGGGTGAAAAATTAGCGGTTACAGCAAATTTCGCTAATAACAACTCCTTTGATTTTCAAAATGATTTAAAAGTAGAGTATACCGGTTATGAAGAGGAAATTTTGAAAAAAATTGAAATAGGGAATGTGAGCATGCCCGTCAATAATTCATTAATGTCCGGTGCTCAAAACTTATTTGGTGTGAAAACACAAATGCAATTTGGTCACCTTTTTATCACCAGTGTGGCTTCCACTCAAAGGGGGAAAGCCGAAAGTATAAAAGTTGAAGGTGGATCACAAAGAAAAGAATTTGAAGTCAGATCTTCTGATTATGATGAAAACCGCCATTTCTTTTTAGGGCATTTTTTTAGGGATAATTACCAAAGATGGTTAAGTGGTCTGCCTAGAGTCAATTCTAGTGTGGATGTTCGAAGAGTGGAGGTATATGTGCTCAACAGGAATCAAAATACAGAAAGTTTAAGATCAGTTGCGGCTTTTATGGATTTGGGAGAAGCAAACCCCAATAATATTCACAAGAATGATTTTTTGAAATCTAATATTCCATCTAACAATCCTACTGATAATGATGCCAATAGCCTTTGGGGTGATATTAGTGGTTATAATAAAGATTATGATAATTTTCTAAATACCCTTGAATCTTCTAATTCTTCTCTTTCCAGAACGGTAGATTACGAAATTATAAATGTAGCCAGGAAATTGGATGCCACCGAGTATAAGTTCAATAAAGAATTAGGATATATCTCATTGAGAAGACAGCTGCAGAATGATGAGATGTTGGCCGTAGCTTATGAATATACTTATAATGGAGAGCGTTTTCAAGTTGGTGAAATGGCGGAGAATTACGGTAGTCGATCAAGTGATGAAGTTGTACTTTTGAAGCTATTGAGGCCTTCTAAAATCAATGTGGATGTTCCGTCATGGGATTTAATGATGAAAAATATTTACAACCTTCAAGGGAATCAAATTAGTCAGGATGGTTTCAAATTAAGAATAATATATCGAGATGATAGGACGGGGCAGGATAATCCTAGTTTGCATGAAAGTTCATTGAGAGATATCCCGCTACTAAGAGTTTTTAACTTGGATAGCCTCAATCAAAATAATGATCCTCAACCGGATGGTAATTTCGATTACATTAATGGATTAACGGTTAATCAGGAAGAAGGAAAGATCATTTTCCCTGTTTTGGAGCCATTTGGCAGCAGCTTAAGCCAGCAGTTTCGTTCGGATGAACAAACATTTAAAGGGAAATATGTTTTCAATACCTTGTATGAATCAACTAAAAATGATGCACAACAATTAACTTCAAAAGATAAGTTTTTTATAAAAGGTCAATATGAAAGTAGTGGATCTGCAACGGAAATTGCCCTTCCAGGATTAAATGTAGCTGAAAATTCTGTGCGTGTGAGTGCTGGAGGTACGCCACTTCAAGAAGGAGTAGATTTTAGGGTAGATTATAATCTCGGTAAAGTAATCATATTGAATGAAGGTATTTTAAGTTCCGGAAGGGATATTGACATTGACTTTGAAACGGAAGATATGTTCAATTTTCAGTCTAAGACTTTAGTTGGAACCCGTTTTGATTATGTGGTAAGTGATAAAATAAATGTAGGGGCAACCGTGCTTCGTCATACCCAAAGACCATTAGGGGTGTCCCGGTATACTATAGGTTCAGAGCCTTCAAGTAATACTAAATGGGGCTTGGATTTGAATTATAGTGATGAAGTTCCATTTTTAACTAAAATGGTAGATTTTCTGCCGTTTTTGGATACCAAAGCCCCTTCCACTGTGACCTTCAGAGGGGAATTCGCACAATTAATACCGGGCACCAGCAGTCAGGTGGATGGTCAAGGAACTGCATATTTGGATGATTTTGAGCAATCGGTCACGGTCAATAATTTAGGCAGTGATTTTGTAAGTTGGAAAATGGCTGCAACTCCTGAAACGGAGGATAATAGGTATATGGAGCAAGGAAAATGGGGGGCAAACAAAAAGAGAGCGAAATTATCATGGTATAATATTGATAATACTACCATTTACAATACAAATGGTAGAAATGCAGCCGTTATGTCCGAGGAATCCCGAGAGAATCATTATGCAAGGAGCGTTCCGATTCAAGAAATCTATAAAAATAGAGATAGGAATGTGGGGATAAATATTCTACAAACTTTCGATATGGCTTATTTCCCAACCGAAAGAGGAATGTACAATTTTAATAGTGACCTTACTAATGATGGATATTTAAAGAACCCAGAACAAAATTGGGGCGGGATTACCAGGGCTATTACTTCTGAGGTGGATTTTGATAAAAATAATATTGAATATATTGAATTTTGGTTGATGGATCCTTACATCGATACTCAAAGGGGAGTGGTGGATGATGGAACCGAAGATGCTGACAATAATACTACAGGGGGGAAATTGTATTTTAATTTGGGAAGTGTTTCAGAAGATGTGCTTCCAGACAATAAATTAGCTTTTGAAAATGGATTGCCTGAAAATTACGATAATGAAGCCGGTGTGGATATTACAGAAGAAGGAAGGGTTCCGGCTGATGCTCCCATAACAGATGTCTTTTCAAATAATCAAGATGCCAGGTCAAATCAAGATGTTGGATTAGATGGTGTTAGAAATGATCAGGAAGCTGAATTTTATAGCGACTTTGTAAATGAGATCAATTCAAATCCCGCTATCTCAGAGGAAGCTAAAGATAGAATATTGGAAGATGTTGCTGCCGATAATTTCAGGTATTTTTTAGGAGATGAATTTGATGAAAGAGAAGCTCCGGTTATAGAACGGTATAAAAACTTCAGTAATATGGAGGGAAATACGCCCGCTAGTAGTGGTGAAGGAAGCTTTAATCCCTCCGGAAGTCGATATCCTGATTCTGAAGATTTAAATAATGACAGAACGGTTTCCACTTTAGAAGAATATTATGAATACGAAGTATCCTTAAACGAAAATGATCTCAGTGTTGCGAATAACCCTTTGATTGTGGATGAAGTTACAGCTTCAAGCGAAAATGAAAATGTGAAATGGTATTTATTTAGGATTCCAGTTCGGAACCCATCCAGAACACAAGGTGATATTCAAGGGTTTAAATCAATCCGTTATATCAGGACTGTGTTGACAGAATTTGAACAACCAGTAGTTTTAAGGATGGCAGATTTTAGATTAGTGGGCTCTCAATGGAGGAAATATAATGGTTCATTAGAAAAAACGGGAATTATTGAGACTCCAGAGGCAAAACCTTCAAACCTGGTTATTTCTTCCGTAAGTATAGAAGCAAATTCTGAAAATGGGCCTGGAAAAGTGCCTTATGTATTGCCACCTGGCATAACAAGAGATCAGGATATAGCGGCCGTTGCCAATCAAGTGAGGCAAGATGAAAAGTCAATTCAGCTTTGTGTAGATGATTTAGAAGATGGTAAAGCAGTTGGGGCGTTTAAAAATGTAAATTTTGACTTGGTCAATTATGGAAGGCTTAAATTATTCCTACATGCGCAAAGCCCAAATGTAGATGATGACGAGGTAACGGCATTTATCAGGCTGGGTACTGACTTTGATGATAATTATTATGAAATAGAGCTTCCTTTAAAAATCACTCCTTACCAATCTACAAATGAAAGGGATATATGGCCATTAGAGAATGAGATTGATCTGGATATGGATCGGTTATACGAGTTGAAAGCAAGAAGGAATAGGGTGTTAGGAAATCAAAATGTTTTATTGCCATTTACTGAGCAATCCGGTAAATACACTTTAACTGTAAGAGGTAGGCCTGATATGAGTTCCGTTCAAACAATGATGATAGGAATTCGAAACCCGGAAGGAGGAAGCACTATGCCTCAGGATGTCTGTATTTGGGCAAATGAATTGCGGGTAACCGAATTTGACCAAACCAATGGCTGGGCAGCTAATGCCACTTTGAATGCCCAATTAGCTGATTTTGCCAATATTACTGTTGGTACTAATTATTCTACAGTTGGCTTTGGAGGAATTGAGCAAAATATTGCGCAAAGAACCAGGGAAACTACTGAAGCTTATGATGTTTCTGCAAACATAAGTTTAGGTAAATTCTTTAATGAAGAATCCGGTGTTAAAATCCCAATGTATTTAGGCTATCAAACTTTTACAGCCACACCGTTTTTTGATCCTAGGGACCCGGATATTCCGCTGACGGCTGCATTGAAAAGTTTTGAAACTCTTGAAGAAGCGGATAGTTATCGTCAATTAGTGATAGATCAAGAAGTGAGAAGGAGTATAAACTTCACTAATGTGCGTAAAGAACGGAAACAGAGCGATAAATTAGTATTGCCATTTGCTATTTCCAATTTTGATTTCACTTATGCATATAGTGATATTGTGAGAAGTAATTTACAAACAGCTGCATTCGATACTAAAAACTATAAGGGAGCAGTTGGTTATAATTATGGTTTTCCCGATGCAACTATTACCCCTTTGAAGAACCTGGATTTTTTAAGTTCTCCTTACTTAAAATTAATCCAGGATATCAATATCAATCCATTGCCTACTACTTTTGGTTTGAGGGCTGATTTGGACAGAAGTTATGTAAAAACTCAATTAAGAAATGATAGATTAACAACTGATGGTATAGAACCACAATTTCAAAAGTCATTTACCTTAAACCGAAATTATAACCTGGATTGGAATTTAACAGAAAATATAAATGTAAATTATACTGCTAGGGCATTTTCAATTATAGACGAGCCGGAAGGAGCTATTAATAATGAATTGAAGCGAGATTCCGTAATTACCAACCTTCAGAATTTAGGTCGAATGAAGAATTTTGACCAAAGTGTGGTAACTGGTTATCAAATTCCTTTTGGAAAATTCCCTATGACAGATTGGATTTCAGCTGATGCACGTTACAAAGTCGACTTTAACTGGACTTCTGGTTCTCTAAATCAAATAGATACCTTGGGTCACCTTATTCAAAATAGTAGTGAATGGGGATTGAATTCACGATTAGATATGAATAAGTTATACAATAAAGTCAAGATACTTAATAACATAAATAATCCACCAAGATTGAGAGCCAATCAAAAAGATACCACATGGACTCAGCCTGGAGCCCCAATAGTGAAAGGCTTTTTGAAATTATTAATGTCTTTGAAGAATGTTACGGGAAGTTATTCCGAAAGGGGAGGGACTTTATTGCCAGGGTTTAGAAATAGAGCCTATTTATTTGGTTTAGATTCATCATTGACTGCTCCAGGCTTACCATTTATCTTTGGTAGCCAAGATCCTAGTATCCGATATTCTGCAGCTGAAAATGATTGGCTGGCAAGATCTAATTCCCAATCAAATTTTTATACGCAATCCATAGTTAAAACATTGGATTTAAAGGCTACCCTCGAACCGGCAAAAGATTTAAGCATTCAACTAGATGTAAACCGAACGATCAATGATAATTATAGCGAATTATTCAGGTTTAGTGATGAAAGAAGTTCATTTGTTAACTTAACTCCCTCCAGAAATGGTAATTATATAATGAGTTATAATATGATTAAAACTTCCTTTGTCCCTACTGACGAGTCTTTTTCACCACTTTTTGAGGAAGTACGGGAAAATAGAGAAAGCATAAGGCAAAGGCTTTCAGTTGCTAACACTAGTGGAGGCGAATATCAAATTAACCATCAGGATGTATTGATTCCTTCGTTTTTGGCGGCTTATACAGGGGTTAATACGGATGAAATATCAACTAATCCTTTTCCAAAACTACCATTGCCAAATTGGAGGGTAGATTATAAAGGCCTAACAAATATTAAGGCTGTGAAAGAGGTATTTCCTAGTGTAAGTTTGAGTCATGCCTATGTTTCGACTTTAACTATTAATAATTATATCAATAATGCAGTTTATAATGATGAAAGTGAATTAAACCTTAGCAATAATATAGAGCAATACCCATTACCATCAGCCGTATCCGACAGCGGTTTCTATTTGCCAGTATATACTATAGGACAAGTCCTGATTTCAGAACGTTTTTCACCATTAATAGGGGTTAGTCTTAAAAGTTCTGGAAGGTTAACTGCCAAATTTGAATATAAAAAAGAACGAAATGTGGCATTAAGTACAGAAACCTCCCAAATAACCGATCAAAAGAGTAATGACGTGGTGATTGATATTGGGTTTACCGATCCTAATTTTACTTTACCTTTTAAAATTAGAGGACGAACGGTTTCCTTGGACAATGATTTGACCATGCAACTAAGCATCACCGTCAGGGATACCGAGGTTGTCCAAAGAACATTGGATGATGGCAGGAATGTTTTAGTGGACGGTACTATAAATTTCCAACTTAGACCTACCGTAAATTATACAGTAAATGACCGATTGAATTTGAATTTTTATTATCAAAGAAATTTCAACGAACCAAGAGTTCAAAACTCCTTTCCTACCACAAATACTGCCTTTGGAGTACAAATTAGGTTCGGATTGCAATAATTATTTTTGCATCCAAAAAAAGAGTGTAATTTTGAAGAATTATTAAATAGTAGCCACATTAAAATTGAATAACGCATGAATATTCCTGAAAATTTAAAATATACCAAAGATCACGAATGGGTGAAGGTAGAAGGTGATGAAGCTTATATTGGTATTACTGATTTTGCTCAACGTGAATTGGGTGATATTGTATATGTTGAAGTAGAATCTGTGGATGAAGAACTTGACGAGGGAGAAGTTTTTGGAACTGTTGAGGCTGTGAAAACTGTATCCGATTTATTTATGCCTGTAGGAGGAACCGTTCTGGAATTTAATGATTCTTTGGAAGATGCCCCTGAATCTGTAAATGAGGATCCTTATGAAAAAGGGTGGATGATAAAATTGAAGCTTTCCGATCCTTCATCTGTAGATAAATTATTGTCAGCAGATGACTATAAGGAATTGATCGGGGAATAAATATGTTTCTCAGGTATAATCTGTTTGGGATTATTTGGTTTTTGCTCATTTTGCTATTGGGCTTAACGCCAGGTGAATCAATGCCCATAACAAAAGTGTGGGATATTCTTAGTTTTGATAAAATTGCTCACTTTGGGGTTTTTGCAATACTTTGTTTCTTGTTGATCCTGGGATTTTCCAAACAATATACCTTTCTATTTTTCCGTTATAATTCTGTATTATTAGCAATTTCAATTAGTTTTTTATATAGTTTGGGGATTGAATTGTTTCAAACACTTATCCCGGATAGAGGTTTAGAACTCGCAGATATATTGGCTAATTCACTTGGAGTTTTTGCAGGTTGGTTTGCATTTTATTTGATTTATAAAATATAATCGAATAAAAACTTGAAAAGATTGTAAGGATAATTTGAATTTAATTCATTAAATAATAGTTTTACTATCTAAACGATGTATTAATTATGGAACTTAAAAAGAATCCGAAGGCTGACATCAATAAAAAATCAATTCTATTTTTAAATTTAGGATTGGTTATATCTATATCATTGGTGTTTTTTGCGTTCGAATACAAATTTTATGATGAAGGATCGGCCATGGATTTAGGTCAGGTCGATGATGACATGGAAGATATAATGGAGATTCCGCCAACGGAGCAGCCACCTCCCCCACCACCAAAAGTAAAACTTCCTGAAATCATTGAGATTCCTGATGAAGAAGAAATTGAAGAGGATATTGATTTAGACTTGGATATGGATATGGATCAGGATGACGCCATTGAAGATATGGAGTTTGAAGATGAAGGTGAAGAGGAGGAAGTGGATAAGGTTTTCCAAATTGTGGAACAACAAGCCGAACCTCAAGGTGGTATTCAAGCTTTCTACGATTATGTAGCTGATCAACTTTCTGATAAGTATCCACGTCAAGCTCAGAGAATGGGTATTGAAGGTGTTGTTTATGTGCAGTTCGTAATTGAGAAAGACGGTTCTTTAACAGATGTTCAAGCTGTTAAAGGTATCGGAGGAGGATGTGATGAAGTAGCGGTAGAAGTAGTGAAGAATTCTCCTCAATGGACACCAGGTAAGCAAAGAGGTAGAGCCGTACGTTCTCAAAGGGTAATTCCTATCAGATTCGTATTGAACTAATAGAAATTTAAACATTAAGTGAAAAAAGCCGGTTGATCCGGCTTTTTTTATGCTCAAATATATATGATTAAGTTTTGTGTTTATATTTAACCCTGCTTTGTCAATTTGATTCTTCCGCCTATGATTTGTGTCTTCACAAATCATAGAGCTGTGAAGACACAGCTCTTAGCGATGATTAAGTTATATGACAAAGTAGGATTAACAGCTTTCTTGATTCTTTAATTTTGAACTATCAAAACCACTTCTCAATATTAGTGTATGGAAATTATAGCAGTAGTAGTTGGTTTAGCCGTTGGAGTTTTATTGGCTTATTTTATTCTTAAATCCCAAAATAGTAACGGGAGTGAACTTGATGGATTGAAAGAAGAGAAGCATCAATTATTAACAGAACTGAGTGTAATTAAAAGTCAAAAAGAAAATCTTCTTTCTCAATTAAAATTTGAAAAAGAAGCGCATTCTAAAGAGCGGGAGAAGAATGTTCAACTTAACAGGCAATTATCCACAGTTGAATCAGATTATAAAAACCTTAAAATCAAATTAGATGAGCATAAATCTGAATTAGCTGAACTTCAACAGCAATTCAAAAATGAATTTAAAAACCTAGCTCAAGAAATTTTTGAAGAAAAGAGTAAGAAATTTACTGACCAGAATAAGACCAACATAGGTGAATTGCTGAATCCATTGCGTGAGAAGATTGATAAATTTGAAGAAAAGGTAGAAAAGAGCAATAAAGAAAACCTAATCTGGAATAGTGCATTAAAAGAACAGATCACCTCCCTAAAAGAATTAAATCTTCAAATCACTAAAGAAGCCGAAAATTTGACTAGAGCACTAAAAGGTGATTCGAAATCTCAAGGTAATTGGGGAGAGATGCAATTAGAAGCTATTTTGGAAAAAGTTGGCTTGCAAAAAGGAGTCCACTATGAGAAAGAGAAGAATTATAAAAATGAAGAAGGTGATAACCAAAGATTAGATTATATCATCAAAATGCCAGATGATAAATACTTGGTGTTAGACTCTAAAGTTTCTTTAACCGCATATAGTAATTATTTTGATGCAGATGATGATGTAAAACAAACTAGATTCCTTAAAAACCATTTGGATAGTATGTATTCTCATATTAAAACCTTGGGGGATAAGAACTATCAAAATCTTTATGATATTAATCAACCAGATTATGTCTTAATGTTTATTGCGAACGAGCCGGCACTAACCATTGCCTTAAAAGAGGATCACAATCTTTATGAGAAAGCATTGGATAAAAATATTGTGTTGGTATCTACGACCACTTTAATGGCTACTTTAAGGACTATTTCCTATATCTGGAAACAGGATTTACAGAATAAAAATGCAATTGAAATTGCCACTCAAGCGGGAGCTTTATATGATAAATTCACCAATTTTACAGATGATCTGTTGAAAGTGGGTAATAATCTTAATACCACTCAAAATAGCTATTCGGATGCCATGAAGAAATTATATGAAGGCAAGGGTAATTTAGTTCGAAGGACAGAAATTTTAAGGGAACTAGGAGCAAAGACAACAAAAAATATGGACAAATGGCTGTTAGATAGATCGTCTGAATAGTTTTATAAAGCTGATAAAATTTGAATTAAAAGTTATATTTAGGTGTTTGATTATACTAATTTTTAATCTACTTACGTTGATGTTTATATGAAAATTATCAGTACACTCCTTTTACTATTTACATTAATTTCTTCTGTTCAAGCACAAGAAATGGAAGGAAAGGTTAGCTCAAGTGCTGATAGTCTACCTATTGAAGGGGTACATATTATGAATATTTCTGCTAATAAAATGGCTGTATCAACTGAAAATGGTTTTTTTAATATAAGAGCTGAAAGAGGGGATACTTTGGTGGTTTCTAATGTTAATTTTAATACTAAGCAATTCATTGTTAATAATGAATCATTTTTAAAAATCAGTTTAAATCCTGCAGTAATTCAACTAGATGAAGTTCGAGTAAGTAATTTACCAGAAACGGAAGCAGAATTTAGGGAAAGACTAGTAAAAATGGGAGTTCAAGAGGACGATACTTTTGTTCCTTTTGGTATGAAACCTAATAAGCCTAGGGGTAAAATACCTAAGAATTATGACCCAAAGCACACAAATTCTATTGGCTATGCGATTAATAAACCTATCTCATTCATAGTTAAAAAATTGAGTAAATCGCATAAAAATAAAGTGAAGTACTATCAAACTGTAGCTTCAAAAGGCAGTGTAATTGAAAACTCTAAAAAATTTAATCCTGAACTTGTTCGGGATTTGACAGGCTTGGAAGAAGATGATTTAACCGATTTTATCAAGTATTTAGATTTTGACCCAGCATTTATAAAGCGATCCACTGAATATGAAATAGCAGAAGCCATACTAAGGAAATTTGAGCAATTTAAAATTCAGAATGGTTGATTTCATCCTAATCTAAATTCATGTTTCAATGGATTAAATGCAATTATCTTATTCCTTAATTTGTTCAATTCTAATTCCTGCAGAAACCAACCCTTCTAAATCCTTTTCCCTCATATATTGCTTTAATTCGATTTTATAATTCCCTTTTTTATGGAAATAAACGGAATCTTGCAATATTAATTGATGAGAATAAATATCACTTTGATGATCGCCAAAGGGTTTGCCTGTTTTAGCTTCAAATAATTTTAAATTTAACAGCTTTTCTTCCATTAAATTAGTGGAGTCTTCAAGCTTATATTTGATATAAAGATTTCTATATGGATAGTCCATAGTATTTCTGACATTCAATTTGATTTGATAGGGGAGTTCAACACTGTCAATCTCAAAATTAAATACAGCTGATTCCTCTAAATTCCAGTTTCTGTCTTTAAAATCATGATTTTCTTCATAATATCGCTCCTCTGTACATGATGATAAAAGGAATGTCAAGCATATAATACTAAATAATGACCTCATTAATCTTTATTGTTTTTATTTGGGTTGTTCTTTTTTTTATTAAACCTTTTTTTGTTTTTGTGCTTATTAGCACTGCCTTGAGGGGTTTCTTTATTTGCTGAACTAGCAGTTTGTTCAGTTTTATTTTTATTAGGTTTAAACTTACCTCCTTTTTTCTTTTTCTTTTTAGGTTTGGAAAATTTACGGTCTAATTTGATCAAGTCACTATTGATTTGAACCGAATCTTCAATCTCCAAAATATCTTCCATTAAAGTGTCAGGTTTTACACCTTCTTTATTAAGCGCTATAATTTCAGCTACCCTGTCT
This sequence comes from Bacteroidota bacterium, assembly GCA_051747245.1. Taxonomy (GTDB): domain Bacteria; phylum Bacteroidota; class Bacteroidia; order Cytophagales; family Cyclobacteriaceae; genus Marivirga. The sequence goes on from JBNJFX010000016.1 coordinate 29,965, forward strand.
ACTTTCACGGGATGCCATATATTGTCCTCCTTATAGCTAAACCACATGATTTTACGGAAGATATCGGTTTTTTGTAACGTTAAAGTTCCTTTTTTGGTCTGAATCGGTTTTTCTACTTCAGGTATTCCACTTAAGGCTTCCATATAAGTGTCCAATTCATAATTCAAGCAACATTTTAACCTGCCGCATTGCCCTGAAAGCTTACTGGGATTCAGTGATAAGTTTTGATAACGAGCTGCACTGGTAGAGACACTTTTGAAATCTGTAAGCCATGTGCTACAACATAATTCTCGCCCACAGCTTCCTATTCCACCTATTCTTCCTGCTTCTTGTCGGAGAGAAATTTGACGCATCTCCACTCTTATTTTAAACTCTCCAGCTAGTTTCTTGATTAATTCCCTGAAATCCACGCGCTCTTCTGCTGAATAATAAAAAGTTGCTTTTGAGTTATCAGCTTGAAATTCAACATCAGAAAGCTTCATTTTTAATTTAAGCTCTTGAATTACCTCCCTAGCACGATACATAGTCGGCATCTCTCGGTTTTGGACTTCATGCCACTTCTCTAAGTCTTTGCCAGTTGCAATGCGATAAACGGCTTTAATTTCATCATCATTTTTCACCTTTTTCTTTTGCATTTGCAATCGAACTAATTCGCCTTGCAAGGATACATATCCAATATGATGACCATTGGGCACATCCACTACTACTGCATCGCCTGTAACTAATTCTAGGTTATGAATATTTCTGAAGAATTCTTTTCTACCTCCCTTAAATTTTATTTCTACAATATCGAAATTATCGTAATTAGGGAAATCCATATTGGATAGCCAGTCGAAAGAATTCATTTTATTGCATCCGCCTGTGCTACATCCCCCGTTATTTTGGCAACCTGTAGTGGCTCCCTCTTTATTTTTAGTTCCGCATGATGAGCATCCCATAATATATTTATTTAAAGCTATGTTAATTCACAGCATTCTACATTTAATTAAAATGAATACCAATTCCTCAAAAGATAAATAGAGGGATATTCATTTGATTGTATTGTACAAAAATTTCCCCGTTTTCCCATTTCCCCTTATTTTTTCCTTTTGGGGAAATAATAAGAAGCCTAGGAAAATCCAGTCAGTGTCTGATTAGCCTCTGACTGAATAGGGCTTTTTACCTCAATAATTATTTGGTCATTGACCATTTAAAGCCAGCAAATCCTGACCAATATCTTTTCTGTAATATATATCATCCCAGCAGACTTTATTTGCACCTGCATAGGCATTTTTAAGTGCGATATCCAAATTATCACCCATTCCGGTAATGGCTAAAACCCTGCCTCCAGCTGTCAATACTTCATTTTCCTTTTGCGTGGTTCCTGCATGAAATACTTTAGCATTTTTTACATCTTCTAAGCCTTTTATGACTTTTCCTTTTTCATAACTTTCAGGATAGCCACCTGCTACTAATACAACAGTACTGGCAGTTTGATTACTGATCTCAAACTTTTCATTTTTCAGGCTTTTATTTTTTAAGCTCTTGAATATGGATAAAAGATCACTTTTCAATCTTGGGAGCACTACCTGAGTTTCCGGATCCCCCATTCTTACATTATATTCAATAACAAAAGGCTCTCCTCCAACATTCATTAATCCGATAAAAATAAAGCCCTGATAATCTATTTTGTCTTTCTTTAGTCCTTCAACAGTAGGCTTAATGATTGTAGTCTCTACTTTCTCCATGAATGAAGCATCTGCAAATTTCACAGGAGAAACTGCACCCATTCCGCCTGTGTTTAAGCCAGTGTCGCCTTCTCCAATTCTCTTATAATCTTTGGCAGCAGGCAAAACCTTATAGTTTTCCCCATCAGTTAAAACAAAAACAGAAAGTTCAATGCCTGATAAAAATTCTTCTATAACTACTTTTTTACTCGCAGCCCCAAATTTTTCGTCTTTCAGCATTTCTGTTAAACTTTGCTCTGCTGTTTGGAGGTTTTCACAAATAACAACTCCTTTCCCTCCTGCCAATCCATCTGCTTTTAATACGTAAGGTGGGTTTAGGGTCTGAAGGTAATTTATTCCTTCTGATAAAGTTGATTTATCAAAACTAGCATAAGCAGCAGTTGGGATATTATGCCTCTGCATAAAGCTTTTGGCAAACTCTTTACTTCCCTCCAGTTCTGCACCTGCTTTTCCTGGCCCAATAATTTGAATTTGTTTTAATGTATTATCAGCTTCAAAATAATCTCTTATTCCTTCAACAAGTGGTGCTTCAGGCCCTACCACAATCATGTCAATTTTATTTTCTAAGCTGAAATCAGCAATACCTTTAAAATCAGTAGGAGATAGATTTATGTTTTTAGCAATCTGAGCTGTTCCAGCATTTCCAGGAGCAACAAAAAGCTTATTGCATTCAGAGCTTGCAGCTATTTTTTCAGTAAAAACGTACTCTCTTCCACCAGAGCCTAATATTAATATATTCATTTATTTAGTTCAATTTTGTTCAATTAACCCCAAGACTTTAGGACGCAAGTTATGATTAAAATTTACCTCTCTTTTTTTAATTGGCAAAAAGATAAACTTGCCTACCTTATTTTTCCCCTATGGGGAAGAATTCCAGCCAAATGCTGGTCAGCCTCTGGCTGAAAAAGGGGCTTTTAGTTTGCATAAGTGGATAAAAACTTAATACGCATCAGTCTTAAATCTTCTTCACTAAATTCATCCTCAAATTCATCCAATGCCTCATCGATGCTATCAGATTCCGCTGAGAGGAAATAATCCATTATTTCTTCCTGCTTATCATCTTCAATGATTTGATTTAAATAATAATCTAAATTTAAAGTAGTGCCAGAATAGCAGATATGTTCTATTTCATCTATCAACTCTTCGAATGAAATATCCTTCATTTCAGCAATTTCTTCCAAGTCTATCTTTTTATCCACCTGCTGAATGATGAAAATTTTCATTTTGGATTTGTTCACTGATGATTTAACCATCACATCCGCAGCCGTGATGATGTCATTTTCATCAACATATTCCTTGATTAATTCCATGAAAGGCTTTCCAAACTTCTTAACTTTTCCTAAGCCAACACCATTAACAGCAGCCATTTCCTCATTTGTAGTCGGATAAGTAGTCGCCATTTCCTCCAATGAAGGATCTTGGAAAATCACATAAGGAGGCAGGTTTTTAGATTTTGCAACCTTTTTCCTTAAGGCCTTAAGTTGTGTATATAAAGTCTCATCAAAAGCCTTAGCTGAAACAGAATCTTTCTCAATTTGATCCTCATCACCATCATCAGTGTAAATATGGTTGACAGTAAATTGAATATCAGTAGGGTTCTTCAAGAATTCTTCTCCTGCTTTATTGATTTTAAGAACTCCAATATTCTCTATATCCTTTTCTAAATAGCCGTAAAGCATGGTTTGTCGGATGACTGATTTCCAAAATTCAACATCTTGATCAGCTCCAATGCCATGAACTTCTAGCTTGTTATGGTCATAGCTCGTTACATATTGATCTTTTGAACCTCGGATAACGTTTACTAAGTGATTAATGCCAAATCTTTGATTGGTTAATTTAACAGTTTTTAAAACTGTTGTCATTTCGTCTTTTGCATCAAATTTTTCCTTAGGATGTAGGCAGTTATCACATTTTCCACAGTAGTCAGTAAACTCCTCACCAAAATAATGGAGCAATTGCTTTCTCCTGCAAACAGAAGATTCAGCATAAGAAGACATTTCTTCTAAGAGGAGTTTAGCATTTTCTTTCTCCGTTACAGGCTTGTCTTTATTAAATTTCTCAAGCTTAAGAATGTCATTATAGCTGTAGAACATCAGACAATCCCCTACTAGTCCATCTCTTCCAGCTCTACCGGTTTCCTGATAGTAGCCTTCTACTGATTTAGGTGTGTCATAATGAATCACAAATCGAACATCCGGCTTGTCAATTCCCATTCCAAATGCAATAGTAGCCACAATAATGTCCACATCCTCGTTCAAGAAGTCATCTTGATTTTTCATTCTGGTGGCACTTTCCAATCCGGCATGATAAGGAGCGGCATTAAATCCGTTTACATTCAGGAATTCAGCAATTTCTTCTACTTTCTTCCTGCTCAGACAGTAAATAACACCGCATTTACCCTTTCTTTCATTCAGAAAACGAATAAGTTGCTTTTTAGCCTGGTTTTTTGGTCGAACCTCATAGTAAAGATTCTCCCTGTTAAAGGAGGATTTAAACACATTAGCTTTTTCCATATTCAGGTTTTTCTGAATATCCAACTGAACTTTAGGGGTTGCAGTAGCGGTTAGGGCTATGATCGGGATATTTGAAATTTGCTGTAATATCGATTTTATCCTTCTGTATTCCGGACGAAAATCGTGTCCCCATTCTGAAATACAATGGGCTTCATCAATTGCAGCAAAGGAAATATTGGCTTGTTTTAAAAACTCAACGTTTTCCTCTTTAGTCAGAGATTCAGGAGCTACATAAAGAAGTTTTAAGTTTCCACTCATGACTTCTTTTTTCACCCTTTTGGTTTCAGTTTTGGTTAATGTTGAATTTAAAAATGCGGCATTTACTCCCAAGGCAACCAAAGTGTCCACTTGATTTTTCATCAATGCAATTAATGGAGACACTACCAATGCTGTTCCTTCTGTAGAAATAGCAGGTAATTGGTAGCAAAGGGATTTCCCAGCCCCTGTAGGCATGATTACAAAGGTGTTTTTGCCGTTTATAAGGTTTTGCATGATCAATTCCTGGTTTCCCCTGAATTGATTATAACCAAACACCTCTTTTAATTTTTCTTTTAAAGTAGCTTCTTGCTCTTCTATCATTTCTTTAGCACAAATTGCTTAATTATAAACTTATTTATTCAATCTCATGTCAAATTTAATCGCTATTCACGAGATACTTTGAATTTAGTAAAAAATATTAAAAAGATTGTCTTAAAATCCTTATTTAATAATGCTTTAAGTGTAAGAATATTTTGAATTTTGGGTCTTTTCTTAATTATGCACTTTAACAGTGCTTGATGAAGGTCATTTGAAAGAGAAGTGAATATACCGATTCGTTTTTCAATACAGTTATATTTTTGCATTTTTGAGTTCGAAGAATTTAACTATAACATTTGTACAATAGGGGGCGTTAAAGCTTGCACAACCCTCCTCAATCAAATTAAAGGAGATTTTTTTAATTCGGGCAACTCTTTATTTTGTCTGGAACCATAAAATTTATGAATCAAAACAACTATGTGATCATCATGGCAGGGGGGACGGGAACACGCCTTTGGCCAGTAAGTACATCCAGAAAGCCCAAACAATTTCATGATTTATTAGGAGTAGGCAAATCATTACTTCAAATGACTTATGAAAGATTTTTGGCTAAATTCCCTAAAGAAAATATTTACATTGTTACAAACAAGGAATATGAGGAACTGATTCATGAGCAAATTGAAGGGATTGGGAGTCAACAGTTACTCTTAGAACCTTATAAAAGAAATACAGCACCTTGCATAGCCTATGCCGCTTATAAAATAGCTAGCAAAAATCCTGATGCTTCAATGGTAATTGCTCCTGCTGACCATTTGATACTTAAAGAAGATATTTTTCATCAGTCTATTGCTGTAGCTTTGGACAGTGCCGCAAAAAATGATCAATTGATTACTTTAGGAATGCATCCAAATAGACCTGAAACTGGTTATGGGTATATCCAATATATTCCAGATTCGGCTACAATCAAAAAAGTAAAAACCTTTACCGAAAAGCCAGAGATTGGGTTAGCACAGAAATTTATTGAAAGTGGTGATTTCGTTTGGAATGCGGGTATTTTTGTATGGTCTGCAAAAAGTATTATCAAGGCTTACGAAGACTTTTTACCTGATTTAGCAGAAATTTTTGCTGATGGTAAATCTCAATACTTTAGCACTAATGAAAGCTTATTTGTTAATAAAGCTTATACGCAATGTGTCAATATTTCCATTGACATTGGAATAATGGAGAAGGCTGAGAATGTATTTGTATTATTGACTGATATTGGTTGGTCTGATTTGGGAAATTGGGAAAGTTTGCATGAAATAAGGGAAAAAGATAATGAAGATAATGCTGCACCAAAGAATGTAATGAGCTTTAATTCAACAGGCAATATTGTGACCACTGATAAAACAGATTTAGTGGTCATTCAGGATTTACACGATTTTCTGGTCGCAGAGCAAGATGGTGTGCTTTTGATTTGTAGGAAAAATGCAGAAAAAGAGATTAAAGAAATAGTTAACTCAGTAAAAGCTGAGAAAGGAGATAGTTTTATCTAGTCTCCTTTTTATTTTATGATTTGTTCCAAGAAATCGCCTACAAAATAAGCAACAAATGCCGCTAGTCCACCTAAAAGCAAAGTTTCTGAAACTCCTTTAATTATTGAATTATTGGTTACTTTGGATTTTAAAAACCCGATAAATATAAAGCCAATTCCAGTCATTATGCTCGACCATAAGAATTTGTTTGTGACTTCAATGTTAATATAATCAGCTACAAATACCATTAATGGAATCAGGCCTATTACTACAAAAGATATAAAAGTAAAAAGTCCTGTTTGAAAGGGTGATTTTTCATCTTCAATTAATCCCAGCTCATCTTTCATCATTACATCCACCCAACGGTCTTTATCTTTTGTGATTACATCTACTACTTGACTTAAAAGAGGTTCCTCAAATCCTTTTTCTTGATAGATTTCCCTGATTTCTTCTCGTTCGGTTTCTGGTAAATTATCTACTTCCCAATATTCAATTGCTTTTTGTTTATGGTAGTTTTGTTTTTCAGATTTTGCAGACATATATGCACCAATCGACATGGAAAAACCATCTGCAAAGAGGTTAGCAAATCCTAAAATAATGATTACAGCATTATCCAAGCCAGCGCCTACGGCACCTGCAACTACTGCAAATGTGGTGATACTACCATCGATTCCGCCATAGACAAACTCCGATAAATAATTTTGATGCCTGCCTAAAAAACTACTTTCTTGATGAATGAATTCTTCTTTAGCTTCCATATTATTTCAATATATATTTTTTCGATTTAAAAGAAGAATGGTAGGTTAATTTTTAATAGTGCAACTATTCTAAAATAAAAAAAAGGTGGGTTTTTTGTCCCCACCTTTTAAGTGATTAAGCAAAATTGAGTAGCAATACTATGATGACCATGACTGCAATAATTCCAATTACCACAGGCCAATTCACTTGTTCTTCATCGGGTGGAGTGGCAATGTTTTGATTTATAGTTTTCATTTTATTTTAATTACAGAATGTACTGTAATAAGCTGGTTTACGGATAATTTTAAAAAAGGTGAAGTGGTTTCAAATAATTATTTTCAAATATTTACGACATTTGTCGTTTAATAATTTGTTTAATACGACAAATGTCGTTTATTTGCATTTAAATAATGATAAGATGAAAGAAATTAAGCAAAAGCCATCGGAGGCAGAATTGGAAATTCTTCAAGAATTATGGGATGAACCAGGACAAACTGTAAATGAAATTCATGATCGATTGCAAAAGAAAAAGCAGGTTGGCTACACTACTACACTGAAGCAAATGCAAAGGATGTTGGAGAAGGGAATGTTAAGTAGGAGAAAGGATGGGAAAATCTATGCTTATTTTTCAGAACTTGATGAACAGTTGACCAAAAGGAATATTTTTAATCGATTATCTGAAACTCTTTTTAAAGGCTCAGCTAAAGAAATGATGATGCATTTATTGGGAAGTCAGGAAACCAGTCCTGAGGATTTGAAGGAACTTAAAAGTTGGATTGAAAATCAGGAGAAAGGAGGCTCTAAATGATAGATTTGTTTCAAAATTCAACAGTTCATTTAATGGGACTTTGGGTGGCTGTTAGTTGTTTAAGCGGGTTATTAGTTTTTATAGTGGTTAAGGTCTTTGATTCAATTTTTTCTAATCAATCATCATTTGATAGATATCATAAAAGTATAGTTGGACTGGTGTTTTTCTTTCTATTGAATATCGCAGGCACTTATTATTTTCATGAATATATCATTACGGAAAGTGAAACTTCTATCTCTGTGGATTTTACTAATACCCATCAATTATCAAATAAGCCTGTTGTAAAGGATACTGGAGCTCATATAGTACAAGCTAATGAATCAAAAACAAAGGAATTTTTCACTAGTAACATGATATTTAAATTATTAGGAATATTTTGGTTGCTTGGTGCTGTGGTTTTTACGATAAAATTAGTTGGCGGTTATTTCTATACCCAATCCTTAATCCAGAAAAAACAAAAGAGTATTCCACAAAAATGGAATCATTTTATTGATCAGCAATTAGAGAGACTAGGAATCAAAAAACAGATAAAAGTATTTGAAAGTCTTAAAGTGACTTCTGCCTTTACTTTTGGATTTGTAAAACCTGTAATTGCATTGCCTTTAGGTTTTTTTACTACACTTCCATCCGAACAAATAGAGGCGGTTTTATTGCATGAACTTTATCACATCAAGCACAAAGACTATTTAATTAATCTTTTGACCATGACATTCGAGGTGATCTTTTTTTATCATCCTGTAATGTGGTGGTTGGCTAAAAGTATTCGAAGGGAAAGAGAAAACAGATGTGATGATCAGGTCACACAAATTGCTGATAAGCAAGTTTATGCGCATGCTTTACTCAATATGGAAAGCTACAGACAATCGATGAACTATGCTATTCCATTTTCAAATAAACAATCTAACCTTAAAATGAGAATTATGAGAATTTTTGAACAGAAACCAGAACAAAATATTGGCCTTAAGCCATTTTTAAGCCTTTTAATGATAGTGGTTTTTCTAATGGGCTTTACTTTTTATAAGTTGGAAGAGCCCAAGAATCTCGCCAAACATAAAGAAAATATTGAACCGAAAAACGAGCTAGATGAAAAATCAATTCCGCAAGAACCAGAGTATGATGTGTTATTCAAAACAGAAAATTCAAGGTTAGGAGTGGTTTTGGAAATGACAGAAAAAACCTTGATTGCAAAATCAGAGAATGGAAAAGTTAAACTATATATAGATGAAGAATTACATCCACTTAATAAAAAAATCTCTATGGGGGAGAGTGATATAGCTACAATGTACAAAAGTGATGAGGAATTAGCTTATTATTTCTTTAGCCGTAAATATTTTGAATCTCATGATAGAACTGCGTGGGAAAAAGAAAATGAAAACCGTAATTCTTATATTTTCGATAGGGATACTGAGTTCTTTATTTTCAAACCTGCTCAAAAGTTTGACTCCAAATCTGCCAATGATTCTGATATGGAAACTGAGGACGTGAATTCCTTAGAATTGAGAACTTCTAAATCCATTTCAAAGATTGAACAAAGAGTGCCTAATACCTCCGGATTTAATATTTATGGCCCTATTCAACTTCAATTTAAAAATAATATGAGCCAGGTTGGTGATACCAATAATTTAGAGGTACTTAAAAAGTTGGTTAGAAAATTCAGCTCAGATGAAAATACCGAAGTAAGTGTAAAAATTGATGGTAAATTAACTCCAGCAGGGACAAATTTAGAAAAAATATTAGGAAAGAGAGAAATTAGAAATATTCGTATTGTTTTGCCTTCAGAGAATGCTGGAAAAGGGCTTATTGAGATTATTACTGATGATATTGTGGAAATGAGTGTTGAAGAAGTAGCTGCTAATGGAGAAAACAGTAAAGCTATTATTGAAGACCCCGAAAATGATAATACTATTGCAATCAGTGTTTTAAATAAAACCAAGGATGTGGATTCTTCAGATGAAAAGGAGATGGATGTTAAAAAGGAGAGTGTTTTGAAAGTCTTAGGTCTTGAGAGTTCTGAAATTTTATTTGTTATTGATGGAGAGGAAAAAAGAATTGGCTATAAGCCAAATGATATTGACCCAAATAAGATCGATAGTATAACAGTACTTAAAGATAAAAAGGCTACAGAAAAATATGGAGATAAAGCAAAAAACGGAGTTGTTGAAATATATCTCAAAAAAGAATAAGAACCGGTAAACTATCAATTTTAAAATGGCTTGTATCTGACAAGTCATTTTTTTATACCATTTATCTCGGCTTATCTTTTTAAAGTCGATTTATTATTACACTTCAAAATCCTCATTTTTGCTTAACTTGCCACAAATATTAAGTTAATATGAGAGAAGATTTCCTGACAGGAGATGATGATAATTTAAACCCGGAAGAGAAAGAGTTTGAAAAAGCCCTTCGACCGCTCTCTTTTGGTGATTTTACCGGTCAGCAAAAAACGGTGGATAATATTCAGGTGTTTGTAATGGCTGCTAAAAAGCGGTCAGAACCTTTGGATCACGTATTATTGCACGGGCCTCCTGGTTTAGGCAAAACCACGCTTTCTCATATCATAGCCAATGAATTAGGTTCAAGCTTGAAAGTTACTTCTGGCCCTGTATTGGATAAACCTGGTGACTTAGCGGGATTATTGACCAATCTGGAGGAAGGTGATGTTTTATTTATAGACGAAATCCACCGATTGAATGCGGTAGTAGAGGAATATCTATATTCTGCTATGGAGGATTTCCGCATAGATATTATGCTGGATAGCGGACCCAATGCTCGCTCAGTTCAAATCAATTTAAGCCCTTTTACCTTGATTGGAGCTACAACTCGTTCGGGTTTGTTGACTTCTCCATTAAGAGCCCGTTTTGGTATCAATGCCCGTTTGGAATATTACGATGCTGATTTATTAAAGAAAATCCTTAAGCGTTCTGCTTCTATTTTAAATACTCCGATGGAAGAAGATGCGGCTTTTGAAATCGCCAGAAGAAGCAGAGGGACTCCAAGAATTGCCAATACACTTTTAAGAAGAACTCGTGATTTTGCAGAAATAAAAGGAGATGGAACCATCACAAAAGGTATTGCAGAAATTGCCTTAAATGCATTGGATGTAGATCAGCATGGCTTGGATGAAATGGATAATCGAATCCTGACTACCATTATTGAAAAATTTAAAGGAGGTCCTGTTGGTTTGGGAACTATAGCCACAGCAGTTGGAGAAGAAGCCGATACCATAGAAGAAGTTTACGAGCCTTTTTTAATCAAAGAAGGCTATTTGAAAAGAACCGCAAGAGGCCGTCAGGCTACCGAATTGGCTTATAAGCATTTAGGAAGTGTGCCACCAGGGCAATTAGGTACTTTGTTTGATTAACCCTACTTTGACAGGTTACTTTAATTATTCATCATGGTTTCCGGTCGGTAGACCACCGACCGTGGTGGACTCCATGGTTGGTGGCACACCAACTATTTCAACCTTGGTCGACAACTAACATTATTTGATAAGAGTATAAATATCACAAAGTAGGATAAATGTCTTTGACGAAAGAAAAAAATACCAAAATCATCAAATCCATTGCCTCCGATTTGGGCTTTGATTTCTGTGGTGTGTCCAAAGCAGGATTTCTAGAAGAGGAAGCTCCAAAGTTAGAGAATTGGCTTAAAAAAGGATACCATGGAAAAATGCAGTACATGGAAAACCATTTTGATAAGCGACTCGATCCCACAAAACTGGTGGAAGGTGCAAAATCTGTAGTTTCTTTGATGTACAACTATTATCCAGAGCAAGACCTTACCAAAAGTGATTCCTACAAAATTGCCAAATATGCTTATGGAAAGGATTATCATTTTGTTATTAAAGACAAGCTGAAAGATTTTATGTCCCGTATCCATGAAGAAATAGGAGAGGTGGATGGAAGAGTTTTTGTGGATTCAGCACCTGTGATGGAAAGACAATGGGCTGCCAAAAGCGGATTGGGCTGGCTGGGGAAAAATAGCTTATTGCTCAATAAGCAAAGGGGAAGTTTTTATTTTTTGGCAGAATTAATCATTGATTTGGAGTTGGAAGAAGATGGGCCTATGCAGGATTACTGTGGCACTTGCACTAAATGTATAGATGCTTGCCCAACCGATGCTATTATAGGTGATGGTGTTTTAGATGCTTCAAAATGCATTTCTTATTTAACCATTGAACTCAAAGATGATTTACCAACTGAGTTTTCCGATAAAATGGAAAACTGGGTTTTCGGCTGTGATATATGCCAAGATGTTTGCCCATGGAACCGCTTTTCAAAATCACATCAAGAAGAAGCTTTCCAACCTCATCCCTTATTAACCGAAATGGATAAAAAAGATTGGGAAGAAATGACAAAAGAAGTATTTAATGAAGTTTTTCGGAAATCGGCTGTGAAGCGTACAAAATACAGTGGGTTGATGCGGAATATTGATTTTTCAAATCAGTAACTATTAGATTATTATATATGTTTTTGCAAAAAAATCATTATGTGGCACTTATTTTCAAATAATTACTAAATGTTACTCAAGTAATTGCCTAAAAGGCTCTTTTCAAGGCTGAAAAATAGCTGGAATTACTTTTCCCATATCCTCAGCTTGAATTGCATATTGCACATAATCAGGTAAATCCTTTAAAGGCATCATCAATAAACCTATTTTTTCGCTTTCAGCATATTCATGATAATCGGCTACGGAATGAAGGTGTAATTTGATAAAACCTAATGGCTCAAAATATTTCTTAGTAAGCAGCACCAGTTTTTGTTCTTTTAATCGGTTGTTTTTGCTAAGTGCATAAGGAGAAATTATGGTTGCTGGAATAATGGTTTTAGGCAAAAAGGGCTTAATTACTTTAAATGAGTTTTCAAAATTTTCATTACCTGTGAACTTAATTAAGGCTTGTTCTTTAATGGGATGGTTTCGATGATAGAACAAAACAGGTCTCTCGAATTTCGCCAAACCTTTAAGAAAACTTCCCAGGTCAATATCAAAATCCTTCTCTTTTAATTTTGAAAGGGGTAAAACTAGTTGATCCTTCTCTTCATGTTTGGCTAGGCAACTGTTGCAAATTCCGTTCTTACAAGTGTAAAATGATCGGGCTGAAACCCAGTCATTGGGCTGCTCTTGTCCATCGTGATTTTGAATTGCTTTAGCTTCCATCTTTCCCAATTGTTTTTAGCAAAATTCGCACAATTGTAATGGAACTGCACTGAGATTAATAAGGATGAAATATGATTAATGTCATGGTTTTTTTATAGACCAATTATTCATTGAATTTTAATTGTTCATATTTTTCTACTTATAATATAAAATGAATGTTTAACCAAAACGGTCAATGCTATTTAGGGATGGATACCCACCCATCACCCATCATCCTACACCCATCATCCAACCTACTTCCCACTTCCTTCTTCCAACTTCTAACTTCATCCCTTCCTTCTTTCCAATATTTTCCATAATTTAAGCCGAACCTTAACCTAGAATCAACCAAAATGGCTATACTTTTTATTGATATAGAAACCGTTCCCCAAGCGGAGAATTTCACTGATTTATCCGAAAAAGAACAATCTTTATGGCAACATAAAGCTTCTTTTCTTACCAGAAATGAAGAAACAGCAGAAGAAATCTATCCCAGAGCAGGCATTTATGCTGAGTTTGGGAAAATTGTGGTGGTCTCTTTAGGTTGGATTTTCGGAAATGAGAAAAACAGAAAACTGAGGGTGACTACTTTAGCGGATGAAGATGAAGCAAAATTACTGAATGAGCTAATTCAAATCTTGCAAAAAGTAGACGATACTAATTCAGTTATCTGCGGACATAACATCAAAGAGTTTGATATTCCGTATATTTGCAGACGAATCCTGGTAAACGGCTTAAAACTTCCTTCCGTATTGGACGTTTCATCCATGAAGCCTTGGCAGACTCCATATCTCGATACTTTGGAAATGTGGAAATTCGGAGACCGAAAGCATTATACAAAGTTAGATTTATTGGCGCATATATTTGATTTGCCCACAAGTAAAGACGATATTGACGGCAGCCAAGTATATGAAGTCTATTATAAAGAAGGTGATTTAAAAAGAATTGCCGAATATTGTGAAAAAGATGTAGTGCTCACTTGCCAATTGTACCTAAAAATGAATGGTCAACCCATCTTGCAAGAGGAGCAAATCATTAAGGTTAAGGATGAGTGATTTATTGATTTCTTCATATTCACTTAATCACATCCTTTTCAAAACATATTAAATTTAAACATGAGTAAAAAAAGAAATAAAAAAGGCGTAAAAAAGCCTAAAAGAATAATAAAAAGCATACCCGAATTAAAACAAGAAGTTCTTCAAATTTTAGATTTTAATCTGGATAAATCATTTACAGTCAGAAATATTGCTAAAGCTATTGGCAGCAATACCGCTGAAGCAAAACGCTTGATTGATAAAGTGTTGGTAGAATTGCTGAGAGAAGGAAAAATTGAAAAATCTTCCAGAGCAACCTATGTATCTGTTAAAGAACCGGAATTTATCATTGGAAAAGTGGATCATGTGAATCCTCGATTGGCTTATATCATTTCTGAAGACAGGGAAACGGATATTATTGTGAAAACCGAAAAACTGAAAGGAGCTTTTCATAAGGATACTGTAAAAGTAGTTGTTACTAAGAAAAACAAAGATGGCAGGGAAGAAGGAAAGGTAATAGAGATAGTCGAAAGAGCGAAAACGCAATTTGTAGGACGAATTGATAAATCCGTTCGCTATGCCTTCATGATTCCTGATAGCCGATATATTCATACCGATTTTTTTATTAATAATGATAAATTGGGCGGTGCCCAACATCAGGATAAAGTAATAGCTGAAATTAAAAGCTGGGGAGATACAAGTAGAAAACCCGAAGCGAAGGTGATTAAAGTTTTGGGTAAGGCAGGGGAGAACGAGGCAGAAATCCACTCCATTATGGCGGAATTTGAATTGCCAATGGAGTTTCCAGACGCAATCATCAAAGAATCTGAAGGGATAAGTGACAAATTACCTGAAAAGGAAATTGCCAAAAGGAGGGATATGCGTGATACCACCACTTTCACCATCGACCCGGAAGATGCTAAGGATTTTGATGATGCCATTTCTTTCAAAAAATTGGATAATGGGCACTATGAAATCGGAATTCATATTGCGGATGTAACCTACTATGTTCAGCCAGGTACTTTACTGGAAGAAGAAGCTTTCCATAGAGCTACTTCGGTTTATTTGGTGGATAGAACAATTCCGATGTTGCCCGAAAGGCTTTCCAATGGACTGTGTTCGCTTAGACCCAAGGAAGATAAATTCACTTTCTCAGCCGTTTTTGAGTTGGATAATAACGGAACTATTCATAATGAATGGTTTGGTAGAACGGTAACGCATTCCGATAGAAGATTTGCCTATGAAGAAGCTCAGGCAATTTTGGAAGCTGGAATTGGAGATCATGCTGAGGAATTAACAACTCTTAATTCAATTGCAAAGAAATTAAAGGAAACTCGCTTTAAACACGGTGCTATTGCTTTTGAATCGGTTGAAGTAAAATTCAAACTGGATGAAAATGGAAAGCCATTAGGTGTTATTCCAAAAGTCAGACAGGATGCACATAAATTGGTGGAGGAGTATATGCTGTTAGCCAATAGAAAAGTTGCTGAGTTTATTGCCACCAAGAAAAAAGGTGATCAAAAATTGACTTTTGTTTATCGTCAGCATGATTATCCCGATCCAGAAAAGTTAAATACCTTCTCCATTTTTGCTAAAAGATTTGGTCATGATTTGGAAGTTGAAGAAAAAGCAGTGGCTAAATCTTTGAATTCCTTGATGAGTGATATTCAGGGGAAACCGGAGCAAAATGTGTTGGAAAGCTTAGCAATTCGTTCCATGGCAAAGGCAAAATATACCACTAAAAATTCATTCCATTTTGGTTTGGCATTTCAATATTACACCCACTTTACTTCTCCAATCAGAAGATATCCTGATGTGATGGTGCACAGATTGCTGCAACATTATTTAGAACAGGGGAAATCAGTGAATGCGGAAGAGTACGAATCTAAATGTTTGCATTCATCAGAAATGGAGAAGAGAGCTTCGGATGCGGAAAGAGCTTCTATCAAATACAAACAAGTTGAATTTATGGCTTCTGTTGAAGATAAGGCATTTGATGGCTTGGTGACAGGTGTAACTGAATGGGGAATCTTTGTGGAAATCATAGAAACCAAATGCGAAGGCATGGTGCGCTTAGTCGATATGACAGATGATTACTATGAATTTGATGAAAAGAATTACAGAATCATAGGAAGGAATAATAAGCGAATGATTACGCTTGGTGATCCTGTAACGGTAAGAGTGAAAGCTACTGATATTGATAAAAGGACAATAGATTTGGAGTTTTGTGAAAAGGAAGAGAATTAATTCAGCTAAAGCTGAAATGAGTTAACCACAAAGACAGCCAAAGGCTGTAAAGTTTTACCACGGAGTTGCACTAAGTTTAACACTGAGTTTCACGGAGGATTACACTAGGAACACAGAGAAATTTATTGTGTTTCCGTGCGTTATCCCTGCCTTCGCAGGAATGGACGTTCTAATCTAATTTAGTGTTTTAATTATAACAGCTGGAATCCACTACTTTGCTAGTGCAAGCTTCCTAGCTGGTGCGAGCTTCCCAGCTCGTACCTCGTACCTCGTACCAATATTTACCTATACAATCCTCTACTCTTGTTTCTACTAAACATTCTGCGGAAGCGGAAACCACTTAAAGTACTGAAACCACCCACTAAAGCTGCTACAACTCCTGAAATTACCACCATATAAATACCATCGCTTAAGCCGAATAATTCAGCAATTTTATTGGATAATATGCCGCTTGAGTCATTGTGGATTACAAATGCCTGAATTAACCATAAAAAGCCAAGCCCTACAAATCCGCTGAAGAATGTGCTTAGGTTTTTACCTGCTATTATTGCCCCGGCAAAAAATGCACATACTGCCATTGACCACCATGGGAAGTAAAGCAATGAAAAATGTGCGGCTACTACAATTATTATCGTTCTGATGATAAATTTCATTTTTCTTCAGGTGTTAAAGTTTGAGTGAAAATAATATTGCTGAGTTCGGATGCATTGGCTTTATTTTCCAATTCATAATATTCGCCATTACTCCAAGGCTCTATTAAATTATCATAATAGAAACTGCCAGGATTCCCTGATTGTCCTCCAGGGTAAACGCCATAAGCTTTAATGGGCTGTTCTAGTGAAACTATCATTCTCCAGGATGGGCCATGCCTTCCTGAAGTTGCATTCAAAATATGTTTATTACCTCCAATCTGAATATTATCCGTGCTAAATGGAGCTAATCTTGCCAAATGCTGAACTGTAGTGTTTTTGAAATTACTCCAAGTCAATTCCTTTTCATTAGCGGATTTCCAGTTCTCCACTGAATCAACTGCAGATATAAAGCTCATCTGATATAAATCTGTAATGCTTTCTTTCTTGTCTGTCTTTTGAATGTCGATATAATTTTCATCGGGATGCTCTTTTAAAATTTCGATAGTGACGGGCAATTCCGGTCTTCGGACTTTAGTATCTGGTCCATAAAATTCATCCCATAAATTTCTGTACAAATCATCCCATAATATCTCGAAATAAGCTGGCGCCACAGCATCTTGATCAGCCATGTAATTCCAATTGGATAAGGCATCGAAAGCATTTTTTTCTACCTCACTCATATTATTTCTATTTAAGCTGTCTAATATGCCAGGTAATATTTCAGATGCTAAAAGCCAGAAATTATCATTTTGCAATCGCATCATATCCTCTACCGTGATGTTTTGCAAGCTCTCCAATTTACTGTTCAACCTTCTATTTCTGTAGTGCTCATATCCTTTATCATAATGATAATAAGGATAAGTACTGTCTACAGGAATTTGATTTGCAGAACTTAAATAACCTTGATCAGGGTTTTTCATATGTGCATTGTGCTCTCTTGGGATAAAACCTTCCCAATCCATGTCTGCTCTTGAGCCATCCATGATGAATTTGCCTTGCTCTTCCCAGCGTAAGGGGAATTTTCCGTTAATCCATAAAGCTATATCTCCATGTACATCAGCATAAGCAAAATTTTGTGCCGGACAATCAAAATGCGTCAAGGCCGAAACATAATCATCATAATTCTGAGCCCTATTTAATAAATGGAAGGTCAATTGTTCATTCGATGGATCATGCGCTGTCCATCTTAATGCAAAGTTGGATTTATTATTTTCAGAACGGAAGTTTTCATCATAAACAATAGGGCCATGGTGAGTGTAATAAATAGTGTCGTAATAATTATCATCGCCACGGATTTTGAATTCTTGAATAATTTTTTGGGTTTTCAGCCATTTCCCATTATAAAAATATTCGCTTTTATCTTCGTCCTTAAAGTTAATATGATACCAATCCCTGACATCTCTTGTGGCATTGGTCACGCCCCAGGAAACATTATCATTAAACCCAATAATTACGCCCAAAGCACCCGGAAGGGTAGAACCATATACATTCACATTAGGAGAATTTAAATGCATTACATACCATATAGAAGGAAGGTTCAAGCCCAAATGCGGATCATTGGCCAGCATTGGTTTGCCTGTTGAGGTTTTACTGCCATGAACAGTCCAGTTGTTACTTCCATTTTGTGGATCGGGCTGTGGAGCTTTATCATCAGGAAAAACCAGTGGGAATTCAATTGAGTCAGGTCTTTCAACGGTATCAGGTTTAAAATCCCATTCCCTGCTTTTAGGAATTATAGGGTCGAAATCTTTATATCTCTCGGGAAATAGAAAATCAAATCTTTCTTTCCCTAGCATTTTTAATAGTTGAGTGTTCTCGGCATCAGCATCTCCACCTGCTAAATCATCAGCCATATATTTTAAAAGCAATCCGGATTTTAAAATAGTCCACTTCTCAGGCTTGTAATCCAGTAATTTGTATTCAATGGGAAGGTCTTTATATTCTAATGATGCTATATATTGATTTATTCCTTTTGTGTAAGCATTTAGAATAGGGCCTGTAATTGGATCTTCTGACATCAACTTTACAGCTTTTTCAGCACCATAAAGCAAACCGTTTCTTCTTTGGTATCGGTCAAAATCCAAGGCATCTTTCCCGATGATTTCAGAAACTCGGCCACCAGCAGCATGTGTTTGAAACTCCATTTGCCATAATCGGTTTTGAGCGGTAACATAAGCTTGCGCCATGTATAAATCATGATCGTTATTGGCGTAAATATGCGGGACTAAAATAGAATCATAGTGAATACTGACGGTTTCATTTAGTTCCGGGATTGAAGGGTTTTCCTCAAATGCAATATCCTGATTTTCGGAATTGGCCCAAAAACCACTATAAGGATCCAGAAATTTACCCAATGGAGGAATTTGCCCCCATTTATTATTGAGCCCCACAACTAAAGCCAGTGAAATTAGAAATGGAAATATAAATTTTATGAAATTCATAAGGTCTGAAGCATTAAATTATCGCCTAATGTATAAAAAAATGGATTTATAATATAATAGATGGCTATAAATATTATTTAGAAGGGTTGATTTTTATGTATATACATTAAAAAAATATGGAGTAGCGGAATTTTCCCTCAGACATGATGGTGTGATGTTAAAATAAGAAGTCAGGATTCACTCAGTTGGTGAGTTTTATTATTTTCTATTAGCTTAGAAAGTTTAAGAAATTAGTTTGTAAACAAAAAAAGCAGACTACAATAGCCTGCTTTTTAACTTTAAAATCATTTTGGATTATCCTTCGTAATAGAAACGCTCGTGCACGATTTTTCCGTCTTCCCATCTTTGCACGCCTACTTGCTCCATGTTCACTCGGTTTCCATCTTGGAAAGTCACATCCATAGAAGTTTCATGCATTACCACACCAGCTTCTTCGTCTGAAGTAATGGCTTTTACTTCCATTCCATGAAATTCTTTAATCATCCCAAGGAATTCTTCCTCATGTTTTCTGCATTCTGCTTTACCTTCCCAAGTTCCTCTTGGCTCAGTGATTACTACATTTTCACCGTAGTACTTATCAAATGCATCCAATAATTTTCCTTCGCCTATAAGGTTGTAAATGTCTTGTGTTTTTTCTCTTAGTGTCATAATAATTTGTATATAAAATTAAATGTTAATACATATATGTATATACATGTAAATTGCTAAAAGGTTTTGGAAAAGGAGAATTTATTTTAGGAATTAGGTAGTAGTTCTACTTTGTCAAGTTCAAATCTGAGATGAAACCTGTCAGGTTTGTTCTCAACAATTAGTGATAAAAACGCCAATATTTTATTGCAAAATTTATAGAAACCTGACAGGTTTTTATAGCAGCATAAATATGACAAAGTAGAAGTAGGGAGTGTTTGATACTGTGTCCAATATTTTGAAAAAACTGGACATAGTGTCGAATGTTGTTCAGTTTTTGGACATGATTTTAGATTATGTTCAGTATTTTGGATAATCTGGACATATATGTAGTTTTGAAACTGAATTCCCCTTTATTAAATGACAAAAAAACTGACCCCTGATTATTTTGGCTGGGTACTTTTATTTCTGATCCTCATCGTTGTGGCGATATTTTGGCTATGGATAGGTTATGATGCTTTAACCTTAGAAAAAAGATATCATTACGATTTCTTGGGCTACTCAATTGCTTTATTTGCTTTCATTCTGTTCGGTTTTGAGATTTTTGGACTTTGGCTTCTAATTCAATTTCTGAAAATTGAAATGGGCAGAAAAATAATTTATGATGGTGATAATGAAAGATTAATTATTCATAAAAATGGTTTAACCGAAGAATTCCATCTTCATGAACTTGAATCGCTATTATTATCTGAGAGCAGTTTTTATAGAACAACAACTGCTCATTTATCTTATTCTCAATTGAAATTTAAATCTAAGGATCCAATTATTGTCACCTCTTTTGTTTTAACCACCAAAGAAATGGATAAATTGCTTGGGGATAAGGCGAAAAATGTAATTACAACTAGAAGAAAGTTTTTAGAAAGGGTTAAGATTAAATCAATCAATTAAATTCTTAAAAAGGAGTAAAACTTGAAAATAAGACCCTACATAGCCTCCGACAAAGCAGCCGTTCTTCAATTGTTTGATTTGAACACACCTCAATATTTTGATAAAACAGAAAGAGCGGGTTTAATCCATTACCTGGATAATGAAACCGAAGATTACTTTGTGGTGGAGGAGCAAGGCGAGATAGTAGGTGCTGGAGGAATTAACTATGAACCACAAGCCAAAACAGCTGCAATTTCATGGGATATTATAAAGCCAAACCAACACGGAAAAGGAATAGGAAGAAAATTGACCCAATATAGAATTCAGCATATCAATACAAAGGATGAAATTGAATTGATAGTAGTAAGAACCTCCCAACATACTAACAAGTTCTATGAAAAAATGGGTTTTAAACTCCTAAAAGTTGAGAAAGACTATTGGGCGGAGGGGTTTGATTTGTATGAGATGGAGCGGTGAAATAAAAATAGAATCATATTGGGATTTATATCATAAATTTGATTGAAAGGCAGGTGATTTTAATTCCTAGCCCTTTTTGGAGCTCGTTTTTTAGTGAGTATAGCAGCGTCTTGTAATTTTCTTCCGAGTATATCATCTTTAGCAAGCATTAAGAAATACTTTTCAAGCCCTAGTACTTTTAAAACATTAAGGTAATGTCCTATACTAACCGATGCTTTGCCCTGTTCAATTGAAATAAGTGTATTCCTCCCAATGCCTGCCCTTTCTGCGACCATTTGCCGCTAAGCTTTCGTCTTAGCCTCGCTAGCTTGATTTGCTCACCTACAGTAGCTAGAATCTCCTGATTTTTTGGAAGTAATATAGCTTTTTTGTTTTTCATAATGTTTAATATAATGAACAAAAATATTGCTTAATGTTTATAATAACAAACATTATGCGTAAAGTGTATTTTGGCTCAATACATTTTATTCTATGAGTTCAATTTATTACCACCGCTATTTTTCGACTAATCCCTAGATTTTTAGGATGTATTTAAAATTAAATACTATACATTTATAGTTCATCGGTAACCGAAACCTGCAAGTCTATTTTAAATAATTTTCTGGGTTTGGTTGGAGGTGTATTGCGGGTAAGGTGATTTTTATTGTTTTATGCGCAGTAAATTAGCGTATGAAGGGCATTAATGTTCTTTATAAAATTGTTGGGGCACATGTGAAGAGACACCAAGAGTCATCAAATTAAAAAGAATTCTGTAAAAGCAATATATGGCATCATCTACAACCAAAAAAAAAGAAATTATTGACTTTCTGTGGGATTGGGCAGAAGGTCACGGGGATTGGGCGAAATTACTCGTCCAGAAAGTAGTTGACAAAGAAAGCAGTTTAAATCAGTCTGAGAGAGAAGAAGTTTTTAAATACTTCCTGGAATCCATAGGACTGGAAAAGGGTTTGCCTAAACTTACTTTTTCAAAACCATCCTATACTCCTACCGCTCAACATATTGAGCTTGGTTCTTTATCTGATGTAACAGGTGTCAACAAATTGGCAAAAAATCAAACCATAGATTTCAGCTCTAATATCACAGTAATTTATGGAGAAAACGGAACCGGAAAAACCGGCTACGGAAGAATTTTGAAAGCCCTCGGATTCAGCTATGACCAAAATAACACCATTTATGCCAACGTCTTTGCCCAATCACAACAACCTAAATCAGCAACCATAAACTATAAAGTCAACGGAAATACTGACACTTTCACATGGGACGGCACCAACAAAGATGAAGACCTAAAAAATATTTCAGTATTCAATAATGATTGTGTTCAAATTTCACTGGATGGGAGCAGACAATTAATCGTATCACCAATTGGTTTTCATTTATTTAACCTTGTGTCGGCTGAATTAGGAGAACTTGATAGCTTATTACATGCAAAAAAGTCTGAGCATCCTACTCAATTATCCTGGATAGAAAATCTTCACGAAAACACACCTCAGTACCAGTTCATAAATGGTCTTTCAAAAGGCTCCACTGAAAAACATCTCAATGAAGTATCAAATTTCACCCAGGAGCATGAAAAAGATTTAAAAAAGAAGGAAACAGAACTAACTAAATTAAATAAATCATTACTTCAAAATGAAATACGCTCTCTACGGTCACAGTCTGATGAACTGTCAACGTTGGTAAATAAAATAAAATCAGCAAAAAATATTTTGAATGAAGAACGCTGGAAAAAACTCATTGAACTTAATAAACGAATTGCCGAATTAGAGAAAAGCTCTCAAAAAGGAATAAAGGAAATTGCAGAAGATAAGGGTATAGAGTATTTTGAAACCGAGGAGTTCAAAAACTTCTTGAGCTCGGCAGAGGCTTACATTAAGATACTTGACAAGCCTGAATTTCCTGAGGATAGTGATGTATGCGTTTATTGCAGGCAGCCACTTGAGCAATCAGCCAAAGAGCTTTTAGCAAGTTACAGAACGTTGTTGAATGACAAAACTGAAGAAAACATTGCCAAAGCAAAGAAAGAGAAACAGGAACTGATTTCCAAAGTAAAGAATGAAGTTGAAACTCGATTACAGCTTAACCATGAAAGTTTTGGATTGGATGACCAAGATAAGCCCGTACAACCGCAAAAGCTGCAAGATTATAATCAGCAATTGGCTGATTTGAAAAAATATTTTGTAGATGATAAAGTCTCAGAGGATTTAGTTTTTCAATTTAAATATGCTGATTATATCCAGTTCTTTACCGAGATAAAGTTGGAAATTGATAAAATCCTGAAAGAGAAAAGTGAATTGCTTGGTAATTTGGATAAGAAGGAAAAAGAACTGAAAGACAAAATTGTCGAGCTTAAAGACAGAAGATTATTATCAAACAAAAAAGAAGAAGTTAAAAAGGCAATCTCAAATCATAAGGTGCTTTCAGTTTTAAATAGCCATTCGAACGCCTTTAATACCGGTTCAATTAGCCGGAAAACCTCACAAGCCCGTGAAGAATTGGTCAGTCAAAATTTCAATCAGATTTTTAAGGACGAACTGAAATCACTTCGCAAATCCAATCTCCCGATTGAATTGAGTTTCGGGACTGACCGGGGACGTTCTAAACTATCCCACCGGATTGGCAATAAACAATTGTTGGAAATTTTGAGCGAAGGTGAGCAAAAGGCCATTGCCCTATCGGAATTCTTAACGGAATTACAACTTGACAATGTCAAAGCTCCGGTCATTTTTGATGATCCCGTGAATAGCCTTGACCATAAGATCATTGATGCGGTTGCAAGAAGGTTGATGAGGCTGAGTAATGAACGGCAGGTTGTGATATTTACGCACAGCGTTTTACTGTTTAATAACCTGCTTTACTTAAGCGGACAGCCTAACTTTAAATCATTGGCCTGTAAATTATACAATGTCAAGAATGAATATGGTGAAGTTGGGGTTGTTACCGAAGCTGAAGAAGAAAAAAACAAAGTCACAGAAAGGATTAAGAAAGTTAATCAGCTACTGAATAATAAGCCAAAAGACAGATCAGAAGTTGATGTTGCTATTGAAGGCTATGATCACCTAAGGAGTGCTATTGAATTGTGTGTAGAACATGAGATTTTCAAAGGAACAGTAAAAAGGTATCAGAAAAATATTTCTCTTACAAATTTCATTAAGGTGGATAGCGATAAGATCAGCGAACATAAGGAAACATTGAACGACATTTTTGATAGAAGTTGTGGTTTTATAGGTGCTCATAGTGATCCTGAGATTGTTCATAATGACCCTACTATTGAGGACCTAAGAACTGATTTTGAAGAGTTCCAGAATATAAGAAGTGAGTTTGTTTCAAAATAGAAAATTAACGAAATAGAAAACACGTGCACCGTTCCATGCTCTGCATGGTTGAGCTTTTGTCACCAACAGGTTAACCCATTTAAGCAATCTCCTCTTTTACAGTATTAATGAGTCTCCATGCAATAAAAAAGCTGAAATTTTTCCCTAATGTTGTGCCAAATGAAAAAAATGAGCATTTTTGTAATGCTAGTTGACCAAAATTTTTAAAAATGAAAAATTTTAATCCTAGTAAAAAATATATAGCTTATTTAATTATACTTAACTTGGTATTCTGCTATAATTTATTGGGACAATCGAATTCGATACCAACTATTAATCAGCAGAAATCTCATATTTTAAAGTCAAAAATCAACAACCTTACCTATTACTTAAATGTATCATTACCCAAGCACTATTCAGAAAATGATACTTCACAATACCCAGTTTTATATATGCTAGACGGAAATTGGGCTTTTCCTATTGCTCATGTAGCAAGAACGTCTGTAGATATATTTGGAGGTCTTGAAAATGTAATTATTGTGGGGATTGAATATGAATGGGATAAATCATTTACACCATGGTGGACAAATAGGTGGCAAGATTTTACACCCACCAAAGATTCAATAAATGATGAAAACCCTGAATGGAGTAAAATAGTTGGATTGCCAGGAGGATCATTAACTTCTGGTGGTGCCCCTGTTTTTTTGAATGTCATAAAAAACGAAATCATTCCATTCATTGATGAAGAATATAAAACTTCTTTAGATAGAGGTATATCCGGACATTCATTGGGAGGATTATTTGTAAGCTATTGTCTTTTTACAAATCCTGATTTATTTAAAAAATATGGAATAAATAGCCCGAGTTTATGGTGGGACAACAAAGAAATACTTAACATTGAAAAATCGTATTCAGACAGCCACTCTGCACTAGAAGCAGATGTTTTTATATCAGTAGGAGGCTTGGAGAGTAAAACAATGATTTCTGGAGTTGAAGAATTAGTTGATACACTTCAGAGCAGAAATTATCAAGGATTACAAATTACATCTCATGTTTTTGAAGGAGAAGACCATATATCTGTGATGCCCGCAATGATTAGTAGAACAATTAAAGTCCTTTATAGTACTGAAAAATAATTCCGCTAATGAACAAATAATCCCCGTTCCCGCCATGTTCTGCATGGTGGAGTGGTAATCTTTGTTAAGTGATAGTATTCAAATCCTAAAGTAAAATTTCAAAAACTTAAATTCTTCTAATGCACCTTTTTCAGCTTTGCTGTTTGGGAATACTAACAGCTAAGTGAATTATTCTTGCTTTTTGCTACCTTTATTAATCTGATAATGTGTAGGGCTTTTATCCACCTAATAATTACTCCAATCGTTGGAATCAAACTAAATCTAAAAAGATGAGATTTTTACTTACTATTTTTTTACTCCTTATTACTAACTCCTTATACAGACAAGTCGAAAAAATTTCAATCATATTGGAGGAGATTGATTCCAAAGAGCATTTAAGCGGAGTGGTTTTAGTAGGACGAGGCGAGGAAGTTATCTTTCAAAAGGCTTACGGATCAGCTAATCAATCTTTTGACATACCTAACAACATTGATACAAAGTTTTTAGTGGGGTCGCTCACAAAGCAGTTTACGGCTGTTTTAGTTATGCAATTGGTTGAGGCAGACCAATTGAATTTAGATGAGTCTATTTCAACTTATCTCCCTGATTTTAGAAATGATCTTGGTGATAAAATTACAATTAGACATTTACTTACCCATACTCATGGAATACCCAATGCAGACTTAACAAATAGGTATAAATCCATGAGTAAAGAAGAATTTGTTAGCGAATATTGTGAAACAGACTTTGAATTTCAGCCTGGCAGTCAATTCGAGTATTCTAATATTGTAGGTTATTATTTGCTAGGAGTAATATTAGAAAAAGTGACGAATAAGGACTTCCCCAAATTGTTGGAAGACAAAATACTCAATCCTTTGGATATGCAAAATACTGGTTACTATTCACAAGACACAGTCCTACAAAATTTAGCAACAGGCTATATTCAAAATGAAAATAGTTTTTTATATGCACCCCACTGGGATATGTCACAATCATTTTCTGCAGCGGGGATGTATTCTACAGTAGGAGATTTATTTAAGTGGGAAAGGGCATTGCGAAGTACACAATTGCTTTCAAATAGTGGAATAGAAACAATCTTCACACCCTACAGTGATGAAATAAGATATGGTTTTGCTTGGCATATTAATGACCCTGAGATTAAAGGCAAAAGACAACTATTTGCCGGTCATAATGGTGGAGCAAATGGTTATAAATCACAAATTATGAGAGGAGTAAATGAGGAATTGGTGGTAATTTACTTATCCAATACCGACAAATACGTTGAACTTCGTTATCCGATAATTGAGGTTTTAATGAGTAATGAAAAGTAACTTCCATCCCTACTATGCAGAGCATGGTGGAGCTTATTTCATAATCCAGTCTAGCTTTTTGAAAAATATACCTTTCATTTATGGTGATAGACAAATTCCTTTGATAATCACCAATTAGTGCATTATAATACACTATTTAATAATATAGAATCCTTTTTTAAATAAAAATTTCTATTAAGTGCATTAAAATGCACTTCCATTGTTTTTATTGTAAATATTCTTTACTTTTGATACAAATAAAGCAATATGTTGCACTTTTCAGAACTAATCGAGATCATTAAAGAGCGGAGGGAAATGCTGCAAGTCAACCAAGAAATGCTTGCAGAACTATCGGGTGTAAGCCTGAGGGCTTTAAAGCAATTTGAAAGTGGAAAAGGGAATCCTACTTTGAAAACGATTAGCAAATTAGCTGATGCATTAGGTTTAGAATTAACTTTAAAGGTGAAAACTTTAACTCCTAACAAATGAGGCAGGCAAAAGTACTTTATAAAAAAGAGGAGGCAGGCTTGCTTAGCCAATTGGACAACGGATCTTTTGTGTTTCGCTACCATGATGCTTGGTTTAATGCCACAGACAAACCAGCGATTAGTCTCACTTTGCCTAAAAATCAGCAGGAATATACCTCAGAGCACTTATTTCCATTTTTCTTCAATATGTTACCAGAAGGAAGCAATAAGCAAATGGTTTGTCATGCCATGCGCATTGATCAAACAGATGATTTTGGCTTATTGCTCACTACTGCGGCAAATGATACCATCGGAGCCGTTCAAATTATTAAAATAGATCAAGTATGAGTTTGCCTGATATCCAATATTGCCCTGGAACTCTAAAAGAAGGTCATCAAGGCTATTCATCCACTGCTTTGAAGCGTGTTTTTAATGGGAAGAAAGTAAGTCATATCCTTCCTTATCAATCGCCAGCTTCAAATGAAATTACCGATGAACAATTTGAGGATAACCGTAAGAGGATGTCCATTTCAGGTGTGCAAGTAAAGTTTTCGGTTTTGTTGGATAAAAACAAACTGCGCCTCATTAAGGAAGGTGAACAAGGACAACACATCCTTAAACCCATTCCGAATGCGGGCAAAAATCCTGAACAAATGCCTGCCAATGAACATTTAACGATGCAAATAGCAAGGCAAGTTTATTCAATTGAAACAGCCGAAAATGCGCTTATTTTCTTTAGTAATGGAGATCCCGCTTATATCACAAAACGATTTGATGTTAAAGAAGACAGTTCGAAACGGGCACAAGAAGATTTTGCAGCCCTGGCGAAACGAACGCCACAAACGCATGGAGAACATTATAAATATTTAGGTAATTATTATGAGCTATTTGAACTGTTGAAAAAATATGTTCCAGCTTATAATGTTGAAGCACCAAAGCTTTTTCAACTCATTCTGTTCAATTATTTGTTTTCCAATGGAGATGCACATTTTAAAAACTTCTCACTCATACAAACTGAATTAGGTGATCATAAATTGAGTCCGGCTTATGATTTACTCAATAGCCGTATTCATATTGAAGATAAAGATTTTGCCTTGGATGAGGGTTTGTTGCCCCCAGCTTTAGCAAAGGGAAAGATTCATGACCAGTTTTACATCCTAGGCGAACTAGCTGGAATTAGTACAAAAATTATCAATAGTATTTTTTCTTTGCTAACATCCAAAAAGGAAGAAGTGCTTCGTTTGATTAATAACTCCTATTTATCCGAAAAATTAAAGCGAAATTACGAACAGGCTTATTTAACTCGGTTAAAAAAATTGAATAGGGATTAAGAAAACTGGAAAAATGCTCTGCGATTTGACGGTTGGAACCGTCTAATCGTTAAGGTGTAGAAATTAAAGCTTTATTTATTGGGATGCTTCCAACCGTCAGACCAAATTATATTCCCTCAATCAAGGTTTGTCCTAAGTTCCATCGGAACGACCCTATGATAAATACCATCAATGTCAATCTCCACTTTTATTTTCCACCCTTCTCTATTTGTGTTTCCAAGTAATGTTCCTCTATTCCATAATCCTTTTTTAGACCCTCTATTTTAGCATCAATGGCTTCTATATTTGGCGTTTTACTTGCCTTTGTACCAACCAACATTACATTTTTTCGGGTATGCTCATTCGAGATAAACTCGAATACTTTGGTGTTGTATTGATGCTTCTCCAATATCAGGGCACGTATTGTGTCAGTTAGCATTTCAAATTGGCGTTCTTTAAAAATACCAAATTTAAGGATCGGGCTTTCCTGTGCGGTCCCTTTAACACTTTGGCGAACCTGCTTATGACAGCATGGGGCACATATAATCAAGGAAGATTTGGACATTAAGCCTTTATAAATAGCATCGTCAGTAGCTGTATCACATGCATGAAGGGCTATTAATATATCAATTCTCGTATTCGCATATTTTTCTATCCGCTCTGAAACAAATGAAAGATTAGTGTACCCACATTTTCTGGCTACTTCATTGCAGTAAGTTACAAGATCCTCCCTTAGCTCTATACCCGTAACTTGCACATCTAGCTTTCGGGTATTGCGCAAGAAATCATAAAGTGCAAAGGTTAAATACCCTTTACCAGACCCCATATCCACGATATTTATTTTCTTAGGAAGTGAAGTGGATTGGAGCAAACCATCTATGATCTCTAAGTATTTGTTAATTTGCTTATATTTATCGGTCATTTTGGGAATAACTTTTCCCCGCTTATCTTTTATCCCCAAATGAAACAAAAACTCACTTTCAGAAGCACGTTTTACTTTCTGTTTATCATGATGGGCAGGAAACTTCGAGCTAAAGGTAGGTGGGTTATCTACAATCGCTGCCTTTTTCTTTTTATTGAGTCTAATGGAAATATCTTTCTCTAAGGTAAACAAGGTGGCAATACGAAAAGAAGCTTGCAACAGATGCTCCAATTCCTTTATGGCTTGCTCGTAGCTGTAGTTTTTTACTTGATCATTCGTTTTGAAGCGATAGGTAAAAGAGATCATTTTCTCTTCTTTTATCTCCACTTCACGCAGGTACACATTCTCTAAGTCTGCCTTCTTTCTTGTTGGTTTACTTAATGTTAGCTTTACAAAAGAATCCTTCTTAATGGATTTTTCTATTTCCTGAAAAAATTGTTGCGTTTCATTCATCTTATTTGCAAAGCTAAGGAAGCTTAATAAATTATCCACATAAAATAATTAAGGGCTTTGTGGTATTTTTTATGAGACCTCTAAGTAGGTACTCTACGGAGCCTTAAATCTGAAGCTTAAAGCATAACATTTTTCAATCCTTCAACCACTCCAAAACCTCCCGAAAATGATCATCTTTAGCATCTCTATGCGTTAACAAATTAATGTGGTCGTAATCATGTTTATAGCCTTGCTTTTTGCCTATTACTTTGAAGGTAAAGTTTTCTTGATCACCTATTTCTTTTAGTAATCGCCTGCAGTCGATGGGGTGGCCTATCTGTTTATCATTGGCACCTGTGATGGAGAGAATGGGCGGTAGGGGTTTGTTCTGCAAGGCAGCTGCATAATCAAAGCCGTCTCTAAGGTCTTTCCAGTCTCGGGAGCGTACCCATTTGTTTACTTCCAAAAAGTAGTCCTTGGCTTCATCGGCACTGCCTATTTTGTACTGTCTGGCGGGTAGATAACCTTTAGTTTTCGCAAGGAATGTACAAAAGCCAAACCATATTAAATCTACAATCCACCACTTTTTAAGATTCTGCACACGTATATCTCTTTTGCTGCCAAAAAAGACAATGGATTTTAAAGTTGGTGCTTCTTTCTTAGCCAAATAAGCCATTAAATGCACGCCTCCCCAGCTGTGGGAAATCCAATGATCGGGTTCTTTTCCCGTAATAGACTTGATTTTTGCTATGAAATCAGGAATATCTTCCTCAAAGGCTGATGCCATTCCGAAATTATTTTCTCGGCTTGGATGGGGCTTGCTTTTTCCTCTTCCTCTTAAATCTGCTACAAAAACATCATAACCATTTTCTGCCAAAAAAGGAGCTAAGCCTTTACCTGATTTGGAATAGAATATTTTACCGTCTTCTATACTGCCGTGAAGCAAAAATATGGAAGGGGCGTTTTCTTTGGCGTAAAACCGCTTAAGGTGAAGGCTGTAATTTTCCTTTTTAATAAATAGACTTTCTGATTGCATACTTGAAATTATATAAAAACTAGTAGGCATGCATAATAAAAGGGAAAAAATTTTTTACAGCCAAAGGCTGGTTTGAACCGCAAAGACGCCAACCTGCCTGGCGACAGACAGGGGCGCAAAGTTTTCATAAAGGAAAATATGTTGTTTTTTTAGTATTGTCTAATAGATATTTCTTTACGTTGCGAGGTCGTTGCGTCATAGCGGCTTTGCGTGAATAACCTAAAAGCCTTAGGCTTTCAAATTCTCTTTGCGCCTTTGGTACGCCTTGAAGAGCGTGCGTATTTATATTTAAAAACCCAGTAATATGAAAGGATTACACAGACCAATTTGTCGTTCAGTCTGAAGCGGTCCTGAAGTGCGTGGAGGAAACAAGAAGTTCTATGACTATGATGCGATTATGAAAGCCGTAATGTAAATGAATCCAGTTAGGCTACGTAACTACAATTTTGGAGTGGTCAACCTGCCTGAGTTGTTAAAACTTAATACATAACGGGGAGCCACGATAATGGGTAGGGTTATGGCTGTATGCCGCACAACACATGAATAAGGGAATCCGAACGTTGAGGGTTGCGGAGATGTTCGTAGTACCGATGATTTTTAGGACAATATAACCTAAGAGTAGGGAAGGAGGAATCACTATTTACAATTGTTTTCGACAAAAGTAGCACAACTAATTAGTGAAACAAGATAGTAATCGGGATAGGGTTCAGCAAGTATGAGGGCAACTTTTACAACTAAAACTATATCTAGAAGCCAATCAGGAAAAGAGCTACAGAGAAAGTCGTATGCGGGAAAACCGCACGTACGGTTTGAAGAGGTGAAAGGGAATCTAGGACTGCAAATGAGACATTATGTCCTTTGCCGCTGGATTTCCCGACTTACTCTGCCGCCCAATATCGTTAAGTTAAGTTTTTATAATGCCTCATCCTTTAATATTTCTCCTACTGGAGAAGTAAAATTGCCTTAACTTAACGACATTGGCTTAGCTCCACCCGATGAAAAATACAGGACAGGTTTTGCGAATCCTTATAAGCGTCAAAGCCCGTGGACAATTCTTGTTTTATAGTAGTTCAAAAGAGAAATAAAAGCTGTCAAGTATGTACTTGATAATTAATTTTTAAACCGATATCATTATACTATATAATTCATATAAGCCTAACAGCTTTATTAAATTTTAATATCAAAATCTGACAGGTTTATAATCGAGGTTTAAATGGTTGGTGTGCCACCAACCATGGATTCTACCCCGATCGGTGGCACACCGAGTGGAATTATAAGGGATAATTTAAGTAAACATTAAAGATTTTGGTAATTTAAATTTCCAAAACAGGAAAATGCAATTATTACGGCTCATATTTATAACAGGGATTCTTTTGATGCCTTTTCAATTAATGGCGCAGGGCTTACTAAATCCCGAAGCGTATGCTGATCGCCATTTTCAACTTTCAAAATCAATTTTCAATCTACAACGAGCAGATATTTCTGTTTCTGATAGTTTAAAAGAAGATTACAAAGAGTACCAAATGTTGAAAACGGAAGGGAATTATTCCAAAGCCCTGGAAAAAGCTGAATTTCTTATTGAATACAATGAATCTGAAAACTGGTACAATGATGCATGGATATTAGAAAACAAGGGAAATTTATTATTTGAAATGGGGCTTTACCCTAAGGCGGAAGAGATTTTCTTAAATATCATTTCAACATTAGACGACAGTTTGAAAACCAAAAGGCATCCGTTTTATGTCCCGCTCTATAACTCTCTCGCCAATTTATATTTTAGCAAAGGACAATATAATTTAGCATTTGATTATACCCAACAAGCTTGGGAAATCGAAAATTATATGAATCCTAAAGGAGAGCCTAGATTAATTATGGCTTTTGATGTAGGTATGGATAACCTTCAAAATTTGATGGGGATTTGTAGGTTGAAATTGGGTCAACTCGACAGTGCTGACAAGCATTTTAAGAAAGCCATTGAGGAAAATGCTTTGTATTTTGGAAAGAATGCTGAAATGTTTAAGTCCAAAATTTATAGTCATCAAGCCTTGTCCGAACTCTTGAAAAATGATTTAGATTCTGCAATAAAATTAATTGATAGGTCTATAAATTATAGTCAGGGTAAATTCAAATTGCAGTATGGAATAAATAAAGGCTTATTACTGCTTGCAAATGAAGGGTTTTCAGAAGCTGACAAGCATTTCAAAGGATTATACCCAAACAGAAGTATTTCTCAAAATAGCCTGTTGAACAGCCGGTTGAAAACACATATAGCCTTTGCCAATTTCAAAATGGGAAATAGCCATATAGCTCAAGATTACCTAAAAGAAGCTATTCAATTGAATTTTGGCGGAAATGACTTGAGTTCTGATAATTTCAATCAAGTGGAAGATGCGATGCTGTTGCTAGAACAAATCCGTTTGAAAATAGAATTAGAAGCAGGAAATAGAAATAATTACCAATTAGCAGATGAATTGATTATGCATTTGCGAAAGTCCTTTTCAAGGGATGCTGATAAAATTAAGCTTTCAGCTTTGGTGGCTGAAATATACCAAATCATTATTACCGAATATTATCAAGGGGTTGTAAATAATCAGGAGAAAGCGGACAGCCTCTTTTATTTTATTGAGCAAAACAAAGGGAGTCAGCTCATGCAGGCACTTGCTGCAACAGAAGCCATTAAGATGGCAGGGATCCCCGACAGTTTAGTAGAGCAAGATGAAAAATTGCGAGCCGAAATCACGCGTTATCAACAAACTTTAGGAAATGCAGATTCCAATCAATTCGACTTAAAGACCAAGCTTTTTGAAAAGAAAAAGGAGCATGAGAATTTATTGAAAAATTTAGAGCGAGAATATCCCAAATATTATCAATTGAAATATACTGAGGCGAATTTGACCTTAAAACAGTTGCAGGATTTTTTACCTGACAGCACAGAAATTTTAAGTCAATCCTTGCTTAAAGATGATATCTTATGGTATTCCATTACTGCTGAAAAGGTAAGTGTAAAATTAATAAAGGATAAAAAGAAGCAAGAGAAAAATGCTTTGGCATTCAGGAATAGTATTTTGTATAAAAGCAAACAAGGCTTTGCAAAATTAGGGCATGAAATCTACGAAGATTTATTGGCTCCGATAATAGATAATGAAAAATCACAAAAAGTAATTATTCCAGAAGGAATTTATGCAATTCTACCTTTTGAAGCATTATTACAAGAAAATGCAAATGGTAAAGATTATCACGAAATGAAATATTTGCTCACGGATTTTTCCATCAGTTATAGTTATTCGGCAAGACTTTTTTATAAGGGAGCCAAAAAAGAAGCAGTTGAGCCTGAAGTAAGCAGCCTGAAAAATTGGATTGCTTTTGCTCCTATATTTGATCAGGGGAAAAAGCAAAATTCTGTAGATGCCAATGACCGATCAGCCTGGAAAGTGGCTGGCTTTCAGAATAGGGAATCAATCTCGCCACTTCCCGGAACGGAAGAAGAGGTGAAAAACATATCGAGTTTATTGAATGAAAATGACTGGAAAGTAAAGACTTCATTACGCAAAAACGCAAATGAGAAAATGATTAAGGAATTGAATGCGGGGCAAAATAGCATTGTTCACTTAGCTACCCATGGATTTAGTCATGCTGAAAATCCTGCTGCCTCAGGCTTGATTTGCTCTACTATTGATGATGAGCAAGATGGAATCTTATTTAGCAGGGAGATATACAATTTGAATTGGGACGCTGACTTGGTTGTCATGAGTGCTTGCGAAACCGGTCTTGGCAAAATTGTAAAAGGGGAAGGCATTTTGGGCTTGACCAGGGCTTTGCTTTATGCCGGCACTAAAAACATGGTAGTTTCACTTTGGAAAGTATCTGATGCCGGAACGGCAAGCTTAATGCAATCTTTTTACCGAAATATTGCCGAAAATTCCCAAGAGGGATATTATGCCAATTCATTACAGAAAAGTAAAATTTCCATGATAAAGAACAAGGAATTTGCTGCCCCTTATTACTGGTCTGCCTTTGTATTGGTCGGCTGGTAAAATATAAATATTGATATTTCCTTAATAAGCTGCCACGCCCCCGTCAGGACTTCCACTGTCCGCAGCCCCTTCCATAAATCCTGTTTCTGTATTATATTTTATCCCCATCAGTCTGCCTAAAAAACTACGTATTTGAAGTTTATGTCCCATTTCTTCTAAAGATTTTAAGGTTTCGGGAGCCATTTTATATTTTTCATAAACTATTTGGTCTGGTAGCCATTGATGATGAATTTTGGGTGCTTCAATGGCTTGTGCCATAGGATAGTCATATTTTATAGTTGCTAGGATTGTTTGGAAAACCGTGTTGATTATCGTTCTCCCTCCTGGGCTTCCAATCACTAAAAAAGGTTGGTCATCCTTCAACACTAAAAAAGGACTCATGCTCGAAAGCATTCTTTTTCCGGGCTCAATGGTGTTGGCTGGCGTTCCAATTTGCCCGCTTTCCGTGGTTTTTCCTGCTACTGCATTAAAATCGCCCATTTCATTATTTAATAAAAATCCGAGTTCAGGAGAATGCATTTTAACGCCATAGCCTTGCTCCAAAGTGGTGGTCATCGATACTGCCATCCCGCTTTCATCCATTACCGAAAGATGAGTGGTTTCCTGTCCTTCAGAAAATAGTTGAACATCCGTGCTATCACTTTCAGCTGCTTGCTCAGAATCAATTTCTTGCAATAGCTCACGAGCATAGTTTTTGGAAAGCAGTCTTTCTAATTCTGGTATTTCATTATAATCTAAATCACCCAAATATTGAGCACGATCTTTAAAAGCTTTGCGCATAATTTCCGCTAATGTATGATAATAATGGACTGATCCCATTTTTGGAATCTCATCCAATTGTCCCCACATATTCATCATTTGAGTGACCGCCACGCCTCCAGAACTTGGCAATGGCATGCCGTATAAATCATAATCATTATAAGTGGAATGAATAGGGTCTCGCTCGACAGCTTCATACTCAGCCAAATCTTCCATGGTGATAATGCCATCTTGTGATTGAATATAGTCAACCATTGTTTGAGCTATTTCCCCTTCATAAAAAGCTTTTTCACCTTCTTTTTGAATCTTTTTTAATGTTTT
This sequence comes from Bacteroidota bacterium, assembly GCA_051747245.1. GTDB lineage: Bacteria > Bacteroidota > Bacteroidia > Cytophagales > Cyclobacteriaceae > Marivirga. The sequence continues at coordinate 66,319 of JBNJFX010000016.1, forward strand.
TGCAAGTGCGGGTTGTTTCCAGTAGTCTCCAAAACTAACTAAGCTTCCGTCTCTTTTAATAAAGGATTGCATTTCAGGATATTTGTCAGCATTCTCAGCAAAATTATAGAAATCATTTGCCAAGGATTGAGGTAGAGGGAAACCAAATTCTGCTAATTGAATAGCACGTTCCAATAATTTTTCCCATGAGATTTGACCGTATTTTTGATGGGCATCATATAAGCCGGCTACTGTTCCCGGTACTCCAATAGCTAAGGCGGAATTGTGATTTCTTCCTGAAATTAGGTTTGCATCTTCATCTAAGAACATATCTGTTGTGGAAGCTAGAGGAGCTTTTTCTCGGAAATCAAAAGTGGTGACTGCACCATCTCCGGTATGGATGACCATAAATCCGCCACCGCCAAGATTTCCTGCAAAGGGCCAAGTAACAGCCAATGTAAAAGCAGTGGCAATAGATGCATCCACAGCATTACCTCCATCTTTCAAAATTTCTAATCCGGCTTGAGAAGCATAAGTGGAGGCACTAGCGACCATACCGTTTTTACCATAATGATTTTGAGAATAAACAAAAGAGAAATTTAAAAATGAGATCAGGAGAAGAATTGAAAGACTTTTCATTAACGGTTATATTTTATTTGGCTTTAAGATAATTAAAATTATGGGATTAAAGGAAAATAGAAAAGCTCGATTAATCCTACTTTGTCAAGTTGATTCTTCCTTCTCTGATTTGTACCTGCCTGCTTATGCAGGCAAGTCTGCACAGGCAGGAACAGCTCTTGGTGATGCTTGAGTAATATGAAAAAGTAGGATTAATATATAGCAATAGTTTTATTAATCCATAACTTCTTTTCTCAGCACTGCTTAGTTGTTGGATTATTTATGATTTCCATTTTCCGCCCAATAATTCCATTGTTGTTCATATTGGACATCGCACTGTTATTTGTATTTTATCTTCTGTCATTTGAAAATTAAATTATCATGTTTATTTTTAATCTATACTAACAAAAATGTAAGTGCATTTTCGAATGAAACCTACTATTAGGCTATCTGTTTTTACTTTAGACTTAAATAATAAGACTAATTAATATGAAGACCATAGCATTATTTGGAGGTAGCGGTCAAACGGGCAAACTGGTTTTGGATAAAATTTTGAAATCAGGTTATAAAGTCAAAGCACTTACCAGAAATCCTGATAAAGTTGATATTAGTCATTCAAATCTTACTGTAATTCAGGGAGATGTTCTGAATGCAGATGATGTTCAAAAGACTGTTCAAGATACAGATTTGGTTTTAAGTTTGTTTGGTCATGTGAAAGATTCTCCTCTATGGTTACAAACAAAAGGGACGGAAAATATTGTAGATGCTATGAAGCAGACAGGGATAGAAAAAATCATTTCGCTTTCAAGTGGTGGACTCCCATTTCCTGAAAAGGATAAACCGAAATTAGCAGATAAAATGTTTCGCTTTATTTTGAAAGTTGCAATCCCGAAAATCTTGAAGGATGCTATTCTTCATGCAGAGATATTACGAAAAAGCAATTTGGATTGGATGATAGTTCGTGCACCAAGATTGACCCATGAAAAGCCAAAGCATAATTATAGAATAGGTTGGGTAGGAGTGAACGCTTCTACCAAAATTAGCCGTGCAGACTTGGCTGATTTTATAGTAAAGCAAATAGAATCAGATGAATTTATTCATCAAATGCCATTTGTAAGTGAATAAGTGAAGTGACAGGTAAAAACATCAAATTTATATCTCCTAATTTGTTGTCATTCATATTTACAAAGTTGAAAGAGGGTCAAAGTCTAGTCTATATTTTTGTGTTGATTATGTTGCATTATTTTCCACGATTTAAGGGAATGCCTGAGATTTCAAATAATGTAGCGTCATTTCTAAATCGATCCTCAATAAAATTTAGAGCTTTTTTGGAAAGAGAGAAAGTGAAGTTGAAATTATGATTAAGTCCTTTTCTTAAGTTGGATGATTTAAACAAATAAAAATAATCTATTAAAATTGTTGAAGAATAGTACCTCAATCTTTATTGTTTTCAAAATAGAGCTCTTTGGTATCCAGATTAAAGCAGCAAAGCCTTCCTAAACCGGCTTGGTCAGTTTTATAACAGCCGTTATCTATTCCAAGGAACTGACATTCCTCAAGATCATTTCGCATTTTAATAATTTCATCTTTAGCAATGGATTGATGACCATGGATAATTTTTTTATTTCCCAGGCGGTTGTAATCAATGTCTTTGTACCAATCTCTTATCCAATACATATTTCTATTCTCCTTTAAATGAGATTCCTTACTGAAATCTAAGCCTGCATGAACCAGAATATAATTACTTGAGATGTGGTAATGCTTGAGTTTAAGAAACCAATTGATATATTTTTTGGGTATTTCTTTTAAGTTAGTTATGCCAAAACTTTTTAGAGTAACATCCTCACTATTGGTTTTGTCATTATAAATAATTGAATCAAATATCATCTCCTCATGATTTCCCTTTAAACAGTGAATATTATATTTTTCACTTTCCAGATTCATGATTAAGTCAACTACTTCTTTACTATAGCTACCCCGATTTATGTAATCCCCCAATAGGATTAATTCATCATTTTTGTTTAGCCCGATGGTATTTAGCAGCTCTTTGAAGGTATGATAACATCCATGTATATCACTGATAGCGTATCTTTCCATTATTTATACTGATTTAGATTTTTTAGTAGTTCCTTTTCAATTTCCCTACCAAAATGAGCCGGCTCCAAAACTTTCGCTTCGTGGCCATGTGATAAAACTTCCATTTTGAAATCGTGGGTGAGGTAAACTTGTAATTCTACTATGGTCTCATGTTCATCGTCTTTCACTATCCTTTGTGAGTGATGCAGCGGTAGAGACTTGATATATCTCCCCTTAAAAGCATTAAACCGAAGGACTACTTTTTCGGGTTTATCATCTTTCCCATCGGGGCGTATGATACCAAAGCAGTATTTGAAATATTCAGATAAGTTGAAATCTGTTTTGATAAACCCCAGTTTCGTGATGTTTAAATCAGATAGACGGTCTAAGCCAAAAATCTTAATTTTTTGATCCTCATGGTTTAAGCCCACCAAATACCATCTTTGATTAAATTCTTTAAGACCGTAGGGAGAAATCAGCCTTTTCTTGTTAATACCTTCCCAATACTTTTGATAATTGAACTCAACTGCTTTCCTGTTTTTTATAGCATGAAGCAAACCATGTAAATGCTCCAGGCCTAAAGGTTTACGATTCTCAAAAAACATAATATCAGGAATTCGTTCTTTGGTTTCCAATGCGCTAAAAATATTAAAAGCTTCAATTAATCGCTCGTTGGCAGGGTTTTCTTCCACAATCCTGTAAGCTCTAATATTTGGATCGTATTTTATTTCCAAACTGAAAATAGAGGCAATATCCTGTATATCACGCTGGAAGGTGCGTTTTGACAGCGAAAAGTTATAACCATAAATTTCCCCTTCAACTTCAAGAAAATCCTCAATCTCTTCAAAACTGGAAGGTTTAGACTTTAACTTTCTTATAATTAAAGTTAGGCGAATGATAGAATCTGTTCTTGCCATAATGAATTCTTATTTGATTATGGTGTAAAGTTAAAAATTAAGTGCGTCAAAAAATGTCGCTAGCTATTGGTTTATTACAGTGGAGAGAGTTGTGAAATTTAAAAGGTATAAAAAAAGCCGTCAGATCCCCACCTGACGGCCATATTTCAACCAAAACCTTACAAAGTCATTGACTTAGATAAGATATTCAAATATAGAATGCAAAATTCAATTTCACAATTGAATAATGAAATAATGCTATTAAAATTCTAAAGAGCTCTTTTTAGCTTTTATTAAATAACATACTTCAATAAATCCACTGGAGAGAATTCTTTAATTTCAGCAGACCATCTTGTTTTCTTTTTTAAACTGAAAATTTTGGCTAAGTCCTTTTCATATTTAGCAATGAAGTAATCGTATCGAATGAAAAAGTAAATATCCTCTACTTCTTTGATCATATTTCTCGACCAATTAAACTTATCAAGTTTAGGAGGTGTAAGCTCAAATTCTAAGGAAAAATCTTCATAGGAATAAGCCAGTAATAAAACTGCATTACATTCTAATGCTACTCTTTTAAATTGCTTGATTATCCAATTTTTTTCTTCAGGATCATATATTTCATGGTGGCCAAAAAAACTATTTAGATTGTTTATGACAATGAACTTCGTGGGCTTTTCTTGAAACTTTTCAATCAATCGATCAAAGCAATACGGAACGTAAAAAGGCTCCTGATCCAAAAAGATGGTTTCTTTGTCCCTCTTGGCGTAGAAATCAAGCTTCATGTAGGCATCCAATGCTATGAAATTTTTATTTTGCTCAACCTTTGAAGCATCCACTATATTTAGCCGCTCATAGTAAGATTCAATAGGTTCTTGTCTGTAGATATAATCCACCCAGCTTACCGATTGGTCTTCTTCCATCAAAGCTGTCAGCAACAACAGAAAAACTTCCAGGCCTGCACCATAATGTGCTGTGACAAGGTAAAGCTTCCCCTTCTCCAATGATTGAAAATGTCTTACAAACTCTTCTTTCATAGGAATTGATTTAGTTATTAATTCAGGTTTCCAAAGCCGATGGCTGGTTTTGCTTCTTCTTGCTGTGGAAGTTCCTCTTGATTATATATTTCAGTTAGTAAGGTAGGCTCTTCATAATTTGCAATCCTGCCCAATTGGGTAGCCAAATGATTAGCCTTTTCAGCTTCTAACTTTTTAAATTCATATTTTGCTATTAGCCTTCCCTTTCTAATAAGAGCAGGGTCAATTTTTGAAATGTCAGTATTAAATGAGCAGATCAACTGGATATTCAAGCAATCAGATAATAGACCATCAGCCAGATTAAGCAAAGTAGCCACTGGTGAATTTTTATCATAGTCCCTATGAATCAATATGCGCTCTGCATCTTCAATCACCAATATGGAATTCGTGTTTTCCATTAACAAACTCATGAATTGGGGAGTATTTAGGTTCTCTGTAATCTGTGCTGAAAGGAATATCACTTTCTTTTCCACCATATTGATGAGATGGCGAATGTAAGTTGTTTTCCCGGTGCCTGGAGCCCCGTGAAGCAGCACTATTCCTTTATCCATATTCGTACATAACCTTTTTAAAATTATGTCATTAACAGCTAAAAAATCATCATTGTAATTTAGGGCTAAGTTGATCTCGTTCTTTTTCAGATCCATAGGTGTAATATGAAGGCCATTTTGATTTGCCGTAATCAACCCTATTTGATTGCTCTTATCTTTCTTTATGAATTTCATAAATCCACTACTTAGCTCTTCAATCAGTTCCTCATTAGTTTTAGCGTGGCAAATAATGATGGTTTCCTGATTGTGGTCGAAATGGATAATAGCATCTTGTGAAAATTCAAATAGAATATCATCAATCTCAAGACTTGATTTCTTCTCCCTTGAATTTCGTTTTGTCATGTGCTTATGATGAATAGAATCTTGATAGTGAGCTGTAAACCACTTAAAAGCCTCCTTAACTTCTACATGATTTATCTCATTAAAATCTGGTATAGATTTATACTTTACAAGAAATAAGCCTATAGCATTTAAGTCTATGTATCGATTAAAAGCAATCTCCAAATCTTGTTTTTGACGATGATTGCGCTTCTTGAATCTGGAGTTTTGAAATAGAAAGGGATTGTTCATCATGTTACTATCTTTTGTTATTATATTACAAATGAAATAGCAGCCTACGACAAAAAGCTTCGCACTTAATAATTCTTATTGAATTAATATAAAATTTTAATCTTTGAGATAGAACGACAGCTTTTGGCTTTCTGCACCTCTAACTTTCCATCAAAATAAGCCACAATGGAAAGAATTCAGATTAAAACTCAAGAGATCATTAAACAACAACCCAGCGGCATTCAAGATTTTCTAAATAAAGTTCAAATATGGCAAGATCAGGAAAAGGAAGCCCTGATAGAAATGAATGCCACTAAGTTAGAGGAGCTTCCAGGGTTTTTATATATAGAAATAATATTGCAGCAATCTATAAATTATGAAAACCTGCTTTTTTTGTATGAAAAAAATCAATTTAAGGATAGTCCATCATTTGAGAATGAGGTGAAGCTTTGCTTATGGCTAAATGATAAGATTATCAAATTTAGCTGGCAAGAAATCATTCTTACAGAACAAACCGAACAATCTAGCTTAAATGTATTTCGGAGGTTGATTGATCATGAACAAATAGATGAAAATATAAATAATCTGAAAAGGGCTTGTAAATTTCAATTGCAATTAGATGGCATATGCTGTAATCACGAAATAAAGATTTTAGACGGTACATTTAAAATGAGTTTACTATCCATAAAAAAGGATATCGAAGTGCCCCTTCAATACAATCAATTTCCAAAAGGCATACAGCATTTCATCAAAGAACTCTTAATTTTTTATAGTAGCTGGCAGCAATATTTTCTCATTGATTTGGCTGAACCCAGTTGGAAGTTTATAACGAAAGAGTCAGAAGATTTAATTTTAAATTGGTCATTTGAGGAATATATAGTCAAACATTATGGCGGATTTTTCCTAAGAAAAGAGTTAGAAAACCTGCCTAAGCAGATTTACCTCCAACTTTTAACTTACTCAGCAAAAGACCCACTAAAATTCCAGCTACTGAAAGCGGTTTTATTTGACTTCTATGAATTACTGAGTCGATGGCCGAAGGATATAATTGAGATAATCCTCATTTATTATGACAAGAATTTTGAAAGACGGCTCAATGAATTGGAAAAGGAATTTATTTTTGTTGCCATGCGATTTCATGATTGCCCTTTTTATCCTGAAGCAAAGAGCGATGATGAAATCTATGATGAACTAGGAAAATTAAACCCTAACTTATCAATAAGTGATTTCACTGATTTTTCTAACGATTTCATAGAATGGAAGGAATGGGTCAATGGCTTAATTTAGTCGAAAAGTTAGGTGCTCTTATGGTATTTAAATTTTGAAGTTGTAATTTTTAATTTTGAAATACAAAAAACGAAAGTGAATTCAACGTCAAAATCGGTAAGGAAAATAGGTAAAATAAATACCATCACAGATGGTGTTAAACAAGGTGAAGGAAGCCTAATAGCAAAGAATATGTTGGATGAAATGGTAAAGGAATTTGCTAGATATTCAGCCAATTTTATTGACAAGGTGTATGAGGCGCCATTTATCTATAAGGAAAAGCAATTGAACTCTATTTTAGCTCCTGCATTTGCTAATGTTTCAGATGCATTTTTATTGGAGCATCCTATTACGCGTGAGTGGGCATTACATAAAAAGGATCAATCTTTACCACACATCGGTTGGGTTGATTATTGGGTTAGAAACAAAGATTTTGATTATTACATTGAGCTGAAGCATGGCTATGATACCTACCAGACTGAAACAGTTAGAAAAAAATCTGTAGATAACTGGCAGTTTATGAATAACAGTCAACTGAAAAATATTCAAAAAGAGGTAAAGAATTGGAGTAGTGAAATGAATGGAGCCTTCCTAATTTCTTTGCATATCATTACTATTTACGATTATGGTAAATATGCAGGGATGGATTGGGAATCTTACCCTGAAGATGAATTAAAGTGGATTCAGAAAAATTATTTTAATAATTTTAAAAAACCTTCTCCTAATTGGAGTGCTTTGTGGATGCTTCATGATAACTTAGTCCAAAATAGTGCTTGGGAAGAAGAAACACATTGTGAATTTTATCCTGGAGTTCTTTTTCTATCAAAAATTAAAAAATTATGATACTTTCTTATATCTGGGTAGAAGATTATAAAGGTTTTAGAAATGAAGGTTTCAATTTCAATTCAAAGTATACATTTGATTTTGATTCTTATGACAGTATTCTTACAAAGAAAAATAATGAAAAACATATCTCAAATTTCTTTGGTGAGAATATTTCCGATGTTGTGGGAATTGTTGGTAAGAATTCATCCGGTAAAACAAATATACTAGAACTGATTCAATATGTGGTTGATGGAGCTAATACAATAATCAACAAACCATTTTTTGTTCTTTTTACAGAGGATGATAAATTTAAAATTTACCAATTTCGGATAGAAAATATTCATCCAAATTTCAATGCTCAAGTACTGCCATATGACGGAAGGATAAAAAATTTAAATTCAATTTTTATATCGAACATATTTGATGGTCGAAGTCACAACTTCAATAAAAGTATAATAAACATTTCTACAAATGAATTGCTAAATCCAAAATTTGGTGAAAATACTCTTAGCAACTACCAAAAGACACTTCAGAATCAATTAAAATTTCTTAATAGTAGAGTTTTTAAATCATTTCAGTCAGTTCAGGCTGAAGTAGCAGGGGGTACTTTTCTATTTGATCCAAATCAAGTTACAGTAACAACCCCAACCTGGACAAGTATAGAAAAAAAAGCCAAGAAGTTTGAGGTAAAATATAAAGAACAAACTAACCATCAATTGGAGCTACAGAGCTTTGTTAGAATGATTAGGAAAAAAATAACTGCAAATAAATCCATTAATTCATTTAAATACTACATGGCATTTATAGTTATGATGGATTTTATATTGAATGAAGATGCATTAAATAAATATGACTATAGTTCTAACGAAGAATATCAACTGTTAAAAGAATTAGATGATTTTTTAGGAAAACAAGCCAATATAGAAGAGATCTTTAATTATATAACTACTGTTTTTGCAACTAAAATTAATGACAATTGGCCAGTTTTTGAAACTCATAAATTTCTAATTGATTTAAGAGAATTTGATAATAAAATTTTTGATAATGATTTTTCAAGGATTGATGTTGGTGCTTATTCTAACAAAAAAATACAGTTTAGTTTTAATTTTAATCAAAAAATAAGTCGGTTTTTATCAAATTATCTTGAAGCTGTTACCAATAAAAATATAACTTTAAATGTAAACTGGGAGGGTATAAGTAGCGGTCATAAGGCATTCTTAAGTTTGTTTTCTAATATCTATTCTATTAAAAACAGAGTTAGGAGTGAAAATGTGATATTAACTATTGATGAAGGTGATTTATATTTTCATCCTAAATGGCAATCAGAGTTTATCTGGAAGTTAGTTAATGTGCTTCCTTACCTGATAAAGGCGAACATTCAGATTGTACTTACTTCTCATTCTCCTTTCGTAGTTTCAGATCTTCCAAAGAGTAATTTAATTTTTGTTGAAAAAGAGGATTATTTAGATATGCCAAAACTTCGGGTTATACCTCAAGAAGAAATTGAGGGTAATACCTTTGGAGGAAATATTGGAGAACTATATCTAGATGCATTTTTCATGCAGGGAAGTTTGATTAGTAAGTTTGCTGCTGATAAGATTAAATCGATAGTAAATAAAATTAATAACACTAATTTTCAATTAAATGATGAAGACCGAATTGTAATTTCTCAAATAGGTGATCAATTAATCAAAAAACAACTAGAAAATATCTCTAATGATACTATTTGACGATCATATTAATCTCAATTTAGATCAAATTGCAAAGAAGCATTATTACAATTTGATCGGTGATACGTTGGTAGATGGTAAAATCTACCATAAAAAAAACTCTTTAATAGGCAGAATTATAGAAGAAAAGAAGGATGGCTCTGCTAAGACAAATGAAATAAAATTTTGGAATTATCTATTAAATGAAGACTACAAAATATTAAAAAAGTTAATCACTGATAGACCTAAGAAACTAAAAACATTAATTGGAAACATTGAAAATGAATTTGGTAATAATTTTTTTTGTACACTAACAAGTCAAGGTAAACTAGTTTTAACCAACTTTGGTAAGAAAGTACAAGGTGTATTTAATTATGAAAATTTTAGGAAATCCAAGAACTGTTCGGATACCTACTCCAAACTAAATTTAGTAATATGTCCCTACTGTAATGATACTAAAATTAGTGTTATTACCATTAAAGATGGTCATACAGATGAAGATAAAAAACAAGCACTACTACAATTAGATCATTTCTATAGTCAATCAAAATATCCTTATTTATCTCTATCATTTTTCAATCTTATACCTAGTTGTCCATACTGTAATTCCACTCTTAAGGGTAAAAAAGTTTTTGATATAGATAGTCATTTTAATCCCTATGATAAAAGTTTAAATAATTATTTTCGTTTTAAATTACCCAATGAAATGGTTAACCGCTCTTCAGATATTACCATTGAATATGTTCAAAAAAGGAATTTTCCAGATACACATTTTACTGATTTGCAAATAATCCCACGTTATTCAGGTGATGACTGCAAAAAAAAGATTTTCAGAATTATAAGTTTATTCAAGAATTATAATCCAAAAACACTTGCTTCAACAAATCAACAATTTCCAATTTTATTTGCACCAAATCCGTTGGATTTGAATACACTTCTAGAATTTGGCGAGATACCTACTGACTGGAAAAAAATTAATAATTTTTCTTTGGGAAAATTAAAAAGAGATATTGCAATTCAATTAGGTGTGATTAATCCATAAAATAAAAATGGCAGTAAAAAAATCTGAATTATATAGCTCACTATGGGCAAGTTGTGATGAATTAAGAGGCGGTATGGATGCCAGTCAGTACAAAGACTACGTCTTGACAATGCTTTTTATCAAGTACGTATCTGATAAATATGCGAGCAATCCTTACTCAGTAATTGAAATACCGGAAGGCGCCAGCTTTGAAGATATGGTGGCTCTTAAAGGAAAGTCGGATATAGGGGATAAAATCAATAAGCAGATTCTGCAGCCGCTCTTTTCGCATAACGATTTGGAAGGACAGATGGAGCTGGTGGATTTCAATGATGATGATAAGCTGGGTAGCGGACAGGAAAAGGTCGATCGCCTATCCAAACTGATTGCCATCTTTGAGAATCAGGCCCTGAACTTTAAAAACAATAGGGCAGAGGATGATGATATATTAGGCGATGCCTATGAATACCTGATGCGTAGCTTTGCCACCCAATCGGGAAAGAGTAAAGGACAGTTTTATACTCCTTCCGAGGTGTCTCGCATCTTATCAAAAATCATTTCTGTCGAAAAGGCCGATAAACCATCTTACACCGCTTATGATCCTACTTGTGGTTCGGGTTCCCTGCTTTTAAAAGTAGCGGAAGAAGCACCACAGGGACTCACACTTTACGGACAGGAAAAAGACATTGCCACTAAAAGTTTGGCCATTATGAATATGTGGCTGCACGGCAGACCAGAAGCCAGCATAGCTGGTAAAAACACTCTGGCAGAACCTCAATTCAGGGAGAAAGACGGCAGCTTGAAACGTTTTGATTTCGTGGTGGCCAATCCGCCCTTTTCATTGAAAAACTGGAGTTCCGGGGTTTCTACTTCCAGCGATCCTTACCATCGTTTTCAGGGTTTTGGTGTTCCGCCCGATAAGAATGGTGATTATGCTTTTCTCTTGCATATCACGGCTTCCCTTAAAAGTACTGGAAAAGCAGCCGTGATTTTACCGCACGGTGTATTATTCAGAGGAAATGCGGAAGGCGTAATCCGTAAGAATTTGATTGAACGCAAATGGATCAAGGGCATTATCGGCCTACCGGCTAACCTTTTTTATGGGACGGGCATTCCGGCTTGTATCATTGTAGTGGACAAGGAAAAGGCGGAAGCAAGAAATGGAGTTTTCATGATTGATGCCAGCAAGGGTTTCATGAAAGATGGTAATAAAAACCGCTTGCGCGAGCAGGACATCCATAAAATTGTAGATGTATTCAACAATAACTGGGAACTGCAGAAATACGCACGTCTGGTGCCTTTCGAGGAAATTGAAGCCAATGAATTTAACCTGAATATTCCTCGCTATATCGATACGCAGGAGGATGAAGATATTCAGGACCTGGAAGCGCACTTAAAAGGCGGTATACCAGAAAGAGATATTACGGCTATGGCAGAATACTGGGATGTATATCCTAATTTAAAAAATGAGTTGTTTGAACCGCTGAGAACGGGCTACGAGCAACTGAAGGTGGCTCCTCAGGATTTAAAAGAGAAGATTCTGGCTCATCCTGAATTTGTAACCTATCAGGAAAAGATTGATCAGATATTTAAGGAGTTTGTGGAGCAGAACAGGCCGCACTTACTGGCGATTAAAAAGGATACTTCTCCCAAAGAATTTATCAAGCAACTTTCACAGAATTTATTGGAGCTTTACTCCAACAGGCCTTTGATCATCCGCTATGATGTATTTCAGCATCTGATGAATTACTGGGCGGAGCAAATGAAGGATGATGTGTACCTCATCATTGAAGAGGGCTGGCAAGCGAAGACTTACCGCATTTTGGAGAAGGGTAAAAATGGTAAGACGAAGGATAAAGGCTGGACTTGCGACCTCATTCCCAAAGAACTGGTTATAGCGGAATACCTGACACAAGAAGACCAAAAGCTAAAGGATTTGCAAGCTGAACAGGAAAGCCTGGAAGCCGAATTGACTGAGCTGGAAGAAGAGCACGATACGGAAGAGGGCGCTTTTTCCGACCTGGATAAGGTCAATAAAGCCAATGTCACTGCCATGATCAAGGAACTGAAAGCAGAAGCTAAAGAAGCACCAGCTATGGCTGCTGAACCAGAGCTTACTTATGGCGACAAGGATAAAACGGCTTTAGAAATAGCGCAGGATTGGAAACGCATCTACGAAGGCATATCTGACTTAAAAAAAGAAGGAAAGGAACAGGAAGAACTGATTGATGAAAAAGCATACGCGCACTTTCAGGAACTAACCGAAAAAGAAGTGCAGGAATTAGTGATCGATAAGAAATGGCTGGCTCGGCTGAAGGCAGATATTGACAGTGAGATAGAAGCCATCTCACAGCGCTTAACCGGTCGACTAAAAGAATTAGCTGATCGCTATGCCGATACTTTGCCGAATTTAGAGCAGGAAACAGAGGACTTAGAAATGCAAGTCAAAGGACATTTAGAGAAAATGGGCTTGGTATGGAAATAGTAGAGAACAAGGAAAAGGGCTATAAGAAAACTGAGTTAGGTTTGATTCCTGAGGACTGGACAGTTGAAGAATTAGATCATTTGTCGGAAAAAATCGGTAGTGGTATCACTCCAAGAGGTGGATCAAAAATATATCTAAATGAAGGAAGACCTTTTGTTAGAAGTCAAAATATTGGTTGGGGAAATCTTAAATTAAATGATCTAAAGTTTATTAATGATGAGGTTCATAGTACATTTCCCAATACAGAAATAAAATTGAATGATGTTTTTTTAAATATTTCTGGAGCATCTATCGGAAGAAGTGCGTATGCTAATAAGATTTTAGTTGGCGGAAATGTGAATCAGCATGTATGTATTGTCAGAGCATTATCTAATAAATTGACACCAATATTTTTGAACAAAATTTTACTGTCTAAAATAGGTCAAAAGCAAGTTGATAGTTATCAGTCTGGGGGTAATCGAGAAGGTTTAAATATTGGGCAAATTAAATCATTCCAAATCCCACTCCCCCCAACCCTCACCGAACAAATAGCCATAGCCGAGGCGCTGAGTTCGGTAGATGACTTAATTGAAAAGCAGGAAGCCCTTATTACTAAAAAGCAAGCAATCAAAGAAGGTGCTATGCAAAAGCTACTCACCCCACCCCAAAAAGGCGGCCAGCGTCTGCCTGGTTTTGATGGGGAATGGGAGGAAAAGAAGTTGGGGGAGGTTTGCGAATTAATAAATGGTCGAGCTTATAAAAATGATGAACTTCTTGATAACGGTAAATATGCAGTCCTTCGGGTCGGTAATTTATTTTCTAGTAATAAATGGTATTACTCTGATTTGGAATTGCCTGAAAAACAGTACGTCAATAAAGGTGATCTCATGTATGCATGGTCTGCTTCATTTGGACCTCAATTTTGGCTTAAGGACAAAACAATCTATCACTATCACATTTGGAAAGTTAATGTTTTTGAAAATACGCATAAGCAATTTCTATTTTACCAAATGCAGTCTGATAAAGTTGCAATATTGAATGAGTCCCAAGGTGGTACCATGTTCCACATAACAAAATCAGCTATGGAACAAAGAGAATTAAGCTTACCTGCTTCTGTAGGAGAACAAAAAGCTATAGCCAAAATCCTTTCCGATATGGATTTGGAGATCGAAAAACTACAAGCCCAAAAGACCAAATTCCAAAAAATTAAAGAAGGTATGATGCAAGAATTATTAACTGGTAAAACGAGGTTGGTGTGAGGGACTCTGAAATTCAATATATCAATCGTGTAATTGAAGAGTTCTTCGAAAAGAACAGTGATATTGATGAAATTCAGGCTAAAGAATTAATGCCATTTTTTGTTAAGCAAGGCATTTTTGAGAAAGATCATAGAAACGGTCTGCCCATCAGAAATATTTTAAGGAATCTTGATAAGGCTAAACAACTAAATAAAATTCCTTACGCCTTAGCGAGAAGAAAGATAAAGAATACCAATTGGTATTTTATACGAAATACTGGTTTCAAAAAGAAAGAAGTGGAGTACGAACAGCCAACTATAAAAGACCAGAAATCTATAAGAAAGACTAAAAGCAGAGAGGATAGTGATGAAAAATATATCCTTGACCATTGTGATGAGGTGCTGGGAATAAAAGGATCAAGACAGCACAAATTTGACTTCTTGGAGGGCGATCTGCATAAAGATGGAAAAACGAGGACCAAACTCCCTTGTGATATTTATTATGAGTCACTGAATCTTGTAATAGAGTACAATGAAAGTCAGCATACAGAAGCAGTGAAACATTTCGATAAACCTGAAAAATTAACAGTTAGCGGAGTGCATAGAGGTTTGCAACGCAAAAGGTATGATGAATTGAGAAGAACAATTTTGCCCCAACATGGCATCAATGTCATAGACTTTTTTATTGATGATTTTAATAGACGGAGTAAAATGATTAAGAGAGATTGTGTAAATGATGCTGAAATCATAAAGAAAAAACTATTAGAAAAAGGATATCTAAAATTGAAATGAAGGCATATTATAAAGTAATGTCCGGCTCAAAAAGCAAGTATGCTTCACAATGTCGCCAAGAAGGCTTCACGGGTGTAGATTACCAAATGGATATTGATTTTAGCGGAGACTTTCCAGAAAACTGGCGCGATTTTAACGAGATGTTTATACCTGAATATCTTATTAGACATCCTGATAAATCAAAGATAGCGGCAGGTCTAGCATGTGGCACTATTTGGGTAGTATGTTATCACGCTAAAATCGGTGATGTCATACTTTCACCAGATGGAAAAGGAAACTACATGATAGGAGAATTTTCTTCTGATTATCATTACAAAGCGGAAGAGGTTTTACCACACAGAAGAGGTGTAAACTGGTACGATACCATGATTGAAAAGGATGAGATGTCCGATGCTCTTCAATCAAGCATCAGAAGTGCGGGAACTTATTCTAATTTAACCGATCATGCGCAGGAGATAGAATCACTTATAAATCCTAAAAAGAGCAATCCATTAAGCAGCGAGGATGGAGCAATTGAAGATTTTGGTGCTTTTGCATTGGAAAAGCATTTAGAAGATTTCTTAGTCTTGAACTGGCAGAATACTGAACTGGGGAAAGAGTATGACATCTATCAGGATGAAGGAGAGCTCGTTGGTCAGCAGTTCCCAAGTGATACAGGTCCAATTGATATTTTGGCCATCAGTAAAGACAAGAAAACCTTATTAGTTATTGAATTAAAAAAAGGTAGAGCCAGCGATAGGGTAATAGGGCAAATTCAGCGCTATATGGGTTATGTAAAGGAAGAGTTAGCCGAACCTCAGCAAGTAGTAAAAGGCATTATTATAGCACTGGAAGATGATCTGCGAATTAAAAGAGCCTTAGCAGTAACTCAAAGTATAGAGTTCTATAGATATCAGATTAGTTTTAAACTATTGAAAGGACATTAACAATAAAAAGTATTTATAATGCATAATAATCAGCTTGTTTTAAAACCTATTGATTCTTTGTTGGAATATGAGTTTTATGTTCCATCATATCAACGAGGTTATAGATGGACGTCTAACCAAGTGAAAGCCTTACTTGACGATATTTGGAAATTTAGATCTGATAGTCAGGACGGTAAAAAAGAAGAGTTTTATTGCCTTCAACCAATTGCAGTATCCAAAAATGATAATAAATATATTGTAATTGATGGACAACAGAGGCTTACTACAATTCTTATTATTTTATCTTATCTCGATGATGGGATGAAAATGTTTAATAAATCGAGTTTTAAATTATCCTATGAAACCAGAGAGTCAAGTGCGTCTTTTTTGCAAAATATTGAAACAGAAAGAGAAAATGAGAATATAGACTATTACCATATCTCTCAAGCGTATAAAACTGTAAAATATTGGTTTGAAACAGTTGGAGGGACATCAAAAATCAATTTTCTAACGACATTGCTAAATGATAACGAAACAGGTAAAAATGTAAAAGTTATATGGTATGAAGTTGGTGGAGATGAAAATCACATAGATATATTTACGCGTCTGAACATAGGTAAAATTCCATTGACAAATGCCGAACTCATAAAAGCAGTACTCTTACAATCAAGTAATTTTGATGATAAATATGGAGATCTCAGGCAAATTCAAATTGCCTCCGAATGGGATCAAATAGAAAAAATATTACAAAATGATTCTTTTTGGTATTTCATATATGATGATACGAATAATCTTAAATATGATACTAGGATTGAATATATTTTCGACTTAATCTTTAGTAAAAAGCGAAATGATGAATATTACTTCACTTTTAATAAGTTAAACGAAAAATTCGAAGAAAGTAAAAATGAAAATAAAAAACCAGATGTTGACGGACTTTGGTTGATCATGAAAAGGTATTTCATGACTTTAGAACAGTGGTATAATGATCGAGAATTATATCATTTAATTGGTTTTCTTATTACATCAGGAAAATCAATAAACATTTTAATAGATAGACAAAAAGGACAAACGAAAATTAAATTTAAAGAATATTTAAGAAGAGAAATTAGGAGTTTAGTTGATTGTCAATTAGACGAATTAGATTATACAAATGGTAAACAAGTACGATCTGTTCTTTTGTTGTTTAACATACAAACACTTCTTTCAACAGAAAGCGCTGATATACGATTCCCATTTCATAAGTATAAACAAGGCTCTTGGGATATTGAACATGTCAGGTCTCAAACTGATAAAAAAGTGCCTCAAAAAGACCGGGAACAATGGTTAATAGATATGTTGACATTCTTTCAGTCAGGATATCCTGAAAAATTTAATTCACAAAGTGATGACGAGAAGAGTAGTAAAATAATGAATCAGATAGATGAACTCTTGAATGCTCGGTCTATTAATGATGATAAATTTGATCGGCTTTGGAGTGATCTCAGGGATAACTTTAAAGAGCTTGATAAAGAAAACATTGATAGTATAGCGAATCTCGCATTGTTGGATACGAACACAAATAGAAGTTATAAGAATATCTTTTTCCCTGTCAAAAGACAAAGGATAATGCAAAGAGATATGGATGGGGTTTTCATTCCTATCTGTACTAAAAATCTATTTATGAAATATTACAGTCAAAAAATGGAGAGTTTATTTTATTGGACTGATCAGGATGCGAATGATTATTTAAAAAAAATTAAAGAAGTTCTTAAAGATTATCTCCCAACACAAAACATACGCCATGAAAGTATCAAAGAATGAAACATTATCTGGAGAAAGATTGTCTTTTCATCAGCTATTCGGTACCAAGAACCTTGAGATTGAAATTCCAATTATACAACGTGATTATGCTCAAGGCAGAGCGTCAACCGAAGAAGTTAGGGACAGATTTCTTGATGCTTTATTTAATTATTTAAATGATGCAATTCCTTTTAGAGATCTTGATTTTATATATGGGAGCATTGAAACCAAAAATGGAGATGGGAAAGACACCTTCATTCCTTTAGATGGTCAACAAAGGTTGACTACACTTTTTCTTCTTCACTGGTATTTAGCACTAATTAGCGATAATTCTTTAAATTTTAAATCAATAATCTCATCAAATGGGCATTCTCGGTTCACCTATTCAGTCAGAAGTAGCTCAAAGGAATTCTGCGATGCATTATTAAATTCTGAACCAATAGCTCCTAATGATTTTCAAACTAGCGATTTTATTTTGTCCGACCACCTTCGTAATGAGCATTGGTACTTCTTGTCTTGGGAGCAAGATCCAACAATTCAATCTATGCTGACGATGCTGGATTCTATACATAAAAAATTCTACGGAAGAGTTGAATTCTATGACAGACTTATTAATGATGGGAATCCAGTAATTACTTTCTTGTATCTTGATTTAGAAGAATTTAAATTGACCGATGACTTATATGTAAAAATGAATTCCAGAGGCAAGCCTTTGACCAAATTCGAGAATTTTAAAGCAAAATTCGAGCAATATATAACTGAACAGAAGTGGAATAATGAACTTTCCTATTCCCTAGTCTTAGGTGAAGCAGAGCAAGAATTAACTGCCAAAGAATATTTTTCTCATAAAATTGATTCTTCATGGGCTGACTTATTCTGGCAATATCGAAATGAGAGCACTAAAGATAATTCTTATGATAATGAGATAATGAATTATATAAGAGTCGTTCTCGCAAATCATTATGCAGTTTACTCTGCTAACGAAAAGGATGAAAATACAGAATTATTGCTTGAAACTGATGTTGCCAAGAGAAAATTTAAAAATTCATCTGATATATCTTTTTTTAAATATCATGAGATAGGTGCGTTAAACGAAAATGCTATAAAAGAATTAATTAATTCCCTAGACGTACTTCAAGGTTTGGAAGATGGAAAAGGATCTAGCTTTTCAAATTTTTACTATAATCACTCAAAAATATTTAAAGAAGTTTTAAGACATGAGCTTAAAGCAAATGGTAGGATACGCTTCTATGCTTTCTTACAGTATCAGCTAAGGAATTCAGATAATGAAGGTTTATATCAATGGATGAGGGTTATATATAATTTAACTGAAAACACACCTTTCGATGAATCTTCAGCCCTGATCCGCGCATTGAAGTCAGTTTCTAAATTAGCTCCTCATAGTAGCGATATACTTTCTTATGCAAAAGATCTTAAAAATGATCTTGGGTCTTTTTTTGGGAGACAAATCCAAGAGGAAAGGATTAAGGCTTGCTTATTATTAAAGAATGATGATGAATGGGCTGAGCTTATTTATACTAGTGAACAACACTCGGTTCTAAGAGGTCAGATTTTGTTTATTATAGAATTTGCGGGTATTCTGGCGTACTTTGAAAATAATAAAGACTGTAATTGGAATGATTCAGAAAATGATATATTTAAAAATGAATTTAAAATTTACAGTTCAAAAATTAAGGTGGTTTTTGACAATATTGCTTCACGGAAAAATAAAGATTACTTGTGGGAAAGAGCCGTCTTAACAAAAGGTAATTATCTAATACCATCGACTCGATATAAGTATAATTTACTGTCAACATCAGATAGCCTTACAGACAGAGATTACAGTTGGAAAAGACTCTTGAGACTTCCAGCAAAAAATTCAAAAGGCAGTTCAAATTATGATAAAAGAAGAAGTTATTTAAAAGAAGTTTTAGATAATGGTAGTTTTAAAATTAATGAATTTGAACAATCATGTAGAGAAATAATTAACGAAGAGCCAACAGATTGGCGGAGATATTTCACTCAAAATCCAGAGTTTTTTGAAAGATGTAAAAAGGGTTTTATAAGATTAGAACAAGAAAAAGACATTAAATTACTGACAACAACTAGATTTAACACCTATTATGAATTATATACTTACCATTTATTTATTAAGTATTTTAAAGGAATAATATTTGAACCTCTTGGTGAAGCTATTTATGAAGAAGGTTACGGATTTTCCTACCCAGCTTACATAGAGTTCTCTAATGTTATATGTAGAAAAAAAAGCTATTCTTTATCCATAGAATTTAGTTCAGAAGATAATTTTACTGTAGAGTTTTACAAAACTAAAGGTGATATAACGATGCCGAATTATGACGAACTATTGGTAAATGTTCTAGAATTAATGGGTTTTGAATGGTATGAATATGAAGAATATACTAGTTATATTAAGTATGAGAAGAATGAATCAGAGACAGTGAACCTTATAAGGAATTTATGTCAAGAGTTTAAAACAATATTATGAATCAAATAGGTAAACCAGAACGCGCCACACAAAACAGGGTCATACAACTTTTCCAAAATCACTTGGGCTATCACTACCTGGGCGACTGGGAAGAGCAGGAGCGTACGTTGCCTATTGAAAAAAGTATTTTACTCAGCTGTCTGACTCAAAACTATTCGGCTAATTTGGCTAATAAGGCTATAGAGAAATTAGAACAAGCCTGTGCTAATGTAGGTGGTGGTTTATATGCAGCGAATAAAGCGGTTTATACCTTTTTGCGCTATGGTGCCAGTGTAAGAGAAGAAGTAGGAGAAGCCAAGCAAACAGTGCAATTTATAGATTGGCAAAACCCTGAAGACAATAACTTTGCATTAGCGGAAGAGGTTTCTATTAAACGCGACAAAAGTAATCGTACGGTCCGGCCTGATTTAGTGCTCTACATTAATGGAATTGCCTTTGGCATCATAGAATTAAAAAGCAGTCGCAAGGGCATAGAAGAGGGTATTCGCCAAAATATTCGAAATCAGGAAGAAGCATTTGTTACAAAATTCTTTAGCACCATTCAATTTACCATAGCTGGTAATGATACGGAAGGATTGCGTTATGGTACCATCAAAACACCGGATCAGTATTACCTCAAATGGAAAGAGGAAAGCGATCTGGAATTTGATTATCTCCTGGATAAACATCTCAGTTTGCTTTTTAATAAAGAGCGTATAATTGAATTGATGCGTGACTTTGTCATCTTCGATAAAGGCGTGAAGAAACTTTGCCGCCCTAACCAGTACTTTGGAATCAAAGCAGCACAACAAAG
Source organism: Bacteroidota bacterium (assembly GCA_051747245.1). GTDB lineage: Bacteria > Bacteroidota > Bacteroidia > Cytophagales > Cyclobacteriaceae > Marivirga. The sequence goes on from JBNJFX010000016.1 coordinate 87,322, forward strand.
AATTGACGACAGAGAAGGTGGTATTATCTGGCATACGCAAGGGAGTGGAAAAAGCTTAACCATGGCTTGGTTAGCCAAATGGATCAGGGGCAATATTGATGATAGCCGTGTGCTTATCATTACCGATAGGGAAGAGCTGGATGAACAAATTGAAAAGCTATTCCAGGGATTAGAAGAAAGCATCTACAGAACCAAAAGTGGTTATGACCTGATTGATTCTATTAAAGACAAGCAGAAGATGCTCGTTTGCAGTCTGGTCCATAAATTTGGTGCAGGGAATAGCACTCAAACGGATAGTGAATACCTTAAAGAACTACAGGGCCAAATAGGAGATGATTTTTATGCGCCAGGCAATATCTATGTTTTCGTAGATGAATGTCACAGAACCCAATCGGGTAAACTGCACAAAGCCATGAAAGCCTTGCTTCCGGATGCGCTTTTTATTGGTTTTACGGGTACTCCACTGCTTAAAAAAGACAAAGAAAAAAGTATAGAAGTATTCGGTCCATACATAGGCGAGCCTTATCGTTTTGATGAAGCCGTAGAAGATGGTGTGGTGCTCGATTTATTATATGAAGCACGAGATGTAGATCAATACATAACTGACCAGGCACGAATCGATGAATGGTTTGAAGCCAAAACCAAAAACCTGACTGATATCGCTAAGATAGAGCTCAAGAAAAAATGGGGTACCATTCAAAAGGTATTAGGATCCAAATCACGCTTGACTAAAATCGTCAATGACATTATTCATGATTTCGATTTAAAGCCACGCCTGAGTTCAGGAGAAGGAAATGCCATGTTGGTGAGCAGCAGTGTCTATCAGGCATGTAAATACTATGAATTATTTCAGCAGGCAGGTTTTAAAAAATGTGCCATCATCACTTCTTATGAGCCGGGCAAAGCAGATGATAGAAATGAATATACCGGAGGTGAAGGCTTAACGGAAGAACTGCATAAGAATGAGATTTATGCACAAATGCTTAATGGAAAATCTACTGAGCAGTTTGAAGAGGAAGCAAAAGAGCAGTTCATCAATGAACCGGCCAATATGAAATTACTGATAGTGGTAGATAAGTTGCTAACAGGCTTTGATGCCCCTTCAGCCACTTATCTCTACATTGACAAGTCGATGCAAGATCACGGTTTGTTTCAAGCCATCTGTCGCGTAAACCGAGTAGCAGATGAGAGTAAAACCTATGGCTATATAGTAGATTACAAAGATTTGTTTAAAAGTCTGCAACGCTCCATTAATGATTACACCTCTGGTGCATTTGATGAATTTGATGCAGATGATGTAAATGGCTTATTGAAAGATCGCTTTGAAGAGAGTAGAGATCGCTTGGAAACTGCTTTGGAAAAGGTGCGAGCCTATTGCGAAAATGTACATCCACGGGAAGAACCTGCTTTTATCAAATACTTCTGTGGAAATACTGAAATTCCGCAGGATATTAAGGATAGAGAGGAGATCCGTTTGAAATTGTATAAAGGCGTGGCTTCTCTTCTACGTGCTTATGCTGATGTAGCCAATGAAATGGATCGTTTAGGTTACTCGGAAAAAGAAGCGAAAGAGATAGCAGAGGAAGTAAAGTTTTACAAAGACTTACGAGATACGATTAAACGAGCCAGTGGCGATGCCATTGATTTAAAGAGCTATGAACCCGGGATGCGTCAATTGATGGATATGTACATTGATGCTAGCTCCAGCAAAAAGATTTCAAATTTTGAGAATGAAAGCCTGGTGGATTTGATTGTCAACGTAAGTGAACCTCAGGAAGAATATAAGCCTAAAAATAAGGAAGCAGTCGCAGAAACGATTGAGAATAATGTAAGAAAGGTCATCAACGAAGAAAGACAAACCAATCCAAAATATTATGATAGAATGTCGGCCTTATTGGATCAACTGATTCAAGATCGTAAAAAGGCAGTGATTGATTATACAGAATACCTGGATAAAGTAAAAAAGCTTGCCAGAAATATTGGCGATCAGGAAAGTGCAAGCAGTTATCCAGAAGCTGTAAATACAAGCGCAAGAAAAGCTTTGTACGACAATCTGGATGAAGATGAAGAACTGACAATTACTTTAGATTACGTAATTAAGTCCAATAAGCTGGATGGCTGGAGAGATGGCGGAATTAAAGAAAAGAAACTGGGTATGGCGGTTTATCAAATCCTGCAGGATAAGGAGAAAACCGATGAACTGATGGAGATAATCAAAGCACAAAATGAGTACTGATCTTAGCAATTCATTTGAAGTAGCCGGTATCCCCATTCAGGTGCAGCGGAAAGCCATCAAAAATATCCATTTGGCTGTATATCCCCCCAATGGTAGGGTAAAGCTTTCCGCTCCGGAAAACACAAAAGAGGAAGTCATCAAGCAATTTGCCATATCGAAATTGGGTTGGCTGAAGAAGCAGATTAAAGGTTTCCAGACTCAGCAAAGAGAAACTCCAAGAGAATATGTCACAGGGGAGAGCCATTATTTCAGAGGACAGCGCTATCTATTGAAAGTAGAAAAAACTAAAGGAAAGCAGCAAGTCAGCCTAGAAGGTGGTAAAAAACTACTACTCAAAGTAAAGGAGGGAGCCACCAAGGAAGATAAAGCAGATTTATTACAATCATGGTACCGAGAGGAATTAAAAGATCGTATTTCAGATCTGCTAAATAAATGGGAAAAAACGATTGGGGTAAAAGCCAATGATTGGGGTGTACGAAAGATGCGAACCAAGTGGGGCTCCTGCAATCGGGATGCCAAGAGGATTTGGCTCAATCTCGAATTAGCCAAAAAACCGCAAAGCTGCCTCGAATATATTATAGTCCATGAATTAGTCCACTTTCATGAACGCAATCATAATGATCGCTTCATCAAACTTATGGATGAATTTATGCCTAAATGGAGGCTGCATCGAAAAGAATTAAATAGTTTGCCGGTGCGGCATGAGGATTGGGAGTATTGAATCAACTCTTATGCATATAATAAACATGATAGCACATAATTAATCACCACTGATTATAAAGAGTTAAAACCGTCATGCAGGACACATTGAAAAGGATATTTGATAAATAAAAAAAGTCATATTAACCTTTGAAATAAGATATTAAACTATAATTTAGATTTATGTACAGTAAATATTTTTTCAGGTATAGCCTTAATTTTCTAGCCATATTACTACTTTTTTCATGCACTAAGGAATTTTGTGAAGAAAGTAAGTTAACGAAAGATCGAATTGCAGAAGAAGAGCTCTTCAAGCTTCAAAATTCAGATAGCCTACCTTTGACCCTATTAAATTACCAAAGAATTCTAGAACTGGAATATTGGGCATCTACCAGTAAAGATACCTTTGATCTATTTGACATGGGTAAAATGCGATTCATAGAAATTGATAGTTTAAATGTTAATTGCGCATTAATTATTAGAGGGACGGAAAGGATAGAGTCTAGCAAATATATAAATAAGCAGATTGATTTTGGTGAGATTACGAGCTATATCCCATTGATTACTTTCAAAAGCAGCGGTGAAATAGAAAGATTTTATACTTTGCTCGAAAGTAAAGAGGGAAATCAAAAACTACTTCAAAATGATGATTTTGATATCAACGACCTTGTAAATAATAGAAAACTACAAAGTTTGATTAATACCAAGGAAAGAAGAATTAGTCAAAGGGAACGAGAAAATCGGCAATCGGCACAGGCTTATCAGAAGCAATTAAAAATAAATAAGGCAAAAAGGGAAAGAGAAGAGAAACAAGCAAAAATTGAAGAGGAAAGGGCTGAAAAAAGAGAACTTGAAAAAAGAATAGAAAATGCAGAGTATGCAAGCTCTCTATTAGAATATTTTTATAAAAATGAAGTAAGAGCAAATGATCAATTTAAGGATAGAAAATTTGATATTAAAGGTACTGTTTACAGGATATTGGATGACGATACCGATGGCATTGCAAGAATTGTTTTAGAAAGTGATGTATATGGTTCGATAATTTGTTATGTAGAAGAATCAATAGCGTTAAGTCAGCTTGGCACTGGAGATTTCGTTGTCATAGAAGGGCAATGTGTAGGATTATTTGAAGAAAAGTCAAATTTATATTTTATGGAGTCTAAAATCGTAGCTTATTAAACAAAAACATCATTGAATTTTTGTAATTACTTTGGTGGGAAACTGTAAGAATTAGATTCTGCCCAACTCAATAATTTAAATTTAGCTCCTACATTGGAAAATATGTCATATCAAAAAGCATACTCAAGATTTATTTCAATAAAAGACAGAGCTTTCAAGAGCTTCTTTGAATTATACTTGATTAAATGTTATATAGTCAACAATAGCCTCAATAATGTCAATATTGATGATTTTAAGAACTTTCACTACAATGATCTAGAGATTTCCAAATGTCTAAAGGCCTTTCAACTGCCCTCTGATAATAGCGATTTTATGGGGCATCCAGTAAAAGAACTTGACAAAGCCATTAAAGCTTGGGAAGCCATGAACTCCAAGGCTGAGTATAAGGAGTACTTTAATTTAAGCAGAATCATTCAATGGGAAGAGTTTAAAGAATTATATGGAGAAGATGATAACGAAGATCGAATTTGTGGCTACTGTAAAACCAAAGAGAAAGATCTCCAACTTTTAATAGAAAAAGGTGAAATTCAAACAAAGCGATTAGCTACAAGAGGAAGAAACCTCGAAGTTGATCGCTATCATCCAAATGAGGGTTATACAGAAGAGAATATTGTTTTGGCCTGCTATTGGTGCAATAATGCTAAAACTGATGAATTCGAAGGGAAGGAGTTTATGCCAATTGGTCTTGCCATAGGTAATGCTTTTACAGCCAGATTAAATGATTTAAAAAAATAAATAGTTTAATACTTAAATGAAGAAGGTTTTCTGGTTACTATTTGATGAATAGACCAGAAATTTATTACCACCATAACTAAATATACATTTGAGGAAAATTTCATGTATCTTCAAAACAGGCTCTTTCTCTTTTTTATCCCAATAGTGGATTATATCAACTCCTACAATCGATTTCATTGCTTCTAAGAAAGTATCAACATCATTGTAAAGCTTAGGGGGTGTAATTTTACAAGTTATCTAAATTTAATAAAATTCTTATTGTGCAAATAAACTATACCTCATAAGACTTACTTCTTTGTTTATTAGGAATTTAATATTATAATCAAAATCTCTCTAAAGCAGCTAATTTCTTATTCTAAATTATACAATACTGATATTTTTGGAAAGAAGTTTATGCAACTATTGTAATTTTTTTTGATCAAATACACAGCTTTAATATATGAGATAGATTCTATTTAATCTTGAAAAAAATCACTACCTTTTAAACATGAAACGGTACACATACATTTTCTATCCTGTTTTTATTTTAATATTATTTAGCTGCACTAGTAGAACTAAAAAAGAGATAAAGCAAGACTTTAAAAAATACTTATACTTGGAGGATTTCGAAAGAGCTGAAAAGATATTAATTGAGGATATTGACAGAGAGGACAGTGCTGAAGTTTATTATTTTTATGGCTTATTAAATTCAAAAAGAAATGAAGATATAATTGCTTTACAGTATTTTGATAGCACTATATTTATAGATTCATTACATTATAAAGCTTATATAGAAAAAGCTAGCCTGTATGCAAAAAACAAACGTTATTCAGTTGCTTTGAAATTGTTAGATTCTGCAGAGATAATTTATCCGGAGTTTGATGGGATCTACGTTAATAGAGGTAAAGTTTACGCTGAAATGAATCAGCCTTATCTGATGTTGAAACAATTTGAGAAAGCTATTAATATCGACAGCACCAATAGTGTCACATTATCAAATTTTGGCACTTACTATTTAGAGAAACATCATTTCGATACAGCAGCTCAATACTTTAGAAAAGCATTAAATTACGCAGAACAAGAAGAAAATATCGGGCTCAAAAATTACATTACTTCTGAGATTTTCTCCAATTTGGGCATGGTCAAATTTATTAAAGATGAAGATGATAGTGCAAAGCATTATTTTAAAAAAGCACGCCAACGAAATGATAAAAATTTTAATAGCCATTATTTCTTAGGACAAATAGAAATATATGATGAAAAATATGCTCAAGCCTTAGAACATTTTGATAAAGCACGAAACATAGATCCAGATCATGCTCCAGTCTTATATTTTTCGAGTTTAGCAAAATATTATTTAAGGCGATTTGAAGATGCCCTGACTGATATTAATAAAGCAATAGAATTAAGGAAAGGATATGCCGATGCTTATGGCATCAGAGGCAATATTCATTTGATGATGGGTAATAAAAATAAAGGATGTGAAGATTATCAAAAATCATTTGATTTAGGAAATAAACAATATAAAGAAGCTATTAAAGAAACTTGTAATTGAAATGAGAAATCTTTTTAAACTATCAGGCATTATAGTAATAATTTTATGTTTATTTAGCTGTGAAGCTTATATTGAATTCGAAAAAATGAGGTTGAAATTCATAATGTGGGTTTTCATTATAACATTAGTGGTCGGATTGATAGGGATGTTTTTTTCTAATAGCAATAATGATAAATAAGCTTGAAAAGCGATGCAAGTTTTATTTGGTAGTTAAGGTTTTCTAGGCTCCTCTTGAAAAATGCTTGAGATAATGAACGTTTAAGGTATTTAACAACATTATTTCATTACCTCAAGCATTTATCCATTCTAAATCTGATTTCTG
>JBNJFX010000017.1:0-90473 GCA_051747245.1 Bacteroidota bacterium
GAATTCCTCAGAAAATCTCTTCCTGGCTTTGATACGTTTTCCCGTTTTTATCATAACTTTATTCCATTAAAAACGGTCAACTTATTTCAGGGAATGACAAAAATCGCAAATGTCTAGCTAGCCTGCTTAATAATTTTTATTTATTTTAACCTTATTTCTTCTTTCGATAAACTGGCAACCTCTATCCTAGGACACAAAAATGGCAAATTGCAATTGCATCCATCACCCCACACCCATCATCCTTCAAACCAAAAAAGCTCCCCATCTCTGAGAAGCTCTTTCAAGTACTAATTATTAATTAATAATTATTTTTCCCTCAAATGCCTCCTAATAATCTTACCTACATTCGATTTTGGCAATTCTTTCTCAAAAGAAACTGCTTTTGGGCATTTATAAGCTGTTAAATTTTCCTTGCAGAAATCTATTACCTCTTGCTCGGTTAGGCTTTCGTCTTTCTTAACCACAAAAGCTTTTACTACCTCAGTGGATTTATCATCCGGAACTCCAATTACGGCTACTTCCAGTACTTTTTCCATTCCGGCAATCACGTCTTCAATCTCATTCGGATACACATTAAATCCGGATACATTGATCATATCCTTTTTCCTATCCACTATTTTGAAGAAACCGTCTTTATCTTGAACGCCAATATCCCCAGTACGGAACCACTCGCCCTCAAAGAAGGTGGTTTCATTTAATTCCGGTTTGTTCCAGTAACCTGACATTACCTGTGGGCCTTTACCGCAAATTTCTCCCGGTTCACCTAATTCCACCTCTTTTCCTTCTTCATCCAAAATCTTCATATCAGTGCTAGGGGTAGGCATACCAATAGTTCCGATTCTTTCCGTTCCATCCAATGGATTTACACTTAATACAGGGGAAGTTTCACTCAAACCATAGCCTTCTACTAAGGGTCCTCCAGTCAGTTCTCTCCATTTTTCAGCAACAGATTTTTGCACTGCCATTCCACCCCCTATGGAACCTTTCAAATGAGAGAAATCTACCTCTTTTATTTTAGGCTGGTTTAAAAGCCCATTGAATAAGGTGTTCACCCCTGTCATTAAAGTGAATGGATGTTTTTTCAATTCCTTAATAAAAGCAGGCATATCCCTTGGGTTGGTAATCAAGATGCTTTTAGCACCAATGCTAAACATTAAGATTCCATTTACCGCAAGGGCAAAAATATGATAAAGCGGAAGTGCCGTTATCATTTGCTCTTGCAATCCTTCCGTAAATAATGGTTTAAACCACTCTTTGGTTTGCATAGTGTGCGCCACCAAATTTCGGTGAGATAATTGCGCTCCTTTACTCACACCTGTAGTTCCACCTGTATATTGCAAAAATGCAAAGTCAGATGGCTCAATTTCAGGTTTTTTGAAAGTATGATTTTTTCCTTTCTTTATTACATCTTTCCATTTAACAGCTGTTGGCAAATTATAGCTAGGCACCATCTTTTTGATGTTTTTCACCACAAAATTGACAATACCGCCTTTTAATCCGCCCAACATATCACCCAATTGGGTAACGATAACGGTTTTGATTTCTGTTTCATCTAGTACCTTCTCCAAATTGCTGGCAAAATTGGCTACAATCACTATGGCTTTAGCTCCTGAATCCTTAAACTGATGCGCCATTTCACGGGCAGTATAAAGCGGGTTGGTTCCAACCACAATTACACCAGCCTTCAAAGCGCCTATCATCGCAATTGGGTATTGCAAGCAGTTTGGCATTTGAATAGCCATTCTATCGCCCTTCTTCAAACCTGCCTCATTTTGCAAATAAGCAGCAAAATTATTCGATAACTCATCTACCTCAGCATAAGTCAATACCTTGCCCATATTCTCATAGGCTTCATTGCTACCGTGCTTTTGGAAGATTTCTTCAAATAATTCGGGGAGGTTTTTATATTGGTCGGGGTTTATCTCTCTCGGCACTCCTTTCGGATAATGATTATACCATGGAAAATCGCTCATAGTTGTATATTTAAATTCAATTTTATCGTTTCGGATTGGAAATTAATAAAAAATATTATTCTTCCATAGAGCTATTTGATACAACATTCATACACTAGTTTCTAATTTTACCATATTATCTGTAAATCAGATAGTTAGAGTCTGAGCTATAAAATAGACAATAGTTGTAGCCAAGCAAAGATCCCAAGAGGAACGAATCGGGAACAATAGACAAATTTTGAGATTTAAGAGAACTGTCTACAACTTCATTGACGTTTATTTAACCATACCATTTTTTATCAAACTAGGAACTGCTATATATAGAACTAAGCAACCTGCCTTCAATAACATTCGCTTTATTCTCTTTTGTTAATGTCCGACATTTAATTTTCCATTTTCTTTCCACATATTTTCATCTCAATATTGTAAAATCCTGTTTTTAGTGATTAATTGCGCTTATGGTTCTCAATTACATCTGGATTGCATTTTTTCTGATTGCATTTGTCTTTGCCCTAGTCCAATGGATTTTCATGGGCGATATGGAAATATTCCCAGCGATTACTAATGCTACTTTTGAAAATGCCACATTAGGGTTTGAGATATCCTTGTGGTTAACAGGTATGATGTCCTTATGGTTGGGCATTATGAAAATTGGTGAAAAAGGTGGTATGGTAGCCATTTTAGCTAAAATCACCTCTCCGCTTTTCTCAAGGCTATTTCCTGAAATTCCAAAAAATCACCCTGCCATGGGTGCTATGCTTATGAACATTTCGGCCAATATGTTGGGCTTAGATAATGCTGCTACGCCATTAGGATTGAAAGCCATGCATAGTTTACAGGAATTAAACCCCAAGAAAGATACCGCAAGCAATGCGCAAATCATGTTTTTGGTATTGAACACTTCAGGATTAACCATTATCCCTATTAGTATTATGGTTTATCGTGCCCAAGCTGGAGCTGCAGACCCCTCAGATATATTTATCCCTATCTTATTGACTACATTTTTTTCAACTTTAAGTGGTTTAATAGCTGTTTCTTTGGTTCAAAGAATAAATTTATTCCATAAGAATGTATTACTTTCATTAGGTTTATTAAGTGTATTAATTGCCGGTATCATCTGGTTTTTCAACAGTTTAAGCCAAGCTGAAATCGGCCCCATCTCATCCCATATTGCTAATTTCATTTTGTTCTCCATAATTATAGCTTTTATCGTTTTGGCTGTTCGCAAAAAAGTGAATGTGTATGATTCCTTTGTAGAGGGAGCAAAAGAAGGGTTCAATTATGCTATAATGATCATTCCATATTTGGTTGCCATCTTAGTTGCTGTCGGTGTTTTCCGGGCATCTGGTGCTATGGAAATGATGATTAGTGGGATAGAATATGTCATTGGACTTACAGGAATTAATACTGATTTTGTACCTTCACTTCCTACAGCATTTATGAAGCCATTAAGTGGTAGTGGAGCAAGAGGCATGATGCTGGAGGCTATGAAGCCAGAAAACTACGGACCAGACTCATTTGTTGGAAGATTAGTAAGCGTAATGCAAGGTTCTACAGAAACCACATTCTATGTTTTAGCAGTTTATTTTGGATCAGTCAATATCCGAAATTCCCGATATGCTTTAACATGTGGCTTAATAGCCGATGCAGTTGGTATTATTGCTGCCATTTTGATTAGCTATATGTTTTTCTACTAGTTCTAGTTTAATAACTTTTCCAAAGTTGACCTACCATTTAAATGGAAAATTAAATGTCAGGCTTTCATTCTAGGTTTAAATGGTTGGTGTGCCACCGACCATGGCATTAATGAATTGAGTTAAATACCTTGTATTTATGGTGAAGTTTAAATTGAAAATGCTCCAGAGGAGCTAGTAGTTTCCACCAGCCGGAGGCAGGCAGCTGGGGTGTTCCAGCGTCTAACGGTTTGACTCTTTTGAGCCCTAAGCTTTCAACTATCGCCAGCATCTTGCTGGTGATGGTTACTAAGTGCCTCTGGCACGGAATAGCAGCTAGCCTTAAGAATAAAATTAGGCTTTTCGTTTATTATATCCGCCAGGCGGTAGTAGTTTCCACTAACCGGAGACAGGAAGAAAGTAGTTATTTATATTAATGCAACCTATCTTCCCTTACTTCCAAATTCTTCATGATTTCGGCTTCGGCTTCTAACAATTCTGCCCAACGCTTTCTTACCTTTTCTTTTGGCTGGTAACTCTCGGCTAGTTTCAAGAAGTTTTTATAATGACCTGCTTCCGAAACCATTAATTCATAATAAAATTTCTTCAACTCTTCATCCTGAATATGTAGATGCAGTTGTTTAAATCGTTCACAACTTCTGGCTTCAATTAACGCATTTATCAGTAGCTTTTCCATCAATTGAAATTTTCTGCTCCCTCCTTTAATTTCCAATTTCATCAATTGAGAAACGTACTCATCTTTTCTTTGGAATCCCAGCTTATAACCTCTCTTATCTAATTGTTCTAACACTCTTTCGAAATGTGACCATTCTTCAGCTACCACAGGAGTCATCACTTTCACCATTTCATCCATTTCAGGGAAATTAATAATCAAACTCATGCATGAGCTGGCAGCTTTTTGTTCACAATACGCATGATCAACTAAAATATCCTCAATATTTTTCTCAGCTATATTGACCCATCTGGGATCGGTAGGTAATTCTAACCCTAAAGTGAATTTTTCTTTTTCCATTGCTAGAATAAGGAGGTTAATATTTAATCAAAAAACGACCAAGTTACACCAAAATCAAAAATTCTTTCTTGTCCGCTATAATATGGAGTAGTAAAATACCCACCTGCAGTAACATCCTGATTTAAATGCCTGAATTTCACAAACAACTTTGCTGTATTGATTTTCACACTAGCGTATAAATCCACAAACATATAACCTGGGACTTCAAAATAATTTTGCAAATGAAATTGCTGTGTAACTGGATCATAATCATCTGCAAAATAGGTAGACTTATAATGTGCTTCAGCCCCGATCCTAGCTTCCAACCTGCCTTCAAAAACTTTGTGGTAGTATAAATCAAGGGTTAGGAAATGTTCTGGAATCCTAAAAAGATCAGCATCTGCACCTTCTCTCAAGGTATAGATATAATTTCCATCTAAATGCATAGATCCATATTTGGCTTTGGCTTCAACACCAGGATGGATCAAAGTAGCAGTCCCGTTGGATTGCTGTGGCATTGCCAAAGTATCGAAATACATGTGGTTACTAACTACTTTTAAATCAAGTTTTGGCTGTATTCTAAAATAATCTTTCCAGTAAATATCCAGTTTACCGCTTAATTGCTGTACTTGCTCACTACTAAAATTATTTTGCCAATAATCATGATTTCCTAAGTGCTGTTCATAAAAGAAAGGAGAAGCAAATTGCATACTTTTAGCACTCACCCTTAGAAATGGCACCTTTAAGGTAGCATCTAGCTTATAATTTCCACTTAATTCATATTCTGCATTGGCTTGTAATTGCCAATCTTCCTTTGGTGCAAAACGAAAATATCCACCAGCATAATTTTCTGATAATGGATTTACAGAATTAAGATATTTCCCAGTAAACCTAATATCCTTTCTTTTTACATAAAATCTATAAAAAGCCTCTCCTATACCTCCTTTAAAGCCTACTTCATTTTGAAAATATACATACCGACTCAAATCCATTGTGGAGTCCGTTCTTAATAAAAATTGATCAAAATAATCTACATCCGTGGTAGCTGAAGGATCAGAGTCATTAAAGATATTCATTCGATTAGTTCTATCCAACACATGATAAAACTGAATCAGCTTATTCAATTTATACTGCTGATAAATATGGTATTGCTGTCTAAGTTCACCACCTTGAGCATTTCTTAAATTAATATCTGCGTCATCATAGGCAAATAAGTTCTCATAAACTATCACTTCCGCAGTGTCCTTAATCCCTCCCGTCTCATTTACTTTATGAAAAGTACGGGCGAAATTGAACATCACATGATATTTTCGGTCAGGCGAACGGTAATCTGTTTGAATATCATAAGAATGGCTCAATACATTTAAATCTCCTCTGGTCAGTAGTGGCCCAATTTGTTTATCAATTGTCCAACGCCTGAAACTAAAACCCACATTCCAGTTTTCATTTACATTTCTTGAAAAATCTATTCCAATAAAAGCCCTGTAATTGCCACCAAAAACAGATCTCATTTCTGTATAGGGTGATTTAGTATCAAAATACTTAAATTCATCTGGTGTTTTTATATAAGAATCATAAACACCAAACCCGCTTCTTTTTCCAATTACATCAGGTGTTTCATAGAAAACTGGGCGCATTGCAGTACCAATAGTGCCGAGGTTTTGATTATAATAATCAGAAATATTAACTGGATCCCAATTATGAGTGTCAGCCAAACTGGTATCTATTATCTGATAGCTTTCAATATTATTCTTAATATTCTCTTCTGTGGTGAACAAAGTGGTTTCGGCACCATACACATTTTTTGTAGAGTCATCCGTAACCTGGGCGGAAACTGAGCCTGTTAAACAACAAAATATCGATATGAATAATGAAATTTTCCTCAAAACAGTCGCAAAATTAAGTAAAGTCATGGATTTATTAAGCTCTTATTATAGATTCTTCCAAGATTTGATGAAAAGATTTTTCATCACCCAAAAACTGTACCATGATAGGGATGTAAAAAAGCTTGTTTTGAAATGATTTGGATAATTCAGGCATGGAAATTAATCTGACCCAATCCTTTTCAGTGGTTATTATATCAGCATTTTCTTCATTTGCTACCTTTTCTATTTCTTCCAATTCTTTAGATGTGAAATTATGATGGTCAGCAAAATCAAAATGCTTTATGATTTCAAAGCCTTGTTCTGTTAAATGTTCTTTAAATTTTTGTGCATGAACAATTCCAGTAACTAATACAATTTTCCTACCTGCTTCACCACCTTCTATTGTCGCTACAGTTTTCTCATATTTCACAGAAGTAAAGAATACCTCTTTATCTGAATATTTTTTAATATCCCCCTTTATCTTTTCTTTTTCAGCATTCCCTAAATCTAAAGGACATTTGGTCACAATTACAACATCTGCTCTTTTGGCTCCTTTCCTACTTTCCCGTAAGGTGCCTGAAGGCAATACATAATCCTCATAAAAAAGAGAGTTGAAATCAGTAAGTAGAACTGAAAAATTAGGTTTTACACTTCTGTGTTGGTAGGCATCATCCAACACTATGATTTCATTCTCGGGATGCTCATATATAATACTAGGAATTGCCAAAACCCTATCCTCTCCTACTGAAATGACTGCTTCATTCTTAAATTTTTGATAAATCTGAAATGGTTCATCTCCAATTGTTTTGGGTGAATCCTCATCATTGGCAATTCTAAATCCTTTTGAATTTCTACCATAGCCCCTCGACAAAGTAGCTATTTGATTAGAATATCCTTTCTCAATCAAAAACCTTAAAATATATTCTACAAAAGGTGTTTTTCCTGTTCCGCCCATGGAAAGGTTTCCCACCGAAATAACCTTGGTATCAAATCGGAAAACGGCTTTGTGTTCTATATCGTATATATGATTTCGCAATTGCATCCCCCATTTGTATAAAATACTAAAGGGTGACATGATTAATTGCCAATACTTATTTTTAAATAATTGCAAGGGCTGTAAAACTTTTTAACTTTGACCGAATTGAAACAAAAACAAATATGAGCAAAATAAAGGATATCGTCCAACATTTGGAAAGCATTGCGCCTTTAGCTTATCAAGAATCTTATGATAATGCAGGTTTGATAGTAGGCGATGCCAATAAAAATGTAAGCAATGTTCTCATCACCTTAGATGTAACTGAAGAAGTAATTGAGGAAGCCATATCCAAAAATTGTGAGCTTATAGTGGCTCATCATCCTATAATTTTCAAAGGCTTAAAAAAATTAACAGGAAGCAATTATGTGGAAAGAACTGTGATTAAAGCCATAAAAAATGATGTAGCGATTTATGCTTCTCATACCAACTTGGATAATATTAAAAATGGGGTGAATGCTAAAATTTCTGAAAAGCTAAGCTTGATAAACACTGAAATTTTAAGTCCGAAAAATGGTTTCTTGGGTAAATTAAGTGTTTTTGTTCCCCAAGAAAATGCAGCAGAATTAAAATCAGCTTTGCATCAAGCTGGAGCTGGTCAAATAGGGGAATACAAAGATTGCGCTTTCGAAACAGCTGGAAAAGGAAGTTTCCTGCCAACTGACAAAGCCAATCCAAGTATAGGTGATAAAGGAAAATTAGAAACAGTAGAGGAACACAAGATAGAAGTCATTTTCCCACTTTATTTAAAAAATAAAATATTGAGTGTGATGAAAAAGGCGCATCCATATGAGGAGGTAGCCTATTATTTGCATCAGCTTGAAAATACTTATGATGATTTAGGCGCTGGCATGATAGGAGAAATAGCCGAGTCCATGGAAGCCAAAGAGTTTTTTGACTATCTGAAAAATAAAATGGGCTTATCCGTTATAAAACATACTAAAGAAATAAACCGTAAAATTAAAAGAGTTGCAATTTGCGGAGGAGCAGGTTCATTCCTAATTTCGCAAGCGAAAAATAAGCAAGCAGACATTTATATCTCATCTGACATAAAATATCACGAATTTTTTGATGCTGATGAAAGGCTGATTATAGCCGACATAGGGCATTATGAGAGTGAACGTTTTACAAATGAGATATTTTATGCAATATTGAAAGAAAATTTTGCTAATATTGCACTCCATTTAGGACAGACTGTCACGAATCCGATAAAATATTATTAACTGCATGGAAAGTACTGTAGCACAAAAGCTTGATGCCTTGAAAAAATTACAAGGTATCGATTCAAAATTAGACGATATTAAAAAAGTGAGGGGAGCCCTACCTGACGAGGTAGCTGATTTAGAAGATGAGATTGCAGGCTATGAAACCCGAATTCAAAAATTCGATGATAGTGTTCAAGCTATCAAAGATGATATTGAAGCCGCTAAGCATGGAATCAAGGAATCAGAAAAGTTGATTGCCAAATATGGCGAGCAGCAAATGAGCGTTAGAAATAACCGCGAGTATGATGCCATCACGAAAGAAGTAGAACTACAGCAATTGGATATTCAAATCCATGAGAAAAAAATCAAAGAAGCTGAAGCTAAGATTGAAGATAAGGTAAAAGGCATTGAAGAAACCAAGGCTTTGCACGAAGACCGATTGAAAGATTTAGAGAGCAAACGAGCTGAACTAGAAAATATCGAGTCTGAAACTGAAGAAGAAGTTGCCAAGCTTGAGAAAGATAGAGAAAAAGCGCTTAAGAAAATTGAAGATCGATTAGCTTCTTCTTATGAAAGATTAAGAGGAAACGTTAGAAACGGATTAGCCGTTGTTCCTGTTAAAAGAGGAGCTTGTGGCGGATGTTTTAATACAGTTCCTCCTCAAAGACAAGCTGATATTAGAGATCGAAAAAAATTAATCGTTTGTGAGCATTGCGGAAGAATCTTAACGGATGTTGAAGAGGAAATCGTAGAAGAAAAGCCAAAAAAGAAGCGTACTACAAGAAAAACTACTGCAAAGAAGAAAAAGGCAGAATAGTAAATTGTAGAAACAACTATAAAATTAGAAAGCCTGTCAGATTCAAATCTGACAGGCTTTTTTTGTTATAACTTATATCGGTTTAAGCAATAAATCTGGGGAGAAGCACTTAATTATTTACAACCACCCCGTCCGCTAGCTAGCGGACACCCCTCCTTTTTTAAGGAGGGGAGCTGCTTCGAGCAAATTTATTTGTTTCATTCACTGCTTAAATCCTTTATTTAGTTTTCGATGCAAAAGATTTAATTTGAGCATGTTGCAAATATTTAGCACAGACCAGCTGCTCCCCTGTTTTAGGGGAGCTGTCCGAAGGACTGAGGGGTAAAGTACTTTTCCAATAAAATTTTCTATTATCATCATGACTAATCAGGATATTTATTAACTCATGTTTACCTCTTTCAATAGCCGTATTTTAGACAACCAATATTAAATCCTAAGAATTATTGTTTGATCACTTATATTCTACTATTAAATCATCCCGCCTGATGCTCTTCTCTCAACAAATCATTCACTGTTTTCACTGGGTTGAAAGTGGCTAGTGGAACTTCCACAAAAAGCGTAATCCAATCCGACATAGCACCATTCCATAATCCAGGAAGTTCTAATGCTTTCAACTCTCTTCCATCTTTTGATTTACTTGTAATAAAACCAGTTTCAGGATTTCGGTATTTTATCAAATCATATTTTCTTCCATGTAAATCTTTAACACCACAAACTAAATCAACAGGGTTGAAATGAGTGGCATTTTTCAAAGCTTCTTGCGCTTTCTTGTCATTTGGGTCAATTTGGGAAGTTTCAGCAATTTGCAAATTCAATGAGCCATCTTCTTCTCTTACCCAAAAAGGTCCACCACCTGGCTCTCCGGTATTTTTCACCATACCGCAAATCCGAATCGGTCGGTGTAATAAATATTGTAAATAACCTACTTTCTCAGACAGGTCTAAATCAGCATAGTCATCTTTAAAGACCAAGAATAAATCTTTTTTGGCAAAATTCTCAATTTCCAATAATTCTAGTTCATTGATGTTTCTCTCCAGCTGAATCTGATAGCCAAATAATTTACTTTGAACACTCATTAACAATCCTGCCAAAGCTTTTTTATAATGAATGGGTTTCAACTTTAAATGGTCAGGCACCACATTATCTATATTTTTAATGAAGACTATATCATGCTCCAGATCATTTAAGTTTTCAATTAAAGCTCCATGTCCGGCTGGGCGAAACAATAGACTTCCATCATCATTATAGAATGGGGTATTATCAGGATTTACCGCAATGGTATCGGTTTCTGGTTTTTGTTGAGAAAAGGTAATTTCAAAATCATTAAAGCCTTTTCTCACATGTGCAGCATGTTCTTCAAATAGTTTTTGATGCTCTGGTGAAACAGTGAAATGCAATCGTACCTTTCCTTCGGTTCCTCTTGCATAATTTTCACCTTCCGTAAAATGTTCACCTACAGGGGTTTTAATACCAGATTTATAATCATGAAAATCTAAAAGCCCTTTTGGTAAGTTGCCATAATTCAAGCCTTCTTCTAATAATAATGCTTTAACAATGGAATGATATTTTTTCGCTTTTAAAGCCTCATCTATCCCACTGCTTTTTTCCATCATTTTTTCATTCAATGCTTTAGAAAAAGCAAACTTATGGATATTGTCAAAAAAGGTTTTTAAAAAATCATCTTTTTCAGCTTGGGATTCATCTTCCTCCAAAAAAGCATACAATCTTTTGAACATACGGCTTGCCGCACCACTTGCAGGAACAAACTTAATCAAATTGTAATCCAAAGATTGCTTTTCATAAAAAGCAATGAATTTATCTATGCTTTCTTCAGATAATTGGATTATGCCATCTCCTATTGTGGCTGGTCGGTCAATAGCCAAATAAGGAAACCCTTTTTTAAATCTTTCTAATTGCTCCTCTACCAACTCCACGGATTTTCCAGCTTTTTTGATGTCTTCTTTTAATTTATCGTCCATAATTTTGGGTTGTTAGGTTTAAAAATATGTTTCTAAAGCCAATTTATAACTGTTTTCGTAGGCTTTATATAAATTCTTCCAGTCAAAGACTTCTGACAAATCCTCTGATTTATTTCGCATGTCAATTCTTTCTCTGTTAGTGATTTGAGTAAATTCCCACATCACATTGGTCAATTCTTCTGCTGCTTCGTCAAAGCTTTTATTGGCTCTTTTCACTATAAACATTCCATGCTTTTTATCACCAATGTTAACATTCTTCATATAATCACCAAATCCTGATAAATCTGAAGTTACCGAAGCAACTCCCCTTGCCAAAGATTCCAAAGGAGTGTAGCCCCATGGCTCATAGTAGCTGGGAAAAACTCCCAAATGGCAAGCCCTCACAAAATCATCATATTCCATTCCGAAAAGTGGATTAGTGGAAGAGATGAAATCAGGATGATAGACTACTTTAACTTTATCGGATTCGTGATTAATAAGGTTGGCTGTTCTCAGAAAATTTAAAATACTATCTTTAGCATCATCTACCAAGTTATGTGTTACGACAGGAGGCAAACCTCCTGACTTCCAAGCTTGTATAGTTCTCCGGTGCCTTAATCTCCAATAATCATCCACCATGTCATTTAAGTTGGGTAATTTATGATCACCTTTGCTGGAGGCTGCTTGTCTGTACAATCTATTTTTAATTTGCTCAACTATAGCATTGGAATTGGCATTGATTTTATCAAGCATCGCCCTGGCATTCAAAACATCAGGATTAATAGACTGAACAGGCTGTCGGGTAATAAAAAACATTACTACCGTTAAAGGAGAGCCCGCTTCCTTTAGACGATGATTTAAGCGGGCCAAAGCCTCAAGGGTTAAATCATAGCCTTTGTTGGAGTACTCGAATCTACCCGATGTAAAAAAATAAAGAGTTTTGTTCAAGTCAAAAGAATAGCTCTTAAAAAAGTGCCCCATTATAAAATTCTCAAGCAATTGTTTGTACCTATGATGTAGATTCTGTACTTCATGTAACACAGAAAAACGCTCTATATTTAAACCGTTAGGTAAAATTTTATCTGGGCTTCTTCCTAATAAATGGAAACACTCTTTACCAGTTACTTCACTTACTGTGGTGAAAACATGGGCACCATGCACACAAGCTCGCTCTAATTTTACATTAGCTTCCACATTAAAATGAAGGGCTTCTTTGTGCCAATCCATAAAAGGAAGATGGTCATAAAACTGAGGATCGTTCATTGCTAAATATCTACCTAAGAGTGTGGCATGAGTGGTGAAAACCGTTTGCAAAGGCACTTGATCTCTTCTTAAATTTGGAATTGCAGAACCTGCCATCCATTCATGGAAATGAGCTAAAGGTTTAATTTTCTTATCTATGGCTACCCTAGTCATTTCAGAAAGGAAAATATGCACCATATAGCCAAAAGCCAAAACCTCATCCATTAGTGGGTCATGATTTTTAAAATCTATTCCATGATTTTGCCAATAATAATATTTTATATCTCCTAATTGCTGAAAAGCTGATTTATGGTCGAATAAAAGCGTTTGAGGTCTTCCCGAAACCAACCAATATCCAGATTTAATATTCAATCCTTTTTCTCTACAAATCTTCAAAGTCTCATCTATAACTTCATGCCCGAATTCTGCCTCTTCAAAATCAGTGGCTGCTTCTTTGGGAGCGTATGGACCGATTAGAAAATAATTCTTACCCCAGTTTTTGACCATAGTCGGGACTTTGGAGCGAATTACCGTATAAATCCCACCTACTTGATTACAGACTTCCCAGGCAATTTCGGTTAAAATATGCTTTTCATTATCAATCGTATTATTTTCGTCCATATTAGTGCGTTTCTCAATAATTTGAATAGATTATTTAATTTATGAGATTAATCTGTATTTATGATAGAATGCATGGAAAAATACTGCATTTTCCATAAATAAAAAGAGGATTCACTCATTAAACCTTAATTTAAAAAAAATAAAGAAATACTTAGTGTATTAACTACAATAAGTAGTTAATTTTGTAATGAGTATGGCGATAAATCGCTAAATATTAATAAGGTAAAATGGAAGAAAATAAAGACAATACCCAAGAATCTGAAAAAGATTTTGAGGGTAATTATATAGAAAAATTTCAAGAGCAGAAGGAAGAAGAGTTTTACCCAGGCGGTATTATAAGCTGGAAACAAAAGAAAGGTAAAATCAAGATCTATGCTCAGCATTCTACTTTGGAATTGAGCATTATCAATGAAAAAATCCTAAAGTTTAGATATGCCAATGATGGCTATTTTGAGGATGATTTTTCTTATGCCATAGATCCTGAATTCGAATTGGGAAATACCCATTATCAATTTGAAAATCTGCAAGATTCACTGCTGATAAAAACAGATTTATTGCAATGTATCATCAATAAAGCTGATGTTACGATTAAAATTCTGGATAAAAATGGAAAGGTTTTAATTGAGGATGAAAAAGGCTACCATTGGAAAGATGAAAAACGATTTGGTGGTCATGTGGTCATTTCTACATTAAAATCATCAAAAACCAATAAATACTACGGGCTTGGAGATAAAACAGGCAGACTTAATCTGAACGGAACCCGCAGGGAATTATGGGGAACGGACTGCTACGGGTATGGCAATGAAACTGATCCTGTCTATAAAAACATCCCATTTTTCATGGGATTGAATGATGGAGAAGGCTATGGTATTTTCTTGGACAATTCATTCAGAAGCTTTTTTGATTTTGGACATGAAAGAAAAGAAGCTCTAAGTTTTTGGGCTCAGGGTGGTGAAATGCGCTATTATTTCATTTATGGTCCCCATTTAGAAAATGTAGTCCAAGATTATACAGAACTCACAGGTAAATCGCCTATGCCGCCAAAATGGGCATTAGGTTATCATCAAAGTAAATGGAGTTACTATCCTGAAAGCACTGTTCGAGAATTAGCAAAATCTTTTCGTGATAAAAAAATCCCATGTGATGTCATCCATCTGGATATTGATTATATGGATGGCTATCGCTGTTTTACATGGAATAATGACAGATTCCCAAATCCTAAGCAAATGATTGATGATTTGAGGCAAGATGGATTTAAAACCATCGTCATCATTGACCCGGGAATAAAAATCGATCCGCTTTATACAGTTTATCAGCAAGGAGTCCATCATGATTATTTCTGCCAAAGAATGGATGGCGCAAGATTTAAAGGAAGCGTATGGCCTGGCCCTTGTCATTTTCCTGATTTCACTAATCCTGCTGCCAGAAAATGGTGGTCAGGATTATTTGGAGGACTTTCACAAGATGGCGTTGCAGGAGTTTGGAATGATATGAACGAGCCTGCTGTTTTTGAAGAAGGTACTTTCCCAAGAGATGTGAGGCATGATTATGACGGACATCCTTGTAGCCACAGAAAAGGACATAATGTATATGGAATGCAAATGGCAAGAGCTACTTACGAAGGCTTGGAACAATTTGCAGGAAATAACAGAAGCTTTACCATTACCCGTTCAGCTTATGCAGGAATTCAACGATTTAGTTCTGTTTGGACTGGAGATAATCTTGCTTCCTGGGAACATTTAAAAATTGCCAATGTGCAATGTCAAAGGTTAAGTGCATCGGGTGTTTCATTCGCTGGATCTGATGTAGGCGGATTTATTGGCGCTCCTGATGGTGAATTATACACTCGCTGGATTCAAATGGCAACTTT
Organism: Bacteroidota bacterium; assembly: GCA_051747245.1. Classification (GTDB taxonomy): domain Bacteria; phylum Bacteroidota; class Bacteroidia; order Cytophagales; family Cyclobacteriaceae; genus Marivirga. The sequence continues at coordinate 15,249 of JBNJFX010000017.1, forward strand.
CCATCCTTTTTTCAGAACGCATTCATCTGGCGATCATGGAAATAAGGAACCTTGGCAGTTTGAGGAAAAATATTTAAATATTGTAAGAAGATTTATTGAATTGAGGTATGAAATCATGCCATACCTCTATACTACTTTTTGGCAATATGCGGAATATGCCAAACCGATGTTAAGATCCATCTCAATGGCTTATCAAGAGGATACTGAAACCCTAGAAAGAGAAGAAGAATTTCTATTAGGACAGCATTTATTAATTTGCCCAGTTTCTTCACCTAAAGTGAAAGAGCGAATGATGTATTTGCCGGAAGGCGAATGGTATAATTTCTGGACGGATGAATTCATTTCAGGAAAAAGAGAAATTCAAGTAGCCACTCCACTGGATCAAATCCCAATGTTTGTAAAGGTTGGAGCTATTATTCCTATGCAGGATAAAATGCAGTATGTAGATGAATTTGTACCTGAAAACATCAAGTTACATGTTTATAAAGCAACTAAAGAAACTAAAAGTGAATTGTATGAAGATGATGGTCTAACGAAAGATTTTGATATGGGCATCAGTACATTGCACACTTTTATTCAGAAATCCGTAGACAATACTACCATCATTCAACATAAAATGGAATCAGAATATGAATCGGGTTCAAAAGGCTTTGAAATTCATTTGCATGGATTTGGCAATGTTGAAAAAATAATTGTTGATGGAAATACTGTCAACGTGAACAATGATTCTAAAATAATAGTCGATAGAAATTTTGACTCCTTAGAGATCATAAAACAATAAACCTTAAAAATAATTGCTCATGGAGGTATTAATGATAGGTCCCGGGAATCCGAACCCGCAAAACAGTGGATTAGGAATTGCTTGCTACCATATTGCTCAGCATTTAGCTAAAAATGTACACTTAAAGTTATTTTCAGTAGAAAGTGCAGAAGAATTGGCTGATGAGGAAATGGAAAGCAGCAGAACTGAAACCCTAAACCGACAAAAATTAACCAACAAAAAGCAACTGAATGCTGATTTGGTTCACCTTTCAGTCAAAAGTGAGCTGAATCCTTATTTCTATTCTTCAAGTGTTGAAATCGAGCAACATTACAATGAAAATATAGAGATTTCGGTACAAGAAGCCCTGGAAGATTTCAGTCAGAAAATTGTATTGAAAAGTCGCAATTTAGATTTCGATATTATTTACGCACATGATTGGACTGCCATTCCTGCCTCTAAAAAATTGAAAGAGCTCAGTGGTAAACCTTTTGTTTTGCACATTCACGCTTTGGATTATGACCGAAGCGGCAAAAAGAGTAATTCATGGCTATTCGATTTGGAAAAAGAAGGCATGCAAACAGCCGATTTAGTGATTGCCGTAAGCGAATACCATAAAAATATTATGGTAAAAGAATACGGCATAAAGGCATCCAAAATCAAAGTGATTCACCATGGAATTGATGAACTGCAAGTATCCGATTATAAAGCACCCTTTGATGAAGATATCGTTTTATTCTGCGGAAGATTAAGTCTTCAAAAAGGAGCTAGTACTTTTATTGATATTGCAGATGCATTATTGAAGAAAGAAAAAAATCTTCGTTTTGTGGTAACTGGACAAGGTGAATTAATGGAAGAAATGATTGCCTCTTCCACCGAGAAAGCAATATTGGATAAAATTCATTTTACGGGTCATCTTCCTCAAGAGGATGTTTTCGCCATTATGAAGGCATCTCAGGTAATGGTAATGCCATCATTATCGGAACCTTTTGGCCTGTCAGCTTTGGAAGCAGCCAGTTTAGAATTACCGATAGTATTTTCTAAAAATTGTGGAGTGGCTGAAGTATTGAAAGATGTCCCTAAAGTAGCACAAAACGATATTGATAGCTATGTTACGGCTATTCGGGAAATATTGACGAATAAAAAGCAATTTGTAAAAATTGCAAAGCATAATGCTGAATCTGTTAAAAAAAGAAATTGGGAAGCTGTTTCTGATGATATATTTTCAGCTTTAAAGCAAGAATTGAAAAATGGATAATTATCAAATCATACATTTCAATCACCCACTGGAGGTAAAAAAATTATCATTTTTGGATATTGGAAAAAACCTTCTGGCTATTGATGAGGTTAAAAGTCAAGAAGATTTTGTGACTGATTTCCCCAACACCATTCTGCCAAAAATAAAAACGGTTTTGAAAATGGCAGAGGAAAATAAAGCCCCATTGGTTTATTTCAGTTTACCATTTTTAAATTTCCTCAATGAGGCAGATACTAACCTCTTGCTTGAAATCAAAAAACAGGTGAATGCAGGAAAAATTCAATTGGTGGGTTCTTGTGCTTATCATTCTTTCAGCTATTTATGTTCTCCAATTCTTTTCAAAAAGGAAGCAGAATTGTATTTGGATGACTTGAAAGATTATTTCGAAAAGAAACCGGGCATGTTCATTAATACAGCTTGTTTGTATGATGACCAAGTAGCCGAAATCGTAAAATCTTTAGCCTACCAAGGCATTATTGCCACTGCAAACCCATGGCATTTAGCTGGAAAGCATTCTGGGCAGGTTTATAAATCAAATACTGCACAACCTTTCAATATTTTACTTTCGAATGGTGATGGGCCGGATAATTTTCAAATTAGCCTGGTGAATGGATATGGAAGCGCCTATACTTCTGATTTTATAGATAAAGACATTTCAAATAAAAAGCAGATACAGGAACTGTTTTTAATAGGCAATGAAGATGAGCATTCCGTTTATGCGGTAAGCTTACCCTTAAGCTCTCCATCCTGGGAACATAAAATTCCAGATTACACCAACAATCCGCTACAGAAAGCTTTATTGAAGCAAACTTCAGCTTTAGTAAATCAATATCATGATAAATTATCTGTTGAGGATTTAAAACTCTTAATGCTGCTCTGCCAACCCGACCACCTCTTGCAAATCAACCAAACCAGCAAAGAAGAAGGCTATGACCATTTTATCAGCAGCATGAATCATTTGACAGATATTAGCTTGCGTTATAAATAATTAGGAATTGTAAAGCCATTTCAATCATCATTCTTTGCTATTTTGTGCTGCGGTTTGACGGTTGGAACCGTCTAACCGCTATTCTGCAAAACCTGCTACTCCACTTTTATCGACCAGACGGTTCCAACCGTCAGGTCAAGAGCGATTTGCAGTTGGATAAAACTGACCTAATCTACATTCCTTACTTCAAATTTATCCCTAATACAATTGTATTATTCAAAATCAGAAGGATCTACAGAAACTATGCTAAAATAAACTCGGTTATTACAGATAAATTTCAATCTCAAGAAATAATCCCCATGTTTGTATTAGTAGATTTGATTAAATAAATTTAATATCATGAAGCAAGAAGCAATAAAGATAGAGTTAATTGAGTGGTTGCAAAACTTAAAAGATATTGACACCTTGAAATTTCTTAAAGTTTTAAAAGATTCATCAACAAAAAACCAAGATTGGTTTCATGAATTATCTGAAGAAGAAAAAGCAGGAATTGAAAGAGGATTAGAGGATATAAAAAATGGTAAAACCTTCTCTCATGAAGATGTGAAAGCGAAATATGGATTAATTTAGATCCTTGAATCAAGACTTCACCCATCAAGTTCATTTTACACCCCTAGAGTATCTAATAACTAAAAAGATTTCATTCGTAGCTCCAACTATTTTTTTCCACATTATTTCCATTTATCTCAACCTTATTTCCATCTATTTCAATATTAACCACTTCCGGTCTGACCTGCGGTACTGACCTAATCACCCCACATCCCACACCCATCACCCTACTTCTTGTATACCTCCATCAAATCCCTAGCAATCTTCCTAGAAGAAAACTGCTCCAAGTGCGAATCCACTCCTTTAATCAACTGCTCATTAAATTCATTATCATCAGCTAATTTCACCATTTGTGCGGCTAACTCTTCATGATTTTTGGGATCGGCATAAAGGGCATGCTTCCCTCCTGCTTCCTTCATTGCAGATTGATTTCCCGTCACTACTGAAGTGCCCACAGAAAGTGCCTCCAAAACAGGAATACCGAAGCCTTCAAAACTAGACGGGTAAACAGAAGCTACTGCTCCTTTGTAGAGATATGGCAATTCTGTAAAAGGAATGTTATTATAGATTCTAACATTTTGATCTAATCTCAGCTTATTAATTTCCTTCTCTACTTCTCTTTGATAATCAGTCTTTTTACCCACTATCAAAAGCAATAAATCATGTTTGACTTGATCTAAAACCAGTTTAAAAGCCTGAACCAAATCCTTGGCATTTTTTCTATCCTCAATTGAGCCTACATATAAGAAATAAGGTTGATGTAAGCTGTACTGATCCAATAAATACAATAACCTCCTGGTCTTCAAATCTTGTTTATAGATTGGATGCACGCCCTGATATATAACATTGACTTTAGATGAATCAATATCAAAAAATTCAATGATATCAGTTTTCGTTTGCTCGCTAATTGCAATGATTTCATCTGCCTTTTTGCAAGCCGACTTAAATTTTTTCTTATATATTTTTCTATCTATAAATGGATAGAAATCAGGATAGCGTAAAAAAATTAAATCATGGATGGTAACAATTTTCTTGGTATTGCCTTTCAGTCCGCTTGGTAGCTCATTACTCAAGCCATGAAAAACATCGGCCTTTTGCTTCCCCGCTAACTTTCCGATCCTTTTGGAACGCCACGCACTTTTCATGGAGCCTGCCTTCCAAAGTCCTGAAGGTAAAACAGTAATTTCCTTATTTTGCTTGTAAAAATTAGCTGCCTCCTCACGTTTTGAGATTTTGGGAGTAAAAAGTGAATAATGCTCCTCGGGATAATGCTCCTTTAAAGCTGAAATCACAAATCGACTATAATTGCCTAATCCTGTAAAATTGTTGAAAGCACGTTTGGCTTCAAAAGCTATATGCATAAAAAATTAATTCTTAAAATATGAATCTAAACAAAACTAAATAAATTTCCTTTGTGGTGCTCATTACTTCTTTAAAAAGAAAGATAATTTGTAGTTTTGCACCTAAGCGGGGAATGAATGAATCAATATAAAATTAAGACATTAGAAAACGGGATTAGAGTTATCCACCAGCCGGTAAGTAACTCAAAAATAGTGCATTGCGGATTTGCTTTGGACATTGGAAGCCGTGATGAAAAGCCACATCAGGTAGGGATTGCCCATTTTTGGGAACACATGGCTTTTAAAGGAACCAAAAAGCGGAAAACTTTCCATATCCTCAATAGATTGGATTCCGTGGGCGGAGAATTAAATGCCTACACTACCAAGGAAAAAATCTTTTTCCATGCCTCGGTTTTGGAGCAATACCTAGATAAAGCAATGGATTTATTGGTTGATATCACCTTCCAATCTATTTTCCCTGAAAAGCAGATCGAAAAAGAAAGACAAGTCATTTTGGAAGAAATGGCGATGTATAAAGATTCTCCCGAAGATGATATTCAAGACCAATTCGATGAAGTGATTTTCTCTGGACATCCATTAGGGAATAATATTTTAGGCACTGAAGAAAGCCTTAAAAGCTTTACCCGTCAGCATTTCCTGGAATTTTTAGAGGAAAATTTGGATACAGAGCGCACTGTTTTCTCAATTATTGGGGACATTTCTGAAAAAAAATTAGCCCGATATGTTAAAAAATATCTAGAACCGATTGAGCATCATAAAAGAAAAAGAGAAAGAATTCCTTTTGAGCTTTATCAGCCTAACACCTTGAATTTCAATAAAGAAATTTCACAATCACAATGTGCTATTGGGGCAACAGCTTACCCTATCCATCACCCAAAAAGATTAGCCTTTTTTATGTTGGTCAATATTTTAGGAGGCCCTGGAATGAATAGCCGATTAAATATGGCACTAAGGGAAAAACATGGATTTGTTTACGCCATTGATGCTGGCTACCATCCATTTACGGATACCGCCCTTTTTAGTATATTTTTTGGTACTGATCCTGGTCAGCTTCCAAAAAGCATTAAACTAGTGAAAAAGGAATTGAAGAAATTGCAAGAAAAACCTTTGGGCAGTTTGCAATTGCATGTTGCTAAACAACAGCTTATGGGACAATTAGCCATGGCAGAAGAAAATAACATGAGTTATATGCTGATGATGGGCAGAAGTTTATTGGATAAAGACAAAATTGAATCTTTAGATGAGCTTTTTGAGCAAATCAAGCAAGTTTCGGCTAAAGATTTACAAGATACAGCCCATGAAATTTTTGCGGATGACCGTTTAAGCATTTTAACCTATAAAGCCAAAAGAAGATAATTATGGAGTTTTTAGATCCAGATTTAGAAAAGTATATCGAAGCCCATACAGAGCCTGAAAATGAGTTGCTTTATAAAATCAATAGAGAAACTCATACGGAGGTTTTAAAGCCACGAATGCTAAGTGGTCATTTGCAAGGCAGGGTTTTATCCATACTTTCTCATATGATACAGCCAGAAAACATTTTGGAAATCGGAACTTATACTGGCTATTCAGCTCTTTGCATGGCAGAAGGCATGAAAGTAAATGGCAAGCTTATCACCTTAGATGTAAACGAGGAATTGAAAGAAAGAGTAATGGAATATTTTCAATCTTCAGAATTTTCCGATAAAATTGAAATGAAAATCGGCAAAGCATTGGAAATCATTCCTACACTCAATAAATCTTGGGATATGGTGTTTATAGATGCGGATAAATCAAATTATTTAAATTACTATAAACTTTGTATTGACCAAGTCAGAAAAGGCGGTTATATTTTGGTGGACAATGTGTTATGGAGTGGAAAGGTGCTCGAGAAAAACCGAAAAAAATTAGATAAGGATACTGAAAGTATGCTTGAGTTTAACGAATTTGTGCATCAAGACGACAGGGTTCAAAATGTATTATTCCCAATCCGAGATGGATTAATGATTTTAAGAAAAAAATGAACAAAAAACTTCCTCTATTATTTGCCGCTATCTTCATTTTCTCCACAAATCTGTGGGCACAGCAAGTTCCTTCCCGCATGGAATTTGCCAATATGGATTTAAGATTGACCCCAGGCGCTATAAAAGACATTCAAACTGATGTGGATGCACTTACTCGCAGTGAAAAATATTTCCAGAAGAAATTGGAGCGTGTAGATATGTACATGCCGATTATTGAAAGGATTTTCAGAGAAGAAGGTTTGCCTGAAGATTTCAAATATTTAGTGATTCAGGAAAGTGCTTTGGTATCCGATGCAGTTTCTAGTAGTAATGCGGTTGGATTTTGGCAATTTAAGGAAATTTCAGGTTTAGAAAATGACCTAAGAATTGACCGAATTGTGGATGAAAGAATGAACATCGTTTCATCTAGTCGTGCTGCTGCAACCTATTTAAAGGATCATAACAAATATTTTGATAATTGGGCTTATGCATTAATTGCCTACCAAAGAGGGCGTGGCGGAGCTGCAGATGTTATTGATGATAATAATTTCGGGAAGAGTCGATTAAAAATCACAAGTAACACTTATTGGTATTTGAAAAAGTTCTTGGCTCATAAAGTAGCTTTCGAAAATGCTTTAGGCACTTCAAAACCTCCATACTACCTTACAGAAATTGAAAATGTAAAAGGAAATTCTTTAAAGACTATTTCAAAAGAAGAAAATGTTCCATTGGAACTTTTAGAAGAATATAATAAGTGGATTAAAAGAGGTAAAATACCTGAAGATAAGAATTACACAGTTATAGTTCCTCTTAATAATTTAGAGAAAATAGAGAAATTACAAAATCAAAAAAGAACTGCTACAGATAATTTACCAGGGGATATAAATGATAATAAACAAAATAAATTTCCACTTGTAGACAATTACCCTAATAAATCTGACCGTTCTATTCCGCACGAAGTAGAGATAAATGGATTGGATGGAATATATGCCCCAGAAGGCTATACCGTAAAAAAATTAGCAGAAACAGCTGGAGTAGATGAATATAAATTCAGAAAGTGGAATGACCTCAAAATCAGAGAAAAACTAAAGCCGGGCAAAATATATTATCTAAGAAGGAAAAGAAACAGGGCTAAGTTTTATTATCACACAGTAGCTAAAAATGAAAGCATGTGGGAAATAAGTCAGAAATACGGACTTAAACTGAAGAAGCTTTACCGAAAAAACAGAATGGAGCCTCCTCAGGAGCCAAAGCCAGGAAGAGTTTTATGGTTACGTCATAATCGTCCAAGTAATGTAGCAGTAGAATATAGGGAAGCACCAAAAGCAAAACAGAAAACGGAGCCTAAACCAGAAAATATTGAAACTACTAGTAAACCTTCAGAAAAAAAACCTACTACAGAACCTCAAAAAGAAGAAGTAATTAAATCAACTGATAGTGTTAGTATAGCAGATAAAACCCCTGTGTCAGACTCAACAGAAAAAACAGCTGAACCTGATTCATCAGAAGTGATCTTAATTAAAGATGAAATAAAAGACAGCCTTGCCACAATGGAATCTGACACTGAAACATCTATTGATTCTATTGAAAATAACAATAAAGCGAATATTATAGAGGAAGAATTTGAGGACGAAGATATTAAAGAAAATGAAGAGGAAGAACCTGATTTGATGAATTATTCCATCCGAAAAGGAGATACATTCTTTTCAATTGCCAATCGGTTCAATATGAAAATATCCAGCCTGCTAAATGTAAATGATTTACAAATTAGGGATACATTATCAATAGGACAAGTTATTAAAGTGAATAAAATGGATATTGAACTCCCGGAAGACAATTCAAGCAAAAAGGAAGAGCCTTCAAATGAACAGGAAGTTATTGCTAAAAACACTAAAAATTCTGATATTGAGCATAAAGTATCTTCTGGAGAAACCATGTATGCATTGGCTAGAAAATACAATGTCAGTTTAAAGGAAATTATGGAATGGAATAATAAGCAAGATTATAATTTAAAGGAAGGTGAATTAATTATTATTAAAATGAAATAATTTTGTTCCGTTTACATTAATTCTTGCTAACATTATCTTACATTTGTGGCATCTGCTCGAAAAAATATTGTATTTCGGTAGATTTATGTTTTAATTAAAAAAAACTTTACTTATGTTTAGAAATAACTCTAAATAGAGTAAATTAATCAATAGATTCAAGGGTAAATTACATGGTAACAGCTACAAAAACTGTTGATTTGGTGATGCTTGTGGATGATAACGATACTGATAACTTTATCAGCAAGCGTATCATAGAAATAACTGAATTCGCTAAGTATGTGGAAATTAAAAATTCGGGGAAAAGTGCTTTAGAATATCTAGAAGAAAATAAAGACGACCCTGATAAACTTCCAAATATTATTTTCTTAGACATCAATATGCCTATTGTTGATGGGTTCGTATTCTTATATGAATTCGAAAAATTTTCTGATATTGTAAAAGACAAATGTAAGGTGATTATTTTATCAAGTTCTGATAATAAAAGGGATATCGATAAAATTGTTAATAATGACCATGTTATAAAATTCATCACAAAACCTTTAACTGAAAATGCCCTAAATGAAATCCGCTCTCTGGATTTATACTAAACCCTACAGCTTAGTTCTTTTATGAAGATTTTTAAAATCACTATCACGCTAATATTAATTAGTACTGCCTTATACGCACAAAATGACAGCATTAAATCAGACACTACTTATTGGAACAAAGGTGCTGTTTTAAATCTTAACTTCTCTCAGGTTGACCTTACAAACTGGAATGGTGGTGGTCAAAGTTCAATTTCAATTGCTGGATTAACCAATTTTAAAATCAATTATCAAAAGGGCAAAGATGCATGGGACAATCGACTTGATATGGCTTATGGTGTATTAAGACAAGGAGACAGTAAACAACCCTTTATCAAAACAGATGATAACATCATACTTTCTTCAAGATATAGTAGACAATTAAAAAAACGAATATTTATTTCTGCAATACTAGACTTCAGAACTCAGTTTGATGAGGGTTTAGATGATGAAAATGAAGTAATTTCTCGCTTTATGGCACCAGGATTTTTATTAGCCAATATAGGATTCACCTATAGATACAAGAAAATTTTCAGTGCTACCTTATCTCCTATATCATCTAAAACAACCTTCGTGAGAGATGATAGTCTTTCCATAGCAGGAGCATACGGTGTAGAAGAAGGTGAAACTTATAGATTCCAAGGGGGTGTCAACTTTTCCTCTTCTTTTCAAAAGGATATATGGGAAAATGTTAATTTATCTTCAGACTTGAACCTATTCTCTGATTATGAAAAATTAGGGAATATTGACGTAAACTGGGAAACTGCACTTAATTTTAAAATCAATAAATTTCTATCCGCAAGCTATAGCACCCAATTGATTTATGATGATGATATTAAATCAAAAGAAGTAGTAATAAATGAAACTACAGGCGAAACCAGAAGTGTTGCAGGGATTCAATTTAAGAGTGTAATGAATATCGGACTCAATTTAAAACTATAAGACCTTAAAAACTCGAACTATCAACTTACCAAATCTTATAAAAAACAACTTTCAGGATTATTTACAATTTTTAAAACAACCAAATCCTAAGCCAAACCATCAAAATATAAAGATAAATAAAAAATGGCAATCACTGCTGATTTTTATTTTAATAGATATTTTATTGGTAATCCCTGCTGTTCTATTAATTCTTTTAATTCAAGAATTAGGTAATGTGGACTTAGATAATCATGCTGTGTCTGACATGGCGAATGATTCAAGTCTCATTCTATTAATTATTTTAGGCGGAATTGTTAGTCCGCTTATTGAAGAAATCATTTTCAGATTACCCCTCAACTATAAAAGAAATTACCTATTCAAACTGATAGGGAAAATATTGGGTGGCAAAACAGTAAAAACATTTTGGTTTAAAAATTACACTGTCTTTTTCTACATTTTTATTATCGCTTTTGGCGCACTTCATATTTTCAACTATAGGGATGAGTCCATCAACATTCTTTTGCTATCCCCTATTTTGGTCTTACCGCAAATCATTGGCGGAACTGTAATGGCATATTTAAGAATGAACCTAGGTTTTTTCTGGGGCTTTATGCAACATTCAATTTTCAATTCTGCATTAATGGTATTAGCTTTTTATTCTAATTTAGAAGAGAAAGTCTTGATTGATAACAATGATTTTAAACTGAAAATAGAAGTGGCTGAAAATAGGTTTGGAAATGAAAAAATTGTTAAAATCAATAATGACTTTGATTTCATCACAGAAATTGAGACTGAATATGCTAAATTCAATCAAATAGCTACTGAATTAGATTGGAAACCTTTAAAAACCGAGCAAAATTATAAACACTTTAATATCGATTTCAAAATTAAAAACCTACAAGTTGATAGTGACTCAGTCTTAAAACATCACCTGATCAAAATAATAGAAGATTAATAATCAGTATCCAGACCAAAAGTATCCCTTAATTTACCCAATATAGGATTCTCTTTTAACATAGCCTCAAATTTATCCTTAGCAGTATATGGTCGATCTGCAGCCTTCTCGATGTTTACCTTATGTTGCAATTGAATAGCGTTATTTTGAAAACTGTTTCTTATAAATTTTAAGAAATCAGCTCTGATTTTCTCAATCCCATCCACCTCAATAGGATTTTTCAACTCAACTGTGATCATCTCTTCATCAAGCTTTACAGAGTTCTTTAAGGAATTTTCTGCTACAGGACCAACATCATTTTGTTTTAAAAACTCTAAAATAACTTTATGTAATTCAGCCTCATTTAACTCCCTACCTTCGCCAGTTAATGTGCTTTCATCTTCTTCTGGCTTAAGTTCTTCTTCCTTTGTTGAAGCAGGTTCAGATACAGTTTGCTTGATTTTTTCACCTGGCTTAGGAATTGAGGGTGAGGATTTTAATGGCTTGCTTTGTGTTGCCTTGGCTGCGATCTGATCAGCTAATGATTTGCCTTTAGCATCTCCTTCTGAAGAAGTCTCTTCTTCGTCTGACTGATTTAGCTCACTTTTTTTTTTAGAACTGCATCATTCTGTTTTGCTAAATCAATGGCACTATTGATTTTAGCTAACTTCATTAAAGCTAGTTCAACTGCCAATCTTTGGTTCTTACTTGCTTTGTAAGATTGATCGGTTTGATTTAAAATCTGCAGACCTGATAGAATGAATGATGGCGAAACTTCAGCAGCTTGCTGTTTGTATTGTGCTTTAACTTGTTCAGAGACTTCCAATAACTGCAAAGTAGATTCATCTTTACAGACTAGTAAATCTCTGAAATGAGAAGCTAGACCATTAATGAAATTATGACCATCAAAGCCATTTTTCAATATCTCGTCAAATAACAATAAAGCCTCAGGTATATTTTCTTGATTTAGAGCATCAGTTACTTTAAAATAATAATCATAATCAAGAATATGTAGATTATCTATAGTGGCCTGATAGGTGATTTTATTATCAGGAGAAAAAGTAACAATCAAATCAAAAATGGAAAGTGCATCACGCAAAGCACCATCCGCTTTTTGGGCAATTAAATGTAAAGCAGCATCTTCCGCTTCAATTCCTTCTCTATCCGCTATTTCTTTTAGATGGTCCGAAATATCAGAAACCTTAATTCTATTGAAGTCATAAATCTGACATCTGGAAAGAATAGTCGGAATTACTTTATGCTTTTCAGTAGTTGCTAAAATAAATATTGCATAAGAAGGCGGCTCTTCTAAGGTCTTCAAAAAAGCATTAAAAGCAGCATTGGATAGCATGTGAACCTCATCTATAATATAGACTTTGTATTTTCCATGCTGTGGCGGTACTCTTACTTTATCAATAAGATTACGCACATCATCTACAGAGTTATTAGAAGCGGCATCAAGCTCGTAGATATTCAGTGAGGATGAGCCCTCCATATTATCTACTTCAAAATCATTGATCAGCCTTGCCAAAATCCTTGCGCAAGTGGTTTTACCAACTCCTCTGGGGCCACAAAACAAAAGTGATTGCGCCAAATGATCGTTGTCAATTGCGTTTTTTAAAGTAGTAGTGATATGCTTCTGCCCTACTACTTCATCAAAACCTTTTGGTCTATATTTCCTTGCTGATACAACAAAATTTTCCATTAGCGCAATTTATAAATACCCTTTTGATTTTAAGATATTAAATAAGGATAATTATGATTTTTTTTTAAGATTTTTCTAAGTTGATATCTCCTTAAGAATTTCAGCCATAATATTCCACGAAATTTCTAGGCGTTTCATAAAGCGTTAACTTATGAAGACTAGATCCTTTTTGCAATTGCTTTACTTTTGGCTCTAATATTTTCCAAAATTCAGCTATAATTATTTCACAGCTCGCCATTTTTCCTTCTAGAAAAGGGACATCCATGTTAAGGTTTTTATGATCAACCTTATCAATCACTTCCGATCTAATCAAGTTACTTAACTTCTTCAAATCCACCACAAACCCAGTATCAGGATCGGGTTTTCCTTTCACTGTTACAATCAACTCAAAATTATGACCATGCCAATTTTCATTGGCGCATGGACCAAAAACTTCTTCGTTTTTCTCTCTGCTCCAGTTAGGATTAAATAGCTTGTGTGCTGCGTTAAAATGTTCTTTACGATTAACGTAAACCATGTCAATCTTAATTTTTAGGCTGCAAATATACGTTTATTCATTTATAATAAATAGTTTTGCTTAAAGAGCTTAATATAAAAACATACATCTTATGATAATAGTTACCGGAGCCGCTGGATTTATCGCATCAAATCTTATCAAAAAACTCAATTCTGAGGGTTTTAACCACATTATTGCAGTCGATAAATTTGATAATCCTGAAAAAAATAAAAATCTGGAAGGCTTAAAAATTCAAGAAAAAGTTGAAAGAGATGTGTTTTTTGAGTGGCTTGACAATCAGGATGCTAAAAAAGTTGAGTTTATCTTTCATTTAGGTGCAAGAACAGACACTACGGAATTTGACATAGCCATCTTGACTGAACTTAATACTGATTACAGCAAAAAAATATGGAAAAAGTGTATTGAAATGCAGATTCCATTAATTTATGCCAGCTCTGCAGCTACTTACGGACTTGGGGAACTAGGTTATGACGATGATGAAAGTAAAATCCCTGAATTAAAGCCACTTAATCCTTATGGAATTTCTAAAAATGAATTTGATAAATGGGCTCTGCAACAAGAAAAAAAGCCGTTTTATTGGGCAGGGTTAAAGTTTTTCAATGTTTATGGCCCCAGAGAATATCATAAAGGCAGAATGGCTAGTGTGATTCTGCATGCATACAAGCAAATTTCAGAAACGGGTAAAATGAAATTATTCCGTTCTCATAATCCTGATTTTAAAGATGGTGAACAAATGAGAGACTTCGTTTTTGTAGATGATGTGGTTCAGGTAATGATTTGGTTGATGCACCACCGAAAAAATTCAGGAATCTACAATCTGGGAAGCGGAAAAGCTCGTACTTTCTTAGACCTAGTGAAAGCAGTTTTTAAATCCATGGATAAAAAAGAGGATATCAGTTTTATAGATACACCAGAAGATATTCGAGATAAATATCAATATTTCACTGAAGCTAAAATGGAAAAATTAAAAACAATTGGCTACCCTTATGAATTTACTAATTTGGAAAGCGGTGTAGATGCTTACATCAAAGAAATGAAACTATAAACAGTTTAATACGATAAAATAATTTATGTTGTAACATTTATTTTATTCTTAAACAAAAACTCACCAAACCATTACAACTATGTTTGAACAATTAGATCCGGAATTATTAGATAAAATTTATACTTATGCTATCGAAATAGGAATAGCACTAATAAAGGTAATTCTCATATTTATTGTAGGTAGAATTACCATTGGTTACCTCATGAAGGGTATAAACAAAGCCTTTAAAAAATCTGAATTGGACGTCTCTTTAGTCTCATTTCTTAGCTCGTTTTTTCGTTTTGTTTTCTACATCGCTTTAGTACTTGTCATAGCTCAGAGCATAGATATAAAAATTGCAGCTATTCTTGGGGTATTAGGTGCCGCTGGTTTAGCAATAGGTTTAGCCCTTCAAGGAAGTTTATCCAACTTTGCCGGTGGTATATTAATTTTAGTGACCAAGCCTTTCAGAGTAGATGACATCATTGAGGCTCAAGGTTATTTTGGAGTAGTGGAGAAAATTGATATCCTTCACACTTATGTCAGAACTTTTGACAATCAAGTAATTGTAATGCCAAATGGGAGTTTAGCCAATTCAAATGTTACGAATACCACCATAAAAGATACTCGAAGAGCAGAATTAAAAGTGGGAGTTGCTTATGGTTCTGATATTAGCAAGGTTCGTGAAATTATTTTGGATGTAGTGTCAAAAGACGAAAGAATTAAAGCTGATCCAGCACCTGTTGTAAAGTTCACTAATTTTGGAGATAGCTCACTAGATTTAAGTGTGAGGGTTTGGACGGATACTGATAATTTATGGCCCGTATATTGGGATAATATGGAAGCTATCAACAATGAGTTTGTTAAGCAGAATATTGAAATTCCATTTCCGCAAAGGGACATCCACATGAGAACTAAATAATTGATTTATTGATTAAGTTTTAGCCTTCGGATTTTCCGAGGGCTATTTTTTTGCAGTTTTATAAAAAAACTAAAATATATTGACAACTATTAGCATGAAAATCGTTCTTTTAGGGATTCAATAAAAGTTAACTAGTGAGAAAAGCAATATCAATTAAATTGAAAATTCTATTTGTAAGTTTATTCCTATTAACTAGCCATCTTACTTACTCTCAAAATTTTGTTAAAAAATATATCAACAATATCATTAATGATACTAGTGATATTTCCAAACCTCAATTTTTGGTTTATCCTACTGTAGCTTATGCACCTGAAACCAGTTGGGAATTTGGCTTAAGTTCATTGATGGTATATTACGCCAATCAAGACACTACCAATAGATTAAGTGAAATAAATGGCTTTACCTTTTTCACCCTAGAGAATCAATATGGAATATGGTTTGATCATGCCATTTACTCAGATGAAGACAAATGGTTTTTCTTAGGAAGAATACGCTTTCAAAGTTTCCCATTGTTTTATCATGGTATTGGTAATAAAACCCCTGAAGATTATATAGCACGAGTGGATGCTAATCAAATTTTTATTAAAGAAAGGGTTTTACGCAAAATCAAAAAAGATTTATTCCTTGGACTGGAAATAGATTACCAACGCTTAAGTGCTGTGAATTTCATTCCGTCAGAAGGTACTGATGGACCACAAGTACTTCCATTGGGAAGCCAAGGGTCTTCAAATTTAGGTTTTGGACTTGGCTTAGTTCATGACAACCGCCATAATGTATTAAATGTTAGGAAAGGCTTTTTCTCAGAATTAGCTATGCTGCATTATAATGAAGCCTGGGGCAGTACATTTAATTTTACTTCAGTCTTATCTGACACTAGAATTTATAGACCAGTGGGAGAAAACAATGTTTTTGCCGCACAATTGTTGGGGCAGTTCAATTCAGGCAATGTTCCTTTCAATCAATTGGCTTTAATGGGAGGGGAAAGCATTATGCGAGGCTATTATTACGGCAGATACAGAGATCGGAATCAATTGGCAGCTCAATTTGAATATCGTTTTCTACCAATTCCTTTTGGCTTTACAGACAGAATCGGTGCAGCAGTATTTGCCGGAGCTGGCAAAGTATTTCCAGAGATGAATAGCTTTGACCTATCAAATATTGTGGTTTCCGGAGGTGCCGGAATTAGATTTCTACTATTTCCTAAAAAAGATATTTACACTCGCTTTGATGTTGCATTTACACAAGAAGGGCCTGGTTTTTATTTATTTATTGGGGAAGCTTTTTAATTTTGACTTGTCCTAAAACTAAAAAACCACCAATCTTCCGACCAGTGGTTTTTTAATAATTAGAAATTTCTATCTTAACTCTTAATTGACTCTAAAATTTCGTTCAAAGTATTGCTAGGTCGCATTTGCTTCACTAAAATACTTTCTTCAGGTTTATAGTAACCACCCATATCAACTTTCTTTCCTTGAGCTGAAATCAATTCTTCATTGATTTGTGCTTCTTTTAAGCTCATTGTTTCGGCTACTCTGCTGAAAATCTTTTTCAAGTCAGCATCTTCATCCTGATTTGCTAAAGCTTCAGCCCAATACATCGCTAAATAAAAATGACTTCCTCTATTATCAATCTCATTCACTTTTCTTGATGGAGATTTATTTTCATCCAAAAATTTAGAAGTGGCATTATCTAAAGCAGCCCCTAAAATTTTAGCTTTCTCATTCCCGAAAGTTTTACCTAAGTGATCTAATGAAACAGCTAAAGCTAAAAACTCACCTAAAGAATCCCATCTTAAGTGACCTTCTTTCATGAATTGCTGAACATGCTTAGGCGCAGATCCACCAGCACCTGTTTCAAATAATCCACCGCCATTCATTAATGGAACAATAGACAACATTTTAGCACTTGTACCCACTTCTAAAATTGGGAAAAGATCGGTTAAGTAATCTCTTAATACATTTCCAGTAACAGAAATAGTGTCTTTTCCTTCTACTATTCTCTCAAATGAAAAACGAGTAGCTTCCACAGGATTCATGATTCTGATGTCCAAACCATTCGTATCATGGTCTTTCAAATATTCATTGACTTTTTTGATCAATTCAGAATCATGAGAGCGATTGCTATCCAACCAAAAAATAGCAGGATTTCCAGTATCCTTAGCTCTATTCACACCTAATTTTACCCAGTCTCTGATTGGTGCATCTTTCACTTGGCACATTCTCCAAATGTCACCTTCAGCTACTTCGTGACTTAATAAAACATTTCCGTTGGCATCTATAACTTCAACAGTTCCAGCTTCAGGAATTTCAAAAGTCTTATCATGAGAACCATATTCCTCAGCCTTCTGAGCCATCAATCCTACATTAGAAACACTTCCCATAGTAGCGGGATCTAATGCACCATTTTGCTTACAGAAATCAATTGTTTCTTGGTATACCCCAGCATAACTTCTATCTGGAATAATGGCTTTTGTATCTTGCGTTTCATTATCTTTATTCCACATTTGACCTGAAGTTCTGATCATGGCTGGCATGGAGGCATCAATAATAACATCACTCGGAACGTGAAGGTTGGTGATTCCTTTATCAGAATTTACCATCGCCAAATCCGGTCCTTCATTGTAGCAAGCTTCTATATCACCTTCAATTTCTTTTCTTTTATCCTCTGGTAATTCATCTACTTGAGATAAAACAGATGCAAATCCATTGTTAACATCAACCCCTAATTCATCTAAAGTTGCTTGGTGTTTTTCAAAAACCGGTTCGAAGAAAGCTTTAACGGCATGACCAAAAATAATAGGATCAGAAACCTTCATCATAGTTGCTTTCAAGTGGATTGAAAATAAAACACCTGCTTTTTTCGCCTCTTCTTTTTGCTCTTTTAAGAAGGCGCGTAAAGCAGAAGCGCTCATCACAGCTGCATCTATAATTTCACCTTCTTGAAGTTTTAATCCGCTTTTTAGTCCTTTAACATCTCCGGATTTAGTTTTTAATTCAATATTAACCTCTGTTGCAGAAGGCAAAGTGAGGGATTTTTCACTTCCGTAAAAATCTCCTTCGCTCATGCTCGCAACATGACTTTTGGAATCCTTTTTCCACTCTCCCATGCTATGAGGGTGCTTTTTAGCAAATTCTTTAACTGCCTTAGGAGCCCGTCTGTCAGAATTACCTTCTCTTAAAACTGGGTTAACGGCACTTCCTTTTACATTATCATATTTGGCTTTTACTTTCTTTTCATCCTCATTAGCTGGTTCATCCGGGTAATCAGGCAAATTGTAACCTAAGGATTGCAATTCTCTGATTGCAGCTTTTAACTGAGGAATTGAAGCACTAATATTAGGTAATTTTACAATATTAGCTTCTGGAGTTTTAGCAATTTCACCTAACTCAGCTAAATCATCATTGATTTGTTGTTCTGGCTTTAATCTCTCCGGAAATTGAGAAATAATACGTCCAGCTAATGAAATATCACGTGTTTCAACAGCTACACCAGCTGAATCGGTAAATGCTTTTATGATAGGTAGAAAAGAATAGGTTGCTAAAGCCGGAGCTTCATCTGTTTTGGTATATAAAATCCTTGCAGTTTTAGACATGGTTAGTGTATTTGATTTAAAATTTAATAAACATCAATAAGTAACGGTCATTCGGAAGCCTTGTTCCAAATTTCAGAACGTGAAATTAAATAAAAGTAGGGGTAGATAAAATTATTTCATCAGGCATTCTTTAAGCAGCTAGAAACATTATTAAAAACAGTATGTTTCTAAGCAAAAAATTATGGAACTTGTAATTGCAGGAGGTACGGTTTTAATAGCAATAAGGGTAGTTTATGTTTCTTTGAAAAGGGTTTTTAGGGATTGATAGTTAACTTATAAGATTTGTTGGTGTACTACCAACCATTAGGACAGAATTCATAATAGAATATTAAAAAATCTAATCAATTCGTTCCGTGCGTCCCCGCATCAATGTGCGGAGCAGGCTATTCCTTTGAAGAAAGGAATCTATTGATTTTAACCTTTGGTTAAAATATTAAGAATTGGTTTGGGCACCGAACTTATATCCTTTTACATATTGTGATCTGAATGTAGGTTATTGAAACTTCGTTTCAATAGGATAGATTCCTGCCTGCGCAGGAATGACGTTCTAATCTTGTTAAATGCTTATTTGCAATTTTTCCATACTAAAAAATAGATGAAGTAAATGTAAAGTGCCAATTAAACTAAACAGACTTTAAAATGGTCTATTAACAAATAACCGAGAAAACAACACCCTCAAAAAAACTAATACATCTCATCCTCATTAGGGAATTCAATATTTTTCACATCTCCCACATATTTACCAATGGCTTCTGTAATAATAGTGTCCAAACGAGCATAGTGGCGCAAAAATCGTGGTTTAAATTCTGTGGTAATGCCCAATAAATCATGTAATACCAAAACTTGTCCATCTACATAAGGTCCAGCACCAATTCCTATAATTGGTATATTTACCTCCTTGGCTACTCTTTTAGCTAGCTCAGCAGGTATCTTTTCTAATACAATACTAAAGCATCCGCACTCTTCCAGTATCTTGGCATCCTCAATTAATTTTTCTGCTTCCTCTTCTTCTTTTGCTCTTACAGTATAGGTTCCAAACTTATAAATAGATTGAGGGGTCAAGCCCAGATGCCCCATTACTGGAATTCCTGCACTTAAAATTCTTTTGATCGATTCTTGAATTTCAGCACCGCCCTCCATTTTTACGGCATGTCCACCGGATTCTTTCATTATACGTATAGAAGAACGTAAAGCTTCTGAAGAATTTCCTTGGTAAGAACCAAAAGGAATATCCACTACCACCAAAGCTCTCTCTACTGCTCTAACTACAGCAGAAGCATGATAAATCATTTGATCTAGCGTGATAGGCAAAGTAGTTTCATGTCCTGCCATTACATTTGAGGCGGAGTCACCTACCAAAATAACATCTACCCCGGAAGCGTCTACCAATTTTGCCATGGAAAAATCATAAGCCGTAAGCATGGAGATTTTCTCGCCACGATTCTTCATTTCCTGCAATTGATGAGTAGTGATTTTTTTAATAGGTTTCTTATGTACTGACATGAAATTATTTTAATTATGATCTTCAATCTTATATCGATTTGGAACATGAATAACAAATTTTGTTCCCTCTCCTTCTTTAGATTGAACGTCTATTTTAGCGTTTAATTTTTTAATGACATTTTTTACTATATACATTCCTAATCCGCTGCCTTCACTATTCTCGGAAGCACGATAAAACATATCAAATATTTTTTGCAGCTTATCATCCGGAATTCCTTCCCCATTATCTTCAATTATGATTTCTGCACCCTTTTCAGAGGTTTCAATGGTAATATTAATATAAGAAAATTCATCCTCTAAATTTTTCCTATACTTAATTGAATTTGAAATCAAATTATTGAGAATAATACGGATTTTGGTTAAATCAGAATGGAAAGGATACCATTGAATTATTTTAGTTCTGATTTCAAGATTTTTGGTAGTGTAAACATGGTGGAAATTGGTTATGCTATTATTCACCTCTACCATAAAGTTAATTGGCACAGCATCAGGTTCTTCCATTCGATTATCCCTTGACATCGCCAATAAATCCACCACAAATTTATCTAACCTATTGATGCTTCCGGTAATCATGTCAATTATTTTCCGGATTTCGCCAGGCCTGCTTTCCGTTTTTAAAATATCGATTAAGCCCATTAAGGATCTCAAAGGAGATCTGATATCATGGGAAGCATGATATACGAAATTATCTAATTCAAAATTTAAACGCTGTAGCTCTACAAGATTTTCCTTAAACTCACTGATATCTCGGAAGATGATATCATAATAAACTGTATCATCAGATTCTATTTCCAATGCTGAAATGGAAACCCAGGTTTCGGACTCATCCCATCTTTCAAATTTTGCTTCAAATTCTTCAATCAGTTCCCTTTCCCGCAGCAGCTCCAGAAATTTAACGATCTCATCTTCATCTTTGAAGGGATCCGTCATTTTCATGTGACGTTTTTTTTCAGATAAGGCTAAAATATTGAGTCCTTTTTGATTGATCTCTATTACCTCTAAATCTGATTTTCGAACTCTCATTATACCAATCAGAGAGTTTTGAAAAAAGTGTTTATATTTCGCTTCACTCGATTTTATTAGCTCTTCACTTCGCTTTTTCTCGGTGATATCTCTATGGGAACCAGAAACCCTGATTGGCTGACCTTCTTTATCTAAAGTTAATTGAGCTGTGGATTGCACCCAAATATAATGACCTGCTTTATGCTTTAGCCTAAATTGAATATTATATTCTTTTCGTTTACCAGAGATAAATGCATTAAGTGAGTTAATAGCTCTTTCCCTGTCTTCAGGATGCAATAATTGTTCCCACAGTTGAGTATGTTCATTAACTTCTTCTAGTTCAAAGCCAAGCATGGTAACCCATGGGGGTGAAATAAACACTTCCCCAGTAATGAGATTTCTATCCCACAAACCTTCATTAGCACCGGCAGCAGCATATTGGTATTGCGCAAGCTTTTTCTTAGTCGCCTCTAATTCGTTCTTTAATTGAAGATTTTCCTTTTCCAAAGAGATATTTTCTTTACTAATATTCATTCAAAAATTCACCTACACATGAATTATTAATTTTAAAGATATAACAAACTTACGTTAGCTCATTATTTTTCAATCCATAAATTGTGAAATTCCTTTGGAAGGAACAATCAAAACCTAATCAATTCGATAATATGCCTTATTTGTTCGAGAAAAAATGTTAAAAATCAGCAATTATGCCTTTCCAATTTTATTTTTGAACCAAACATTCAATATCACACCAGCTAAAATTAATGCAATTCCAGAAAAAACAATCCAATTATAGGTCTCATCAAAGAACACATATCCATAGCCAAGTGCATAAACAATGGTTAAATATTTCAAGCTGGCAACTTTTGATAAATCTTCTGACTGATAAGACATGGTCATGAAATACTGGGCAAATTGAGTTAGCACACCAATTGCTAGTAAAATAAGCCATTCCTCCCCTACTGGCATTGTCCAATTGAAGGCAGAATACAGACCTGTAAGCGGAGTTGTTACTAAAGGAAAATAAAAAACAATAACTAAAGGATGTTCCGTTTTATTGATTTTTCGAATGATATTATAGGCCAATCCCGCCATTATGGAAGAGCCAATACCAATTGCAAACATTTGAATCGAAATTCTAGGATCAAATCCCTGAATTATGATTAAGCCAGCAAAAGCCATAATGTAAAAAATCCACTGTTTTGGATGCACTTTTTCTTTCACTATAAAAACCCCTAAAATGGAAGTGAAAATCGGAGAAAGGAATTGCATGGTTACCGCACTGCCCAGTGGAATATTTTGTAGCGTATAAAAATACATGGTTAACGCAACTGCCCCAACTGCACCTCTAGCAATCAATAGCTTTTTATTATTCCCCATTACAGGAACTCTTATTGCCTTGAGATAAAAAAAACTCATCACAAAAGAAATGAGAGATCGGAAAAATACAATTTCAATTGCAGGGATATTGGGCAACATTTTCACGAAAACGTTCATTGTTGCAAACAAAAAACCCGCAATGATCATGTAAAGGATACCTTTATTCATTCTGATTAAGATTTAGAAATGCAAAGCTAAGGCTTAACTCGAAAACCCATTGGTTTCAATAGCTTTATCATTAATTTGCCATATAAATACCACTAAAATGAAAATAGAAATAAAAGAAAAACAACATACAGGAAAGCTTTTTGTTGGGGATGAAAATGATCCTAAAGCAGAAATGAAGTTTACGAAAGAAAGTGAAAACATCCTCAATGTAAAACATACTGAAGTTTCGGAAGAACTAAAAGGACAGAGTGTAGGAAGGAAATTATTGGATCATTTAGCTGAAAAAGCTAGAAATGAGAATTTTAAGATTAAAGCTGATTGCTCATATGTCCAACATGTTTTCAATAAATATGATGATTATAAAGATGTACAGCTTTGAAAAATCAAAAGAAAAAAACCTAGCCCACGGTCGGTGGCTCACCGACCGGAAGCAGAAATAACAACTATTGGATGGCCGATGTGCCACCGACCATGGTTTCATATTTTTTAACCACAAAGAGACAAAACCTGCCTGCCGGCAGGCAGGGAAAAAAACCTGTCCCGACCACTCGGGAAAGTTTTTTCGCTAAAGCGAAAAATTCGTTAATGAAACTTCTTTAACTTAATAGAATTAAATTGGTACCTAACCGATAATGGAGGCGAAATAAAAAAACCTGATCGCTCAGGTTTTTATATTCTATTTTTTCTTAGTTGCTTTCTTCTTTGGAGCCGCTTTTCTCCCTCCTTTTTTGTCAGGAGTTTTTTCCGCTAATTCAACACATTCTTGATAAGTTAAATCTGATGGCTCTTTATCTTTAGGGATTTTTACATTCTTTTTGCCGAACTTAATGTATGGCCCCCATCTCCCATTCAACACTTGAACGTCAGGATCTTCATCAAAGCTTTTGATAAATTTTTCCCTATCGGCTTTTCGTTTTTCTTCAATTAATTCTATTGCCCTATCAGCCGTGATATCCAATGGATCCTCTCCTTTTGGAATGCTGACGAATTTACCATCATGTCGAACATAAGGTCCAAAACGACCAATCGCAGCCACCATTTTTTGTCCTTCATAATCACCTATTTCCCTAGGTAATTTGAACAACTCCATGGCATCCTCGAGGGTGATATTTTCAATAAATTGCCCTTTTCTTAAGCTAGCGAACTTTGGTTTCTCAGCTTCTTCATCCTCTTTGTCAGGAGTTTCACCTAATTGCACTAAAGGACCAAACTTACCCAATCTAACAATTACTTTTTTACCTGTTTTAGGATCAACCCCTAATTCACGCCCTGTATTAACATCTTTTCTTTCAATATTTTCAGCCTCATCCACTTTTTGGTGAAACTCACCATAAAATTTCTTGATCATATTGTTCCAAACCTTTTCACCTTTGGCAATTTCATCAAATTCATGCTCTACTTTCGCAGTGAAATTATAGTCTGTAACATTAGGGAAATGCTCCACCAAGAAATCATTTACCACCATAGCCAAATTGCTTGGGTATAATTTATTTTTCTCAGCTCCTGTAATTTCAGTTTTTTCTGAACGGTTAATTTTTCCATTTTCCAACACCATCTCAACGTATTTCCGATCTTTTCCATCTCGGAATTCTTTGTTGACATAGCCTCTTTTCTGAATAGTGGAAATAGTTGGTGCGTATGTAGAAGGACGTCCAATCCCCATCTCTTCTAATTTCTTTACTAGAGTTGCTTCATTATATCTAGCAGGTGGTCTGGTGAAGCCTTCTCTGGATTGCATTCTTTTCAAATCCAAAGTCTGCCCAACTTGCAATGGAGGCAACATGCCTTTGGTTACATTAGTCTCTCCTTCTTCCTCCTCATCTGTGGATTCAATATATACTTTCAAGAATCCTTCAAATTTCACAACCTCACCACTAGCACTTAGTGTTTGATCCGTATTGGAGATATCAATGCTTACATTGGTTTTTTCAATTTGAGCATCCGACATTTGAGAAGCAATAGCTCTCTTCCAAATCAAATCATAAAGTCTTTGCTCATTATAATCGCTGCTAGCCTCTTTTGTAGCAAAATTGGTTGGACGAATGGCTTCGTGAGCTTCCTGTGCCCCGGCTGATTTCGTCTTAAAAGTTCTGGTATGTGCATAATCTGCTCCAAACTCCGATTTAATTTCTTTGGCAGCTCCTTCCTTTGCTTCATCTGACAAATTCAGTGAATCCGTTCTCATATATGAGATTTTACCTGATTCATAAAGCCTTTGGGCTAATGTCATAGTTTGAGAAACTGAAAAGCCTAATTTTCTGGAAGCTTCCTGCTGCAAAGTAGAAGTTGTAAATGGAGGAGCTGGAGTTTTCTTAGCCGGCTTTTTCTCTAGTTTCCCTATTGAAAATTCAGCATCCAGACATTTCTCTAAAAATGCCATCGCTTCTTCTTCCGTCTTAAATCTTCCCGGAAGTTCAGCTTTTAATTCTTTGCCTTCTACATTAAAGAAGGCTTGAACTTTATAAAATGATTCAGCTTTGAATTTTTCAATCTCTCTTTCTCTCTCCACTACTATTCTTACCGCTACGGATTGAACCCTACCGGCAGAAAGCCCTGTTTTGATTTTTTTCCAAAGGATTGGAGAAAGTTCGAAACCCACCAATCTATCTAAAATCCTTCTGGCTTGTTGCGCATTTACTAAATCTATATCAATCCCTTTAGGAGAATTAATCGCATTTTGAATGGCTGATTTAGTAATTTCCCTAAAAACAATTCTTTTGGTTCTGGCATCATCTAAATTTAAAGCTTCCTTCAAATGCCATGAAATAGCTTCTCCCTCGCGGTCATCATCAGTCGCTAGATAGATCATTTCTGCTAATTTCGCCTCTTTTATCAAAGCCTTAATGACTTCTTTCTTATCTTTTGAGATTTCGTAAGTAGGTTTAAACCCATTTTCGATGTCGATAGCATTATTTCCTTTTGGTAAATCCCTAACGTGACCATAGCTGGAAAGTACTTTATAATCCTTTCCAAGATAACCTTCAATAGTTTTGGCTTTGGCTGGTGACTCCACTATCACTAAATTTTTCGACATATCTACTGGCTTATTTTAAATTGAAATTCAAATATCATTAATTTTTTTTAGAAAAAAAGAATTTAGGTTTTTACTCGTTTATTGAGATAGTTAAATGATTAATCTTAATTTTACTTGCAAACAGCTAATCAATCAAATGATTAAAGACCTTTATTTAATTCGTCATGGCGAGGCAGAAGAACCAACTGCCGGCTTAAAAGATTTGGAACGCCAATTAACAGCTAAGGGTTTACAGGATGCCTCAAAAGTGGGCATGTATTTGAAACAAAAGGAGTTTCACCCTGATTTAATGTTACATAGCATTGCAGAAAGGACAACGCAAACTATGCACAGGATTAATGAGCAATTGGGCGTTAAACCCGATCATATTGAAGCTTCAGAAGATGTTTATGAAGCTTCAGCACGCATCATGTTACGTGTTATTTCAGAAATCCCAGCAGAAATGCGTTCTGCTATTATTATTTGCCATAATCCTTCCATTACCTATATTTCTGAATACATTACAGGTTCGGAAGTGGGCTATGTGGAACCGGCTGGCATGGTGCATATTCAAATTCCCTATTCCTCTTGGTCGGAGGTATCGGAAAAAAATTGTGATTTAATAGATTATATTAGACCAGAAGATATTCAATAATTATTTATGAAGAAGAAACAGGAAATAATCAATTCCTATGACCCCAACGGATTAGGTAATGTGGATAATATATTTGCTTTACCTTTCGATGAAAAAACTGCAGATTTAATTTTAATTCCCGTTCCATGGGAAGTGACCGTGTCTTATGAAGCCGGCACTGCCCTAGGGCCACAACATATTTTGGAAGCCTCCACACAAGTGGATCTGTATCAGAAAGATATTATAGATGCTTGGAAAATGGGGATTCAAATGCTTCCTATTAATCAGGATTTAATGACCAAGAGCAATAAGCATCGCATAATGGCGGAGGAATATATTGGCTTATTGGAATCCGGAGAAGAAAAAAGCGAAAAAGGAAAAAGCCTTTTGAAGGAAGTCAATTCAGTTTGTGCTGAAATGGTGGAATGGGTAAAATCTGAATCTTTAAAACAATTAGATAAGCATAAGCTTTTAGGATTAGTAGGTGGTGATCACAGTACACCGTTAGGCGCAGTTCAAGCCTTAGCTACTCAACATGAATCATTTGGTGTGCTGCAAATTGACGCCCACATGGATTTCAGAAAAGCTTATGAAAATTTCGAGTATTCTCATGCTTCCATCTCCTATAATATGTTGCAAACTGTTCCGCAAATCGAAAAGATGGTTCAAGTAGGCATTAGAGATTATTGCGAAGAGGAAATCAAATTTGCTGAGAAACAAGGCGAAAGAGTGAGTATTTTCTATGATGATGATATAAAAGTGGGCATGTTTGAAGGCGAATCTTGGACTATTATCTGCGATAGAATCATTAAAGAATTGCCAAATGAAGTGTATATCACTTTTGATATTGATGGCTTGAGACCTGAATTGTGCCCAAATACCGGTACGCCAGTCCCAGGCGGCATTAGCTATTCCGAGATCATTTATTTATTGACAAAGTTAGTTAAAAACGGTAAGAAGATAATAGGCTTTGATTTGAATGAAGTAGCTCCAGGCGAAAATACCGATTGGAATGGAAATGTAGGCGCAAGAATTTTGTACCGTTTATGCAATTTAATGGGTGTTTCTCAGGGTAAGTTGGAATGGGATGAAAGTTTTTAATCAACTCTAAATCAGCTACATTATTGTCCATATTTTAATTATTTCTTTTCATTTATTAGCAAATAGCTTACTTTTACAGTAACTACGAAATTAGTATTTTAGATTATTTTAAGTTTCATATAATTATTCCTCTATGCAAAATTCTACTCCCCCTAACAACTTTTCAAAAGTTGGCAGAAAAATTTCAACCATTATAACCCTCCTAATCTTTCAAAGTGCTATAGTTTTTGCACAAAACCCATTTATCACAGTTTGGAAAACAGATAATACTGGTGCAAGTGCTGATAACCAAATTATCATACCTGGGACTGGTACAGATTATACCGTAGAATGGGAAGAAGTCGAAAACACTGCAAACTCTGGCAGTGAGGTTTTTACAGATACGGACACCTTAACCTTTCCTTCAATTGGTACTTATCGCATTAAGATCTCGGGAGATTTTCAACAAATTACTTTTAATGACGGTGGTGATGACCGTAAAATACTTGAAATAGAACAATGGGGAGACATCAGTTGGGTGAGCTTCGAGAATGCATTCAAAGGTTGTACAAATTTAACTTCTAGTGCAACTGATACCCCAGATTTATCGGGGGTTACCACTTTAAGCGGTATGTTTGAAAGAGCAAGTTCTTTTAATTCCAATATTAATGATTGGGATGTTTCGACTATTACAGACATGACTTATATGTTCCGATTTGCTTATTCCTTTAATCAGGATTTAAATAATTGGAATGTATCCAATGTAGATAGAATGTTCTTCATGTTTGCCAATACAACTTCTTTCAATGGAGATATTACCAATTGGAATGTTTCTAATGTAGCTAGTTTTAGCTTTATGTTCTCAAGTGCTCGTGCCTTTAATCAAGATATCAGCGAATGGAATATGGGCAGTGCTCGATTCTTAAGGTTCATGTTTGAGGGTGCTATTCAATTCAATCAAGACATCGGAGGATGGGACGTTTCTTTGGGCGAGGAATTTGAATATATGTTTTCAGGCGCTACAAGCTTTGATCAGAATTTAGGTGACTGGGATATTAGTAGTGCTACAAAAATTACAAGTATGCTGGATAATTCTGCATTATCATCTGAAAATTATGAACTGACTTTAACTGGTTGGAGTAATTTAACAACTGTACCTACAGGTCTTAGCTTGGGATCTGAAGGATTAATGTATTGTGATATTACTTCCAGGGAAACTCTAATCAATGATAAAGGATGGTCAATTTCAGGTGATGAATTAAGTTGTGGGGTACCTTTTGTAACAATTTGGCAATCGGATAATGCTGGAGTAAGTAATACAGATCAAATTCAACTTCCACTTACCGGAGATTATTTAATTAAATGGGAAGAAGTTGGAAATACAACCAACAATGGATATCAATTTACCAGTGGAACTACTACTCTAACATTTCCTAGTGCCGGTACTTACAGAGTAGAAATTTCCAGTGAATTAGAGCAGATTCAAATTAATAATGCTGGTGATAAAGAAAAGTTATTATCAATTGAACAATGGGGCGATATTTCATGGACATCCTTTAATTCAGCGTTTACAGGCTGTAGTAATCTTACTTACAATGCAACAGATGCGCCTAATTTATCAGGCGTGACTGATATGAGCAATATGTTTTCAGGGGCAACTAATCTAAACGGAAATTTAGGTTCATGGGATATTACTACAATTACAGATATGACTGGAATGCTGGATAATACTGCCTTTTCCTCCGAAAATTATGATTTGAGCCTTAATGGATGGCAGCAATTAGCAGCCACTCCAAACAATATAGTTTTAGGCGTTACAGGACTTAATTATTGTTATTCCGCACCAAGAAATGCGCTCATAAATGACAATAACTGGACTTTTTCAGGAGATACAGAAAGCTGTACAGATCCATTTATCACTATTTGGAATACAAGTAATCCTGGCATTAGTGCAGATAATGAAATCAGCATACCGGCAACAGGTTCCTTTAATGTAATATGGGAAGAAGTTGGAAATGAAACAAACTCAGGTTTGGCCATGGGATCAGGAAATACCACAATAACTTTCCCAACATCTGGGACTTATCGCATTAAAATTTATGGTGGATTAGAACAAATTGCTTTTAATAATACTGGCGACAAGGCTAAAATTACTGAAATAGAACAATGGGGAGACATAAACTGGGTGAGTTTCGAGAATGCATTTAATGGTTGCCTCAACATGACCTATAGTGCAACTGATATACCTGACTTATCAGCTGTTACGAATTTAAGTAGAATGTTTGAACAAGCTACCTCATTTAATGGAGCAATTGGGACATGGGATGTTTCTACTATAACGGATATGACATATATGTTAAGGTATTGTAGCGCATTTAATCAAGATATTAGCAGTTGGAATGTTTCGAATGTGACAAAAATGTTCAACATGTTTGAAATGGCCACTTCTTTTAATCAAGATATTTCGGGTTGGAACGTAACCAACGTTTCAAGTATGAGCAAAATGTTTAATGGTGCTTCATCCTTTAATCAGGAAATTGGCACATGGGATGTATCTAATTTAAAGTATGCAAATTACATGTTCGGAAGTGCCAGTAGTTTTAATGGAGATATCAGTGGATGGAACTTTTCCCCTTTGGAAATGATGGGGATGTTTTCTGGAGCAACTGCATTTAATCAAGACATATCAGGCTGGGATGTTTCGGGTGTTACAAATATGTATGAATTGTTTTCTGGAGCAACTGTTTTTAATCAAGATATTAGCAGTTGGAATGTTTCGAATGTGATATCTATGAGGCAAATGTTCAGTCATGCAGATTCATTTAACCAAAATTTGAATAATTGGCAGGTATCCAATGTGACGAAAATGGATAGAATGTTCTATTTTGCTGATTCTTTTAATGGAAACATTACCGATTGGAATGTTAGTAATGTAACAAATTTTACGTCTATGTTTGCCTATGCTACTAACTTCAATCAAGACATTAGCAATTGGGATACATCTAGCGGGGGCTTTTTTTGGTACTGTTTCCAGCGAGCCTCCAGTTTTGACCAAGACTTGAGCAATTGGGATATTAGCAATGTATCTCAAATGATCGGTATGTTTGATTATTCAGGCTTATCCCAATCAAATTACGAAGCAACATTAAATGGTTGGTCACAATTACCAACACTTCCAACCGATATAACATTGAGTGCATCAGGATTGAATTATTGTGTTTCACCAGGCAGAGAAACTTTGATTAATGATAAAAACTGGTCTATTTCTGGTGATAACAATAATTGCGGTTTGCCATTTATAACTGTTTGGCAAACTGACAGCACTGGAATAAGTGCAGATAATGAAATTGTAATTCCTTCGGTAGGCAGCCAACATAGAATAGAATGGGAAGAAGTTGGCAATGAAAGTAACAATGGTGTGGGTTTCGGTACGGGTCAGGATACGCTTACTTTCACAAATGCAGGTACTTATAGGGTGAAATTGTATGCTGGTGGTGGCTTAGAACAATTTCAATTCAATAATACGGGAGATAAAGCTAAACTAACTGGCATTGAACAATGGGGCGAAATTGGTTGGACTGCTTTAGATTCTGCCTTTATGGGTTGTGAAAACCTAACTTACAGTGCAAGCGATGCACCTGATCTATCTTTGGTTAGCGATTTAAGCTATATGTTTTCAGGAGCAAAAAACTTAGATGCTAATTTAGAAGCTTGGGACATTAGTAATATTAATGATATGTCCGGTATGTTGGATAGCACGGCTATTTCCGAACAAAATTATGAATCAAGCCTTAGAGGATGGCAGCAATTAGAAACGACTCCGAATAATATTACAATAGGTGCTGCAGGACTTAACTACTGTTCTTCTGCTTCAAGAAACACACTTATAAACGATAACAACTGGACTTTTACTGGAGATACTGAAGATTGTATTGTTCCTTTTGTTACTGTCTGGAAGACTGACAATCTAGGTTACAGTGCTGACAATGAAATAACTGTTCCTGGAACTGGATCATACAATATCAGATGGGAAGAAATTGGAAATGAAACTAATAATGGCTTTGCAACAGCTGTAGATGCAACCACAGTTATATTCCCAAACCCAGGGACATATCGTATAAAGATTTACGAAGGTTTAGAGCGGATTAATTTTAGTAATTCCGCAGATAGAGATAAAATAATTGAGATAGAGCAATGGGGAGATATCCCATGGACAAATTTCAAGTATGCCTTTTATGAGTGTAATAACTTAGAATATTCTGCTACAGATACTCCTGATCTAACTCAGTTGACCGATATGAGCTATATGTTTGCTGGCGCAGATATTTTTAATGGAGCTATAAATAACTGGGATGTATCCAATGTAACGGATATGACTTATATGTTCAATAATGCAGATTCCTTTAACCAAAACTTAAATAATTGGAATGTTTCCAATGTGGAAAAAATGTTTTTTATGTTCACTGGTGCTGATGCTTTTAATGGCGATATCACTTCATGGGATGTATCAAATGTCAGAAGTTTTAGTTTCATGTTTGCCTCTGCTTCCGCCTTTAATCAAGACATAAGTACTTGGTCATTAGACAGTGCACGTTATTTGAGATATATGTTTAACAATGCCAGTTCATTTAACCAAAACATTGGGAGCTGGGACGTCTCTTTAGTAGAGGAATTTGAATTCATGTTTTCAGGAGCTTCAAGTTTTGACCAAAATATTGGGGCTTGGGATATAAGCAGTACTACCAAAATGGGTGGAATGTTTGATAATTCCGGACTATCTCAAACTAATTATGAAACTATCTTAAATGAATGGAGCCAACTTTCAACATTGCCTAGTAATATTACTTTTGGAGCCACTAATATTGATTATTGCATGGCTCCTGGAAGAGAATTGCTTATTAACGATCATAGCTGGACAATAAATGGCGATAACAATAATTGTGGAGCAGCTTTTATTACAGTATGGCAAACGGATAACAATGGAGTTAGCGCTAATAATGAAATCAATATCCCTGCTGTTGGAAACCAATATAAAGTTGAATGGGAAGAAATAGGGAACCTAAGTAACAATGGAATTGAATACCACAATGGAAACACAACCATAACTTTCCCAAACGAAGGTACATATAGAGTTAAATTATATGGCGAATTAGAGCAGATTCAATTTAATAATGAAGGTGATACAGCAAAAATAACCGCAATAGAGCAGTGGGGGGATATCGCATGGGATGCGCTCGATTCTGCCTTCATGGGCTGTAATAACCTAATTTATAATGCAACGGACACACCTGATTTATCAAATGTGACTGATATGAGTTATATGTTCTCTGATGCTTCCTCACTTGATGCCAACTTAGGAAGCTGGGATATCAGTAATATTTCCGATATGTCAGGAATGTTGGATAACACTTCAGTCTCTAAAGATAATTATAGTGCTACGCTAAGTGGATGGAGCGAATTAAGCACGGTGCCTTCTTCAATTAGTTTAGGCGCTTCTGAATTAAAATATTGTATTTCTACCAGTAGATCATATTTGATCAATGAAAAGAATTGGACTATAACAGGAGATGTAGAGGAATGTATTGCTCCATTTATAACTGTTTGGCAAACGGATAATTCCGGAGGAAGTGAAGATAATGAAATTACCATCCCGGGAACAGGAACCTACAATATAAAGTGGGAAGAAATTGGGAATGAAACTAATACAGGAAGTGAATCAGGATCAGGATTTACAACTGTTGTATTCCCCAATGCTGGTACTTATAGAGTGGAAATATATGAAGGTTTAGAGCGAATTAATTTTAGTAATTCAGCTGATAGAGATAAAATAATTGACATAGAGCAGTGGGGAGATATAAGATGGACAAATCTTGAATCTGCTTTTCAAAATTGCTCCAATTTAGAATATAGTGCCACAGATGCTCCTGACCTTTCTCAAGTAAGTAGCTTGAGTGGAATGTTCGATAGAGCTTCCTCTTTTAATGGCGATATTGGCAATTGGGATGTTTCCACTATTACTGATCTAACTTATATGTTCAGAGGAGCCGCAGCTTTTAACCAGGATTTAAATAGCTGGGATGTTTCCAATGTTGATAGAATTTTTCAAATGTTTGAAAATGCTCAAAGTTTCAATGGTAACATAACTAGCTGGGATGTTTCAAATGTCATTAGTTATAGTAGAATGTTTTATTATGCCACTAGTTTTAATCAAGATATTAGCAACTGGCAAACCACTAATGCCCAATATATGAGTTATATGTTTTCCAATGCTCAAGCATTCAACCAAGATATCAGCAATTGGAATATATCAAAAGCGGTTAATTTGGATTATATGTTCTCATATACTTCTAGTTTTGATCAAAATCTCGGAAGCTGGGAATTGGATAGTGCGCAAAACATAACTGGTTTTTTAAACTATTCTAATCTATCCTCAAGCAATTATGAAGCTACTTTAGAAGGTTGGAGTCAATTAACCGACCTACCTTCAGGATTAAGTTTAGGCGCAGCTGGTTTAGAATATTGTATAGGAAGCGCAAGAGATTATCTAACTTCTGATAAAGGATGGACAATTACTGGTGACCAATCTAATTGTGGAACTTCGTTTATATCAATTTGGGATACGGATAATCCTGGAGTAAGCAATAATAATCAAATTATAATACCCGGAACTGGGACATATCAAATTGAATGGGAAGAAGTTGGAAACACTACAAATAGCGGAATTGAATATGGAAGCGGGCAACATACTTTAACACTACCACATTTTGGTACCTATAAAATTAAACTATCAGGAAATTTAACTCAGATCCAATTCAATAATTCTGACGATAAAGAAAAAATCAAAGAGATTGAACAATGGGGTGGAATTGAATGGGCCAGTTTTGCTGATGCTTTTGCAGGATGTCCAAATTTAATTAATACTGCTTCAGACGCCCCTGATTTATCAATGGTTTCTGATTTAAGTAATATGTTCTCAGGAGCAAGTTCTTTCGATGCTGACTTAGGTAGTTGGGATATAAGTAACATCACAAATATGAGCGGTCTTCTTGACAACTCCGGTACTTCACCAGAAAATTACAATGCTACTTTATCTGCTTGGGCTTCGGACAATCAGGTTCCTTCTAATATCACCTTAGGTGCTGAAGGTTTGACTTACTGCAATGCTGAAAGTAGAACGACTCTTATAAATGATTATAATTGGACTATCAATGGTGATGAGCTTGACTGTGGAATACCTTTCATAACTATCTGGCAAACCAATAATGAGGGGCCAAGTGAAGATAATCAAATCACTATACCTTCAAGCTCTCAAAGTTATTATATCGAATGGGAAGAAGTTGGAAACGAGACCAATGAAGGCAGTCTAAGTGGTTCTAATAGCCAAACCATTACCTTTCCAAATGAAGGGACATATAGAGTGAAAATCTATGATGACTTTAACCGAATACTTTTTGATTCTGGAGGAGATGGTAAAAAAATTCTGGAAATTGAACAGTGGGGAGATATCCAATGGACTTCTTTTGAATCTGCTTTTGCAAATTGTATTAATTTAACCTCTAGTGCAACTGACGAGCCAGATTTAAGTCAAGTAAGCAATATGAGTAGAATGTTTGATGGTGCAAGCAGTTTTAACAACAGCATTGCTCATTGGGATGTTTCCAATGTAACTGACATGACCTATATGTTCAGAAATGCCGATAGTTTTAATCAAGATTTAAATACATGGAACGTATCCAATGTCGACCGAATGTTTAATATGTTTGATAACGCTGATGTGTTTAATGGTAATATCAGCAATTGGGATGTTTCAAAAGTAGGAAGTATTAGCAATATGTTCAGAGCTGCCAGTAACTTTAATAGTGATATAAGCACTTGGCAATTTGACAGCTTACTTTTTGCAAGAAATACTTTCGCTTATGCAAGTGCATTTAATCAAGACATTAGCGGATGGGATATGACCTATGCACAAGATCTGGAATATATGTTTTCAAATGCCTCAACTTTTAATCAAAATCTCAGTGCTTGGAATATATTAAGCGTTGATAACCTAACAGGGATGCTTAATAATTCTGGTTTGTCTCAAGAAAACTACAATAACCTATTAGTTAGTTTTTCAGAATTAGAAGTTGTACCTGAAAACATTATACTTGGGGCTCAAGGACTTATCTATTGTGAAGCTAGAGAAGCAAGAGCTGTATTAATCAATGATTATAATTGGGAGATTACTGGTGATGCAGGCTGTGATATCAGTTTTGTAGAGGAATATCCATTAGAAGCAAGTACAGAAATTGATATCAGCAGTGAAATATATGCAGTTTTTAACATGCCGATTTTTGAAGAAAATTTTGAAAATATAGTTGTTAAAGACTCGGATGGAATCTCCCTTTCCATTCCTGATTATGTAATCAGTGGAGACACCCTTAAGATTATTTTAGGTGGAGATTTAGAAAAATCCATGACCTATACAGTTGAAATCCCTTTCGGCAGTGTGAGAAACATAGCTAATTCTTACAATGAAGATATAAGCTGGACGTTTAGCACTGTTTTAGATGAGGATGTACTCGGAAATAGCAAATCCGTAACTTCAGACATTAGGGTTTATCCAAATCCATTCACTGTTGAAACTCAAATTGAGTTTACATTAGGCAAAAACAGTAATGTGAAATATTATTTGTTCGATACAAAAGGGCAGATATTGAGATACGTAGATAAAAAACTATTAAACCCTGGTAATCACACTTTAATAATCGAAAGGAATAATCTACCTGCTGGGCTTTATCAATATCAATTATTGATAGATAATAAAATCAGTTCTGGTAAATTAATAGTAAAATAAAGTGAATTCAGATAGAATTGAAAAGCCATCCCAGAAATATTGGGATGGCTTTTTTATCATCTATGAAACCATGGTCGGTGGCTCACCGACCATCTCATCCAAATAGTTTATTACTTCCTACCGGTTCTCCATCGTCCGAAGGCTAGTTTCTCATCCAGATTACTATCTTTTATGCTTCCGGTCGGTGAGCCACCGACCGGGGTCAGGGTTAGTCCTTCTTTATAAAATAAAATCAAACCCTAAACCCAATCACCAACATATCATCGGTTTGTTCCATTTCGCCTTGCCATCTTTTCATTTCCATTTCAAGGCTTTTTCTTTGTTCCGGTAGGCTCTTACTTGATATGCTTTCTAAAAGGGACTTAAACCTTTTGCGGAGGTATTTTTTCTGGGTATTGAATCCAAATTGATCGGCAAAACCATCTGAACTCAAATAGAATGTTTGATTTTCTTCTAAATCGATCTCTTGGTAAGTGAATTTCTTTTCTGGAGTGTTAAAATACTCCCCTACTGTGAAATTATTCCCTTTAAATTCTTTCAATTTATTGTTCTCCACCACATATAGTGGTCTTTTGGCACCAGAAAAAGTAACGACTTTATTTTCATAATCAATTTTACATAAAGCAACATCCATGCTATGGTTCGTCTTGGTCACCTCCTTTTGCTTTAAGATTTCCATGACTTTAACATCTAACTTTGTCAGGATTTTATGCGGGTTGGTTTCTTTTTCTTCATTTACAATTTGGTTCATGGTGGCATTGGCAATAACGGTCATAAAAGCCCCTGCCACGCCATGTCCGGTACAGTCAATCAAAGCTAAAATATCACATCCTTCTTGACGGGAATACCAGTAGAAATCACCACTTACAATATCTTTAGGCTTATAAAACACAAAGGAAGAAGGGAGATTCTCTTTAAAATTATTCTTATTCATGATGCCTTCCTGTATACTTTTGGCGTATTCAATGGAATCTGTAATATTTTGATTCCAGCTTTCCAGCTTCATTTTTTGTATTTCTAATGCCTTTTTACTCTTCAGAATTTCCCTATTTTGGTATTCCAATAATGACTTGGCTTTTCTGTTTTGTTTAAATTTTAAAAAAGCGGTAATCGCTAAAGCGAGTAATAATATGGAAAAGGCAATTGATCCGTAAATGTAAAGGCGGCTATTTTGATATTTTAAATCTTTAATTTCAGATTCCTTCCTTAACAATGCTATCTCTTTCTCTTTTTGTTCCAGTTCAATACTCTTTTCAAGCTCTGCAATTGCTCTCCGTGAAGACTCATTAAACAAACTATCATTCATAATATGATATTGATTCATGTATACATAAGAATTCTCCAAATCATTCAAATGCAAATAAACCTCAGCAAGTGTACTGTAGGCATCCAATAAAATAGGTTTGGCATTGATTTTTTGTGCTATCTCAACTGCATCTAACCCGGCATTTCTGGCAGCCAAATGATTACTTTTTGCATTATGCAGCCTGGCAATTTTAACCAGTGAACCAGCTATACCAAATTTATTATCTGCTGCCTCTTCCTTTTTTAATGATTTATTAAAATAATAGAGGGCGCTATCGTATTGCTGCTGATTAAAATATACTTTTCCAATATTACTGAAGGGATCAAATAAATTTGCTTTATCATCGCTCTTTTGATAAATACTTAAGACCTTTCTGTAATAGTCTATTGCCTCCTTTTCCTGTCCATTATCCATGTAAATATTCCCAATATTATTAAGAATACGCAATAATTTGGACGAGTCATTGAGCTCTTCAAAAATGATTTTGGCATCAGAATAATAATCCAATGCTCGTTCAAAATCCTCATTAATAGAATAAATGTTCCCTATGTTACTTAATGCTTTAGCAGCTCCGGATTTTTCCTGTAATGAATCATATAAATTAAGTGCTTCCTTAAAATATCGAAGAGCTTGATCATAGTCCCCTTTTTGTTTGTGGTAAACACCCAAATTATTGTTTGCAGTAGCTTCCCCCAAAAGAAAATTTATCTTTTTGGATAGTTCTAATGCATAGGTAGCATATTTGAAACTTTGGGCAGGTTCACTGTCATATTTAATTTTAAATAGGTTATTCAGTCTTATGACCTCGGTACTATCTTTCTTGTTTCCTTTCCTTTGAGCTAATGAATCCAAAGAATAAATGAAAAGGCAAGAAAAAAATAATAGGAAAATTATGTGCTTCATTACTGCATTAAATATCTTGCTAAGATGCTATAATTATTTGAAAAAGTAATATTATAATTATGAAATCCATCGTTTAATTTTTAGCATTAGTAGAATAATTTTCACATTAATTATTATTAAAAGCATGTGGGTTTACAACCAAATTACTAATAAAAGTGTCACTTTATGTGAACTAAATAAAATCAAATTTAATTTTTATTTTATGAAAAGAAATGTAATTAAATTTTTAACCTTAGGATTACTGCCCTTTATACTCTTTTCCTGCAACAATTGGCAATCTGGTCCTAATTTTGATGTTGAGCAAGTAGAAGGTTTCCGTCCTATTTATGCAACTGAAAGTGAGCAAGAAGTGAAAACCCTGTCTCCGAGGGAAATTGAAAATCCAGGTAAAATTTATGTGATCAATGAATTTTTATTGGTAGTCGATCAATTAAAAGGAATTCATGTATTTGATAATGAAAATCCTGAAAACCCTGAAAATATTGGTTTTATCCAAATTACTGGCAGTAATGATGTTGCCGTAAGGGATAACATTCTATATGCTGATCAGGCTTCTGATTTATTGGCAATTGACATCAGTAATCCTAAAAATGTACAAATTGCTTCCAGGGTAAAAGATGTATTTCCTTTCGGGTCTCAATATCCACAAGAGCAAGGAGTTTATTTTGAGTGCCCCGATCCAGCAAATGGATTAGTCATAGGATGGGAATACACTACATTGAACTCACCAAAATGTTATCGTTAAAAAAACTAACCTTAAGAGATGAAAAACATTAAACTATCATTAATATCAATATTTACTTTATTAGCTGTTATAATATTTCTTCCAGCTTGTGAATCTGATGGCGAATTTAATTCAAGTGGAGAAGGAAAAGGCGGCTCTATGGCTAGATTTACTTTTCTTAAAGGCTATTTATATATAGTAGATGAATCAACCCTGAAAACATTTGACATTAGCAATCCTGAAAACCCGGAAATTTTAGGGACAGAGAATGTGGGAGCAGGTGTTGAAACTATTTTTCCTTATGAAAATTATCTATTCTTAGGTACTCAATGGGGAATGAAAATTTATTCAGTAGAGGACGGGCCTGTTCCGAATTTCATGTCAGATTTTGAGCATTCATTCTCTTGCGATCCGGTTGTAGTATCCAACAGTATAGCCTATGTAACATTAAGAAGTGGCACCACTTGCCAAACAGGTCAGGATAGAATGGAAGTGGTGGATGTGTCAGATTTAAGAAACCCGGAATTATTAACTACTATTGATATGGAAAACCCTCATGGTTTATCCGTAAGTGATACAGTTCTATTTGTATGCGAAGGTGATTTTGGGTTTAAAGTATTTAATATAAAAGACAGGGCAAACCCAGAACTTATATCTCATTATGACAGCATTCCAAGTTATGATGTAATTACAAATTATGGACGTAAAGAATTGATTATAACAGGTAAAAAGGGCATCTTTCAATATGATTACAGTAATCCTCATGAATTGAAAGAATTAAGTCAAATACTGAGTTTCCCTGAAAATGAATAGAAGTTTTACAATTATTTTATTTCTCGGCTTCATTTTTCACAATTCGTTTGCTCAAACTGAGCAATTGGATTCCTTAGAGCTTTCATCTAAGGAAATTATAATGCCCTATATCTCCATCACCTCGGCTTTTGAAAATTATGGCTCTTTTGATGTTGGATTTTCTAAACCAACAGACAACGGAAATGCCATTGGAGTAGAGTTAGGCTATATCTATGATATTGATGTTTTAAATTCTTCAATAGAAGACACATGGTATCAAAATGTGTATGGTGTAAAATCTTATTTTTATTATAGGTTCTTTATAAAGGAAAATGACCCTTACCCATTAAACTCTAAAACATTTTTTGATATTGAGCCTCAAATTTTTTGGGCAAGTTTTAAAAGTGAAAGAATTGCAGGTTACAGTTGTAATGAAGAATGGGGTGATTGCGAATATTACCGTTTTTTTGACTCCAGGGTTGAGCGAATTATCCCTGGTTTAAATCTCAAATTAGGTAAAATATATCACTATGATGCTTTCAATTTTATCCTATTTGGAGGAATTGGAATTCGGCACGTAATAGAATTTTCAGATTTGATGAAAGACCCAGCACCTGATGAAATTTTTAATAAAAGAGGTCAAATAAGCAAAATACAGAATGGCACATTATTAAACTTTAGACTAGGTTTTCAAGTTGCCTACAACTTTTGGAACTAAAAAAAGCTTGCCGGTCAGCAAGCTTTTTTTAATGTCAATTAAATCTTTGTATTTATTTTCTTACTTGTCCATTTCCCAGGACATAATATTTATTAGTAACCAATTGCTTTAACCCTAAAGGACCTCTGTGGTGCAATTTATCAGTGCTAATTGCTAACTCAGCCCCTACTCCCATAGCTCCTCCATCAGTGAAGCGAGTTGAAGTATTATGATAAACGGCTGCGCTATCAATTTGCTCCATGAATTTTACCGCATCATTTTGAGTTTCAGTAAGGATAATATTTGAATGACCACCAGAATACTTATTGATAAATTCAATAGCATCATCCAAATCCTTCACTGAAGTAATTGCGGCTTTCATGGCTAAGAATTCCTCATACCATACATCTTCACTATCAATCTTCTCATTGGTTTCCAAGTGATCAATAACTTTATCACTAGCCACAATTTGAACACCTTTTTCACTCAATATTTTCTCAATTGTTTTAAGTGTTTCTTCAAATTGAGGGTGATTTTCATCTACCAATATTTTATCCAGTGCATTACAGGCTGAGATTTTATCGGTTTTAGCATTCACTAATACTGGAATAACTTTTTCCATATCTGCATCAGGTGCTATATAGGCAAAATTGTTTCCTCTACCGCTTACTAAAACAGCACACTTTGCATGTTCTTTCACGAAATTAATTAATCTTTCGCCACCTCTAGGTACGATTAAATCCAACGGTTGGTCAGGATTTCTTAAAAATTCCTGAGTGGTTGGTCTATCCATTTTCAGATATTGTATCCAATCATCTTCCAATCCATTTTCTTGTAGAGATTGATGCCAGCATTTCACCAATTCCTCATTACTATTGTGGGCTTCCTTACCACCTTTCAATAATATTTTATTATTGGCTTTAAATGCTAAAACAGCTGCCTCAATAGTAACATCAGGACGAGATTCATAAATAATCATGATCGTCCCAAATGGAGCTGCTTTATTGGTTATATTCAATCCATTTTCAAGAGTATCTTCACTGATTACAGTCCCAACCGGATCGTCTTGATCTTTCACCTCTTTAACTGCTCTGATCATATCATCGACTTTAGCCGAATCTACCACCAAGCGATCGTAAAGTGCTTGATCATCTCTGTCAAATGCATCTAAATCTTTTTTATTTGCAGCAATGATGGTATCTCGATTTTTATCAAGATTATCTATCATCGATTGTAAAACTGCATTCTTAAGTTCTGTATTTAAAAGCTTCA
This sequence comes from Bacteroidota bacterium, assembly GCA_051747245.1. GTDB lineage: Bacteria > Bacteroidota > Bacteroidia > Cytophagales > Cyclobacteriaceae > Marivirga. Next base: position 57,683 of record JBNJFX010000017.1, read on the forward strand.
TAAAAGCGTTAAATTTTAGTTTAAAATAAATTTAAGGATATTATTCATCCTCCTTGTAAATCCTGGTACCCACATCCTTACCATGCACAATGTCAATGATGACATCTTCACGCTTACCATTAGCTATGTAGGTAACGATATCTTTTGACGCAGCACCTTTGGCTACATTGATCTTGGATTCCATTCCTCCACGACCTTCTCCTTCTTTTTTATCGGATTCCTGAATAAATTGTTCTACTTTCTGATCCGTACTTACACTTTTGATCACATTAGAATCATCATGATCAGGATGACCATCAAAAATCCCATCTGTATCAGTCAGTAAAATAAGTGCATCTGCATCAACAAGTTCTGCCACCAAGCTTGCCAATTCATCATTATCAGAAAACATAGACATCGATAATGAAACGGCATCATCTTCATTCGCTATTGGAATAATTCCTTGACCTAATAAACCTTCATAGCAATTGATCATATTATCCCTATGCCTACCAAAATCGAAATCCCTTTTAGTAGCCAAAACTTGTGCACATCTCATTCCATAATCATGGAAAATACTGTAATAATGGCGCATCATTCTTGGTTGTCCAACGGCAGAATAAACCTGTCTTCTTTGAGCAGCATTATCAATTGTATCAATTTCATTATCGTCTAGCACTTCCTTTCCTGCAATAACAGAACCAGAAGAAATCAAAACTGTCATGACATCCTCCTCATAAAGTCGCGCTACCTGATCAACAATTCTTTTCAAAATCGGAACCACAATTCGATTATCCCTATTGGTCATCACATTGGTTCCAATCTTGACAACTATTCTTTTACTATGTGTTTTCACAATATTATAGTTTATGATTCTTTACCCAATTCAACAGCTCTATTGAAAGCTGCATAAGCGGCATCCTCTATCAATTGCTTTAAATTATTATCTTCCATTGAATCCAAAGCAGCACGAGTTGTCCCTCCTTTTGAGGCTACCCTTTTCATCCAACCTTCAGGGGTTAAATCTGATTTATTAAATAACTCAACAGCACCTTCGAAAGTTGTACCCACTAAAACCTTTGAATCATGAGTGGAAAATCCCATTTTACGGGCTGCTTCCATCATAGAATGCATGAAATAGAAAACGTAAGCTGGGCCACTACCTGAAATACCAGTAGAAGCATCCACATCATTTTCTGTGTCTAACCTAACGGAACGACCAGTGGTATCCAATAAATTTTCAACAGTTGAAAGCTCTAATCTTGAAACTTCATCAGAAGCAGTAAAAGATGTCAATCCTTTTCCAACTTGGGCAGGAAGATTAGGCATAGCTCTAACTACTTTCGAAATCCCTAATCCGTCTTTCATGCTTTGTATGGTCACTCCTGCCATGATAGATATCACGATCTGATCAGGAGACATCATCGGCTTAAGCTCTTCAAACAACTCATCCGTATGGTATGGTTTTACGGCAATAAAAATAATATCAGCTTTTGGAAGGCAATCTGATAGATTAGTAAAAACATCAAAACGGCTAATTTTCTTTAGTTCTTCTGTTTTTTCAGGACTGGTATCTGAAATCATTAAGTTATGGTTCGATAGAAATTCAGATTTCACTAAGGCTTTAGCATAAGCTAAACCCATATTTCCAGCTCCTATTACAAGTACTTTCATAAGTAAATTTTTGTTTATTAAATATAAAGAATTAATTCCAATTGTGCTTCAGCCTATGCAAGCATTGTGCATCTAAACCCATTTTTCAATGAAAATCAGTATTATCCAGAAAAAATTTTACCTTTAATAGATTGATAATCAATTATTTAAAATTCATATCTCATAAATTTCAAATTAATTTCATTTACAATCGCTCTTTTTGAGTTCATGCGCCATATAGTCAAAAAGCTGCAATAATGACAGGCTATCTTACAAATGTCAATAAATGGCACCAATGAACAAGTGTCAGCTTTAGAGTCATCGAAACATTATGAGCTCAATTCCATTTATAGTATAGGTTACTTTTTTAAAATGTATCTTCAATTTAACTAATTTTTTCAATGTCTTCAAGCCATCATAATTCTCAAGAAAAGCACGATCATCATAACCATGAAGGTCATAAGCACGATGAGCACGATCACCACGAACATCATGCTCAGATGATAGAAGATTTCAAAAAACGTTTTTGGATTTCAATTATCCTCACTATTCCTATTATGATCTTAGCTCCCATGATTCAAGAATTATTGGGATATGAATTAAGGTTTCAATATGATAGATATGTTCAATTCGGGCTTTCCACCATTGTATTTTTCTATTGCGGATTTCCTTTCCTCAAAGGATTGAAAGATGAGATTGCCGATCGAAAACCAGGCATGATGACTTTAATTGCGCTGGCTATAAGTGTAGCCTATTTTTATAGCTCAGCTGTGGTTTTCGGGCTAGAAGGCAAAATTTTCTTTTGGGAACTAGCTAGTCTTATTGCCATCATGTTATTGGGACATTGGATCGAAATGAAATCAATAATGGGGGCTTCAGGTGCTGTCGAGGAACTGGCTAAATTACTTCCCTCCACCGCCTTAAAACTGGACAAAAATGGAGATACGCATGAAGTAAAAATTTCAGAATTGGAAGCAGGTGATTTGGTTTTGGTAAAACCAGGAGAAAAAATTCCAGCTGATGGTATCATTGAAAAAGGAAAAAGTGATATAAACGAATCTATGATTACAGGTGAATCAAAACCTGTAAGCAAAAAAGAAAGCGATGAGGTAATTGGTGGATCTGTAAATGGCTCCTCCTCTATTCAATTTAAAATTAAAGAAGATAGTGAAGGTTCATATTTGAATAAGGTAGTGGAAATGGTAAAATCCGCTCAAGAGACTAAGTCCAAAACTCAAAATCTTGCCAATAAAGCTGCTGCTTTGCTTTTTTACATTGCTCTTTTCTCTGGGTTTACCACTTTAGGAGTATGGTTATGGCAAGGAAAAGAGTTCGATTACGCACTGGAAAGAATGGTGACTGTTATGATTATTGCCTGTCCACATGCATTGGGATTAGCTATGCCTTTGGTTGTAGCCATTTCCACTTCGGTTTCTGCTCAAAACGGATTATTGATTAGAAATAGAACTGCATTTGAAAATTCTCGCAATATCACCACCATCATTTTCGATAAAACAGGCACTCTCACAAAAGGGAATTTTGTAGTGAATCAGTTTAAAAGTACTTCAGATGAATATAAAGATAAAGACATTCTTAAAATAGCGGCATCCTTGGAAAAAGAATCCGAACATCCGATTGCAACAGGAATTTTGACAAAACATGAAGAAGAAGATTTAGATTATGAAGATGTAACTGACTTTGAAAACCTGACGGGAGAAGGAATACAAGCAAAAATTAATGGTGAATCAATCAAAGTCGTCAGTCCTGGCTATTTGGAAGAAAATAATATTGAATTACCTGAAGATACAAAAAATGAAAAAGCAGAGACCATTGTTTATATCCTTAATGATAAAAATTTGATAGGTTATATTTCACTCGCTGATGAAATTAGGGATGAATCTTTTGAAGCTGTGAAAATTTTGAAAGAAAACGGCTTAAAAGTCATTATGGCTACCGGTGATAATGAAGAAGTCGCAAAATCAGTCAGTAAAGAATTAGGCTTGGATGATTATTATGCGGAAGTACTTCCCGAAGACAAGCAAAAAATAATTGAAGATTTGCAAGAAAAGGGCGAAATAGTAGGCATGACAGGTGATGGAGTAAATGATGCGCCTGCCCTAGCTAAAGCAGATGTAGGAATTGCAATCGGTTCAGGAACTGATGTGGCAGCTGAAACAGCTGATATTATATTGGTCAATAGCAACCCAATGGATATAGTGCATCTTCTGGCTTTTGGAAAATCTACTTATCAGAAAATGATGCAGAACCTATTCTGGGCAGCGGGTTATAATATTGTAGCCATTCCTATGGCAGCAGGAGCTTTAGCTTTTGCAGGAATCATTTTGAGCCCCGCTGTCGGTGCTGGTTTAATGAGCTTAAGTACAATTATAGTAGCACTAAATGCTCAATTGCTAAAAAGAAAAATGAAGAATTAAAATAAATATTTTTAATTAAATACATGATTATAGAGTTATACATCTCCATAATCCTAAAATATTAAATACCTAAACCTTTGATTTATTATAGAATGAAATGATAAATTGCATATCAATTACCAAATAAATCAAGTATAAGTGTATAAAGTAATATTCATTTTTTTGGTATTTTTTCATCTGTCCTCTTACGGGCAGTCAATCAAAGAATTGAAGGAAGATTTAAATAATGCAAAATCCGATTCTCAACGGATGAGCTTATACTATGAGCTAAGCTCGAAATACCAATTCAATAATAATGAAAAAGCTATTTCTTATGCAGAGAAATTGTTGGAACTAGCCCAAAACAAGAAAGACACCACCCAAATCATCTATGGAAATGCAATGATAGCCTATACTTATTACAATTTAGGCGCATTGGATAAAGCACTTAAAATTCAGCAGGAAGCTCTTCAACTGGCAAAAACCATGGGCAGTGAAAAGATGATAGATTATGTCATTACTCACCTTGCCCTGACTTATGATGAAATGGGGAATTATGCAAAAGCTATAGAATATTATAGATACAATATTCGATATGCGAAGGAAAATAATCTTCCTCAAGATCAGATGATTGGTCTATTAAATATAGCTGATATGTATGTTCGCATGGAGGAATATGATTCTGCAGAATATTATGCCAAGAAAGCCATAGAATTTGAAGAGATAAGTGAAGATTACGTAAGATCCATTGCCTTTATAAACTATGGCGTGGCTTTGGAAAGAAATAATAATTTTAACAAAGCGCTAATTTACCTTTTAAGAGGCTTGGAAATTCAATATAGTTCCGATCCTGATTATGCCGCCATAAGTGAAGCATATCTTACAATTTCAAACATATATGTAAAGAAAAATCAATTTAGTAATGCGCTTCAATTCGCAGATTCCTCTATTAATAGTGCGGGAAAGTCAGAATCTAATTATTATTTAAGAAAAGGTTATGAGCTAAGAAGTAGTATCCACAAATCATTGGCAAATCATGCAAAGGCTTATGATGATTTGAAGAAATTTGTCGATACAAACGACAAAATTTATAATGAGGAAACATCTGAAAAATTCCTTGAGCTGCAGGAATTATATGAAGCCAAAGAGCGAGAAGCGGAAATAAATTTACTTAAACAAGAGAGTGAATTAAGCAAGGAATCTATCACACAAAAAAACATCATAATATTGGGGTCTTTGATTATCCTTCTACTTCTGGCGCTATCTTTAGCCGTTTATATAAGCAGAAACCGCCTGAAACAAAAAGCATTAACCTTATTAAACTCTCAAAATCAGGAGATAGAAGAAAGAAATCTGCAGTTGGGTGAAATGACAGAAGAGCTCAAAAGCCAAAAAGAAGAAATAGAATCGCATCGTGACCAGCTATCTGAGGCTTATAGCATTTTAGAGAAAAGAAATCAGGACGTTACCGATAGTATTAATTATGCGCAAAAAATTCAAAATTCGCTCTTGCCTGATTTAAAAACAATTAAGAGATCATTGCCTGAATCATTTATATTCTATCAAGCAAGGGATATTGTCAGTGGTGATTTTTACTGGTTTCATCAAAAAAATATAGGGGGTAAAGAAATTAAATTTATTGCTTCCATTGATTGTACGGGTCATGGAGTTCCGGGTGCTTTTATGAGCATGATTGCGGATGCGCTTTTATCACAAGTTATAATTGAGTTGGATTATAACGAACCAGCCAAAGTTTTAACCGAAATGGATAGGCGACTGAGAATTATGCTAAAACAGGAGAATAGTTATAGTAATGATGGTATGGAAATCGGACTTTGCGCCATAACGGACAATAAACTAACCTTTGCTGGTGCAGGACACAGAATACTTTATTTTAAAAATAATGAAATGAATATCATCAGGGGGACCCGCTTTTCTATTGGTGAAACTTATATGAACAATAGGAAAATGGAGTTTGAAAATCACATCATCATTATTGACGAACCCATAATGTTTTATTTATTTTCCGATGGTATTCAAGATCAATTTGGGGGGCCTAATGACAAAAAATATGGTGTTAAACGCCTGAAAAAAGATCTAGAATCCATTCACAAAGACCCTATCCATAAGCAAGAAAAATATATAAAAGCAACAGTAAAAAACTGGAAAGGCATAGAAGAACAAGTAGATGATATGCTTTTAATAGGGTTTAGATTAAAATCTAGCCGCCATTAATAAGCTCAACTCCTTATATTTTAAATTAAATTTTTTAGCTAAATGCATATTGGTAAGACTTCCTTTATAAGTATAAACTCCTTTCATAAACCATGAATGGGTAAATATCATTTCCTCAATTCCGCCAACATCTCCTGCTTGTAGCAACATTGGAGTTAAAATATTGCTAACTGCACTACTGGCCGTTCTCGAAACCCTAGAGGCAATATTGGGAACGCAATAATGAATGACATCAAACTTTTTAAAGGTAGGATTATCATGAGAAGTCACCTCTGAAGTTTCCACACATCCACCTTGGTCAATACTCACATCTATAATCACGGCATTTTTTCGCATATTCATCACCATCTCCTCAGTCACTATGCATCTGTTCCTGCCTTTTTCCGCACGGATTGCCCCTATCAAAACGTCAGCCTCCATTAAGGAATCACTCAACATTACAGTGTCCAATGTACTGGTATGAACAGGCTGTCCCAGAGCATGCTTAATTCTTCTTAATTTATAAAGATGGTTATCGTAAATTTCAATATTAGCCCCTAATCCTAAAGCTGCACGTGCAGCATATTCACCTACTGTTCCAGCACCTAAAATCACGACCTTGGTAGGTCTAACCCCGGTAATACCACCTAAAATTATTCCTTTCCCTCCATTGAGATTACTCAATAATTCGGTAGCAATCTGGATAGCAGAAATCCCTGCTACTTCACTCATGGCACGCACAACAGGCATACCCCCAACTTTATCCTCAATTAATTCAATACCAATTGCATTAATTCTTTTCTCATTTAGGCTTTGAAAATATTCTTTGCTTAGTTGTCCGAGCTGAAGGGCTGAAATCAAAAAACTACCGGGTTTGAACATTTCAATTTCTTTTTTCACCGGTGGCTCAATTTTCACAACAAGCTGTGCTTCAAAAGCTTCTTTGGCGGAATACACTATTTTCGCCCCGGCATCACTATATTCATTATCAGTAAAATTACTGCTCAAACCCATTCCGCTTTCCACAATCACCTCATGACCATTATTGGATAATAAAGCCACAGCCCCTGGGGTAAGCGGCACTCTTTTTTCTTGCAAGGAAATCTCATTCGGGACGCCAATTTGCATGGCATTTTTACCACGCTCTACTGCCAACAATTCTTCCTGAGGATAGAGGGCACTTTTTCTTGCCAGAACATCAAAGCCCTTTCTTGAAACTTCCTTAGCCATGCTTACTTATTTTAAAATTCCTTTTAGTCTGTTCTCTGGAAAGGCGGATCTCAATCAATAAAAATTGATCAGGAATGAAAGAAGGAATCATTTCTGGCCACTCGATTAAACACAAATTACCTGAATAAAAATAATCCTCTACTCCTATCTCGAAGGCTTCTTGCTCATTTTTAATTCTGTAGAAATCAAAATGATATATCTTCCCTGCTTTGGCAGACATATATTCATTCACCAAACCAAAAGTAGGACTGCTAACATGATCTTCCACTTCCAAAAAATCGCAAAGACGACTGATAAAAGTTGTTTTTCCTCCTCCCATTTCAGCCTTAAATAGCCAAATTTTATAACTTTTTCCAAAATCATAAATTTCAGCTACCACATTGGACAGGCCTTCCAAGTCTATGTCCGAAAAAGATATGTTTTCAGAGATTTCACTTTCCATCTTTCGAAGTTAATGAAATAATAGGAATTATCATTTCTTCCATGGAAACTCCTCCATGTTGAAATGTATCTTTAAAGTAATTTACGTAATAATTATAATTATTTGGATAGGCAAAAAAGCTTTCCCCTTTGGTGAATACATAGGAAGTACTCACATTCAATGTTGGTAAATGAAATCTTTCCGGTTTAGGAGCTTCTAAAACATCATTACTCTTTTTATACCCCAGGTTTTTACCTTGTTTATATCTTAAATTACTATTAACATTTCTGTCCCCTACAATTTTAAATGGCTTTTTCACTCTAATTGTACCATGATCTGTTGTGATTACAACCTTAGCTTTTTTGGAAGAAACTCTTTTCAATAAATCTAAAAGTGGGGAATGTAAAAACCAGCTTTTAGTTAAAGAACGGTAAGCCGATTCATCCGGGGCCAATTCACGGATCATTTTCATATCCGTTCTGGCATGTGAAAGCATATCCACAAAATTATAGACCAAAACATTAAGATTATGATCCATCATGGCAGAAACATGTTCTAAAACTTGCTTACCCTGATTGACATTTACGATTTTATTGTAAGTGAATTTGCCAGGGATGTTTTTTCTTTTGAGATGGCGTTCCAAAAATTTATCCTCAAAATTATTTTTTCCTTCATCATCATCTTCCGTTACCCATAAATCAGGATGCTTTTTTGCCATTTCAAGGGGCAAAAGCCCAGAAAAAATAGAATTTCTGGCATAGGCAGTGGTGGTTGGTAAAATAGAATAATAATTATCCTCCTCCTCTATATTGAAATATTTAAGGATTTCAGGCTCCAATAATTTCCATTGGTCAAATCGTAAATTATCGATTACAATAAAAAAAACGGGTTCATCGCCCATCTTAGGAAATACCTTTTCGTCCATCAATTGATGGCTCAATAATGGCGCTTCCTCCTGATAGTCATTTAACCAGCCTTCATAATTATCATCTATGAATTTCGCAAAATTGGAATTGGCTTCCACATGTTGCATCGATAACACTTCAGACATACTTTGATCTTCCGTTTGATCAATTTCCAAATCCCAGAAAACAAGTTTTTTGTACATTTCAGCCCATTCTTGGTGATCCATATCATCACCAAATGCCATACTTATATTTCGGAAATCCTGCTGATAGCTTTGATTGGTTTTTTCTGTAACTAAGCGTTGATTATCTAAAATTTTCTTCACGGAAAGAAGAATCTGATTAGGATTTAATGGCTTTATGAGGTAATCGGCAATCTTAGATCCGATTGCTTCTTCCATTATATATTCCTCTTCACTTTTCGTAATCATGACAACAGGCAAATTAGGTTTATTACCCTTTATCAGGCTCAAAGTTTCCAACCCCGTCATGCCCGGCATATTTTCGTCAAGGAAAACAATATCAAATTTTTGTTCTTTACATAAATCTACTGCCTCCGAACCATTATTTACTGGAGTAATTTGATAACCTTTGTTCTCTAAAAAGATTATATGGGGTTTTAGCAGATCAATTTCGTCATCTGCCCATAAGATTTGATAATTTTGCATAATTTAAATTTGAGCCTTTAAAATTAGTTGATTTGAAAAAGTTAAAAAAGGTAAACGATCCTATTTATGGATTCATTACAATAAAAAGTGAATTACTTTTCAATATATTCAATCACCCTTATTTCCAACGCTTACGAAGGATAAGGCAATTGGGTTTGAGTGAACTGGTATATCCGGGAGCCACGCACACACGCTTTCATCATGCCTTGGGTGCAACGCACTTGATGGGAATGGCATTAGATCATTTAAAAGAAAAAAATATCAATATAAATGAGACAGAATATGAATCAGCTCAAATTGCTATTTTACTTCATGATATAGGACATGGGCCTTTTTCTCATGCATTGGAATACAGTTTATTAAAGGGTATTACGCATGAAAACATCTCATTGCAGTTTATGAAAATGCTCAATAAAGAGTTTTCAGGGCAATTGGATACTGCTATTGCTATGTTTAAAAACACCTATAAAAGAAAATTTTTCCATCAATTAATTTCCAGCCAACTGGATGTTGATAGATTAGATTACCTCAACAGAGATTCATTCTATACAGGGGTTTCAGAAGGAAATATAAGTGTAGATAGAATCATTAGCCATTTGGATGTAATAGATGATGAAATTGTGGTTGAAGAAAAAGCCATCTACAGTATCGAAAATTTCCTTAATGCCAGAAGATTGATGTATTGGCAAGTTTATTTGCATAAAACAGCATTAAGTGCGGAAAGGATGTTAGTTCATTTGATGAGCAGAGCAAAAGAAGTTCACAGCCTAGACCATATCTCCCCCGCTCTAAAATATTTCTTAGAAAATGATTTTACTTTGGAAGAGTTTCAGGAAAAGCCTGAAATTGTTCATCATTTCTCAAAACTTGATGATTCTGATATATGGCATGCCATTAAAGTCTGGGAAAACAATAAGGATAAAGTCCTTAAAAGTTTAAGCCAGCGCCTACTTCAAAGAGATTTATTTAAAATAAAGCTAGGAAACGAACCTCTTAAAAAAGCTGATATCAACACTTTAAAAGGAAAAATCACACAAGAATTTAATTTATTGAATAAGGAAGCTGCTTTTTTCATTTCACATGGTGAAGTGACAAATTCCGCCTATGTATTAGGAGGAAAAAGCATTAAAATAATAACTAAAAAAGGGCATTTAATGGATATTGCTCAAGCTGCAGATTTACCAAACATCAAAGCTATGAGTAAAATTGTCAAAAAATATTACCTATGCCTACCTAAAAACGTATCTTTGTAAATTATAGCAACCATAATCATTATAAATGGAGTTTAGCGTAAATCAAATAGCCGGAATGATCGGTGGATCAGTAGAAGGCGATGGGGAAAGAGTTGTCGATAATCTGGGTAAAATAGAGGAAGGAAAAGCCAAAACTATCAGCTTTTTATCAAATGAAAAGTATGAGAATTTTATCTATAAATCAGATGCAGCCGCTATTATTGTCAAAAATAGTTTCACCCCTAAAAAAACCATTAAACCAGCTTTAATAAAAGTTGAAGACCCTTATTCTGCTTTTACGCAATTATTGGAAGAATATAATAAGATATTATCTTATGCTAAATCAGGCGTGGAAGATCCATCTTTTATAGGAAAAGAAAGTTCTGTTGGTGAAAACATATACAGAGGTGCTTTTTCATATATAGGCAGTAATGTGAAAATCGGTAATAATGTGAAAATATATCCACAAGCCCATATAGGGGATAATGTGGAGATTGGAGACAACACAATCATTTTTCAGGGCGTTAAGGTTTATGCTGATTGTAAAATCGGTAAAAACTGCAATATCCAAGCAGGTACAGTAATCGGAAGTGATGGTTTTGGATTTGCACCACAATCAGACGGAACCTACAAAACTATTCCTCAACTGGGCAATGTAATTTTAGAAGATAATGTAAGCATAGGTGCAAACACTACTATCGATTGTGCAACTTTAGGATCAACTGTTATCCGAAAGGGAGCCAAAATTGATAATTTGGTTCAAATTGCCCATAATGTAGAGATTGGCGAAAATACCGTGATAGCCTCTCAAACAGGAATTTCCGGAAGTACTAAAGTGGGTAAAAACTGTGTGATTGCAGGTCAGGTTGGAATAGTAGGGCATATTGAAATTGCAGATCACACCACGGTTAGTGCCAAATCCGGTGTGTCCAAATCAGTGAAACAAAGCGGTACAATTCTTTCAGGAACCATTGGCTTTGATCATAAACAATACCTTAAGGCTAGCACTTTATTTAAAAGGTTGCCGGAATTACACCAACAAGTTCAGCAATTGAAAAAAATAGTTTTAAATTTGCCGACTGAAAAAAAGAACTAAATGTATAATAAGCAGCACACTATTAATAAAGAAGTAAGTGTTTCTGGTGTTGGGCTCCACACCGGTCATAGAGTTACTTTAACCTTCAAGCCGGATGCAATCGATAGTGGAATTAAATTTCAAAGAATAGACCTTCCTGAAAAACCAATAATAGAAGCCGATGCCGATTTGGTGGTTGATACTTCAAGAGGTACCACTATTGCTAAAGGCGAAGCTAGAGTTTCAACTGTTGAGCATGTTTTGTCAGCCTTAGTAGGTCTGCAAATCGACAATATTTTAATAGAAGTGGATGGTCCTGAGACTCCTATTATGGACGGGAGTGCCAAGTTATTCTTTGAAGCTTTGGAATCCGTGGGTCTTGAAGAACAAAATGCCCTCAGGAATTTTTTTGAAGTTTCCGAAAGTATTTTTCTGACTGACGATGAGAAAAATGTAGAAATGGCCTTGTTACCTGTGGATGATTATAGGGTTACCGTCATGATTGACTACAATTCTAAGGTGTTAGGAAGTCAACATGCTTCCTTAAATAATTTAGCAGATTTTAAGAAAGAAATATCTACTTGCAGGACTTTTGTGTTTCTACATGAACTTCAGCAACTTTATAATAACAACTTAATTAAGGGCGGTGATTTGAACAATGCCATTGTTGTGGCTGATAAACTGGTTTCTGATGATGAGTTAACAGAGCTTGCCAAAATCTTTAACAAACCTCATATTGAAGTTAAAGAAGAAGGAATTTTAGATAACATTGAATTGAGATTTAAAAATGAGCCTGCTCGACATAAATTATTAGATGTGGTGGGTGATCTAGCTTTAGTAGGCAGACCCATTAAAGGTCAAATTTTAGCTGCCAGACCAGGCCATTCCACCAATGTGGCCTTTGCTCAAAAAATAAAAAAACATATTAAAAAAGCTGAAAAATCAGCTCCTAAATATGACCCTAATGCTGAGCCTGTATTGGATATTGATGGTATTTCTGCAATGTTGCGCCACAGGTATCCTTTTCAATTAGTGGATAAAATCATACATCAAGACCATAAAACCGTAATAGGTTTAAAAAACATTACGATTAATGAAAATTTCTTCCAAGGTCATTTTCCTGGAAACCCAGTAATGCCTGGCGTTTTACAAATTGAAGCAATGGCACAAACAGGTGGGATTTTAGTTTTAAGTACGGTTGATGAACCTTCGGAATACTGGACTTATTTTTTAGGAATTGACAATTGTCGTTTCAGAAAAATGGTAAGGCCTGGGGATACAATCATACTTAAATGCGAACTACTAGCCCCTATAAAAAGAGGGGTGGCCAAAATGCAAGGATATGCCTATGTAGGAAATAGTGTAGTAAGTGAAGCAACACTTACTGCAAGAATTGTTAAAAAAGATGAAGAATAATACCTCTTTGAGGTTATGAAAAGCAAATTTCTGCTTAAATAAAATTTACATGGACAAGTCATTAAACTATATACATCCTGATGCTAAAATAGGTAAGGATGTAATCATTGAACCTTTCACCTTCATTGATAAAGATGTTGAAATTGGGGATGGAACTTGGATAGGCCCCAATGTCACCATTAATTCAGGAGCTAGAATTGGTAAAAACTGTAAAATATATTCCGGGGCTACTATTTCTGCAGTACCTCAAGACCTTAAATTTAGTGGTGAAGTTACCACAACTGAAATTGGGGACGGAACTGTGATCAGGGAATATGTAAATATCAGTAGAGGAACAAGTGATAGACAAGTCACAAAAATTGGTGCTAATACCTTAATCATGGCTTATGTGCACATCGCTCATGATTGCATAATAGGTGACCATTGTATTTTGGTAAATTCTGTTCAAGTTGGAGGTCATGTTTCAATTGATGATTGGGCAATAATCGGTGGAGCAACGGCCATCCATCAATTCGTGAAAATTGGTAGCCATGTGATGATCTCTGGAGGCTCCTTGGTTAGGAAAGATGTTCCACCGTATGTGAAAGCTGCTCGTGAGCCGCTTACTTACTGTGGAATTAATTCCGTTGGACTAAGAAGAAGGGGCTTTAGCAATGAAAGAATAAATGATATTCAAGAAATTTATAGAAGCTTATACTTAAGTGGGAAAAATAATGCGGAAGCACTTGAAAATATCGAAACCTTAATCAGAAGTAGCGAAGAGCGAGATAATATTACTGCTTTTGTAAGAAAATCCGAAAGAGGTATTATGAAAGGATACGGCAATTAAAATCCTAATAGACAACCCATTAAAACCTAATTCAAGGTCTATTTCTTAGTTAGAAATTTTAAGGGTGTTTCAATTAACAGGAACGATAAAAAGCATCTTATGCAATTAATTCTTGAAGGGCTTTCCAAAAAATATCCAAAAAACAAATTGTTTGAAAATTTAAATCACACATTCGAAACCAATAATGCTTATGCTATTACTGGAGAAAATGGAAGTGGGAAGTCAACATTAATTAAGATTATTGCAGGAGTAACAGCGCCCAGCAGCGGCCTAGTTAAATATATTGAAAATGGGGCTGACATTGAAAAAGAAAATATTTATCGATTATTAGGAATTACGGCACCCTACCTTAATTTAATTGAAGAATTTACATTAAAAGAACATTTAGATTTTCATTCAAAATTTAAAGACTCCCTTACTGATGAAAATGTGATGGATGAAATTGAAAATGCTAATCTGCACCATAGTTTGAATAAACCAATAGCAGAATTTTCTTCAGGAATGCAACAAAGACTAAAATTAATTTTATGTTGTAGCTTTGAAGCTGATGTATTGCTGCTGGACGAACCTACTTCACACCTAGATTCTCAGGGCATAAAATGGTACAAAGACTTGCTTAAAAGGACTGTAAACCAAAGAATCACCCTAATTGCATCAAATGACCCCACAGAATACAATGATTTTGCAAAAAAAATCGTTAATATTGGGATTAATTGATCGTAAGAATTAAATAAAAAAATTAAATATTTTATTGGATTATGAACAATAATTCAGACTTTTATACTTTAGAATACAAATAACTAATTTACTCATTATGAAAAAGAACATTAAACTTTTAAGCTTACTAGTATTAACTTTTGTTTTCATATTCGGCTCATGTAAACCAAAGGATGAGGAAAATCCTGAGCAAGAAAAAATTGAAGAATTAAAAGGAACTTGGGATATTGTAGGAGCTAATGTATTGGATGAGGGTTTAACTGATATATCCATCACATTTACCGCTGACAATACAACCTATTCAGTATCAGGTCTACAAGCATTTACTGACGCTAATTTAAACCATAATGAAACTTTAGATTCTGACGGTACATTTTCACTTAATGATAATTTAGATGTAGTTTCATTAAGCTCAGGAGGAGAATTAACCATTACTTCCATAAACAAAGACAATGGTAATTTAAGTCTGAGCTACTCGGCACCATTTCCAAAAGAAGGTGATGATGAAACTAGTATCACATTAAGCTTAGAATTACAATAACATATAATTTTGAAATATTTGCATTAAAGCCATCTGTTCAGATGGCTTTTTTTTTACCCTCCAATTTCAACATGAATTCATTAAAACTATATAGCCCGCAATCTGAAAAGGAAAAACTATATAAAAATAAAATGCTACAGCTTTTTGAAGCTAAGGGCAAATTAGCATTTAGTCGTAACAACATTGACGCTCACTTTACCGCCTCGGCTTGGATCATCAATCCTGACACTATAGAGGTATTGTTAATTCATCACAAAAAGCTTAATAAATGGCTGCAGCCAGGTGGCCATGCTGATGGCGATACAGATTTGGAAAATGTAGCCAGAAAAGAGGCTAATGAAGAAACCGGGCTTGATGAATTAAAATTAATTTCAACCAAAATATTCGATATAGATATACATCTTATACCAGAGAAAAAAGGAATCCCTGAACATGAGCATTATGATGTTAGGTTTGCTTATTTTTGCCTATCAAAAGAAAAAACTCAAATTAATTCTGAGAGCAATGATTTTCAATGGGTTAAATTACAGGATATTGAAGCTTTAACAACTGAAACCTCTATTTTAAGGATGGTAAAAAAATCTAAAAATTTATTAAATGGAATATAAAATTCTAATATATGGTGCGAACGGATATACCGGTAAATTAATCACTAATGAAGCCAAAGAAAACGGAATTCAAGTTGAAATAGCGGGCAGAAATCAGGCTGCTATTCAATCATTGGCCAATGAAACTGGATCCCCTTTTCATATAGTTGAATTAGGAGAAAAAGAACAATTAGAAGAATTATTAAAAAACTTTGATACGGTGATCCATTGTGCCGGACCATTTTCTGAAACGGCTATCCCAATGGTGGAAGCATGTATTCAATCAAAGACCAATTACCTAGATATAACAGGAGAAATTTGGGTGTTTGAAGACATCATGAAATATAATGATGAGGCAAAAAAAGCAGGGGTTGCGCTTATGCCCGGAGTTGGTTTTGATGTAGTTCCCACAGATTGCCTTGCAGGATACTTAAAAGAAAAACTTCCTGGGGGTACTGCCTTAGAATTGGCCTTTGTCGGCTCCAAAACGGGCATGTCAAGAGGTACAGCCGTTACCATGGCCAAAAACATTGCAAAAGGAGGTTTTATTAGGGAAAATGGAGAAATTAAAAATGTTCCATTAGCTTATGAGGTAAAAGAAATCGAATTTTCCCATAGAAAACAATGGTGCATGACCATACCATGGGGTGATTTAATGACCAGCTATCACCAAACTCAAATTCCAAATATCAAGGTTTTTAGTGGTGCCAGTTCCAAAATGATCAATAAAATTAAAAAATACAGAGGTTTAAAATTTTTACTTGGTATCGGGTGGATTCAAAAATTAGTGAGAAAAAAGATTGAAAATTCTGTCACCGGGCCTAATGAGGAAAATCTAAAATCTGGAAAGACCTATGTATTGGGAAAAATAACGGATGAAACCGGAAAGAGCTTTTCAGCGGAATTGATTACTCCTGAAGCCTATTTCCTAACCGCAAAAACAGCTTTGTCATCCGCTTTAAAACTTAAAGATAAATCCGTAAATGGTTACTTAACACCA
Organism: Bacteroidota bacterium; assembly: GCA_051747245.1. Classification (GTDB taxonomy): domain Bacteria; phylum Bacteroidota; class Bacteroidia; order Cytophagales; family Cyclobacteriaceae; genus Marivirga. The sequence goes on from JBNJFX010000017.1 coordinate 74,564, forward strand.
GCTCAGGCATTCGGAAAGGACTTTATAATGGAATTTGATAAGGTGGAAAGAATTGACCGGGCATAAAAAAACCCCGGTGAACCAAACCGGGGTAAACTATCAACCTTAAAATTACGCCCATTTGAATAAATGAATCGTAAAGCTTGACACAAATGTAAAACGCTTTTTTTAAACGGAAATAGCACAAATAACACTTAAGTCATTCATGTAAGGTTTTTTATATTTTACAATATTTAATGTTTAAACATATGATCAAGATTAACACTTTTATTTTACTAATTACTTCAACAATATTATTCGCTTGCAGCCCTTCAGAGGATGAATTAATGCAAGAAAGCCGAAAAAATATGCAGGCCGAAAATTACAAAGAGGCGATAAAATACCTAAACAAGGTGATTTCTAAGAATAATGATAATGCAGACGCATACAATATGAGAGGTGTGGCACATCTTCAATTATTAGACTATTCAAAGTCAAAAGAAGATTTTACTCACTCAATAAAAAATGACTCTTCGAATTATAAGCCGTATTATAATAGAGGAAATGTGCATTTAGAATCAAAAAAATACGAAAAAGCACTATTAGATTACAATAAGGCAATAAATTTACAACCAAATAATGCAGATTTATACATTAATAGAGCTACAGCATTATTTGAATTAAAACAATATGATGCGGCCTTAGAAGACAATAGGTTTGCCATTAAACTTTCTCCAAATAATCATATACCATACCTTAATAGTGCGAAAACATTATTACAGTTTGGCTCATTTGCTAAAGCAGACAGTTTATTGGATTTAAGCCTGAAAATAAATCCTGAAAATGGCGAAAGTTATTATTGGAGTGGCTTCATTAAAATCAATACAGATCAAAAAGATGCAGGTTGTGATGATTTGGTTAAAGCTAAAAACAGAGGTTTTCAGGATGCTAATGAAGCATTAGAAAAATTTTGTGATTAGAAAAAAATGATTTCAGTAGTACTTACTACTGAAATCGTTTTTTATTTTGACGTAATTAATACTATCCCAAAAGCTACAATACTTAACCAAAATTGGTAAGGGTCCAAAGCGGGAATGGCAATAATATTTAATTCCATAAATACTAAAACCATCACAAGAACAATAGCTACTAATTTTAAAAGATTTCTCGTTTTTCTACTCATTTGATTATTTGTTTTGGTGAGTCCAAGTATAAATATATCATTCTCATTTTACAAATCTGTGACATCCATAAAAAAATATCTTAAATTCGCCTTCTGAATTATGGCAGAGATCAATAGCGATATTAATAAAGCTAAAGCTATACTCGATACGGATCAGCTCATTGGGCTTCCTACGGAAACTGTTTATGGCTTAGCAGGTAATGGTTTGAAGGCTGAAGTAGTGAGCAAAATTTTTGAGGTCAAAAACCGTCCTCATTTTGACCCTCTAATTCTTCATTCTCACAGCCTTGAGGCAATAAGCGAATACGTAAAAGAAATTCCTGAAACTGCTAAAACTTTGGCTAATGCATTTTGGCCTGGTCCAATGACCATTTTATTGGAACGAAATCACAAAATCCCTGATTTAACTTGCTCAGGATTAGATAGAGTGGCATTTCGTATTCCAAAGCACCCAAAAGCATTAAGCTTGCTTAAAATATTGGATTATCCATTAGCTGCTCCTAGCGCCAACCCTTTTGGTTATATCAGCCCTACAAGTTCAAAGCATGTTCAGCAGCAATTGGGTGATAAAATTCCTTTTATTCTAGAAGGAGAAATTAGCGAGGTGGGTATCGAATCCACCATATTGGGCTTTGAAAATGGTGAAACTGTTATTTATCGATTGGGTGGACTTGATGTAGATGCAATCGAGAAATTAACCGGGAAGGTAAAAATACTACCTCATTCCAGTTCTAAGCCCGATGCACCGGGCATGCTCAAAAGCCATTATGCACCTAGTAAAAATATCGTATTAGGAAATATAGAAGCTATAATCGAGCAAAACCCTAAACTAAAATTAGGGATCTTGTCTTTTTCAAAACATTTCAGACAAGCTGAAATATCATTAGTATTGTCAAAATCAGGAGATATGCACGAGGCGACCAAAAACTTATTCTCCCATCTTCGTAAATTAGATGAGAGTAATGTAGATTTGATCATTACTGAAAAAGTACCATCAATAGGCTTAGGAAAAGCAATAAATGACCGACTGCTAAGAGCAGCCGTAAAAGAATAAAATTTATAACCATAATTATATAACTCAATGCAAACCGTAAAAGATTATTCATTCGAAAACAAAACCGCATTAATCAGAGTAGATTTAAACGTCCCCCTCAATAAAGATTTCAAGGTAACTGACGACACAAGAATAAAGGCCACTATCCCAACTATTAAAAAAGTATTGGAAGATGGAGGGAAGGCTGTTTTAATGTCCCATTTAGGCAGACCAAAAAATGGCCCTGAAAATAAATTCTCACTGCAGCACATAGTTGGCGATTTAGAAAAAGCTTATGGCGCCAAAGTTCATTTCAGTGAAGAAACGATAGGTGAAAAAGCCGAATCTGCAGCCCAAAATTTGAAAAATGGAGAGGTTTTATTATTAGAAAATGTTCGTTTTCATGAAGGAGAGACTAAAGGAGATGAAACTTTTGCAGAGGCACTTTCAAAATTAGGGAATGTGTATGTGAATGATGCTTTTGGAACTGCCCACCGAGCTCATTCATCTACCACGGTAGTCGCTAAATTCTTTGAAGATAAAATGGCTGGATTTGTAATGGCAGCAGAAATAGAAAATGCTGATAAAGTATTGGAGAAAGCAGATAAGCCTTACACAGCCATTATGGGAGGTGCTAAAATCTCTGATAAAATATTAATCATTGAGAAATTATTAGGTAAAGTAGATAATCTGATCATAGGCGGTGGAATGTCATATACCTTCTTTAAAGCAATGGGCGGAAAAATCGGAAACTCATTAGTGGAAGAAGATAAATTAGACTTAGCTAAAGAATTGATTCAAAAAGCAAAAGAACAAGGCGTTGAGTTAAAATTACCTATTGATTCTATCGTAGCTGACAATTTTGCCAATGATGCCAATACAAAAGTTGCACAGAACCATGCAATAGAAGACGGTTGGATGGGATTAGACATCGGACCAGAAGCCACAGCTATTTTCCAAAAAACAGTAGAAGAATCAAAAACTATTCTTTGGAACGGGCCAATGGGTGTTTTTGAAATGGAAAATTTCGCTAAAGGCACAAAATCAATTGCTGAATCTGTAGTAAAAGCCACAGAAAAGGGAGCTTTCTCACTAATTGGTGGTGGTGATTCTGCCGCTGCAGTTAATAGCTTAGGTTATGGAGATAAAGTAAGTTATGTATCAACTGGCGGTGGTGCTTTACTAGAATATATGGAAGGCAAAGAATTACCTGGTGTTGCTGCTTTGAAAGGATAAGTAATACTCTGAATTTCCATTTACACACTTTCTAGGACACTGTCTTGAAAAGCTAGTGCGAGCTTCCCAGCTCGTGCTTTAACTTAATTTCCTCGCTCATGCTCATGGTTGTGTCTCCACAACCATAAAAGAAAGCAGATACATCAGAATATTTTTGCTTTCTTCCAATGCATTTGTGGAGACACAAATGCGGGTGAAAGAGTGTTTTTTCTTAACTTAACGAAATTGAGCGCGAGCTTCCCAGCTCGTGCTTATTTAATTTTTACTTCTTCAGCTTTGTCACTTCCTCTTTAATTTCCAACACAATATCTGTAAGCTCTCTAAGACTCATAGGAGCATTTTCATTATTTTTCACATCAGGGAATTGAGTACTGATAAAAGCTTTTGCTTCCCAAATTTCCATTACGCTCTCCAAAGGAATTTCGTAAGGAGAATAAACAGTATTATCGGAAACCATAAATAGAACTCCCTTTTCCTCGGCATAATTGAAAACCCTTTTATAAACCACGCCTTCCTGCTCACTTACGATAATATAAGTTTTACCATTTCGGATTGAATCAGGACTTTCAACATACTCACCTATAATGATAGTACCCGGTTCTAAAGGCAGCATGGAATCACCACTGATTTCAAATGCTCGATAAGTGCTATTTCTAGGTAAGTTTGGTAATTGAAAGCGAGGCAATTCCTGCAAATACTCAGGATCAGCATAGCCGTTAGTGTAACCTGCAGAAGCTTTTTGAGGGACCAATTCAATATTTTCCCTTTCTTGGCTATCCACTGTAATGGCCAACACTTTGGTTGGCTTCTTAGTGACCACCATCGGGCTGGATAAATCCTTCCCTAATAAGTCATCCAAACTTACATTAAAAAGATCGGACAATTTAATCAAAGTCTGAATCCGAGGATCTGCCCTACCCTCTTCATAAGAACCAATCTGCGGACGCTTCACTCCCAGCTCTTCAGCCAAGTCCTGTTGCGTCCAACCCTTCTCCTTTCGGAGATATTTAATATTGTTATTAATCAAGCTCATTTTATTAGAGTCAAGAATCAAGAGCCTAGAATCAAGACCCTTTCATCGGTTTTTATTTTTTTATTATCGAGTAGCTAGAAAATGGTAAATTTTCTGCACCAGACTCCACATCCACCCCTTATCTAACTTTTTTACTTCCCTCTTCCCACTTCTAACTTCATCTCTTAGCCATTTCCGGTCTGACCTTCGGTGCTGACCTAAGCATCCCACATCCAACATCCATCAACTTGTATCGAGTATCGAGTATCAAGAAAAAGTAAAATAACAAGATTCGACACTCTATTTCTACTTATTTCTATATTATTTCAAAATTTACAATCACCTTTCTGCTTTTTATTAGCAGTTCCAGTCTGACCTTCAGTGCTGACCTACCCACCACTCACCCATTATCCTTCATCCTACTTCACTTTCCTTTCCTTCTGCCCAATTCCCCGCCAGCTGGCGGGTTAGGGGGCTTGGGACTTTAGGGGGCTCTGAAAATCATCAAATCATCCGTTTCTCTATAATGTTCATTCATATGATACAGCACCTGTTGATGCAAAGAAATTTTATCCTCTGCCCTACTAAAGCGACTCCTAATTCTGCTGACCACCTCGCTTACCGTATCCTGCGGTTCAGCAAGTGCGTAACCGTACCATCTGCTATCCCCTGTCTTATTTCGCACATGAAAATGCACCTGACATCGTCCTGAATTTAGGCGCTTACTCGATAATCTAATTTTTACATCCATCCCACTTAATAATTTTAAAAGCCGCGAACTTTTTCGATTGAATTACTATTTATTTTAGTAATTTTGATAATAAATTTAGTATTAAATATCAAAAAAGCCAAATAAAAGCTAAATATTTTAGTTTTATGCAAGAAAATGCTACCAGATCCATCATTCATTTAGATATGGACACCTTTTTCGTATCTGTCGAACGCCTTTTAGATTCAAGTCTTAATGGTAAACCCGTCATTGTCGGGGGCGGACACAGAGGTGTGGTAGCGGCCTGCAGCTATGAAACCCGGACTTATGGCGTGCATTCTGCCATGCCCATGAAAACGGCTTTACAACTCTGCCCAGAAGCCTTGGTGATAGCAGGAGATATGCAAAACTACAGTCATTACTCTAAACTGATTACGGAAATCATCAGAAGCGAATCACCTCTTTTTGAAAAGGCTTCTGTGGATGAATTTTATCTGGATGTAAGCGGAATGGATAAATATTTTGGTTGCTATGAATGGGGGAAAGAGCTGAGAAAGAAAATCATCAGCGAAAGCGGGCTCCCCATCAGCATGGGGCTTTCTCAAAATAAAATGGTATCGAAAGTAGCCACAGGAGAGGCAAAGCCCAACAACACCAGACAAATTTTGCCTGGCACAGAAATCGCTTTCTTAGATCCTATGCCCGTGCATAAAATCCCGATGATCGGAAAGAAAACTTCGGAGCTTTTGCGCTCAATGGGCGTGAAAAAAGTAGAGACACTCAGGCAAATCCCCAAGAAACTGATGGAATATACCTTCGGTAAAAATGGAATTGTAATGTGGCAAAGGGCGCAGGGAATAGACCACACGCCTATTACGCCCTATAGCGAACAAAAATCCATTTCTACAGAAAGCACTTTTCATGATGACAGCATGGACGTAAAGCATACGAAAGCCGTATTGGTAGCCATGATAGAAAAACTGGCGCACAAACTCCGTGAGCAAAACCGATTAACTTCCAATATCTCTATTAAAATCCGCTACAGCAATTTTGACACAGAAAGCAAGCAAAAGAAAATCAGTTATACCGCCAGCGATAAAACCTTAATCCGCTACGGAAAAGAGCTTTTTGACCAATTATATACCCGCAGGATGATGCTTCGACTAATTGGGGTGCGCCTCAGCGGACTAGTGCACGGCAACTACCAAATCAACCTCTTTGACGATACCGAAGAATACATCCAACTCTACCAAGCTCTGGATAAAATCCGTCATAAACATGGCTTGGAAAGTATTATGAGAGGCAATACCGTAGGATTAGATAAGAGATTGAGACGGGATGAGAATTGGTTTGGGGCGTAAAATAGATAAACCTACAAACTCAACACAACTTCCACTTCATTAAAAGCAGCAAAGTATCCATAACCAAAATCAAAATTGCTGTACGGAGGCAAGGGCTCCTCAAAAAATAAGTCCATAGCCCTATAGTCAATCAAGTTAGCTTCAAAATCATGATATTCTTGAGTAGTAGTGGCAAATTTCAATATTAAGTTACTGCTTGCTTCAGGTAAATCCTCCCTATTAAAGGCTACTGCAATTTTTAAAGAATCAGATTCAAGACATTCATCTTCAAAATCGACAACATCATATAAATTGGCTAAATTTGAAGCTGAACCTCCTCCGCAAACAGAAATAAAAGCATCCTCAACGGGGGTAATCCTTATGGGTTGAAATTGGTTCGCCTGCTCATATCCTGCTTGCAGACTCAAAAATTGTGGCAATGCTCCCTCAATTTCCCATGCTGACCTTAATAAATCTGTATAGTTAAAGTATCCCTTTTGATAGGGTTCCAAATAAGATGAACCTACCTTAGGCTTGCCTGGTATTTTAACTGATGAAGACAACATATTTCCATAAGAAGATTCCACCCATAAGCTATATTGAGATTCCATATTGGGGATAAAATTCGCTTTATATTGACCCTCTGAAGTCAATTCCAGAAGCGTACTATCTTCTCCATTTTCAATCAACACCACTCTTGCATCATCAATGGCTCTGTCAGATGAAAATTCTCCTCTTACAGGTGCCGAGTGCATAACCCTCGCTTCAACTGTAGAATCTGCATTCAAATGAGCATAAACCACAGGTTCAATAGGATACTCAGCCCCTTCAAAATCGACATTGGTATCACATGCTATGAAAACAAAAAAGATTAAAAAACTATATATACTTATTCTCATTTTCTGTTTTTAAACAATTTAAACTGATAAGAAACATAAGGTAAAAAAGGAAGAAATCCTTGACCCGAGTATTGATTTTCAAAGAAATCAACTGTCCCGACTTCATTGCTACCTGTCATTTTAGGGCTTAAATGATAGTAAAATGGGTTCACTCGATTATAAGCATTTATTACTCCAAATAACCATTTCCTATCTCGACCTTTCTTGGTAAAACTATATTCGGCCCCCAAATCCAAGCGGTGATACATTGGTAGGCGACTATTGTTCCTTGGTCCGTACACCACTTGTTCCAGACCTCCAGGATTTTGAATAATTGCACGGGGAGCCGTGAACGGTCTTCCCAACTGCAAATTAAAAACTGCATTAAAGTTCCATTTTTTACTAGCTTGATAATTTAAAGATAAACTCAAATCATGTCTCCTGTCAAAATTGGCAAAATATGGTTCCCCTTCGTTTATGCCATCAAACTGTCGGGTATTCACTGAATAGGTATAAGATAACCAGAAAGAAAATTCACCCCTCTGCATTTCAAAATAGGTCTCAACCCCATAAGCTTTCCCTACCCCTTCTTTCTCTACCATTTCATCTACCGAGCCAGCAGCTATACCATAAAAACTATATCCATAAGGATAATCGATTAAATCATTCATCTTTTTAGCATAACCTTCTATCGATAACTCTCCATTTAATGAAGGTAAGGCTCTTGAAAATCCACCATTAACCTGATAAGCAATTGCAGGACGAATATTATCACTTGCCGGAACCCAAACATCATTGGGCAAACCCGCACTACTGTTTAACAAATGGATGGGTTGTGCCATTTTAGTAAAACCTAAGTTCAGACTCAAATTACTACTCCATTCATAGTCCAAGGAAATTCGAGGTTCGCCTATAGAATAAAAATCTGCACCTGAAAAATAGAAATTATGACGATAACCACTATTGAGCTTTAAATAATCCGTAATATTATATTTAAGATCCAAGAACAAGCCTGTTTCCCATAAATTTTGAGGTGTAGTACCTGCATTAGACAAAACCTGATTGAAAAATATAGGATTGAAAAAATAATATTGTTGTTGAATACCAACATCCAATGATAATTCCTGATTAATGTCCTTATTAAGTTGAGATTTTAATGAAATATTGTGTGTAGCAGAACTATTGCTAAAGGCTGTATCTACTGATGAATTCTGCTCATTTGATTGTAAAACATCCAGCTTATATTTATAGCGAGAATACGTTAAAGAATTCTCAATAATCACATCATTTTTTAACAAACCCGAATGTTGAAGACTTGCTAATTGATTGCCCCAATTGATATTTAATTCATTTATTAAAGGAACATCTCGTTCTTTTGATGTAAAATAATCTCCTGTTTGATAAACTGAAAATGTAAACTGATTATTTTCATCAGGTTGAAATTTGAATTTAGCATTTACATCTTCCATCCAATAATTAAATCGGTTATCAGTCTGATTGTACAGATATCTTATATTATTTGGAATTAAAGCCAGCGTAAGGTAAGTACTTCTTCCACTAAGCATATAGCTAAATTTCTCCCTATTATCAGAGAAAAAAATATTCGAGCTTAACAAACCAATGCTTGCTTTGCCTTTTCTCTCCTCACTTTCGCTTCCGTCTTTCATTTCCACATCCACTATGGACGATAGCCTTCCGCCATATTTCGAAGGGAAATTCCCCTTATAAACCTTTGCACTTTCAATGGAATTTTGATTGAAAACAGAAACAAAACCCAGTAAATGAGAAGGATTAAAAATTACGGCTTCATCAAGCAATAATAAATTCTGGTCTGGTGTTCCTCCCCTGACGAACAATCCTGTAGTCCCTTCATTTCCAGATGCAATACCAGGGAATAATGTAAAGGTCTTTAAAATATCAGCCTCTCCCATCACGGGCGGTATAGATTTAAGTTTTTCAATATTCATATTGACCGAACTCCTTCCGACCTCGGTTTTTGAAGATTTAGTTATTACTTCTTGTAAAGTGATTGCTTTCAAATCAATATAAAGAAGTGTGTCAGATTTAGGCTTAAAACTAATCACCTTTTGCTCATGGCTTGAAGAGGATATTTCCAATCGCAAATTCTGATTGGCTTTTCATGAAAAAGTAAAAAAACCAGAACTATTACTTTTTAGCCCTTCGTCTTGGTGATTTAAATAAAGTGCAGCCTGAACAGATTGCTTAGATTCATTTTCTGATATATAGCCTGAGATTTGAATGCTCTGAGCTAATGATTTATCGAGGATTAAAACATGAATTAAAAGGAATAAAAAGCTTATTCTTAGAATTAAGCTACAGATATTTCTCATCTAAACTAAAAAATTGGATTGATCTTCAATATTCAACTTGAACAAAACGACTACTGCTTTAATTGATTATAATAAACCTTACCTTTTTAAAAATATAAAGGAAATAAAAATCCAAGAATAAGCAAAGACGAGATATCCCGAAAACCTAATGATGTACCTATGAAATATAATAAAATTATGAATAGGCAATTAAACCCAACTCACCTAAAACCCTAGCTTTCGCATATCCAAATTGAAAGATGCTACAAGTTCTAAAACAGCATAACTACCTCTTTTAAAAAAATCTTACTTTCCTACAAAAACTCATAAGCAATGTAAACATGGGATATGTATAAGTTTTACATTTTGATATGTAACACTTAACATTATGATTCCAGCTACATTTGATTAAAGGATATATAATAATCACACCTTAATAAAACCTATTATGAAACACACACATTTCTTAATCATTATATTTATATCTTCTATTTTAATTTTTGCTTGTGAACGACCTGAAGCAATTCCAGAAACGCCAGATGATATCATAGTTACTGACTTAGAACCAGACGTATTGGAAGAATTAGACAATATCTTCCCGCCAAGTAAAAATTTCACGGATAAACACCCCTATTTATTTGCAGAAGCAAATGGTCTTAACGTTATATTAACCAAAGAATCAGAAGTCTATTTGACTTTTGTATTAGAAGGAGCCACCTTGAAAAATTCTTTGGGTTATTACATTTACAACCCAAGTACAAAAACAGTAGAGGTGTCGGAACTAGATTTGAATATTCTATTCCCTCATATAAGTGATGACATCTTGAATCAGGGAGACATGTTACAATTGGGCAATGGGACATTCCCTGCCGGAACTACGATTGGATTCTTTTTAATTTTAGATGGATGGAGAACCGGAAAAGTAAATTTTCACAACGAAACTTTTTACTCTGACACTTATCTTAACTTAGAAGAAGTACAGCAACATGTATTATTCAAATTTGAAAATTTTGATGCCATCGTACTGGCTTTCGAAGACCAATTTGTGAATGGTGAAAGAAGTGATAAGGATTACAATGATGTGGTTTTTACCGTGTCGGATAATCAACACCATCGTGCTATTACAAAATTTAACTTAGAAGGCATACCGACACTCATAAAACCTTAAAACGAATAAAAAATAGGAATTAACAAAGAAGCAATTATCCAAAAAATTATTCCAAGAGGCGCACCTATTTTAAAGAAATCCTTGAATTCATAATTCCCAGCACTATACACCATGGTGTTGGTCTGATAGCCGATTGGGGTCATAAAACTGGCACTTCCTGCTATCATTACTGCTATTAAGAAAGGTAATGGACTGAACCCTAAAGCTCCTGCTATCGCCATGGAAAGCGGAGCCATTAATGCAGCGGCTGCATTGTTCGACATGATTTCCGTGAAAATCATCGTCATTAAGTAAATAACTCCTATTATAATAAATGGTGCTAATCCATTTTCAGTTAAAGATGTCAAATGCGTTGCCAACCATTCATTCAAACCACTTTTCTCCATCGCTGCCCCAAAGCTTAAAGAACCTGCCAATAAAAATATTACTTGCCAATCTATTGAGCGATAGGCATCCGTCATGCTAATAATCCTAAAAGCCCCTAATAGAAAAACGCCCGCCCAAGCGGAAGCCACAATAGGTAAAATATTAAAAGTGGCTGTTAAAATCACCAAGATTAAAACGCCAGCGGATATGTAAAGCTTCCTTTTGTTTGGTATATTTAAATCGGTTTCTTTTATCGATAAGAAAGGCGCATTTGGATTACTCTCTGCCTTTTGCAAAAGCTCATAACCTTCCTTACTGGTTTGCAATAATAAAATATCCCCCACCTTTAGTCGGGTATTTTCCATATCGCTGAACTTACGTTTACCTCTATGCCTGATGGCAAGCAAGTGAGAATGATAGTTCTTCAGGAAATTTATATTCTTGAGCCTCTTATCCACCAAATGAGTACCCGGCATAATAATCACCTCTACTACTTTGGTTTCTTCCTCCGGAAAATATTTATCCGTTATGGACTTCACTATAGAAAGGTGCTTGTCTGCCACTACTTTCTTTACCTTGTCCAGCTCTCCCTTAATCAACATCACATCACCAGTCTGTAGTCTAGTGCTCATTTTAGGGTTTTTAATGGAATCATCACCTCTTTTTAACTCCTGTACTTCGAAGGATAAATCTTTCTCTTTAAATAATTCTTCTATACTTATCCCCTTTTTTTCATCTGGTAATTCCTGTATTTCAACCTCAGTCAAAAACTTATTGATTTGGCTCGCATCTTGCAATGGTTTTACTTGTGATTCCTTGGGCAACAAATGCTTTCCTGCAAACATCAGATACAATAATCCGACTACCGACAACACAAGACCAATTGGAGTCATAGTGAATAATCCGATTTCATCAAAACCTTTATCCTTTGCAATACCCGCCACCAACAGATTGGTAGAAGTCCCTATTAAAGTACAGGTTCCGCCTAATATTGCACCATAAGACAATGGAATAAGAAACTTAGTAGGGTGTATATTAATCTTCTTTGCAGCCTTAGATACAATCGGTATAAAAGTTGCCACAACAGGTGTGTTATTGATAAATGCAGACAGCAAGCCTACTCCCGAACTCATCCCCAAAATAGCCCCGCTATAGGATTTATTAAATAAACGGGTAGTCAAAGGTGCCAATAATTTTATGACCCCTCCCCTTATCAATGCACTACTTAAAATAAACATTGCTGTTACGGTAAGCGTGGCGCTATTGGCAAAGCCTCTAAAACTTTCCTCTGGCTCTAAAACGCCAAACACTATCCATAATACCATCACACCTATAGCCACCAAATCCACGCGGACAGCCTCAGTAGCAAATAAAACAATGGCAGTTAATATAACCAGAATGGTAAATATAAAGGATAGCTCCATAGTTTTCGAATATATAGTGCTGTCAGTTGTTAAACAAGAAATTACTTCAATTCAGGAGAAATAAATTAAACTTTAATTAAAATGTAAAAAACGATTTTAATTAAGACTAATATTTTTAGTAACTTTGCTAAAAATATTAGTAATGTATATTAATTGTCACACACACTTTAGCTTCAAATACGGTACTTTATCCCCCGAGGAACTGATATTGGAATGCATTGAAAATGGCATCCATAAAATTGCATTGACTGATATCCATAGTACGGCTGCATATATTGAAGTTTTTCGTTTTTTAAAGAATGAATATGCTCACTATCCGCTGAAAGTAATCCCTGGAATTGAATTCAGGAAAGAAGAGCAATTAATCTATATTGGCATCGCCCGTAACAATCAAGGCTTTGAGGAACTCAATGCATTTTTATCTTACCACAACCGAAATGATCTACCCTTGCAAAGCAGACCCCGCTTTACAGATAATGTAGCGGTGATTTACCTTATGCACACTGCTCCTGAAAATCTGCGCACCAACGAATTCATTGGAATAAAACCTGAAGAACTCAACCGCTTGAGGTATCAGCATCATAAATTTCAAAAGGAAAAATTATTGGCTTTAGCTCCTGTTACCTTCAAAAACAAAACAGGCTTTAATATGCACCGCTTATTGCGTGCCATACAGCAAAATCAACTGCTCAGCCGTTTGGATAAAAAATTTCAGGCACAGCCTAATGAGTTTATGCAACCTAAAGAAATGCTCAAACAGCATTATCAAGGGTTTGAATTTATGTTAGAGCAATCTGAAAACTTACTGGAAGAATGTCATTTTGAAATTCAATTTGGACAATCCAAAAACAAACGATCTTTATTAGGTTCCGCCATAGAAGACTGGCACTATTTCGAGTCCGAGGCAAGAAAAGGCTTCAAAAATCGATACGGAAAGCAAAATGCAGTGCTTACCGAACGCTTTGAAAGAGAAATGGAAATCATCAGGCAGAAAGATTTTACTGCTTACTACCTCATCACTTATGATATGATTCAGTTTGCTCAAAGCAAAGGATTTCCTCATGTCGGGCGAGGAAGTGGATCCAATAGTATGATAGCTTACTGTCTCGGTATAACCAATGTAGACCCTATTGATCTAGATCTCTATTTCGAACGTTTTCTAAATCCATCACGCACCTCACCCCCAGATTTTGATATTGATTTCTGTTGGCAACATAGAGATGAAGTGATTCAATATATGTTTGATAAACATAACACACATCACACATGCCTTTTAGGCACACATACAACTATGAAATACCGAATGATGTTACGAGAAATAGCCAAAGTATTTGGTATGCCGAAAAGTGAAATAGATAAACTGGCAGAAAACCCCAACTATAGCAAGAAAGATGAATACCTGCGTAAGGTTTTGCACTATACTCAGCACATGGTAGCGAAAGAATTTCCAGCCAACATCTCTATTCATGCAGGCGGATTATTGATTACGGAACAACCCATTTATGCATTTACGGCAACAGAAATGCCACCAAAAGGTTTTCCTGTTTCTCATTTTGATATGTACAATGCTGAAGATATTGGTATCTATAAATATGATATCCTCAGCCAAAGAGGTCTTGGGCATATTCAAGATACCATTAAAATAGTGGAAGAAAATCAGGGCAAAAAAATAGACCCCCGTAAAATTCATACTAAAATACTGGAAAAAGATCCTGCCATTAAGAATCTCATCAAAAACGGAAATACTATGGGGTGTTTCTATGTGGAATCTCCAGCAATGAGAATGCTCCTTGCAAAACTAGAATGTGAAGATTACCTCACTTTAGTAGCCGCCAGTTCCATTATCCGTCCTGGTGTTTCGCAGTCTGGTATGATGAAAACTTATATAGAGCGACATCACAGTAATGGTAATTATGAATCTATCCATCCCATAATGGATGAACTCATGCAAGAAACCTATGGCGTAATGGTCTATCAGGAAGATGTTATCCGTGTAGCTCATCACTTTGGGGGACTAACTTTAAGTGAAGCAGATATTTTACGCAGAGGAATGTCAGGTAAATACAGATCTAGAAAAGAATTTGAAAAGGTTGAAGATCAGTATTTTAAAAATTGTCGTGAAAAAGGATATGATGAAAAGGTAATTCAAAGAGTCTGGTTTGAAATATCAAGTTTCTCTGGTTTTTCTTTTGCAAAAGGACATTCTGCCAGCTTTGCAGTCGAAAGCTATGAAAGCTTATTTCTAAAAGCGCACTATCCTATAGAATTTATGGTAGGCGTTATCAATAATTTCGGAGGCTTCTACAAAACAGAATTCTATATTCATGAAGCCCGAAAAGCAGGTGCAGAAATCATAGCCCCTTGCGTTAATAAAAGTAACTATCTAACCAGAATAGAAGGAAAGAAAATATATTTAGGGTTTATTCACATTAAAGATCTTGAGAAAAATATAGCTGAAAAAATTCAAGCAGAAAGAGCTACTAATGGAAAATTTAAAAGCATTGAAGACTTTAAAGCAAGAATCCCAATTAAAAAAGAGCAATTATTCATTCTTATAAGAATCGGAAGCTTTAATAGTTTCAACAAACCTAACAAACACCTCCTATGGAAAGCTTATTCATTATATCTTAAAAAGAAAGAAACAAGTAGCACCCTCCTTTTTGAAGAAGAGCCGGTAAATTACAGCCTACCCAAAATGGAAACCACAGCATTGGAAAAATCCTTCAACGAATTAATGATATTGGGTTACCCAATATGTAATCCCTACATTTTATTGAACAGTAAAATCATTCCTACTACTTATGCTTCTGAATTAAGGAATGAAATTAATAAGAAAGTCCATCTTATGGGTTATATGGTTACAATCAAAAGGACTTCTACCAAAAATAAGGAACCAATGTATTTTGGCACCTTTCATGACTGTTATGAAAATACTTTTGATACAGTTCATTTTCCAAAAATAACCGAGAAATATCCATTTAGAGGCAAAGGTTTCTATAGTTTAATAGGAAAAGTAGTACTGGATTACAATTACCCGATGTTAGAAGTGGAATATATGGAAAAACAGGGCTGGCTCAACCCTGAATATCTATAGGGGAGCATTTCAAAGGGGACCAAAAAAGTATAGGCATAAAAAAACCCTGACAGGAATACCTATCAGGGTTAAAATAAAAGTTGGCAACGACTTACTCTCCCACCTTTTACGGCAGTACCATCAGCGCTGGTGGGCTTAACTTCTCTGTTCGGAATGGG
>JBNJFX010000018.1:0-89962 GCA_051747245.1 Bacteroidota bacterium
GAACAGATAACCAAATACTTATAAAATTTTGTATATCGAAAGAAAAATATTATCTATCTGTATATCAATGCGTTAAGTTAAAATCGTGTCAAACTCAAGAAAAAATCCATTCTTCATTTTGTAATGAGTAAGACTTTTGCGCAGTCTGTATTTAATTGATTTGTTTTTAGCTTCCTCTCAAAATTATTAGTTGAAACAATCTCAAAGCTCATCGAGAAAGTCTTTAGCCTTTTTAAGTTTTATTTTACTCTCTTCATGAAGCTTAACTTCAATAAAAGCCTCAATTAAGTCATTAATTGATTTACTTTTTTCTTTGCCTTTCACTTCTTTAAGAATGTTAACATAATCAAGACTTTTAAGAAGTTCTAAAAAAAATGGGCTTCTATTATCCTTAATATCTAATATTACCTTCATAATAAATCTTTAAAATCCATATCTAAACATCTCAATCTCCTCACCATCCAATGTATAATATTTACTCATCAAATTGGCAGTCAGACAAGAGTGAATAGGGAGAACATATAATAAATCACCAATTTTAATTTGATCAAAAGCTTCATTAGGAACGTGTATAGTACCGTGTTCCTGAGATAATTTTTTAACAAACCAACCTGAAATAGGATTTCCCCATCCCTTTTCTTTTTCTTCTGCTATTAATCCATAAATGGTTTTGCCATCTTTTTCAATTCTGTCTTTAGAGAAATGAACTGCTCCTCCATAAATAATCACCTCATTTCTATCTGCATGTTTGGCTACCACTGGACAGGCCATAGCTACTGCTATATCCTTATATTGGCAGGAACCGATTTCAGCTTGCATAACATCAAAAAAGACAAAATTGCCTGGGCGCATTTCATCTATGTGCTCAAAATTATCAGATACACTGCAAGTTGGGGTGTCGCCATTTGAAATGATGATTTCAGGATATTTCTTTATAAAATAATCTTTTAGTTTGATTATTTTATCTGAAGTATTCGCATGGATTTTATTGATTTCAGCTTTGCCTTTAGCCCCATAAGTATGTCCGGCATGCTGTAAAAAGCCTTTAAATTCAGTAAAAGGATTCTTTCCCAATTCATCTATTATGGCTTGAATTCCAATGAAATCACCTGCACTTATACCAGTTCTATGATATCCTGCATCCGTTTTTATGAAAACCCCTACGGAAAATTTTAGCCAATTATTTAAACTTTTGACAGTTTCTACTGATTCTACGCAAATATTTAAGTTTGTTTTTTGGGCTAATCTATTAACAGTTTCGTGTTCCAAAATATTTAAGGGAAATGCTACTGTAATGTCTTTCCAGCCATTTTGAGCAAAATAATCCGCCATTTGAAGTGAGGAAACTGCACAGGAGTTTACTCCATATTCTTTAAACCATTCACCTACTTTATGTGATTGATGCGTTTTGAAATGTGGACGTAAGTTACATTTAAATTGATTAGCTCGAGCCAACATCTTTTCAATGTTTTGTTTACATTTCTTTTCGTCCAGTAATAAGGTAGGTTTTGTGGTTTTCATATTACTCTTCGTCTAAATGAATTAATTCTCCTCCATTACTAACTTCCACTTTCACACCAGGGTTACCTTTATATAGTATTCTTCCTGCATTTTCTATACTTCCAATAAGGCTGTCTTTCACATTTACAATTATATCATTATAACCTCTTTGCAAAACATTGGCTCTGTTAGCAATGAAATTACCACAATCATATTTTCCATCATTAAAATAAGCCCTAATTCGTAATCCATTGGTTTTACCTGAAACATTAAAATATGTTGAAGAATTACTTAGTAAGGTTGTGTTATTATTATTGATGTTTAAGTCCACTTCATTTGTTGCATCTTGAATACGGATGATAAAATCATTTCTTAGGGTGTCTTCAGAAGTGATTTTTCCATTGCTAAGGCATAAAATGTTAATAGAACTTTTGTTGGTAAACCATTTTAATTTCGGTTTTTCAAAATCACGAGTCCAGCCGCAAAAATTTTGATTAAAGAAACTCAAGGAATCATTTTCATGCTCCATAACAATTTTTGGAATTAGGTTTTTTCCATAAGTAAGTTCAAAATATTCCTGATCGGTTTCCACTATTTCTAATTCTATATCATCATGAATTAGTAATTCAGCGAAATCCGGAAAATCATCGATTTTGACGGTAGTTTCTTCTCCTGATTTTTTAATACAGTCAAAGGCGTCTTCTGAATCACAAGCTTGCTGTGAAATCCCTAACAGAATTAAAAATAAGTATAGGTTATATCTTCTCAAAATCTCCATCCAATTCCTATTTCTGCTTGTTCTGCTGTGGCGGCATGAGTTTTTAATGCAACTTGTGCCATTATGTTTTCATGAAATTGATAACGCAATCCATAGCGTTGATAAACCGGCATATTTAATTTGCTTGGATCGTATAGATATACACCCATTTGAGTAATGAAACCTAATTTTCCGAATTTTAATTCGTGACCAATTAAGAATGCCAACCTTTTAAAATCAGTAATTTCTTCCTCATCACGAATTCTAAACCAGCTCGTTGCTATTTGTTCTTTTAAAGAATAGCTATGAAAATATTCCAGCCCAACGCCCCAATCACTTTTAGGATTTACATATTTTTGACCATATAAAAGTAAATTAAAGAAGGGTAGCGGTTCTCTTACTTGTAAGGTTCTTGTATTCCTGCCGCCACTTAATAATAAATAAATTTGGTAAGGGGTTTTATCCAAAGGAGCAATATCCCGAACTTCCTTTTCTTCTTGACTTTTGATTTTATAGGACATTCCCATATTAGCGGTAATAATATTTACTCCTCTGTTTGGAGCCCTCTGTGCACCATTACTGGAATGAGTAATATTTAAATTTGGCGTTAAACTTATTTTTTCATTTAGATTTATTTCATAAGTCAAACGAGTTTGCAATAAATAGGAAATGGTACTGGTAACCATATTATTCTGGTTATTGGTTTCTCTGTCATAAGGGTTTGTACTGTAAACCAGACCCGTTCCAATTCTGAAATACAAAGCAGTATTTTCAGTTCTTTTAAGGGGCAGATCCATGGCTGCTGAGCCTATTACCAAATGTCCTAATTTTGGATTTTGTAGATTATAATACGATAAACCATAACTGACTAATGGCTTTTTGTATAAGTTTTCCCATTCTCGTTTACCGTTTAATTTCTGCTGTAAACTCAACTCAATACCTGTAGGATGGGAGTTTGCCAAATGGCCAACATGCTCATTATGCTTTAAAATAAATCCTTTTATGACTTGCCCATTAAGAAACCAATCATATTGCTGAGCATAACCAGTTAGGCTTAGAAAAAAGAATATAATTGCAAGATTAAACTTTTTCAATTCTATAAATTTAAACCGCAACGGGAGCTTTTATATGAGGATGGTATTGGTAATCAACCAATTCAAAATCTTCAAATTTAAAATCAAAAATGTTTTTCACCTCAGGGTTGATTTTCATTTTTGGTAGTGCGTATGGCTCTCTTGATAGCTGCAATTCCGTTTGTTCCAAATGATTGGAATAAAGATGGGCGTCACCTAAAGTATGGATAAAATCACCCGGCTCTAAATCACAAACTTGCGCTACCATCATAGTTAATAAAGCATAAGATGCAATATTGAATGGAACTCCAAGAAATACATCTGCGGAACGTTGATATAGCTGGCAGCTTAACTTACCATCTGCCACATAAAATTGGAAAAGGGCATGACATGGAGGCAAAGCCATATTTGGAACATCTGCTACATTCCATGCGCTTACCATTATTCTTCTGGAATTAGGGTTGTTCTTAATTTGATCAATAATCTGGCTAATTTGATCAATATGTTGTCCATCAGGTGTAGGCCAATTTCTCCATTGAGAACCATAAACAGGACCTAACTCACCATTTTCATCTGCCCATTCGTCCCAAATCGAAACTCCATTTTCCTTTAAGTATTTGATATTGGTTTCTCCTTTCAAAAACCAAAGCAATTCATGAATGATAGATCTTAAATGCAGTTTTTTGGTGGTCACTACTGGAAAACCTTCGGATAGATCAAATCGCATTTGATAGCCGAACACGCTAATAGTTCCAGTTCCCGTTCTGTCACCTTTTTGGAGGCCTTTATCTAAAATATGCTGCATTAATTCATGATACTGTTTCATCTTGCTTATATTTTATTGTATTAGAGGATTTTTTAAGATAATAAATGATTAAATACCACCATGAAACATCATGTAATATAATACAAAATGTGAAATAGTCACTAGTATCAACCTAGCGAATTCAATCCTATTTCTTTGTGATTTTTCTGTTTTAGTATATAAAAAATAAAATATTATATAATAGGGGATAGGCAATGCTAAAAATGCAATTTCCGGAATGGGAATTTTTCCCATAATTATAATTACTGCTGGTATCCAATATATAAATGATGAAAATCGTTTTGCTTTTTCTAAATCCATTTTCTTAAAGTTTTTCGTAAATAATTGCCGCACCTTGTCCTACTCCTACGCACATTGTAGCCAAACCATATTTTACATTTTCTCGTTTTTGCATTTCATGTAAAAGAGTGGCAGATATTCTTGTCCCACTTGCTCCTAATGGATGACCAATAGCTATAGAACCACCGTTCACATTGATGATGTCCGGGTTTAAATCCAATTCCTGTATGCAAGCAATCGCTTGAGAAGCAAAGGCTTCATTCAACTCAATTAAATCTAAATCTGAAACTTTCAATCCAGCTCTTTTTAAAGCTTTAAGAGTAGCTGGTACAGGTCCCATTCCCATAGTGTCAGGACTTACTCCAGCTATTGCCATGCTGACAACTCTAGCCATCGGTTTCAAGTTGAATTTCTCTAAGGTTTCTTCATTTACCACTAAGCTTGCTGCAGAACCATCATTTACTCCACTGGCATTTCCAGCTGTAACCGAACCATCCTTTTTGAAAGCCGGTTTAAGGGAGCTTAATTTTTCAATAGAAGAAAGCCTTGGGTGTTCATCTTTATCAAATATAATATCATCTGCTTTTCTTTGAGGGATTGACACTGGAACCAATTCATTATTGAATTTCCCTGCTTTATGTGCTGTATCATATTTAAGCTGAGAGTTATGTGCAAATTCATCTTGCGCCTCTCTACCTATTTTCCATTTTTCGGCCACATTTTCAGCTGTTTCTCCCATCGCAAACGGGTAGTGCATTTCAGCTAATTTTGGGTTGATAAATCTCCAGCCAATAGTAGTATCGTAAACTTCTGGCTTTCTGGAGTAAGCAGTTTCAGCTTTGGCCATTACAAAAGGCGCGCGCGTCATACTTTCCACTCCACCAGCTATAAATGCTTCTCCATCTCCTAGCATGGTGGCACGGCTAGCATCCATAATGGATTGCAAACCTGAAGCACATAATCTATTGACTGTAATTCCACCTACTTCAATAGGTAAACCTGCCATTAACCCAGCCATTCTGGCCATATTTCTGTTATCTTCACCGGCTTGGTTTGCAGCACCAAAAATCACATCTTCCAAAAGTGATTTATCAAAATCAGGCTGTCTTTCTAATATACTTTTAATAATATGAGCAGCTAAATCATCGGGTCTTACGCTGCTTAAGGTGCCTCCAAATTTTCCAACAGGAGTTCTTGCAATGTCTACTATATATGCGGTATTAATCATTTCCATAAATTTTATAAAAGCGAAATTAAGCTTTTTAAATTCAAGCTGAAAATGGCAGAGCAAAATGTTAATCTTGTTTATGGTTTTTTGTTTCTGTTGGGCTATAAAACAGAAAGGGCAGATTGCTTTTGCAATCCGCCCAATTCATCATCATCCATCATTTGAGGTCATCACTCCTCAAATATTTTAAATATTATCTTAAGCTACCATACAAATCAGGACATTTTCCTTTGTAATTTTTACTTGGGTCTTTCCCTTTCCATTGAAATCTATAGGATAAAGTAAATTCATTGGTAGCGCCATAATTAATTTGTGCGCTTTGTAAACTATGATCGTAGCTATAGCCTAAGTTGAATTGTTGGTATGAAAAACCAACTGTAAAGACCATGGCTTGCTTTACTCTGTACCAAGTACCTAAAGTCAAGAAGTTATTGTTCCAATATCCACCAAGATTTATATAATCATTTCCAGCCTGATTTTCATATACAATGGATGGTGTAATTGAATAGGCTTCTTTGCTGTAAGAATATTTTTGAAATTTATAGGCAATATGAGCTGTATATCTTCTAGGTAGTATTGCGTCTGAATCTGGATTAAATCTTTCTTTTGGGGTATTGATATGTGAAATATTAATTCCTGCTATCAAATTTTCAGCAGCATAAATAAATCCTACTCCAACATCTACCATATTGGTTCTGGATTGACCAAATCTTTCCGCAGTGGGATATCGATTACTGCTTCCTGGCCTCATTTGATCTTCAAATGTTAATTTATTCCAGTCAAATGATTTTTGGAAATAATTTATTGAAATTCCACCGCCAATAACAGCCCTGTTATTTAATTCAATTCTATGAGAAAGAGTAGTTCCAATAGCATTATTGTTAATAACACCATCCATTTGTTGGTCATTTAAAGCATGAATGGCTAAACCAGATTGCTTTCCTAGAGGAGTGTCAAATGAAAAGTAAGATGCATTAAATGCACTGAGATTGTTCCATTGCTGTCTGTGTGCCAAGGTTAACCTTGGATTTCCTTCAGAACCAGCTAATGCACTATTCAAATATATTGGATTTGCATAGAACTGAGAAAAATAAACGTCTTGTCCTTTTAATTCCATATTAAAACTTAGCAGAATTGCCAAAATCGCTGGAATGATGAATAATTGTTTCATGATGATTTCACTTTGATGAATGATATTACAAATATGGGGGACATCATCATCCTATAAATCAGCAGAAAACCGAAATTTCAATTAGGGGAAATACTTAGGGGAACCACAGTAAACAGTAGACAGTAGACAATAGACAGTAGACAATAAACAGTAGACAATAAACAGTAGACAATAAACAGTAGACAATAAACAGTAGACAAATTTTCTGTTTAAGTGAATAATAATGAAAAAAGAGAGCTGGAGATTTTGTCAATTGAAATAGCCAAAGGCTATTTATTGTCAACTGTCAACTTAGTTCAGCCTACCCAGTTTTCCATCTTTCATCTCATGTCTCTCATCAGAAAGGGCAGCTAGTTCTTTATTATGAGTTACTATTATAAAAGCTTGACCTAATTCATCCCTTAATTTCAGGAATAAGGAATGGAGCTCTTCGGCATTTTTGGAATCTAAATTACCGCTTGGCTCATCCGCAAATACTATGGAGGGGTTGTTCATTAAGGCTCTGGCAACGGCTACTCTTTGCTGTTCCCCACCACTGAGCTGACCTGGTTTGTGATGAGATCTTTCTTCTATACCCAAAATCTTCATTAATTCTTTGGCCCTTTCCAAAGATGCTTTTTCGTCTTTTTTGGAAATATAAGCAGGTATTAAAATGTTTTCCTCAGCAGTAAATTCAGGTAAGAGGTTATGAAATTGAAAGATAAAGCCAATCGCACTGTTTCTAAAATTTGAAAGTCGGCTTCCTTTTAGCTGACTAATATCTTTATCATTAAAGAAAAGTTCACCGCTATCGGCTTGGTCTAATGTGCCCAAAATATGCAATAAAGTACTTTTTCCAGCTCCACTAGGGCCTACTATCGCACTGATTTTAGCGGCATCCAACTGAAAATCGATGCCATCCAGAACCTTTAGCTCACCATAATGCTTTTGAATATTCTTAGCTCTTAATATGCTCATGGCTCAAAGATAATGAAAAGGTGAAATATGAAATATGAAAGTTGAAATATCTGGAATCTATAATCAAATATCTTTACTACTTCAAGCTTCTATCTCCTAACTTCATGTTTCAACTTTATTTATACTTTAGTTTCATGCCTTACTTTCAATTTAGTTATAAATATGGAATGTGTCTCTACATCAACACATCATCACCTCAAAACTCAAACACTTACACACTTAATTTCAAATTTGTAATTCGTAATTAGCAATTCTGGTTGAATAATAATATTTATTGCCGTACATTCGCACAAAAATTATCCAAGAATGAACATACACGAATATCAAGCCAAAGGAATACTTGAAAAGTACGGAGTAACCATTCAAAAAGGAATTGTTGCCGATACACCGGAAGAAGCTACTGAAGCAGCCAAAAAGCTCAATCAAGAGACTGGAACTGAATGGTATGTGCTAAAAGCGCAAATCCATGCAGGAGGAAGAGGAAAAGGAAAAGTGAAGGAGACAGACTCAAATGGAGTAGTATTGGCAAAAAGCTTAGAAGATGTTGCGCCAAAATCTAAAGCTATTTTAGGAGGTACTTTAGTGACGCATCAAACTGGTGAAGAAGGTAAATTAGTGAGCAAGTTACTAATTGCTCAAGATGTATATTATCCAGGCGAACATGAGCCTAAAGAATTTTATGTTGGGATTTTATTGGATAGAGCCAAAGGATGCAATGTAATCATGGCTTCTACTGAAGGTGGAGTTGATATTGAAGATGTTGCAGAAAATACACCAGATAAAATTATTAAAGAGTGGATTGACCCTAGAGTTGGACTACAAGGGTTTCAAGCTAGAAAAGTAGCCTTCAAATTAGGTTTGGAAGGTGATGCCTTCAAAAATATGGTGAAATTCATCCATTCTCTATACAATGCTTATGATGCTACGGATTCCTCTATGTTTGAAATCAATCCTGTATTGAAAACATCAGATAATAAAATCTTAGCAGTTGATGCAAAAGTTAATTTAGATGATTCTGCATTGTTCCGTCATAAAGACTTAGCGGAAATGCGAGATAAATCTGAGGAAGATCCTGCTGAAGTAGAAGCAGCTGAATCAGGCTTAAACTACGTAAAGTTAGATGGTAATGTAGGCTGTATGGTAAACGGTGCCGGATTAGCTATGGCTACTATGGATATCATCAAATTATCAGGTGGTGATCCTGCTAACTTCTTGGATGTTGGAGGTAGTGCAAATGCCGAAACAGTTGAAGCTGGTTTTAGAATCATATTGAAAGATCCTAAAGTTGAGGCTATCTTAATCAATATCTTTGGTGGTATCGTTCGTTGCGATAGAGTTGCCAAAGGAGTTGTAGAAGCTTACAAAAACATAGGAGATATTAATGTTCCAATCATCGTTCGTTTACAAGGTACCAACGCTGAAGAGGGTGCAAAAATCATAGAAGAGTCAGGCTTGAAAGTAACTTCTGCTATTGTATTGAAAGATGCAGCATTAAGAGTGAAAGAAGCACTTTCCTAATTAATTACGAATTGAATAATTACGAATTACGAATTAAAGCACACCAATTCGTAATTCGTAATTCCCCAATTTTTAATTAGAATTGCACCCGTAGCTCAACTGGATAGAGTATCGGATTTCGGCTCCGATGGTTGGGGGTTCGACTCCCTCCGGGTGTACTTATAAACACTTCAAAAAGACATTAAAACCTTTCGAATGATATTTGGGAGGTTTTTTTTATGTGTCAGGCATGGTTGTAATGCAAAAGGGTGCAAGTTTCGAACGAGAGAAATTCTTGTCCGCTTATCCATAAAGCAAGTCTTTAGGAAAAGTACCAAGGGCGTGGTGGAACCTTGCATCAATTCAACAAAACAATTGTAAGAAACGGTCTCAGGGAATAAGTGGGACAAGTAATTTTGGATACAGTGAAGTAAAAATGCTTCCTGTTTCTAAAGCCACCAGAATGGAAATAAACCATGATAGTAATAACTTCACTATCGCTCATTCTAGATAGAAAATTTCAATAATTTTATCGTATTTAAGAGTTATGTTATTGATTTTTATAACTAAATATAGCTAGAAAGCATGACTTTTTTATGCCATTTATGGAAAATTCAGCATATATTGATCTTAATTATTAATCGAAATCAGGTTAACAATAAAATATTCTATTCATCTTTATTCTTCATCCACTTTTTGCGCATAATCAAACCAAAAATAATAGAGAAAAGAATAGCTTTAAAAAAAGATTCCTGAATTTGAGCTGTTAGCGTTGTATCTTCTTTAAATAGATACATTAAAAAGGAATCCAATATCCAAAATACCAAGGCGGTAATTCCAATCCTGATCAGAAATGTTTTATTCATAAACTTAATTACTAATTACCCAATTACTAATTATTAATTACTCCAAGGTGTCTTCCAATTCCCTTAAATCAACCGGAACTACTCTTGAAATCCCTAATTCAACCATAGTCACGCCATAAATCACATCGGTGCTGGACATGGTTCTTTTGTTGTGCGTAACAATAATAAACTGTGATTCTTTGGAGAATTCTCTGATGATATTATTGAATTTATCAATATTGGCATCATCCAAAGGAGCATCCACCTCATCAAAAATACAAAATGGTGCTGGCTTCAATAGATAAATCGCAAAGAGGAGGGAAGTGGCTGTTAAAGTCTTTTCCCCTCCTGATAATTGATTGATGGTTAATGGTCTTTTGCCTTTTGGCTTAGCCATGATCTCAATTTTTGACTCTAAAGGATTTTCAGGGTCGGATAGTTGTAGATCACACTCATCTTCATGGGTGAAAAGCGTACGGAATACCTTTTGGAAGTTCTCTTTAATTTTTTCGTAAGCTTCAATGAAATTAGTCCGGGCTACTTCATCAATTTCGGTTATAGTGTTAAGTAAGGATTCTTTTGCATTTCGTAAATCCTCACGCTGTGTTAAGATAAAATCATTACGTTCTTTAATTTCCTCATAAGCCTCCATTGCCATAGGATTGATTGGTCCAATTCGGTCCATTCTTTCCTTCAATTTGTTTACTGCATTTCTTAAATCATCAGCCGTTTCATCAGTCTCTACTTCCTCTTCCTCAGAATTCATGATTTTATCCAAATCAATATCGAATTCTACAGAAAGTCTTTCCTTTACGCTATTGAGCTCAAGTTTGGTTTCATTCAAGTTATTCTGGATTTGCATTAATAGCTCATCCGCTTGCTCTTTATTGCGCTGAATATTTCGGCTTTCTTTCTCAATTTCATCTATTTGACCACGGGCAGCATAATAATCTTTCTCTACATCATTAACACCAATCTCAATCTGCTCTTTTTCTTCATACATGCCCAATAATTCATCATCATTGGTTTCAGCCGTATCAATGATGCCTTTTATGGCTTCTTCATTTTCTTTTAATTCCAGCTGATTTTTCTCTAATCGTTCTTTGCTGCTTTCAAAAGCAGTTTGCTTATAGCTTATTTCTTGTTCAAGGCTGTTCACCCTGTTTTGCTGTTGATGAAATTCAATGTTTTCCTGATTAAAAGCTGATGATTTTTGGCTTAATATTTCATCTTGAACGCTGAGGTCTTCACTAATGATGCTGAGCCTTTGTTCTATTTCTTTAAGTTTTTCAGATTTCTCGCTTGCATCAGGTTTAATGGTTTCAATTTCTTCGATTAAAGTTTCTCGCTGCTGTTCCATGCCCTCGCGCTTATTGGCAGCACTATTAAGCATCTGAGAAAATTGTTCTTGTTTAGTCCGAATTGAAACATATTCTGAGTTGACTTCATTGATTTCTGTTTGCAGAATTTCAATATTTTCTCTGTAGCTATGTTCCTTTAAGTTGTCCAAATCATTTTGGCGGCTTTCCAGACTTTCTTTGATTTGGCTTATTTTTTTGTTTAAATCTTTTATCTCAACCTGCAGTTTCTCCAAGTTTTTGGCTCTACCAATTCTTTTCCCTTCAAAAAGCCCTACAGAACCTCCTGACATACTGAATTTCCTTTTGGTTACCTTTCCGCTTTGCGTGATAAAGATGCTGTCTTTATCATCAGGAATGGAATTGTAGTCGCCTTTTACTACATATACATTGTCTAGAATGAAGCCGATCAACTTTTTGTATTTGGCATCATATTCTACAATTTCCGTGGCGGCAATGGCTTGATCATATAGTTTGGAATCAGTCGGTTTGAACTTTTCAAAATTGTCCAAAATGAAAAAGTGAGCTT
Organism: Bacteroidota bacterium; assembly: GCA_051747245.1. Lineage (GTDB taxonomy): Bacteria > Bacteroidota > Bacteroidia > Cytophagales > Cyclobacteriaceae > Marivirga. The sequence goes on from JBNJFX010000018.1 coordinate 12,021, forward strand.
TTCCTTTGCTGGCATCACTCAGTAAGTTTACAGCTTCATAAGCTTGAGCTTCAGTTTCCACTATATAATAGTTCATATAGGGTTCCAGGAAGTTTTCAATAGTAATGCGGTAATCTTCCGAACAAGTCAAAACATCGGATAGGAGTGGGGCATTTTTTCCCCATTTCGAACTCTTCTTTAAGAATTTAATGGCTTCAGGAAATCCTTCTAGATTATCAACCAAAGATTTGGTCAGATTGTATTCGTTTTCCCTAGCATCTAGTTTACGAGAAGACTGAGTTAGCTCCTCTCTGATTAATTCAATAGTATTTTTATGATCTTCAATTTGCTGATTGAGATGATCTTCTTTGTTTTTAAGGTTGGATAAGTATTCGTTTTTTTCTTTTAAGATTTTTGACAGCTCTTCCAATTTAGCATCAAACTCTTCTAAACTTGCTGATTGTTCAGTAGTATCCGTGCTACTCTTTTCCAATTCTTGCTTTACAGAAGAAAGCTGAATTTCTTTGATTTCCAGTGATTTGTTCAACTGGTAAACTTCATTTTGTAAAGCTTTTTGCTGTTGGTTTAAAGTGTTGACCTCTTCTCGAATGGCAGCGGTTTTATTTTTCTGTTCTTCGAATTCAGCCTTTAAGACTTCAACTCTTTGCTCGGTTTCGAAGAAAATCTTTTCAGCAGATGTTTTTTCTTGCTCTAAGCTTTTAATGCTAAAGGACGCACGTTCATTACTTTGTTTGTCCTGTTCAATTTGATTTTTCAGGCTGTCACTTTTGTCTTGCAAAAAGCGTAATCTTTCATTTTTGATTTTCTTTTCGCTTTCATACTGCCTGATTTTATTGACATGCTCGTTAAGTGCTTTCTGACGGCTAGCCAATAATTTTTCTTTTTGCAATAATTCTGATTTGCCTTTTTCCAAAGCAGCTTCCTGCTCGGATAATTGTCTGTTTAGGTTAATTTTTTTATCATTTTCAGCTTCAACTTGTTTGGTCAGGTTGAGAAAAACTTCTCTTTTATCAGCTACCGTTTTCTTAGCTAATAGAATACTTTTTTCTTTGTATTCGCCTTTGTATTGGTAATATCTTTCAGCTTGTTTCGCTTGTTTCTCTAGTGATTTTAAGTTTTTCTCAATCTCAAAGAGTAAATCTTCCACTCTTTCCAGATCAGCATCCGTATCCGTTAATTTTTTGAGTGTTTCTTTTTTCCTGATTTTGAATTTGCTGATTCCTGCGGCTTCTTCGAATAGCCCTCTTCTTGAGTTATCTTTATCGGTTAAGATATCATCCACCATTTTTAATTCTATAATGGCATAACTATTAGAGCTAATCCCAGTGTCCATAAAGAGATTGGTAATATCTTTCAAGCGGCAGCTAACACCGTTTAATAGATATTCACTTTCACCAGTTCTATAATATCTTCTGGTAATGGTAACATTAGAATATTCAGTTGGAAGGAGGTTTTTGGTATTGCTAAATGTAAGTGAAACCTCTGCTAAATTACTTTGTTTACGCTTTTTTGTGCCATTGAAAATGACATTCTCCATTTTATCAGAGCGAAGCATACGGGATTTTTGTTCACCCAAAACCCATCTGATGGCATCTACTACATTGGATTTACCACATCCGTTCGGGCCCACAATTCCAGTGATTCCTTTATCAAAATTAATGACCATTCGGTCACCAAAACTCTTAAATCCTTTAATTTCAAGTTTGGTTAGCTGCATAATTCTTACTCAAAAAATATACGCTCGAAAAAAGCGGATAACAAATTTATAATTTATTTGGAGAAGTGAGTAATGATAAAGGATGTTCTGTTTAAAAAATATAGAAACTGATGAAATAAAATTGGATATTTTGACATTTTAAAAGTTATCAGAAAAAGAAATAGATGTAAATAATATTGTAATCACTCAATTTTTAATTGAAATTTTATTATTTATGTGGCGGAAAATCTAATATAATCACCAAATATGAGTCACCCTAATCTATTAACCGCTACTCGTGAACCTCTTGACATTGAACTTAAAGTTAGGGAAGGAGAAATACCAACAGATTTATCGGGATTTGTATTTATCAATTCTGGTGCAGGAACAGTTAACAGTGGAGGATTACCTTATGAACGGAAGCTTCCAAATGGAGAATTCAATCAGGAATTTGGTTCACCTGTTATTAATGGAGACGGGTATATGTATCGTTTTGATTTCACGGAAGAGGGTAAAGTAAAACTGAAAACACGTTTATTAAAAACACCATGTTTTTATGCTGACATCGCCTCTAGTCCAATTTTAAATCCAAATAACCCATATTCGGATATTGCCTTTAAAAATAGAGGACTGGCAAGAATGTCCATGAAATTGGGGACTCGAAACCAAGTTAACACCGCAATAACCCCATTTCGTAAACCAGGAGATGAACAATCACGCTTGCTTGCCACTTTTGATGCTGGCAGGCCATTTGAATTTGATCCCAAAAGTCTGGATTTAATCACACCAATAGGGGAGAACAAGTTTTGGAGAGCTGGAACACCACCCTTTTTAAATAATCCTTTTCCAATGGTGCTGACCACAGCACATCCTGTTTATGATCCAGAAACTAAAGAAGTTTTTAGTGTTAATTTCACAAAGACTACTAAGAATTTATTGAGTGCTACTGAAATTTTTCATTTGATATTTAGTAGCGAGGAAGAAATAGAGAGAAGATTGGAAGAAAGAATTGGGCGATGGGAACAGTTTGAGGATAAGGAAGAGGTAGTTAAAGAAGTGAATGATTTCTTTTATGAAGAAGCCACTGAAAAAGAACCTAAATCTATTTGGGATAAAGCTAGGGAGTGGTATTGGAAGCTAATTGGCAAACATTTTTCCAATGAAGATGCCGTTTATCTTGTGCAGTGGACAGGAGCCAAAAATCCAAAATCCTATAAAATTGTGAATGAAAACGGTTCTAATATCCAGATTCAGCACAATATGCATCAAATTGGATTCACAAGGGATTATGTGCTCTTGGCAGATACCAATTTCAAATTTACACTAGATGTGATGTTGAATAATCCATTTCCAAACAATGAAAGAATAGATTCTTTTTTAAGGGAGTTATTGGATGGTGCTCAAAATGATTATTCATCGCTCTATATTGTTCACAGAAAGGATTTAAAACCTGATGCTAAAGAAGTTAAGGCTCATAAAGTGGTGCTTCCAGTGGAAATGGTTCATTTTTCTGCTAATTATGAGAATCCTAATGGAGTGGTGACTTTGCATGCTGCACATAATTGCAGTGCTTGTCCAGCAGAGTGGGTGAGGTATTATGATAAGTGTAAGTTGCATAATAATCCTATTGATCCGCAAAAAGTTGGGATGTTGGCAGTAGGAGAAATGGACATTGGTAAAATCGGGAAGATTGTAATTGATGTAGAAAATCGTGATAATCTGGAAGATAAAACGGTTTTTTTACATTTGGAGGGCAAACCAGGAGAGGAAGACCCAGGGCCTCATACTTGGGGAGTTGGACTATATACCTATCGTGATATGCTATCGCCAGATAAAAATGTTGGGGAAATCAAGCATATATTTTGGCAAGCTTATGGATTGGATGACCAGCTTCTGACTGACTTTATGTACAGGCTATATCAAGATCCAAATAGAAACCGGGTTTATAGTGCCGATCAAATGCTGGAATTCACTAAAAAAGGTGCTCCATTTGTTCTGGAAACGGTTGAAACTGATTCGATGAAAGTTATAGATCACTATAGTTTCCCTAAAGATACTTATATGTGGTCATTACAGTTTGTGCCAAGCAAGTCTCAAAATAATGACATCCCTGAATCTTTGAATGGTTATATTTTATGTACGGTAATAGGTAAAGAGCAAAATGTTCTTCAAACAAGTTCTTACTTTTCTGAGATTTGGATTTTTGATGCTTCAGATTTAAAGAAAGGCCCTGTTACGAAGCTACATCACGATGAATTACAGTTCGCTTTTACTATCCATTCAGTATGGGTCAAGGAGGCTTCAGAGGTAAGTGATCCTGACTATAAAATTGATATAAAACAAGATTATGATGAACAGATAAAACGCATTAAACGCAGATGGTTACGTAGAAAAATACAATCTTTAATGAAGGATCATGTTTACCCTCATTTTCGATAAATGATTTTTATTTTTAGTGATTGTGTGTTAATCTCGCATTGTAATTTCCTAGAAAAATAGATGAAGCTTAATATAGCAGATAGTTTTGGTATTAATTTGAATGAAGCCTGGAAGGCAGAATATAAGCGTATAGGGAATATTTATGCCAGATGGGGCGCTATTTTGGTGATATTTTTATTTCCACTTAGTACTATACCTGAACTTTCTATTGAAAAACCCAATATCAACCTCTGGTATGCTTTTAGGTATGGGCCTTCTGTCATAGTGGGTATTGTGTTTTTGTTGCACCAAAGGTTTAAATTCAGTCATGAACTTCTGTTTGAGGTGATTGCTTTTTGTTTGTTTACCTCTGCCGCTTATATGGTGGATTGTACTGATTGGATGACCTATATTATTTCCATGACCACTGTTTTCATCACTAGTGCAGTTTTGGTAATACTCAGGCCTTTTTATTTTGTCATCAATTTCATATTGATTATGGCTATTCAGGTAGCTGTATTCATGATTTTTTGTGATGGTGGAGTAGGTGATTACTTTTTAATAAAAGGGGTCAATATTCTAATTGTAATAGGCATTGCAGCTTTTTCTATAGCAGTTTTCCGATATTATATCATGAAAAACAATTTCATGCACAGGGTGGCTCTTCAGGAAGCTCATTTTGAATTGCAAGAGAGAAACCAAAGTTTGATCAAAGCTCAAAAAGATTTAAGGTTTAAAAGTGATCAAATAACGGAACAGAATGAAGAACTTAAAGTGCAAAAGGAGGAGATTCTTTCCCAAAGGGATGCTATGCAATCCCAGAAAGAATATATAGAAAAGCAGAACAGGGATATAATAGGAAGTATTCGTTATGCAAAGCATATTCAATCGGCCATGTTACCTACGGAAAATTATTTAAAATCAATTTTTCCAAAGTCATTTGTGATATTTATTCCAAGAGATATAGTTTCCGGTGATTTTTACTGGGCGGCAGAGGTGAACGGAAAGAAAATCATTGCGGTGATTGATTGTACAGGTCATGGCGTTCCGGGCGCATTTATGTCATTAGTAGGGGATACTAATATGAATCAAATTGTACTTCAGGAAGGCATTACTGATCCTGCTGAAATATTGAATAAACTTCATGAAGGTGTTTGCAATTATTTAAAGCAATCTGAGACTGATAATCAAGATGGAATGGATGCCTCCATAGTGGTAGTTGACGAAAAGAATAAATCAGTTCAATTTGCAGGTGCGAAAAATCCTTTGATGGTAGTGAAGGAAAATCGAGAAGTTGAAATAATTAAAGGGGATAAAATTTCAATTGGTGGTAAAAGAATTGTTACTAATGACGATAAATTCACTTCCCATTCTATAGGTTATAATTTACGGCATACTTTTTATATATTTTCTGATGGCTATCAAGATCAATTTGGTGGGCCAAAAGACAAGAAATTCATGGTTAAGAATTTCCGTGAACTCTTGCAAGAGGTTTCAGTTAAGGAAATGCCAGATCAACATTTTATCTTAAATAAACGATTTGAAGATTGGAAAAAAGGATATAGTCAAACAGATGATGTGCTTTTAATAGGTTTTAAGCTTAATTAATTCGTAATTTGATTTTTCCTTAGTCCTAGGTAGTTATTTTATCTAAAGTTTTAGTAATTTTAATGTATGGAAGATTACAAAATCCTCATATATATAGTCCTTTCAATTCTTTATTTCCTGTTTAGGGGCAGTAGAAAAAAGAAAAAGCCGGTAACACGGAAAAAAGCACAACCCCAAACAGCTGAACAAAACACAGCTGAACAGAGAAAACCTAAATCTTTTGAAGAGTTGTTGGCAGAATTAAGTGGTGAGAATCAGGATCAGAGCGAAACCACTCAACGGGAAGATGAGGAGATTTTGTCTGATGGTGATGAAATTAAGCCTCTTTCAGAGCAAGTGGATGAAAGGCCAATGCATCAGGAAGTAAGCCAAGAAGATTATGAGAATGCAGATGAAACTTTAAAAGAGCTTTACAAAAAAGGGGAGAGGTTAAAGAGCATAGATGAATTGGTGGATATCGATAAAGTGGCCACTCAAAGTAACCGATTTAAAGAGTTTGAGGATGAAAAAGAAGATAATCCATTTGCTAGGGAAATAAGAGAAGGTTTTTCAGACCCTGAAAGTGCCAAAAAAGCTATTGTTTATGCTGAAATCCTTAATCGGAAGTATTGATGCTTACTTCATATAACTTATAATTGTCTACAATCCATTCTTCATCCTCATTTTTTGCAAGCTGAGCATCTAACAAGATTTTTTGCTCCTTTTCATAATACATTCTTGAATTTTGATAGGAGAGAAGAACTTTGGCATTAGATTTTTTAATATCAAACTCATCTATTTTAATAAAAAAATTGTGCTCAAGCTCGTTAACATCTTTTTCGGATATAATTCTTATGGCTTTATCCCTTACTTTAAGTTGAATTTCCTGGTTTTCTAATTCTGGAAACCCCATCATTAAGACTTCTTGTCTGGTATTTGTCCCCACAAAGCGAGGTGAATATGCAAGGTATTTTTGAAATTCCTCAATGTCGAAAACGCTTTGCAAAACCTCTTGTTGCGTATTTTGCGCCACCATATTTGAAGTAGGAATAAAAAGAAATAATAAAAATAGGCTTAGTAAGTAATTCATTTTCTAGTCAAATTATACTTTTAAATATAATTAAAACTAATGAAAGAGAATATAGATTACTAGCCTAAATATTATAAAAGTAATTTTTAAGGTCTAATTACCATAATTTAAACCTGATTGGGACAACCCTTTTAGAGCGAACCGTTTCACCATTTTGTTTTCCAGGTATCCAATCGCCATAGTTTTTAAGCATTTCAACGGCTAATTCATCACAACCTCCCCCAATGCCCTTTACAGCTTGGATGTTGCTTAGGCTACCGTCTTTTTCAATTACAAACTGAATATAAACTACGCCCTGTATGCCTTTATTAGCGGCTTCTTGAGGGTAGTTGCCTTCCAAGTCCTCGCTTATAGCATCATAAAAACCTTGGATGCCCTCTCTTGGCTCTGCTTGATTTTCAACAACTGAGAAGACGGTGTTATCATCTACCTGATTATTTTCTTGAAGTTCGGTGTCGTCAATATTTTCATTTTTCTCCTTAAGAACTATTTCTTCAGATGGATTCATATCACAGGAGAAGAATAATGTGATTAGTGTAAAACTTAAACTTACGATAATTGGCTTCGATTTTGATTTTTTGTTGTTTTGTAACATATTTAGTCTATTTAAGATTGTTGGTTTAGCAAAATAACTCACAAATTGAATTTGTTTTTGATTAAGAGTTTGTTGAATTAAAATTTCAGCATAAGAAGTTTTTTGTGAACCTTTACAGGCATATTCATCTGCTAGAAATTCGTGGTTTTCCACCACGTATTTTTTTATTTTCTTATTTAAAGGATTAAAAATTAAAATTGAGGATAAAATTTCCACCCAAATAATATCTAAAAAATGTAATGTCTTTCTATGAGCTTCTTCATGTTTAATGATTACATCTTTGTTTTTATCATCTTTTAACTTTTCAGGAATTAGTGTTTTGTTAAGAAAAGTAAATGGCGGAATGTCCTCTTCAATCCAAAAAATTTTTCGCTTGTAGTCAAAGCGGGCAAATCGATGAAGTAAATTAAACTTGTAATAGCTTCTAACAAATTTGCCAATAAAAAGTAAAATGGAAATAGTTACAATAAGGCCATATATCCAGGGCAGTACCGCTTCAAAAGTAAATAGATTACTTTCCGTTATAGCTGAATTATTGCTTGAAACGGTAGGCTCCAAATCACTCAAAAATGATGTGTTTAATATGGTGGTATTTCTAAAGAGTTTAAATTCTAGCAATGGGGCAACAATACTCACCCCATATATTGCTAGAAGATAAAAACGATTAAAGGTGAAGCTTTTTTCATTTTTTAATATGAAATGGTAGATTCCACCTAAAATCAGAAATAACAAATGGGCTTTTAGAATGTAAGTTAAGGTTTCCATGATGGTTTATTTTTGATCTTTCAAATGCTTCATCACCTCATCTAGTTCTTTTGTATTGAGGTTTTCTTCTTTAGCAAAGAAAGAAGCCATATTAGCAAATGAGCCTTCAAAATAGCCATGTAAAAGCTTCTTCAAACTGAATTTTTTGTACTCATCCTTTTTTATTAGTGGGTAATACAAATAACTTTTCCCTGTTTTTTCATGTCCAACTACCCCTTTTCTTTCCAAAATTCGGATAATTGTACTTACAGTGTTGTAGGCTGGTTTGGGTTCTGGTAATGTTTCCAGAACTTCCTTTACATAAGCTTTCTTTAAATCCCACAGCTTATGCATGATTTGTTCTTCTGCTCTTGTTAATGTTTGCATAATTTTTCCCTATTTTTAGTTTAAGACTCCAATATAAAACTAACCAGTTAGTTTTCAAAGGATTTCTTAATTTTTTAAGAGAAAAAATGAAAAAATTATCAAAAGTTAATTAAATGATTGATTTTGAAGATAATATCAATCATTTTCATTACTTGTCATATTGTAATTTTTATTCTTCAAGAAGATTAATCGATCATCCTTCCCAACTTCTTCAGGATAACCTGAAATAATATGGAGTTTTTTCTCTGAGGTGATAATAAATAATGGGATTATGGTTTTCCCTTTTTCTTCTAAGAACTCTTCATATTCTGCATCACCATAAAATTTCACTTCGGAAATCTCACTGTTTTGTCTTAAAAGATGGTTCAAGCTGAGATAATCTAATCTGGATTTAAACAATACATTTTTCGGCAAAGGCAAATTTTCATTGTCCGCTTCCTCCTTACTAACTATTCTATAGGTGTTTTCCATGCCCAGCTCATTGTCGAACCAGCTTAAAGCCAATGAATTAATACCGGAATTACTCGTAACCGCCATCATTTTCCCTATTTGAGATAAGTCTATTTCTTCAAAAATCTCCTCTGAAAGAATATTTCCTTCATAAACAGCTAGGTTTAGTTTTCTGGCTTCATTTACATTGTGCTTGGCCGTATCGGCTAATAAAACATAAAAACCTTCCTTTTTAAGGAACAGTGCTAATTTTTTTGCTATTTCATTTGCTCCCACAAACAATACACCTTGTGGTTCTTTTCTTAATACGCCCAGCCATTTACCAACATATTTTGCACTGGTTCCTTGAATTACTACTGTCCCCACAATTACAAGAAATACGAGCGGTAAAAGTAATTCTGCTTCTGCTTTAAGGGCAGCACTAGTTGAATCTGAACTCAATAAATCCAGAGAGAATAAGGAAGCAACTGCTGCAGCAACGATCCCTCTTGGGCCTATCCAGGCTACGAATACTTTCTCTTGCCATCGAAGTGTGGAGCCAATAGAGCTCAACCAGACCCCTAATGGACGAAGGATTAAGATGACTACGGCAAATAATACTAAGCTTCTGGTACCTAATTGTTCTATTTGGGCAATATCAATTCTACTAGAAAGCAGGATAAATAGTAGGGTAACTAATATAAGACTTATATCTTCCTTGAAAGAGAGTATTTTTTTGAAATCATCCAATTTCATGTTGGCCAATACAATCCCCATAATAGTGGTTGCTAATAAGCCTGCTTCTTTTTGTAATAAATCAGAAACAGAGAATACTAAAATTACGGTTCCCAAGGTGATCACATTTCTTAGATAATCCGGAATTTTGTTTTTACTAATGATATACCATATTAAAACTGCCCCAAATCCACCAATAAAGAATCCTACGGATATTGTAGTGAAAAAATCTTTTAAAGCTTCTACTGTATAATATTCACCGTTTGAAGAACTTTTAATAAATTCATAAACCAATACAGCTATTAATGCTCCCAAAGGATCTATTAAAATACCTTCCCATTTTAAGATTGTATTAATTTTTGCATTGGGACGCACATTTCTTAAAATTGGCAATACTACTGTTGGCCCGGAAACAATGATCAATCCTCCAAATAACAGGGCCATTGATAAGCTTAAATCAAGAATAGCTACTGCGGCAATAGTACCGCCAATAAAGGTTATGAGTACACCAACTACTAGTAAATTTCGGACTGTGCTGGCCACAGTTCTTACTTCTTTTAAATTAAGTGTTAAACCTCCTTCAAAAAGGATAACCCCAACAGAAAGAGATACAAAAGAAAATAGCAAGTCACCGGAGAAAATATTGTCTCCGTCAATTAGCTTACTGCCTTCAGGCGTGAAGAAAGTAGAAATTGGCCCCACTAGTAATCCTATAATAATGAGGGGAAGTATAGCAGGTTGTTTTATTTTCCAGGCTAACCACTGTGCAAAAACTCCCAGTACTAAAATGCTTGCTAATTCTATCATTTTGTAAGATTTCTGATTAAATCAATTTTAAAAATAAAGATTAATTACTGTATTTATAATCTAAACCTATTTTTATTTTAAGTTCATTAAAGTAATGAAAACGAAAATGAAAATAATATAATTTAAAAGTTGATTAATTATAAAATGAAATTTCCCCAAGTTTGTTGAGAAATAGGACTTATCATTCCTTTTCTACAGTTTGTTCTCCAATTTCAGATAATGGGAAAATCAAAATAAAAGTGCTTCCAAATCTTGTCTCGCTTTTAAGCTCAATTTGCCCATTTAATTTTTCAACTGCTTTTTTTACGATATAAAGACCTAATCCGTTACCAGTAGAGGTATGAGAGGTTCTTTTGAACATACTAAATATATCATCTTGAACATCCTTTGATATACCGGTGCCATTATCTTCAACGCTAAGGATAAGTTTTCCCTCTTTAACTATTGCATTAATAATGATCTGAATTTTGTCTGAACTATTAAATGCCAAACTGTTTTCAATTAAATTGCTCAAACAAATATTTAGTATAACAGGGTAGAATAAAATCTTTTCAACTGAGGTGTTTACTTTTAAATCATAATTAAAATTAACAACATCAGAAGACTTATTTTTAATTACTTCATTTGCAATTTGCTTTATTTTGCTTTCCAGCTTTATTTTTTTAGGTGATTTTAAATTTTCGAAATCTCCCAGGAAACTAACGGCTTGAAGTTTTTTCACCATCCCATCTAATTTTTTGACAGTAATATTCACTTTATCGAACAGACTTTTTGCCTCAGGTGGGAGATTATAACTTTTAGAAACTTCTACCAATCCTAACAGGGTAGTAAGCGGTCCTCTAAAATCATGAGAAGCCCTGTAGAAGAAATGATCTAATTCTGAAAGTGCATTTTCTAAAGCCAAAGTTCTATTTTTAACTCTTTCTTCAAGTTGGTGATTCAGCTCATTTACCTGATCATTTGCTTCTTTTAACTCTTCAGATTGAGCCATTATTTCTTCTTGCTTATCTTGAATTTCATTATTGAGTAGCCTTAAATGTTTATTTACTTTAATGCGAATTCTCAAGTAGCGGAAAATAATGTAGCTTAATACCGCTAAAACAAAAAGTCCTATTGATAAAGCAATCAGGGTATTTCGTTGAGATTGTATGGTTTTTTGATTTAAGGCAATAGTTTGTTCATTGTTCTTCTTTTGAAGATTTAATAGTGCCAGTTCTTTTTCCTTATTTTTTAGGTCATAAGTGGTTTCAAGAGTTGCTAATTCTAATGCTTTATTTTCATTTGAAAGTTCCTCCTGAATTTTAAGTGCCTTCTGTAAATAATCATTCGATAATTTATATTCATCTTTTATTGAAGCTATATCAGCCTGCCCCTGATATATTTTCAATAGATAATTCTTCTCATCTAGCTTTTCTGCTCTCCTTTGTCCTAATTGAAAATAATGCTGAGCTGAATCAATGTTGTTGTTATTTTTATAAAACTCTCCTAAAACCCATTCTCCTATTATGAGTCCAATGTCATTATTTAGTTTTTTATCCACCCCATAGCTGTATTGGTATAAATCAAGTGCTTCCTTTTTTTGTCCTGATTTTTCCAACACTAATGCTTTATTGAATTTGGTGGCACTTATAGTTTTGATATTTTGAGTAATTTCTTGATAATATATTGCAGAATCGAAGTGCGTTATAGCAGAATCTAGTTTTTCCAAATCTGAGTAAAGTGAGCCATAAACATTATGTATACTACCTAGGTATTTAATATTAGAAATTTCTTTAGCAATTTGATAAGCTTGATTTAAATATTTCTTTGCTCTTTCTACCATATCCATAGAGTAAAAAATCCAGCCTAATTCATAGTAGGCAATCATTATTTCATTTCTATTATGGCTGTTTTCAAATACTTCCAATGATTTGAAAATGTAATCACTTGCATCATTGTATTTTCCCATCCATGAAAGAAGTGTACCTGTGAATAAATCAATATTGGCCTGACCAAATTCATAACCTAGGCTGTCATAAATGGCCTGGGCTTTAATTAATAAATCCGAACTTTTATTAAATCGGCTGACTTCCATTGCATTTTGAGCTAAATACAAATACATTTCAGCCTCATCCATTAGATTGTCCGAATTTTTATAGTGGTTTAATAAATTTATAAAAACAGAATCTGATTTTTTGTATTGTGCTGTTAGATGGAAATAGCGCCCCTTTATTTTACTATAACTTCTTATGGTCTTCTCTTTATTTACATGTTCGTATATACTTTCCGTAATTCTTAAGGCGGAATCTGATTTTTCGGTAAATCCAAGTGAAATGGAGGCGGATAATTTGATCATCAAAAGATTGAATAATTCATCATAATCATCTTTCGATATATTGATTCTTTTGTCAATTAATTTAATGACATCCAGAAATCGGCCAGTTTTTTCCAAGGCAGATGTGGTAGTTGCAAGATATCTATAAACTTTCAAATCGTTTTCTACCGCAATTTTCGTGGCTTTTTGGTAATAATGAATTGCGCTATCATATTTAAGATCAGAATAAAAGGAAACACCATAATGAGCATAGGCCTCTGCTTTTAGTTCCGGTCGAGTGTCTTCCTGTATAAGTTGAAATGCTTTTCGAGCTGATTCTTGAGCAAGCGGGATGTCATTGTGCCAATTTCTTTCTGACAGCTCTAATAAATATTGTATTGAATCTTTATTCTCATTCTGTCCAGTTAATAGTTGGGGGAAGATTGTAAGGCTCAGGATTAATGTGAGTTTTAAGTATATACCGATATGTTGACTTCTATTTCTCAAATTGTAGATTTGGAAAGTAATTTGATTATTTTTTCTTAATTAATAAACTATTTAGAATAATAGTTATATTATTTTTAATTGGCAATTTTTTTTGATTGCTGGTAGGTAATTTCTAATTAAAGACACTATACTTTGTAAAGTTTATAATAAAAATTAAACCTGACAGCTTTTGGTGAAAGCACAAATATGACAAAGTAGAACTAAAGTTTATAATTTAATATAAGTTTGCAGAACGTTGTTCCTTTTAAATAATTGAAACAAATGGGGAAAAATCCATGGAAAGTATTGAGAAGTAGTGTTAAGTATGATAATCCCTGGATTAGGGTAGAGGAAGATGATGTAATTAATCCTAGTGGTGGTGAAGGAATTTACGGAAGGGTTCATTTCAAGAATGTAGCAGTTGGCGTAATTCCTATAGATGATGAAGAAAACACTTGGCTTGTAGGGCAATATCGCTATCCATTGGAAGAGTATAGCTGGGAAATTCCTGAAGGCGGTTGTCCTGTAGGAGAGCGAGAATTGGATGCTGCCAAAAGAGAATTGAAGGAAGAAACAGGCTTGAATGCACTGGAATGGAAAGAGCATCTTAGAATTCATACTAGTAATTCTGTTTCGGACGAAAGGGGAGTAGTATTTTTAGCGAAAAACTTGAAGCAAGGAGCAACTCAATTTGAAGAAACCGAAGACCTTAAAATAAAAAAGCTCCCTTTGGAGGAAGCCTTTCAAATGGTTATGGATGGGGAAATAACGGATAGTATAAGTATGGCTGCACTTTTGAAATTGAAAACCCTTTTAGATCAGTAGAAAAATATATTAACTTGAGATTTCCATTAAGGCTGAAATCAAATTTTCATTTTCTTTTGAAACGCCAACCGTAATTCTCAAGCAATCATCACAGAGCTTTACATTAGATCTATCACGCACTACAATGCCTTTTTCGATCAATTTTTGATAGATCAATTTTGCATTAATAATTTTTATTAAAATTGAATTGGCATCTGAAGGATAAACTTTTTTGACTCCGGGAATATCTTGAAGTTTTTGATCAAGCTTATCTTTTTCGGCTAAAATAGCTTTTACTTGTTTGTCATAAGCATCTTTATTATTTAGCGATTCTAATACAAGTTTCTGACTAGGACCACTTATATTATAGGGAGGTTTCACCTTATTTAGGAGCTTGATTAATTCTGTATTTGCATAAGCCATTCCCAATCGTGCTGAAGCCAATCCCCAAGCTTTGCTTAAGGTTTGTAAGACTACCAAATTCGGATATCTCTCCAATTGATGAATCCATGATTTTTGAGCCGAAAAGTCTATATAAGCTTCATCTATTACAATTATTCCTTTAAAATTTTCTAGCAAGTTTTGAATATCATCTTTTCTCAAACTATTTCCTGTTGGATTGTTTGGCGAGCATAAGAAAAGTATTTTGCTTTGCTCATTTGCTGCTTCTAAAATAGCATCCACATCAAGTTGAAAATCTTCAGATAAAGAAACTTCAATATTTTTTACATTATGAATAGATGCAGATACCTTATACATGCCATAAGTAGGAGGGCAAGTGATAACATTTGATTCTCCTCCTTTGCAGAAAATTCTAAATAAAAGATCTATAGCTTCATCGCTTCCATTTCCTAAGAAAATATTTCCTGAATCTATCCCTTTTATTTCGGACAATTGATTTTTGATGTCCTTTTGCAAAGGATCAGGATATCGATTCCAGTTGTGCTGCTCTTTATCGAAAGGGTTTTCATTGGCATCCAAAAATACTTTGGCATCTCCTGAAAATTCATCCCTTGCAGATGAATAGGCTTGTAAACTTAATATATGCGGAAGTACTAATTCCTTCCAATTTGGCATATTGCTCATGCTAGCGAATTATTTGTTTTTCAACTTGTTTAACCTAACTGTCACTGCATTTTTATGGGCTATTAAAGACTCTGCTTCTGCCATTATTTCCACATGTGGCCCTAAGTTTTGCAATCCTTCAGGTGTAATTTCTTGATAAGTGATGTTTTTCACAAAACTATCCAAAGAAACTCCACTATAGGCTCTTGCTGCACCATTTGTAGGTAAAGTATGGTTGGTGCCCGAAGCATAATCACCAGCTGATTCAGGAGTGTAATAGCCTAAAAAAATTGAGCCTGCATTTTCTATTTGATCAGCAATCCTTCTTGCATTTTTAGCCAAAAGGATTAAATGCTCAGGTGCGTATAAATTGATTAAATCAATGCATTCTTTTTCATCCTTCAGGATAATTACAGCACTGTTTTGTAAACATCTATCTGCTATTTCCCATCGAGGCAATTCACTTAATTGATGGTAAATTTCTTTTTGTAATGCACTTAACATATCAGTGGAAGTAGTAACAAAAATCACCTGACTATCTACTCCATGTTCTGCCTGTGAAAGTAAATCAGCTGAAATAAATGCAGGATCAGCTTTATCATCTGCATAAACCAATACCTCTGAAGGTCCAGCTGGCATATCAATTGCCACTGCTTCCAGGCTAGCCAATTGCTTTGCTGCCGTTACATATTGATTTCCAGGCCCAAATATTTTATCGACTTTGGGAATGCTCTCTGTGCCATAAGCCAATGCAGCTATTGCTTGAGCACCACCTACTTTAAAAATCTGGGTAATTCCAGCCACTTCAGCAGCATATAAAATGGCAGGATGAATATTGCCTTCTTTATCAGGAGGACTACATAAAACAATTTCTTTACAGCCTGCTATTTTCGCAGGAATAGCCAGCATCAATACCGTACTGAAAAGTGGAGCAGTCCCTCCAGGAATGTAAAGTCCAACTTTTGGAATAGCCACAGATTTTCTTTCACACAATACCCCTGGCATGGTCTCAATTTTCAATGGAGCAATTTTTTGAGCTTTGTGAAATTTAGAGATGTTATTCTGGGCAACTTTAATAGCTTCTTTCAGTTCAGTTGAAATTTGTGAAGAAGCCGTTTTGATTTCCGTCTGAGTCACTAATAATTTACCTAGCTCTATTCCATCAAATTTTTTAGTGTAAGCTTTCAAAGCCTGATCACCTTTGGTTTGAACCTCCTCCATGATGGGTTGAACCACTTTTCTGATATCAGAAAGTGATTCAGTAGGTCGTTTTAATAATTTCTCCCAACTTCCCCTTTTGGGGTATGTATAATCCTTCATAATTTTTTTAGTTAAGTAATTATTCTACAGTTATTTCAAAATCTGTCAGGTTTCGAGCTTAAAATGATTGGTGTGCCACCAACCATGGATATATTTTCCCAGGTCGGTGGCACACCGACCAGTATCTAAATCAAATAAACCTGACAGTTTTAATAAACGGTAAAATTGAACAAAACAACTTCAAACAATCATTTTTTCAATCGGAGCCACTAATATTCCCTGAGCTCCTGCTTCTTTAAGTCTTTCTATCACTTCCCAAAATTCATCTTCTTTCACCACAGAGTGCAAAGAACTCCAGCCTTCCATTGCCAATGGTAAAACTGTTGGGCTTTTCATGCCAGGCAATAAACTGATGATCTCCTCAATAGAATCATTAGGAGCATTTAGTAGGATATATTTATTGTTTTTACCAGCTTGAACTGCCTCCATTCTAAATAATAGCTGATTGAGGGTTTTTTCTTGTTCCGCTGATAAATTTTTTCCGGAAATGAGTACCGCTTCTGACCGCATGATGACATCAGCCTCTTTTAGTCCATTGCTCAATAAGGTGCTTCCAGAGCTAACAATGTCACAAACGGCATCTGCAAGTCCAATGCTTGGGGCAATTTCCACAGAGCCACTGATTTCGTGAATTTCAGCTTTGATATTATTTTCTTTTAAATAATTGCCTAAAATTTTAGGGTAGGAGGTGGCAATGCTTTTTCCATCCAGTTCCTTAATGTTTTTGTAATCCCAGTTTCGGTCAACTCCTATTGAAAGCCTACACTTCGAGAAACCTAATTTCTTTACGAGCTTTACATCTTTTTCATATTCCACCAAAACGTTTTCGCCCACTATGCCTAAATCAGCAACTCCGTCTTCTACATAGCCGGGTATGTCATCATCCCTTAAAAATAGGAATTCAAGAGGGAAGTTATCAGCTGATGCTTTTAATTTACCTTTTCCATGGCTGATTTTTATCCCACATTCCTTAATTAATTTAAGTGAGTCTTCGCTTAAACGCCCTGACTTTTGTATGGCAATTTTTAATGTGTTCATCTTTATTTTTTGAGATTTAAAAATAGTATTTAACTAAGAGATTTTCTAAGGAATTGTTTGATCATTTTCCCTAAATAAATTATACGTGCAGAAACCTGCTTATGGCGATATAGTGAATTTATTCCTCTTAAAACGAGGAATGATGGAATACATGAACAGCATGAAATGCCTGAGAAGCATTTTGCGTTAATAAGATATGTGTTGTGCTGTTGTTCATGTGGGGGCAAATGTAACAAGCTTTTTTTAAAATGCTACTATTTTTCAATTGCTTTTGAAAATTTTCAATAAAATATATCTTGTAATCAAACACTTATTGATTCATAAAATAAAATTATCTATTTTAGATTTATGAGAAGAATCGATGCATTATTAGAAGAATACGGGGCAAGTCATAAAAATGAAACCAATAAAATGGTGCATTGGATTTGCGTCCCTTTGATTTTTTGGAGTGTGGTCGCACTTTTATATTCCATTCCAAACGATATGTTAACCTATGTATTCGGAGTTGGATATTTTGATAACTGGGCTGTAGTTGTGTTAGGTCTTGTTCTCATTTATTATATCAGTTTGTCTATCCCACTATCCTTTGGGATGGTAGCTTTTGCTATTTTATGTATTGCAGTTGCACGTTGGGCAGATCAATTGACCTTCTTGCCTTTATGGGGAATCGCTTTAATCGTATTTTTTCTTGCCTGGGTAGGTCAATTCTGGGGGCATAAAATTGAAGGTAAAAAACCATCTTTCCTTAAAGATTTGCAGTTTTTGTTAATCGGTCCTGCTTGGTTAATGCATTTTATTTATAAAAAAATGGGAGTAAGGTATTAGTAGTTTGGTATAAATACTTGTTATCACTTTTAAACGGAATCAAACTGAAATTTTGAAATTAACTTTTATGAAAAGATTAACTGTTGCGCTGTTTTTGGTGCTAAATATTTTTATTATTAATGATTTATGGAGTCAGAAAGGCATAGTTGATTCTTCTCCAGCTTTAAAAAGTGAAATTTTAGATAGGGAAATGCCTTATTCGGTCTACCTACCCGATAGTTATGAAAAGTCAAATAGAAGTTATCCGGTTTTATATTTGCTACATGGAATGTGGGGAGACCATACAGATTGGGTAAATAAAGGTGAAGTCAACAGAATAGCAAGTAAGTTGATTAAAAGTGGAGAAATTCCTGAGATGATTATCATTATGCCTGATGGTTTGACAGATGCTTTTTATAACAATAATTATGATGAATCAGTAAAATGGGAAGATTTCTTTTATGAAGAATTTATTCCAGCTATTGAGGACAATTATAGAATTGTTAAAAACCGTAGCAATAGAGCTATAGCAGGCCTATCTATGGGAGGTTATGGAGCTTTGTACCATGCCATTACTCATAAAGAGCTTTTCGAAGCCTGTTATGCTATGAGTGCTGCTGTGCTTGAAATCGAACCTAATGATAAAGCCCCAAGGAACAGTGATTTCAACCGCAAATTATGGGGGCCAGATAATGAGGCGGGTGTACCTGAAAATTTTAAAAAGCATTCGGTTCAGGAAATAATTAAATCCATGGATACTTATAAAGCTCCCAATCCTAATAATGAGGGTAAAGTTGCAATGCCAGCCATCACTTTGGATTGTGGTGATGATGACTTTTTATTAAAACAAAACACCAATCTGACTCATATTATGAAGGAAAAGAAAATTCCATTTGAACTCAGAGTGAGAGATGGTGGGCATACATGGGAGTATTGGAGAACTGGATTGGATTTGGGTTTAAAGTTCGTTGGGAATTCATTCAGAAATTAATTTTAGGCCCTCAATTTTTTCAGCTTCCTCTTCAAATCTATCTTTGAAAGATTGTTTTATACCTAAGGTGGCGGTGCAGTTTTCGGTAAATTCCTGATTTTTAATATCAGCCTCAAATTCGGAAAATAAGCGCATCACTTCATTGGTAATTTCATATCCATATTGAATATTGTAAATCTCTTCTATAGTAACTTCTATTAGTTTTGAAGCCTCCAATGCTTCAAATGCAGCTGTTTTATAAGCGTTTATTAAACCTGGAACGCCCAACTTTGTGCCACCGAAATATCGGACTACCACTATCAAAACCTCGGTTAAGTTTTTTGATTTAATTTGTCCTAAAATGGGATCACCAGCCGAATGATTGGGTTCTCCGTCATCATTGGCTCTTAATTTATCTTTTGATAAAATGTAAGCATAGCAATGATGTCGTCCATCATAATATTGCTTTTTTACTTCTTCCAGTCTTTCTTTTACTTCCTCTTCATCTCTTACACGAAAAGCCAATCCAATAAATTTGCTTCCTTTCTCCTTGTAAAAACCTTCACCACCTTTAGAAATTGTCTCAAAATAGTCTTTCATTTATACTCTAGAATTTTATCAAAAGAATGCTCAAATTAGAAGTTTTTGAGCAATTTAGCCTCAAAAATAGCATTTATTGCATCATAAAAAGTATTTTTACCCCTATGAGGCAAAACTATCAAATTTCCGAGCAATTCCCTTCCCCAGAGGAAGAAGAAGCATTGGGGTTTCCTGTTTTCCTTTTACAAAATTATGTGAATTTATTTAATGAAGATAATTCCATTTGTCCTTTATTAATTAGAGACTCTAAAAATCAGATACTTGCTTTTTGGGTTTTTAGGGAAGAGATTAATTGTTGGTTTAGTCCAGTATCAGCACCTTTTTCTTGCCCTCAGATTTATGATGAAATGAGTTTAAATGAATTACTTAAGATAAGTGTTACATTATTAAAAGATAAGAGAAACCTACCTGTTCAGTTTGTGTTTAATCCACTTTTCTCAGGATCAATAAAATTTCAATTTTCTAGAATTTTAAATGTTGAACTCAATCAATTTATAGAAATAGACAAGGATAGTTTTATGGAAAAACTTCCTCAGAAAAGGAGAAGACAAAAATTAAGGGCATTAAAAAGAGATGATTATGTAGTGGAGCAAATTGGTATCGAACAATGGGAGAATGTTTATCAACAAAATCTCAATTGGAGAAAAAATAAAGGACATCAAAATATTATCCCACTTGAGTTAATGGTTCAATTTAAAAATGCTTTCCTGAATAATTATTTGGGTTTTCAATTAAAATATTCCAATGAATTGATTGGATGTGCATTTGTGGTAAGGGTATCAGAGAAATACCTTTATTTATATAGTTTAATTACCGATCCAGTATATGACAAGCAAGAGCCTTCCCTTTTGCTATATGATATGATTTTTGATTACGCAAAAGCAAATAATATCCAAATATTAGATTTAGGCACTTCAATGAATTTAAATGGGAATATCCATAAAAATATCGCAAATTATAAAAAGGATATTGGTGCTTTGGCTGTTAGAAAATATACTTTCGAATGCTGAAATATTGGACTAAATATCATCATAGCATTTGGAGTGGACTGCTACTATTGATTCGAACACTTGCCGGATTTGGTGCACAAAAAGTAGTGGCTATTTTCTATGGACCTGCAGGAACTACTCTTTTTAGCCATTTTCAAAACTTTGTAGCTTTATTTACTCAGCCTATTCAAGATGCAGTTGCGAATGGGTTGATTAATGCCTTCCCAAAAAAATCATTAAAGAATGTTCAAGTAGTAGGAGCCTCCATTATACTTTTAATTCTATTAGCTTCTTCAAGCGGACTGTTTATCTTCATTAGTGGGCAATTTGGTGAAAGTATTTTTAGCTTCAGCCTACATAATTGGTTGTTAATCATTCCTTCTATTCTCCTTTTTTGCTTTGGATTAATAATTGCCGCTGTTTATGTTATTCAAAAGAAACTGAAACTTTATTCCATTATTCTTATTATTCAATGGTCAATATACTTTTTCTCAATTAGTTTGATTGATTTACAGCTTAATCAATTTTTAATCTATTGGTTAATTATTCAATCTCTTTTTTCATTCATTTTGATTATTCCAGTTTATTCTTTCTTGAAATTCAATTTTAAGATTGATAAGGAAGTAAAAAGCCATTTTAAGCAATTTTTGATTATGGCACTAGTGGTCTGGTTGAGCAGTAAATGGGTTAATTATTTTGTGCGTGAATTTGCTGTTCAAGAGTTTGGAGTAATTCAAACTGGTCTTTGGCAATCTATAGTTAGGGTTTCCGAAGCATACAGAGGCTTGATGATCAGCTTTTTGTTTTTGAGTTTGTATCCAATGATTTCTCAAAAATTGGCAAGTAAAAGTTTGGATTTTAGTTCAATAAAGAAATATTACTTGTATTATTTACTCTTTTCTTTTGGCTTTCTTTTATTGATATTCCAGTTTGATGAATGGGTTTTAAAGATTTTATATGATGAACAATATAAGGATGCAGCAAGCTTATTTCAATTGCAAATTATTGGAGACGTATTTGCATTTATGGCTTTCCCCTTCTCAATATATTTAATTGCCTCTATTCAAACCAAAACATATATTATAACAGAATTATTAAGTGCGATTATATTCGTAGCTTTAATACTGATGAAGTCTTCTGTTGGGATTGAAATATTGGTTTATGCTCATGTCATACGGTTTATTTGCTATTCAATAATGGTGGGTTTTGTAGGAACAAAAAGTTTGAGAGATGCCCGCTAAAGTTGCAGTTATATGTTTGTGTTATAATCATGAAAAGTTTGTGGAAGAAGCTATGACTTCTGTATTGAACCAATCATACCCCTCTGAACTGATAATAGTAGATGATGCTTCGACTGATGATAGTGTGGAAAAAATCAATGGTTTTATAAATAAACATCCTGATAGGGGAATAAGAACCTTGTTTTTTAATGAAAATGTTGGGAATTGCAAAGCTTTTAATGAAGCGCTCAAATTGACCGATGCTGATTACTTAATTGATTTAGCAGCTGATGATATTTTGTTGCCTGACAGGGTGAAAGAGGGGGTGAAAAATATGGAAGCTCATCCGAAAGTAGCTGTAAATTTCACAAATGCTGAATATATAGATGATAAGTCTAATATTATAGCGGTTCATTACAAGCATAATTCAAAGGGGGATTTAATAGATACAGTACCACAGGGAGATGTTTTTTCTCATGTTTTAGAACGTTATTATATATGTTCACCCACTATGATGTATAGAGGATCATTTTTTCGAGAAGTCGGAGGCTATGATGAAGCTTTAGCTTATGAGGATTTTGATATTATAGTGCGGCTTTCAAGAAATTATATTTTCTCTTTTACAAATAAAATTCTAGTGCAAAAGCGAAAATTAGGGACAGCAATGTCTGCAAAGCAATACAGAAAAGGAAATTTACAACTTAAATCTACTCTGAAGATATGTTATAAAGCTTATGAACTTTTACAAAACAAAAGGGAGAAAAGAGCCTTACTGAAAAGAATATCTTATGAAGCTAAACAAGCTTTTATTCATAAAAGGTTCATATTGTTAGTAGCATTTATTAATTTAGGATTTAAAACCATTTTACAAAAATGAAAAAAATTCTTTTCGTGTGTTTGGGGAATATCTGCCGTTCACCTTTGGCTGAAGGTTTAATGAAAGATAAAATTGTAAAATCAGGTGTTGAGGAGCAATTTAAAATTGATTCATGTGGCACTGCTGATTATCATATAGGAGAGTTGCCAGATGAAAGAGCACGCGAAAATGCAAGGAAGAATGGAATAGAATTAAACCAAAGAGCTCGGCAATTTGAATCAGCTGACTTTAATCGCTTTGACCATATTTTGGTGATGGATAATGCCAATAAGATGAAAGTGATTGGGCTGGCAACTTCTGAAAAACATTTACAGAAAGTTCAATTAATGCGAGAATTTGAACCTGAGTCCGCATTCATAGGAGCTGATGTTCCTGACCCTTATTACGGAGGAACTGAAGGCTTTCAAAATGTATATGATATATTAGATAGATGTACCGAAAAGCTTCTTAATTACCATCTTCAAGCAATAGAAAACTGATTATTTTATACCATCGAGCTATAATTTGTTCATGTTTTCATTATGAATTGAATTAATTGTTAACTAAAAAATTATTAATTATTAATTATTAATTATTAATTATTAATTAACTTAATTATCCCACCAACTTCTTCTTCTATTCAATTTTAAATCTTGAAGGATGGAAGCTTTCACCCCAATATCCACACTAAATGATTGAAATCTACCAAATGGAACCCAATTGGCATTAATTTGCCAGCAGTGGAGGTTTCTGAATATATTAATTGAAGTCTGCGTAAAGTCTTGTTTCTCGAAATCAAAGCCAGAAGTGAAGCCTACTTTCCAATTTTCAGTAAAATTAACATCACCACTAAAATTCATGGTTTGCTGTACCCTAGCTTCTTCATAGCCCTGTCTGCTCCATCTAATATTATATCTAACTCTTAAGTTCCAAGGCACCTCAAAGTCGACATACATATCAGGATTGTTGGCAAGTGCCTGAACTTGATCTTCTGATGCACCTGCTTGACGTGCTTGATCTTCTATGTCATTTCTATTTTGATCGTCACTCTTTTTGCCTGCCGGATTTAAGTTTGTGGAAAGGGCAATGTTAGCGGTGGTTAATCGTCCAATTCCTTGACCGCCTTCCCAAGCATATTGGTCAATTTTTCTTTGAAAAACCTCTTCAGTTCCATCTTGTCTTGTGGTGATGCTATCTAAAACCATAACATACGGATCAATCCCAGTTTGGAGGTTCACATCTAATTTTCCGTTAAATAGATTAGTTCGGGCATTGATTGAAATGGGCGCCAAGCGGAAAGAATCAGCAATAATATTATAGCTAGTTGAAAATGAAAGGTTATCAAATATTTTTACTTTAGTTGGTAGGTCTGAAGTATCACTTTTCTTTTTAACCTTCATTTCTACTGTATTTGCCAATGAAATCCCTATCGTTCCAGATTTTCCTCTTCCAGGACTTCCATAAACAAATCCATCATATTTGGAGAAAATTTGGGTATTTCCCAAGGAGTCCGTTTGAACCTCCTTATAAATCCCATATTGTTCTTCCCCAAAATCAGGTCTCCAATTTAAATTGACTGATGGGGTCATAATATGTCTAACGGCTTTAACTGAGCCGTTTTTTGGATAAATCGTCCCATAAAGACGTGTGGTGAAACCGATACCTGCATTATAAGATGATGCCCTACTAAATTGATTAAGAGTGTCAATCACTACAGTATTGAGTGAGTCGCTATATCTATGGTTTAATTCCCTTAGATACCAAACTTCATCATAATTGAAGCTAGGGCTGGCAGTAATAAATTTCAATAAATTAAATGAGGTTGAAACCGGGACTCTATGACGACCACCATTATTTGCTCTTTCTAACAAATAGGGAAGTGTTTCTCTGTTGAAATCAGCAATGCTATCTCTGGTCTCCCCAACAGTGCCTAAATCATTTGTAATTCTATTGGTCGAACTGAAATTATAGGAATAATTCATTTTTTGAAGCCAACCTAAACCTTTGGCATTAACACTTTTAAAAGGGTATTGCCTATTCATGTTTAAAGCCACTTCAGGTAATAGAATATCAATCTCATTAGTTCTGACATTTTGATTGTGTCTTGCACTTATAGTGTAATTAAAAGGAGTTCCTTGAATTACATTTGAATAAGAAATATTAGAGTTAAAGTTAGCATTTACTTGTTGTTGGTAATCTTGAGTAGGATTGTTTTGGTTAAATGTAGAAGTACCTCCATTTACCGAAGCAGAGAAACGCCCAGTACCTTTTGATTCAGGTCTGTGCGACCATTGAACCCAAAAATCTCTGGAAACAGCTGAATCCGCTTCTGTTTCCCCAATTCTTTGTTGGTTGAAACGGATATTTAAATTACCGTTATAAGCATATCTTTTTTTGTAGTTGGAGGCAACAGAAACCCCATAACTTCCTTTAGAATATATTTCACCCCTTAAGGCCATATCAGCATAATCATTTATAGCCCAATAATAACCACCATCTCTCAAGAAAAACCCTCTTCTATTTTCTTCACCATAAGTAGGGAAGAGGATACCGGAAGTTTTATTGTTTGGCATTGGAAACATCCCAAAGGGAAATAAAAAAGGTGTGGGTAACTCTGTGATTTCTAAATTAAATGGCCCGGCTAAAATTTTGTCACCAGGTATCAATTTGATTTTATTGGCTGAGATTCCAAAATGAGGATGTTCTAAGTTGCAAGTGGTGTATAAGGCATGATCACTAAACATTTCATCTTTCTCATTCTTTTTAGTCCAATTGGAATGCATAAATGCTTCTCCCTGCTGAGTTACTACTCCCTTTATAATCGCCTTTTTGGTGTCAAAATTATAGGTGATATTTTCCGTTTGATAGACTTGCCCTTTATCCGTGAATACAGGTTTCCCTGTTACCTTATCAGCAGTATCTTTTAAACCGCTGGCATCTAATATTTTAGTATTGTAATTGACTTTGATTTTATCTGCATCAAGTTGTATGTCCCCATAATCAACATGAGCTTCTTTGTACATAATAATATCTTGCGTTTTTAAGTTAAAGTTTAAAGAGTCCTTGGCATTGTAATTGACAGTGGTGGCAATATCACCTTTCTTTTTGCTTTTGACTGAATCACTTGCAACGGATTCAGTAGAGTCGGGAAGGGTCGAAATTGTGGAATCTGAAAGTGAATGAATAGAATCAGATTCTTGTTTTACAGAATCAACTTCTTGAGCTAAACCTAAAAAAGGTGAAACAAATATGAAAATGCTTAAAATATACCGCTTCAAATTATTCTGTGGATTTTTCCGATTTGATGAATTTTTGCAATCTTTGTGTAAAATTATACTATTCAAATTTAACAACCGAAAGATTGTGAAAAATATTACCATCCTTTCTATACTTACTATCTTGATGGTCCTCGGCTCATTCACAAATCTTAATAAACCCTCATACAAAGTGGATAAGGTTGTGATTGATGCTGGACACGGTGGCAAAGATAGTGGAACAAGAGGCGTAATGTCAAAGGAAAAAGACATAGCTTTAGAAATTGCCTTGGAATTAGGTGAAATCATTAAAGAATATTTGCCTGATGTTGAAGTCATTTACACTAGAACTGAAGATGATTTTGTAGAATTAGATGAACGTTCGAATATCGCAAACAAAAATGGTGCCGACCTGTTTGTATCTATCCATTGCAATGCGGTTGATTATAGTGATAAGGTGCATGGTACGGAAACCTGGATAATGGGTCTTCATAAATCTGAAACCAATTTAAATGTTGCTAAAAGAGAAAACTCTGTAATTTTGATGGAGGAGAATTACGAAGAAAAATACGAAGGCTTTGATCCTAATGACCCCGCCTCTCATATTTTATTTTCATTATATCAAAATGCCTATTTATCAAATAGTTTGAAACTAGCTGAAAAGGTTGAATATCAGTTTGATAAGAGAGTAGGGCGACATAGCAGGGGAGTGAAACAGGCCGGGTTTGTGGTTCTGTTTAAGAGTTCTATGCCAAGCGTCTTAATTGAAACTGGCTTCTTAAGTAATCCGCAAGAAGAAAGATATTTGAACGATGATCTAGGAAGGACGTATATAGCATCTGGAATCTTCCGGGCTGTAAGGGATTATAAAGTCGAAATTGAATCAATGAACTAAAATTATACAACTTTGAAAATAGCTAAAGAAATTAAAGTTGCCGTGCTGGCAATTACTTCAATCGTCATATTTTATTTTGGATTTAACTATCTTAAAGGGATAGATTTTTTTAATCCCTCTAATGAATATTATGCAGTATATGACCATGTAAATGGACTTACAGCTTCTAACCCTGTTCTTTTAAGCGGGTTGTCCGTGGGGAGGGTTAGTAAAATAGAAATACTGCAAGAAAAAGATAACCGCCTGAAAGTGTACTTCGAAGTAAGGGAAGATATCACCTTAGGAGAAGAGTCAGTTGCATTGCTGGCAACTGATATTTTGGGATCTCAAACGATTGTCATTCAAAGAAATAAGGTTACAAACCCATTGCCGGAGGGAAGTGAGATAATAGGAGATATTGAACCTTCCTTAACTTCTCAAATTCAAGAACAAGCTTATCCTGTTTTGAAAACTGTTGATTCAGTTGGACAACATTTGAACGCTATTTTAGCCAATATCTCTAAAAATGAAGAAGCTATTCAAAATATAATGCTTAATGTTGAATCTACTACTCAAAATTTAGCTAAAATATCCGAAAAGCAGGCGACTATTAATGCTGTAATTGATGATTTTAAAGTAATTTCAGCAACACTTGCTGATGAAAAGGATGGGCTTAAAGCGCTCCTGCAAAAAACAAATGGAATTGCCGATTCTGTAAATGCATTGGAGTTAGCTAGAGTGGTGAATAGATTGGATACTACTTTAATAACCATCAATAATACAGTTGCTGCCATGCAGGATGGAGAAGGAACTGTTGATAAACTTTTAAATGATGATTCATTATATACAAATCTGAATCAAACGTTAGTTGATCTGGATGCCTTGTTAATTGACATGAAAGATCAACCTAAAAAATATGTACACTTCTCTTTATTCGGTAGAAAGGATAAGGACAAGAAAAAGAAATAACGGAAACACTCAAATAATTATTAAATATATCAGGAAACGACTCAATGGATATCGCATTTAATAAAAACGAAGACCTCAACAAACAAGAGGTAGACAAACTAAAACACAATCTTGAAAAAGTATATTTAGGTGGGGGCGAGAAGAAAATTGCCTCCCAGCACGAAAAGGGAAAACTTACCGCCAGAGAGCGCATCGATTATTTGTTGGATGATGGTTCAGAATTCTTAGAAATAGGAGCTTTTGCTGCTGATGGGATGTATGAAGAAGTAGGGGGATGTCCTTCTGCCGGAGTAGTGACAGGAATAGGTTATGTGGAGGGAAGGCAAGTAATGATAGTAGCAAATGATGCTACTGTAAAAGCTGGTGCATGGTTTCCAATGACAGCCAAAAAGAATTTAAGGGCTCAAGAAGTAGCAATGGAAAACCGATTGCCTATTATCTATTTGGTAGACAGTGCTGGAGTTTTCTTACCAATGCAAAACGAAATTTTCCCCGATAAGGAACACTTCGGAAGACAATTTAGAAACAATGCTAAAATGTCTTCAATGGGTATCATCCAAGTAGCTGCCATTATGGGAAGTTGCGTTGCGGGTGGAGCATATTTGCCAATTATGGCGGATGAAGCCATGATTGTGAATAAAACAGGTTCCATATTTTTAGCGGGTTCTTATTTGGTGAAAGCGGCCATTGGAGAAAGTATTGATAATGAGACATTAGGTGGGGCTTCTACTCATTGCGAAATTTCTGGTGTGACAGATAATAAGCATGAAACGGATCAGGATTGCTTGGATGACATCCGAAGAATATTTAATAAAATTGGTAGCTTCGAAAAAGCAGGATTTAATAGAGAAGAGTCCGCTCCTCCTGCTAAAGATGAAAAAGAAATTTATGGCATCCTTCCCAATGATAGAGTAAAGCCTTATGATACTAAAGATATCATCGAAAGATTGGTGGATAAATCAGAATTTGATGAATATAAAGCCCTTTATGGGAAATCCATTATCTGTGGAACTGCAAGAATAGATGGTTGGGCAGTAGGGATAGTAGCCAATCAAAGAAAAGTGGTGAAAACCAAAAAAGGTGAAATGCAGATGGGGGGAGTAATTTACTCTGATTCTGCTGATAAAGCGGCTCGATTTATTATGAACTGCAACCAACGCAAAATACCATTGGTTTTCCTTCAGGATGTTAGTGGTTTTATGATTGGTAGTAAATCTGAACATGGTGGTATTATCAAGGATGGTGCAAAAATGGTAAATGCCATGGCAAATTCAGTAGTGCCAAAATTCACTATTGTGATTGGTAATTCTTATGGTGCCGGTAATTATGCTATGTGCGGAAAGGCTTATGACCCTCGTTTGATCTATGCTTGGCCTACTGCACAAATCGCAGTTATGAGTGGTGCAGCTGCAGCTAAAACCTTACTGCAAATCAAAGTAGCTACTTTAAAGGCGAAAGGCGAAGTGATTTCCGATGAAGATCAGGAGAAAATGTTGAAAGACATTACAGATAAGTATAATGAAGAACTTTCTCCTTACTATGCGGCTTCTAGATTGTGGGTGGATGGAATCATTGATCCATTAGAAACCCGTAAAGTAATTTCAATGGGAATAGAGGCAGCAGATCATGCACCGATTGAAAAACCGTTTAATGTAGGCGTTATCCAAACCTAAAATCAAGCAATATTGGAATTGAATAAAAAAGAATTTCAGGCATTAGTTTCCCTTTTGGAAGATGAAGATGAGGAAGTAAATCGTCATGTGGAAGGGAAAATAATGTCTTTGGGTAGTGATGTAATTCCTTTCTTGGAGGAACAATGGGAGAATAGCTTTGATCCTAATATTCAGCGGAAAATTGAAGATATGATTCATACCCTGCAATTTTCACAGTTGAAAGAGCGATTCAGAGCTTGGAAAGAAAAGGGAGGAGAAAGCTTGCTGGAAGGCATGTGGTTAGTATCTCTCTATCAATATCCAGACACAGAGCTCAATGATTTGAATAAAGAAATCGAGCAAATCTATTACGATATTTGGGTTGAACTGAAGGAAGATTTACATCCTTATGATCAAATCAAAATCATAAATGGTGCGCTTTTTACCAAGTTAAAATTCAGGGCGAATACCAAGAATTTTCATTCCCCCAATAATTCCTTTTTGAAATCGGTTTTGGAAAGTAAAAAAGGAAATCCCATTTCACTTTCTGTAGTTTATATGCTGGTAGCCGAAAAGCTAGGTTTGCCAATTTACGGAGTCAATTTGCCAAATTTATTTATTATCACTTATAAAAGTAAGGAAGTTCAATTTTATGTTAATGCTTTCAATAGAGGCTTGATTTTCTCTAAAAAGGATATTGATAACTACTTAGCGAATCTAAATTTAACACCCAAGTCAATTTATTATGAGCCATGCTCCAATGAAGATATTATAAAAAGAGTATTGCGAAATCTCATTATGGCTTTTGAGAAATTGGGGGAACATCATAAATCAGAGGAGGTTAAGGAGCTATTGATCGAAGTCTCTGGTGGAATAGATTTTGATGCACTGGGCTTATAGATTAGCCCTAAATTAAGGATCATAAAGTTTTTTATTTATATTTAATTTTTAACTATTAAATATGAATAATTCAGATTCGAGGATCTTTTTCATTATGGGTGTATCAGGCGTTGGTAAAACAACAGTAGGTAAACTTTTAGCCCAAAATCTCAATATTCCTTTTTTTGATGGAGACGATTTTCATCCTGAGCATAATATAAAGAAAATGGCTAGTGGACAATCCTTGAACGATGATGATCGACAGGAATGGCTTAAAAGTCTAAATAAATTAGCTAAAGAGCAATCACAAGAATCAGGATGTGTTATTGCATGCTCCGCCTTAAAAGAGAAGTACAGAACTTTGTTAGAGAACGGTCTAAATAAACCACCACATTGGGTTTATCTTGAAGGAAGTTTTGACCTTATTTCTAGTCGTTTAAAGAATCGAAAAGGGCATTATATGCCTTCTAATTTACTTCAGTCTCAGTTTGATACGCTGGAAATACCTGATAATGCGCTTACATTTAACGTAGATAATCCCCCAGAAGAGATTGTTGAAATGATAGATCAAAAATTAAATGATCAGGCTGAATTTGGGTTAATTGGTTTAGGTGTAATGGGCAAAAGTCTATGTAGAAACCTTGCTTCAAAAGGAGTAAAAATATCCATGTTTAACCGACATGTGCCTGGAAAGGAAGAAAATATAGCCAGTGATTTTAAAAAACAACATAAAGAACTTGAAAGCGCCCTGGCTTTTGATGAGTTGAATAAGTTCGTAAGTTCTCTGCAACAACCACGAAAAATATTTTTGATGGTCAATGCAGGGCCAGCGATAGATGCTGTTATTGAAAAATTAACTCCACTTCTATCAAAAAACGATATCATTATTGATGGCGGTAACTCACATTATGAAGATACAGCTAGAAGAACAAGCTTATTATCTGAAAAAGGACTGTTTTTTATAGGTTGCGGAGTCTCTGGAGGTGAGGAGGGTGCATTAAAAGGACCATCTATTATGCCAGGTGGTGATTTGCAAGCTTATGATTTGATAAAACCTTATCTGGAAAAAATTGCGGCAAGAGATAAAAATGCTAAGCCTTGCTGTACTTACATAGGGAAATCAGGAAGTGGTCATTTTACTAAAATGCTGCATAATGGGATTGAATATGCAGAAATGCAGTTACTGGCAGAAATATATCAAATATTTAAAGCTAAGGGTAATAATCCTGATGAGATTGCTGAAATCCTATCTAAGTCAGAACAGGATACAAAAAGCTATTTGCTCGAAATTACAGTTGATATTTTAAAGAAAAAAGAAGGTGATGACTGGCTAATTCATAAAATACTGGATAAAGCTGGTAATAAAGGAACAGGTAATTGGACTACCATTGCCTCCGCCCAATTAGGGGTGCCTTCTACACTCATAGCAGGATCATTATTTGCCAGGTATCTATCAGCCTTTAAAGATGATAGAGTTCGTGTTCAAAAAATCTTACCTACTGAATTGAATGGAATTGATGTCACTGATGACTATATTTTGGAGGCTTACCAACTAGCCAGAATCATTAATCATATTCAGGGATTTAAATTTTTAAAAGAGGCTTCAGAAACCTATAAATGGTCGCTTAATTTAAGTGAAATCGCCAGAATCTGGACGAATGGGTGTATTATTCGATCAGAGCTTATGGAGAAATTAGTAGAGTTGCTCAAAAATGGAGATGATTTAATATTGCATACTGAAATCAGTTCTTCTATCAAAAAACTAAAACCTGCACTTACTAAAGTTGTTGCCAAATGCATCGAAAGTAACATAGCTGTTCCTTGTTTGAGTGAGGCTATCAATTATTTAAATGGTATCTCTCAAGCTGACTCGCCAGCTAATCTGATTCAGGCTCAAAGAGATTATTTTGGTGCACATACTTATCAAAGAGTGGACGATAAATCTGGCAAGTTTCATCATACCGAATGGTTAAAATAATTTGAATATGGACTATAGTTTGCTTCTAGCAGTTTTTACTGGGATTGCAGTTTTATTGATTTTAATTCTTAAAGTTAAACTACATGCATTTGCATCTTTATTAATTGCCAGTATAACTGTTGGTATATTGGCAGGGCTTGAGCCAATTGCCATTATGGATACCATTAAAGAAGGTATGGCTAATACGCTTGGTTTCGTAGCCACTGTTGTAGGTTTAGGTGCTATGTTTGGTGCCATTCTGGAACACTCAGGAGGAGCCAGAATAGTAGCTGATTTTCTATTAAAAAAGTTTGGTGTTAAAAAAGCTTCTGGAGCTATGGCTGTGGCTGGCTTTATCATTGCCATTCCTGTGTTTTTTGAGGTAGGCTTTATTTTATTGGTGCCTATGATTTATGCTTTGCATAAGCAGACGGGCAAATCTCTTTTGGTTTTTGCACTTCCACTTCTTGCGGGCCTGGCAGTAACTCATGCTTTTATGCCACCTACACCAGGTCCTATTGCAGTAGCCGATATAATCGGTGCTGATTTAGGTTGGGTTATTTTAATTGGTGGCATAGTAGGTCTACCTTCAGCCATTATAGGTGGTATTTTGTACGGAAAATTTATTGGCAATAAGATATTTGTGGGTTTACCCGCCTTATCTTCTAAAAATGAAACAGATACAGAGGAGAACAATAAGAAACAACCTCATATTTATACCATATTGGCAATAATAGCCATTCCGATTCTCCTAATCCTTCTTAGTACTTTCAATGACAGTGGATTACTTCCCATCTCTAATCAGATATTAAGTGATGCAATTACTTTAATAGGGCATCCATTTGCTGCCTTAATTATTGCTAATATTATAGCCTGGTATGTTTTAGGAATTAGATTGGGTTTTACAAAAAAGGAATTACTAGATATCAGTACAAAATCAATGGGACCAGCAGGTATGATTATTTTGATTACTGGAGCTGGTGGGGTTTTTAAGCAGGTTTTAGTAAATACTGGAGCAGGTGAAATGTTGGCTAATTCTTTGTCTGATATAGGTTTTCCAGTGATAATATTTGCCTTTTTTGTAGCACTATTGATTCGGGTAATGCAAGGCTCCTCAACTGTAGCGATGATTACGGCTGCAGGGCTGGTATCTCCCTTAATTATGGCTGATACCAGTGGTTTTACTTTGGCTTGTCTTGTAATAGCAATTGCAGCGGGAGGTACCTTCATGTCGCATGTTAACGACAGTGGTTTTTGGTTGGTAAAGGAATTATTAGGAATAACTGAAAAACAAACTTTTAAAACCTGGACTATCATGACCGGAATTATAGCAGTCTCTGGCTTTTTAATGGTTTTACTAATTCATGTGATTTTTCAATAGTAGATTAGAGTTTGCAAATAAATCCTCTTTTTGAATTGTCCTTGCTAACCCTATCGCTTGCGTGCTGGTGATGGTTGATGGTGCCACTGGCACTGGATAACTGCTTGCGTTAGGATTAGAGTTTAGCATTTCATAGCTAAAGTCTG
Organism: Bacteroidota bacterium; assembly: GCA_051747245.1. GTDB lineage: Bacteria > Bacteroidota > Bacteroidia > Cytophagales > Cyclobacteriaceae > Marivirga. The sequence continues at coordinate 46,066 of JBNJFX010000018.1, forward strand.
CCAGAGGCAGTAGTAATTTCCACCAGCCGGAGGCAGGAAGAAAAAAAACTTAAAAGTTTTTTCAAAAGTTTAGATCTTTTCTGTCTATATGAGGTTTTTTATCAAGTCACATTCAAACAAATAAAATACTCTCCCAGCTCATAAAAAGCCAATTGATAGCTTTGTTTGAAGTTTTCTTTTTGGATTTTACCCGTCATCAGCGTCCATTCTTTATTTTCAGGCTTTACACTCAGATGTTCCCTAAAATCCAATTCCCTTTTCATGAAAAGCTTATAGAGAACTTCCTTTGCTGACCAAACTTTAGAAAAATAAACAAGATTATCCTGACAATAGGCCATTTCTTCTTCAGTGTAGAGACGAGGGGCTATTTTCGCCATTTTAGCTTTTGGCTTTTCTATATCAATGCCAACATCCAATTTGTAACCGATGGTGATAGCTATATAATTTTCAGTATGCGATAGCGAGATGTCATATTCAGAATCAGGTATTTGAGGTTTTCCATATTCATTTCTAAAAATAGGATTGTCAGAGATTTTTAGCTCGTGTAAAACAGTCTTGCAAAGCATTCTGCCTGCCATAAATTCCAATTTCTTTTCTGGATGAGTCGTTTCCAATAGAATTTTCTCATCTATTAGGCTTAATCGGACATTTTTGAGGTAGAATTCCAAATCCTCTTCAATTTTCCAAACAGCCAAATGAATATTCTCGTTGATTTGCTTTATGTATTCTAATGCCATCGCTTAACTTTACAATATGCCTAAAATTAATGTAGAAAAAATTCAAAGCCTAACCGGACACAAAGATTGCTTATATGTAGTGGAACCTGCAAGCGAAAGTCACCTCTTTTTTTCCGCTGGTGGAGACGGGATTGTTGCTCTCTGGGATTTAAAAGACCCGGAATTGGGAACTATGGTGGCGAAAGTACAGAATTCGGTTTATGCACTTCACTACCTTAAGGAAAATAATCAATTGATAGTTGGGCATAATTATGAAGGCATCCATCTTGTGGATGTGGATGAAAAACAGGAACTAAAGTCCGCTAAAATTACGGAGAGTGCCATTTTTGATATCAAGGTGGTGGAAAATATTATTTTAACCGCTTGCGCAGATGGGCAATTGATTTTATCTGATTTGAAGGATTTAAGTACTGTTGCCAAATTACCATTAAGTGATAAAAGTGCCAGGACAATTGCAGTCCACCCAGATGGAAAAGAAGTCGCTATAGGTTTTAGTGATAATACAATTAAAATACTTTCTACCTCCGACTGGCGTTTAAAAAAAGAGATTAAGGCGCATGATAATTCAGTTTTTACACTGCAATATTCATTTGATGGCAATATATTATTAAGCTCGGGCAGGGATGCTCATTTGAAAATTTGGGATGTGAAAGGTGATTATATATTATTAGAAACAATAGTGGCGCACATGTATGCCATAAATAACATTGGTTTCAGACCTGATGGGAAGTATTTTGCTACTTGCAGTATGGATAAAAGTATAAAAATATGGGATGCAGCAACTTTTAGGTTGTTGAAAGTAATTGATAAAGCTCGGCATGCGGGTCATGCTACTTCGGTGAATAAATTGCTATGGACTGATTATCAAGACCGATTGGTGAGTGCTAGTGACGATCATACTTTATCAATTTGGGACATACAAATGCATAATAAAAAATAAGGCTGTATATTTATATCTTGAAAAAGTGAAATACTTTTCTTAGCATTAAGACATTTCCTAGTCAGATGCGTTATTTAATAAAATAATAGTATAACAACATGAAGATTACTCCTTTAGAAATACGACAAAAAGAATTTGAAAAAGGCTTTAGGGGCTATGATAAAGATGATGTCAAGGCATTTTTGGCTTCCCTTTCACAAGAGTGGGAGCGGGAAATGGATATGCAAAAGGAGTTAAAACTGAAACTGGAAGCAGCTGAAAAGGAGGTAGAAAAGCTTCGTCAGGTTGAAAGTTCATTATATAAAACTTTAAAAACTGCAGAAGATACTGGCGCAAATGTCATCACCCAAGCCAATAGAACTGCCGAATTGCATTTAAAGGAAACCCAAATGAAGGCAGATAAATTATTGTCAGATGCGCAGCAAAGAGCTAAAGACATAGTGGAAGATGCCAATCATAAAGCTCAAACTATTTTGGAAGAAATGGAGGATGAGCTGAAAGAGGTTGCGGAGGGATTTAAACTTTTGGAGAATCACCGAGATAATGTAGCAGAAGAGCTTAAAAATTTAAGTACTGGCTTAAATGATAAGGTAAAAAAGATTGAAGACCGCATGCAGCATGTGGATATAGAAACTCACCTCAAAAGAGCCAGAAAAGCAGTTAAGAAAATCCAAAATGCAGATGGCTATGAATTGGAAGAACTTAAATCCAAGCCTATAGAGCATGAGGCAGCAAAACCTCCAAAAGCAGAAAATACTCCTAAGAAAGAAGAACCAGCTAAAGAAAAAAAGGAAAAGAAAGAGGATGGAGGAGAAGATACTTCCTTCTTTGATGAAATAACTGCGGATTAAACATTTTCAATAATCATTTTATGAAAGGAAAAGTAGCATTGTCCGGAATGGCATTTTATGGCTATCATGGCTATTATGTAGAGGAGAATAAACTGGGTAATCATTATACCGTTGATTTGGTAGTGGAAACTGAATTTGAACAAATGGATGATAATCTGGAAAGCACTTTAAATTATGAAACGCTTTACAAAACCACCGAAGAGGTGATGAAAAAGCCTCTCAAATTGCTAGAAACCCTAGCTTTTCATATTGGAAAGAAAATCCTGACCGAAAATAAATCTGCATTAAAAGTATTGGTAAGAGTCAATAAACAACAACCGCCTATTGGGGCTTTGTGTGATAAGGCTTATGTGGAATTAGAGGTGGATAGGGAAATGTTAAGATGAAAAAGTACTAGATACTCAGTTTGACCTAAGAAAAAGGAGAATATGATTTCAGATCAAGGACAAGAATATATTAATGTGATAGGAATCCTATTATGCGTAATCTGGATTTTTAAAATAACATATCACTTTAGGTATTTGAAGTCAATTGGAAGAATAAAAGAATTGAATTTCTTTTCTTTCTCTTTTAAGCTGGAGAATATATTGAAAGTTTTCGTGATTTTATTCCCTGTTTTTTTCTTAAAGAATAGTTTTGGAAGTGAAGATATAAAAAGACAGGAATGGAAATTAAGATTATCAACCTATGCATTGTGGTTCATGCTTGGAATATTATTTTATTGTTCTTATAAGTATTCTCTATAAAATTAAAAATAAGTTTAATTGAATTTATAATCAGTTGTCAGCACCAAATCAAATATGTCAAATTACTTTCTCTAACTATGAAAAAGCCTTATCAATTTTAGAAGCAGGTGTACATAATTCTGGGATTTATACTGAATCTATAATAAAAAATGGAATCATTTTAAGATTTGAATTTACTCACGAATTAGCCTGGAAGGTTTTAAAGGATTATCTTTTATATGAAGGCATCCAAAATGTGACGGGTTCCCGTTCCACTACTCGTGAAGCATTTAAAATGGGGCTGATTTCAGAAGGACAAAAGTGGATGGAAATGATAGAAAGCCGAAATAATACAGTTTACACCTATAATGAAAATATATTAAAGGTGGAATACGATAAAATTATAAATCAATATTTTCCATTATTTATTGACTTACAAACAGAAATGAAATCATTGTTATGAGTTTTGGTTTGCCCGAAAGCTTAATAGAGAACATTACAAATATCCTCCAAAATCATTCAGAAGTGGAGGTAGCTCTAATCTATGGTTCAAGAGCAAAAGGAAACTACAGAGAAGGCTCAGATATTGATATGGTTTTAATGGGTGAGCAGCTAAATGAAACTATTCGAGATCAAATATTCTGGGAGATAGATGAATTGAATTCTCCTTACACTTTAGACTTGTCGATTTATCATCAAATTACATCTCAAGAATTAATTCAGCATATCGATAGAGTCGGAAAAGCACTTTATCAAAGAGAAAACAAAGCCCATTCCAACGAATAAAATTAAATACATTTATTTCTAATTTGCCTTTTTGTAAAGTTTATAATTATTTTAAATTTTAACTGTAATTTTTACTACCTAAAAATTAAACCAAAGTACAAATGATTTTAACAACCAAAAACCTATTCAAATTCAGTTTTTTTCTACTGCTATTTATGTTTATTTCATGTAAAGAAGAGGATGAAATTATTATCCCATTACCAGAACATAGCACTATAGATGATTTACAAATTATTAAAAGTCATTCACTAGCAGATTTACAAGTGGTAAGTATTTATCAAGGTGCAGTTGATGTTGATTTAAGATTACCACTTGATAGTTTGATTAGTAATGATTCTTCGTCACACAAGTATAAAATTTTATTGAGTGACATAAAACTTAAGAGTAGCGATACAGTAGTTGAAACAGAAAAATACATAAATTCAAATAATGTTATTGTTGAACTAGAAGAGCTAAATCCAAATACTTATTACCGTCTTGAGTTTAATTTTAAGTTAGTAAATGAAGATGATCAAAGTGTAGTATTTTCTGAATATATAAACTTTCATAGCTATCAATTACCTAAACATTATAATGAATTAAGTTTGCATGCTGTATTAAGAGATGAAGATGTTTTAATGCCCTATGATCTCGTGATGTTTAAACCGTCATTGCCTCAAAATAAGGTAGTCTCAGAAAACGGAAGTGAATTCAAATCTGTTTTAAAATTAGAACTTCAAAAAGATGGAGATTCAGTTAATTTCAAACATGTTTATTCGGAGGAACATTTGATTTTTTACAATGAAGGTTATTATTTATTCGAACCAGGTATATATAGCTATAATGCGGAGGAGGTTTTTTATGAAAAAATATATAATGAGTGGGTTCAAACTAAAGTGTTAGAAAAAGAAGGGGAGTTTGAGGTGTTAAGTTCTCAGGAAACCTACTTGCTGGAACAAAGTCACCTAGACGGTGAAAGGATTGATAAAAATGAAACCTTTAATTTAGCTATAAAAGAAATTGAAAGTATTGGTAGCAATTTTCTAGATGCAAAGGTAGTTTTGGATAGTGCAGTATTAGAAAGTCAATCAGGTAGTTTATATAATCTCAATATCTTTAATGAAGATCAATTCTATCGCATTATACCTTCTATATTACTAAATGAAAATGAAAATGTAAATTTGAAATATTTTTTGAAATATGATTTGAGTAATGATTCGATAGATTATAAATTCCCAGAAGTAATTGAAACTGTAAGCAATGATTTTAAAGTTTCGGATACAATTGGTTCACTTTTAAAAAGATCTGATTTATCTGCGTCCTATCCAATTCCGCTACAGAGGAACTTTTTAATTGAAGAATTTGATAGGGGAGCTTTTCAGTTTAGTACTATTTTGGGAATTGAAGGGAGTTTTGATGAATCCCGAAACTATGAGGTATTATTTATAAAAGATAATGATACATTGAAATCAGCAGCAGATTGGAATGATAATGATTTATCCTTTAAGTTTGACCTCCCTACAGGTCTTGAAACTTACAGTATCTATAATTATCAGATTGTAGATAATAGTGTAGGTGGATTGTTGTTTTCTGATTATTTTAAAACTAGTAAGTTTAGGACTTTTACTGAAAAAATGGATAATCTAAGAGCCTCAAGTGGATCTGAAGATTATAGTAGTGACGGACCACTACCAGGAGGAAGAAGGATATTTATCCAAATTTTTCCAGATGAAATTTTTGACTTTGTAGAATTTGATATGGAGATGGGAGAAAATAATGGTTTGATATCAGTAACAGGTATTTTATCCGATACTGATTGGTATACTAATAATTTTTATCAAGAGTTGTATTCAAATTTAGATAAATTACCCTTTCAAATTGATTGGAGAGGTGAATATAAATTTAATAAAATCCCTAATAATGCCTTTTATTGTGCTAGTAATGACATAGATCTAAGTATTGAAGAAATTGAAACAGGAAATCCTAGGAGTTTTGATGAAAGTACAAAATTTGAGCAAATTATTTGTAATTACTCAAGAGTATTTAAAGGTGATTTTATACAACTTGATAGTCTGGCACAGGATTATTCAGGAGAACAGAATGATTATGTTGACTTAATTTTAGAATCAGAATTTAAGGGCTTGTCTAGAGGCTTATATCCTACAGAAATTAAATATATTATACCTGTATACAATGAGGTTACTTACAGTACTACATGGAGCTTCTGGAAACAATATTAGTAGTATTAATTTGGTGTTAATCTTTGAGTATTTTTTAATATATTAAAGATTCCAACTTGCCTTTTTGTTGAATTTACTGCTATTTCACATTCGGAAAGATTGAACAGAACTATTAGCTATGGAAACGACAAAGAAATATAATCCCGAAACTTATAAAACACCAACAGGAAGCCAACTCAATTGCAAAGGCTGGGTGCAGGAAGCGGCACTTCGCATGTTATTGAATAATCTCGATCCTGAAGTGGCAGAGCGACCGGAAGATTTAATTGTATATGGAGGAAGAGGCAAAGCAGCCCGAAATTTCGAATCCTTAGATTTGATTATAAAAGCCCTTAAGGATTTGGAAGAGGACGAAACTTTAGTAGTGCAATCCGGTAAACCCGTTGGGATATTACCTACTCATAAAGATGCGCCTAAGGTCTTGATATCTAATTCTCAACTCGTTCCTAATTGGGCAAACTGGAAGCATTTTGATGAATTAGAGAAGAAAGGCTTAATGATGTATGGTCAAATGACAGCCGGTAGTTGGATTTACATTGGTTCTCAAGGAATTGTACAAGGAACTTATGAAACCTTTTCAGCTATAGCCAATAAAGATTTTGATGGGAGCTTGAAAGGAACCTTAACTGTTACTGCGGGATTAGGCGGAATGGGTGGTGCTCAACCTCTAGCCGTTACCATGAATGATGGTGTTTGTCTAGTAGCAGAAGTGGAGCAATGGAGGATTGATAAGAGATTATCTACCAAATATCTTGATGAGTCAATTCAGGATATGGATGCTGCTATAGACAGAGCCTTAGAAGCAAAAAAGAATAAAGAAAGAGTTTCGATAGGAGTGCCTTGTAATGCAGTGCATTTGCTGGAAAGATTGAAAGAAAGAAATGTTATCCCTGATGTTCTAACTGATCAAACTTCTGCGCACGATCCATTAATTGGCTATGTGCCACATCAAATTAGTCTGGAAGAATCCAATGTATTGAGAGAGCAAGATCCTGCTAAATATGAGGAGTTGTCTTATGAGTCTATGTACCGACACGTAGAGTTGATGTTGGAATTGCAAAAATCAGGAGCGGTCACTTTTGATTACGGAAATAACCTAAGAGCTAGGGCACAGGAAAAAGGATTGAAAAATGCTTTTGATTTCCCAGGCTTTGTACCGGCTTATATACGTCCGCTTTTCTGTGAAGGAAAAGGGCCATTCCGTTGGGCAGCATTGTCTGGTGATCCTGCTGATATAGCGGAAACCGATAGAGTGATAAAAGAATTATTCCCAGAAAATGAATCTTTAATGCGCTGGATGGATATGGCACAGGAGAGAATTGCTTTTCAAGGCTTACCTTCAAGAATTTGCTGGCTTGGACAAGGGGAAAGAGAAAAAGCTGGATTGGCTTTTAATAAATTAGTGAAAGAAGGAAAAGTGAAAGCGCCTATTGTAATTGGAAGAGATCATTTGGATACAGGTTCCGTGGCTTCTCCAAATAGGGAGACTGAAGCCATGTTAGATGGTTCGGATGCAGTAGCGGACTGGCCGTTGCTAAATGCCTTAGTGAACACGGCAGGTGGCGCCAGTTGGGTCTCCTTGCATCATGGTGGTGGAGTAGGCATGGGCTATTCCATTCATGCCGGAATGGTAATAGTGGCTGATGGAACTGAGGATGCTGAGAAGAGATTAAAAAGAGTATTACATAATGACCCGGGAATGGGAGTTATCCGTCATGCCGATGCTGGATATGACATTGCAACTGATACTGCAAGAAAACATAAATTGGATATTAAAGAAAGATTGAAATAATAATATATTGTTGATCACGGTCTGACGCATTGTGCGTCTGACCGGTATTTCGATAGCACTCAGTTACCATCATCCATGCAGGTGTTTTCTGTAAGTTTGTAAAGATTAGCCTTGGCTTCGGTGAAAACACCGAAGCGGGGATCATGGTAAAATCCTGTCAGGTTTTTCAAAACCTGACAGGATTAATTAATTCCCGTTCCTCATTTCCCTTTGTCTCATCGGCATAGCATCAATAGTTTTAAATAGTTTTTCATTGGAGATAGGAGGGTTGTTTCTCAATTTCACCCCACCATCTTTTCCGATTAATAAGTTTTGGTAGTTTCTGTCTTCATCAATATTTAACTCTTTTATAATTTCACTGAATTCTAATTGATGATTTTCACCAGAATTCCAGATTTCAACTTTTTGGTCTTTAAGTATGATAACTTTCAAATCGCGTTCATTATACCCCTCATCATTTTGACTGATTTTAGCTAGCTGCTCTTCTAATTGTGAAGATTTCTGATCGTCTGCGTAAATGATCAAAAGTCTGTTTTTCCAATGGAAATCATCCAAGCTAGTAATTTGGGCTTGTGCGCAGCTCATCTGAAAGATTAAGATTGTTAAAAGTAATATTTGTCTCATAGTATTGGTAACTAATAGAGGTAGAGGATGTTTGAATAGCTTGGATCTAAAGATAAGGTCGCTCCTACGGAGCTTTTGTTTTCCAATTATATTTGAATTACCATAAGTTCGTCCCTCTGGGACTTATTTTCTGATTAAAGATTGAGGTTAATAAATTGACCTGCTATTCAAATAATGTCTGAAAAAAACCTTTAAGATTAAAGAATACTTCTTTTTTAAGCAGGTATCAATGAAATAGAAATCTATATTAATTCCCCAGGTCTGCTCTGCCAAAGCACCGTAGGTGTGATCTTATGGTAGCTTAAAAGGAAAAACAAAAACCTTAGCTCCGTAGGAGCGACCTTATTAATATATCTGTGATTATCACCCCAAAGGCACAGCAGTAGAATCCGTAATTTTCTTCATTACAAATGAGCTTTGGATATTGGCTAAGTTTTCATTGGTGGAGAGTTTATTGACAATGAAATCCTGAAAAGCATTCATATCTTTTACCAAGATTTTTAGGTGGTAATCATATTGACCGGCTAAGTGATAACATTCTGTAACCTCAGGGATTTTAGCAACATGTGCTTCAAATTGAGCCAGTTTATCTTTGGTGTGTTTTTCTAATCTCAACATGCAAAGTGCCATTAAGCCTTTACCCGTTTTGTCTGCATCGATCAATGCCACATATTGCCCAATTACACCCGTTTTCTCCAACCTTTTTACCCTTTCGTAAACAGGCGTGATGGTCAAATCTAGCTGTGCTGCCAGCTCTTTATTAGTGATGCGGGCATTCTTTTGTAATAGCTTGATAATTTGAATATCGATTGCATCTAAGCGGATGGGAGAATGATTTTCCATTTTAATAGAATTAGAAGGCTTCTAAAAGATTATTTGTCTTAAATTTTTATAAATATAGTTTTATTTTCTTAAATACATAAAATGCAAGAATTATTTTCTATTTTTATAAAAAATAATAGAAATTATGAGCGAGCATTCTTTTTCACCTGAGAGTCTAATGATGTCTTTTGGCTACAAGCCGGAATTATCAGAAGGAGCTATTAAATGTCCTATTTTTCAGACTTCAACCTTCGCTTTTAAAAAGGCAGAAGACGGTAAAGCATTTTTCGAAGTTGCTTACGGTAAGCGAGAAAAGTCTGACGAAGAGGAATTAGGTTTGATATACAGCCGATTAAATAATCCTAACCTTCAAATTACAGAGGACAGATTATGTCTTTGGGATGGAGCGCAAGATGCTGCTATATTCGAAAGTGGAATGGGAGCCATTAGTAGTATGCTAATGGAGTTTTTGAACCCAGGAGATGTACTTTTGCATTCTGTGCCTGTTTACGGTGGAACAGACCATTTCATCAATCATGTTTTGCCAAAATGGGGCATTCAATCTGTAGGAGTGAACCCTTATCAGGATAAAGCTGAAGTGATGCAGGAACTTGAAACCAGTGGATTAAAAGATAAAGTTCGGTTCATTTACTTGGAAACACCAGCCAATCCAACCAACGCTTTGGTAGATATCGGGATGTTCCGTGAGATTGCCAACGAATTACAAAAAGAAGAAGAGCCTATTTATATTGGGGTGGATAATACTTATATGGGGCCTATTTGGCAACATCCATTAAAATTAGGAGCTGATTTAGTTATCTATTCTGCTACCAAATATATAGGCGGTCATAGTGATTTAGTGGCTGGAGCATGCTTAGGTGCAGCAGATTTGATTAAAAGAGTAAAAGGTTTTAGAACCTTCATGGGGAATATGGCTGGGCCTCACACAGGCTGGTTGTTGATGAGAAGTTTAGAAACTCTAAAAGTAAGAATGGAAAAGCAAGCTGCTAATGCTGAGGAGGTTGCTAATTTCTTAAATACACACCAAAAAGTAGAAAAAGTCTATTATTTAGGTAATCTAAAGCCAGAAGATGGTCGTCAATACGAAATTTTCAAAAACCAATGTAGTTCTAATGGAGCCATGTTAGCTTTTGATATTCAAGGTGGAGAAAAAGAAGCTTTTAAATTCCTAAATAGTACTAAATTGATAAAACTAGCTGTTAGTTTAGGCAGTACGGAATCCTTGGCTGAGCACCCTGCAACCATGACTCACTCTGATGTTAATGAAGAATTAAGAAATAAAATAAACATTACTTCTAAGCTGGTAAGAATATCAGTAGGAGTAGAGGATGCCAAAGATTTGATTTGGGATATTGATCAGGCTTTAGAGAAAGTTTGATTATTAAGAATCAAGAGTCTAGAACCAAGATTCTAGACTCTTGATGTTTTATCTTATCACGAATAACATTGACCTGACCTTTTTGTCAATTGTTTATTGTCAACTGCCAATTTCTCCCTCAAGGCGTAAAATTATAAGTTCGTCCAAATATTTTTTAATTAATTTTTGATTAAATAAAAATACCCCTACCTTTGCGCGCTCGTTTTCACAGGGCTGCATTCTATAATTGCCACCCGCAATTAAAATTTCGGAATGAAACAATATTTTAAATTATTTGACCTTTCACAAAAAGTAGATTACAAAACTGAGGTACTTTCAGGGGTAACTGTTGCTCTGGCATTAATTCCAGAAGCAGTAGCATTTGCTATGATAGCAGGGCTTTCGCCTTTGACAGGTTTATATGCTGCTTTTGTAATGGGATTGGTTACTTCCATTTTAGGTGGTCGTCCTGGAATGATATCGGGTGCTACTGGAGCAATTGCAGTGGTGATTGTTGCATTAGCGGTAACACATGGAATCGAATACGTATTGGCAGCCGTGATTCTATCTGGTATTATACAAATAGCAGCTGGTTTTTTCAAACTGGGTAAATTTATGCGATTAGTGCCACATCCAGTGATTTTTGGATTTGTAAACGGTCTAGCGGTAATCATTTTTACATCTCAATTAGCCCAATTCAAAGATGCTTCGGGCAATTGGTTAACAGGTGAGCCATTATACATTTTATTAGGATTAGTTATAGGTACTATGCTAATTGTCTGGGGATTACCTAAAATTACAAAAGCAGTTCCTTCTTCATTAGTAGCTATTTTAGTGGTTTTCGGAGTTGTGGTTTATTTTGGTATTGAAACCAAAACAGTAGGAGATGTAGCTTCTATTAAAGGTGGTTTCCCTCCATTTCACATTCCAAATATTCCTTTAACATGGGAGACTTTAGTTCTTATTTTTCCTTATGCAGCGATTATGGCAGCAGTTGGATTGATAGAGAGTCTTTTGACGCTTAATATCATTGATGAGATCACTGAAACAAGAGGTAGGGGTAATAAGGAAGCAGTAGCTCAAGGTACTGCCAACATTCTTTCCGGTTTATTTTCTGGAATGGGTGGATGTGCTATGTTGGGTCAGAGTTTGATTAATATTTCCAATGGAGCCAGAGCAAGATTGTCTGGAATTGTGGCTGCAGTAACTTTATTATTATTTATCATGTTTGCTTCAGCTTATATAGAATTAGTTCCTATGGCGGCTTTAACCGGTTTGATGATTATGGTGGCTATTGGAACATTCGAGTGGGCTAGTTTAAAGACGCTGAATAAAATGCCTAAGTCGGATATCTTGGTGATGGTATTGGTGACTTTGGTGACTATAATCCTTCATAATTTAGCTTTGGCAGTAATAGTTGGGGTGATCATTGCAGCATTAGTATTTGCCTGGGATAATGCCAAAAGAATTCGAGCTAGAAAAAGCATGGATGATGAAGGAATAAAGCATTATGAAATATATGGCCCATTGTTTTTCGGTTCAGTTTCGGCTTTCAATGATAAATTCGATGTGATAAATGATCCGGAAGAAGTTGTGATTGATTTTCAGGAGAGTAGGGTAGTGGATATGTCAGCCATTGAGGCATTGAATAAAATTACGGAAAGATATATGAAAGTAGGGAAGAAGGTGCACCTAAAGCATTTAAGCCCTGATTGCAGAAGATTGCTTAAGAATGCCGATAAAATTATTGATGTTAATGTAATAGAAGACCCTAATTATAAATTGGTGGTTGATAAAGTTTAGTGTTTAGTTTTTCATAGTGAGTAGTTTTGGTTTAGGTTAAGAAAGCCGGGAGTAGTGACCCGGCTTTTCTTTTTGTATCAAAATGGAATTTTAGTTGAATTATTAGAATTTTACTTAATTCTTAATTTTATATAATTTAACTTTTTTAGTGGTTTCTTTAAAGTAGAAAATGTTAAGGGACAATATTCTCATTATACTTAATATCCACTATTTCTAATTTCAACCAATTCCAATCCATCTCCTCCAATTCCCAAGTTGCATTCATTTTGGAGGGTACTTTTATTCCTTCGAAAGTTTTATAATCATCTACATTTAACACCCATTTATATCGTTTGGAATCAGCTTCATTCCCTTTAAAACGATCAGCAGTAAATTGGATAAAGTCTCCATTTGAATCAAAAAAGAATGTTCCAGTTGCTTTAGTTCCTTGATAATCCATAGTTGCTTTTGCAGTACTATCATTAATTTGTTCCCAAGTAATATATTCACTTAAAGCTAAGGAAGGAAACCATACCATTTCTCCTAAAAATCGTTGTAAAGTTCCTTCGTTCAGCTTTTCGCCTTTCTCATTTACTACATTTATTAAAGAATATAGTTTAATTAACATTTCTCCCTTTCCATCAGTATATTTATCTCTGCCTTGGAAGCTAATTAAGGGATTCATTTCAACATCTACTGTCCAAATAAAAGCTGGGACATCAATAGTTGAGTATTGGATGGCAGTTGCATCAAGCCAATTTTCTTGTCCTGTATTCATCTTCATTTTGGCTTCTTGAATGACTTTTCCTTTTGTGATAATTGGTTTTCCGATTGCACCCGAATTTTTCAACCACAATTTTATAGGTTTAGGTAATTCCTTAATATCATTTTCAGATAGTTGCCCTGCTTTTGAAGTTTTACTTTGGGATAAGAGAGTAGTTGATTCTATGGCGGTCATTTTCTGAAAATTGAAATGACCATAAGAGATAATTGACATAACCAAAACAATAATGTTGGGTAGTGTACCGAATTTAGCATCTTTCCAAAAGATTATAATGAGGAGTTGGGAAATTAAAACAGCTAAAATACCCAGAAGCCAAGAGTATTTATTATTTAGATAGAATGAAATGCCATAAAAAATAAAAAGTATAGATGCTGCCAACCACAATAGTCCCATTGGTTTAGATATGGGCAGTGTCAATTCTTTTACTTCCTTTAATCCAAACCCTTTTACAAAACCTAGAAGGTGTAAAAGTCCGTGGAAAAATACGATTATCAAAAAAGCTATCCTCATCTTGTTTGTGGATGTTATATGATTGCTAAATAGGGTTTGTAATGCGGATCACATAGGGAACAAGTTACGGAATATTATATAATGAAAAAATGATTGGCTATAAACCCATGATTTGCTTTTTCAATTATTCAATAAGATGTTATAGGTATTGTTTTAAGGTGTTTTCACTCATATCCACTCTTAATAATAGTCGAAATCATTTTGAATCGCCCATTTGCTAGAATTTTGTTCGGTTTATGTGCTGGTATGATAATGGACTGACCAGTTTTAAGTATGAAAGATTCATCATCAATTACAATTTCTGCCTGGCCATCAATAATTTGAGCATAGGTGTCAAAAGGTGATATCTTTTCTGTTAAGCCCTCACCACTATCGAAAGACAATACACTAATGCTTCCAGTTGATTTTTTTAATATAGTTTGTATAACTACAGAATTTGGAACGTATTCTATTATCTCCACGGTAATATGTGTTACGGATTTTTCTAGTTCTGTAGTATTCATGTCTTGATTTGATTAAACGAAAAAGGCTGGAAAATCCAGCCTTTTTCAAATTTGAAGAATTTTCTTTTTAATTTTCTACTGTGAAGTTTTTTAAAGCACTTCCCAGGTTGTTCATGTCCTTATTAAATTCAGATTTGAATGATTCCCAATTCTCTTTGGAGCTTGCTTTGTAATTCCCCATTTTTATTTTGAGGTCTTTGTTGTTTTGCTCCAAAATGGCAACTTGCTTTTCATATTCTGCCTTTAGCTCATTTTTGCTGTTTTTTATTTTGGCATTTATCTCATCAATTTTTTTATCATTTTCAGTGATCTTTTTACCCACTTCTATTCTAAATAGCCTTACCTCTTCAGCATATTTTTGCTGTGCTTCGCTTAAATCAGCATTTGCTGCATTTACATCTTCTTTAGCATTTTGCAATTTTTCTGATGAGGAATTACAACTCGTGAAAAATACCGTTGTACAGATGGCTAAAGCCATAATTGATATTTTCATTGTGCTAATCTTAATCTTTTTAATTGGTGAATTCATTTCAGTTTTTTTAAAGTTGAATTATTAGTATACAAATATGGTGGTAGTTGCGGTATAAAGTATTACACCCATATAGTGATGTGTTACATATATCGCACATTTGTTTTTATTTAAACCCTATTTCAGAAGAAAGGCTAAGGCCTTATCTTAAGAATCTGCCCCCACCAATAACTCTTAGCAAGACTGCCACTACAGCAATTACAATTAAAATATGGATTAAGCCTCCAGCGCCATAGCCGAGATATCCAATTAACCAAAGAATTATTAGTACTACTGCGATAATATAAAGAATATTGCCCATGTTTTTTTATTTAAATAATGTATAACCTATTGTACCTTGTAACCATGCATTTTTATATCTTGGGGTGTCTGAAGTCCCATTCCCGTTATTGTTTTGAACATCCCAGCCCAAACGTCCTCCTATTATAAAACCATCTAAGTATAAATCCATTCCTGCTACAAAACCGAGGATATTCTTTCGGATATTGTCATTTTTGATTTCCTCTTCCTGTGCAAAACTTGCGGAGGAGTTGGTGAAAGTATCTTTTTGGTAAACTAGATAGGAATATTGAGGCCCGGCAACAAATGTTGCTATATCGGATGCCTTAAGGGAAATTTGTAGTGGAATATCAATATATGAAGTGGTTCGGGTAAAATTATATTCACTTCCGAATAAAGTCCCTGATCCTTTGAAACCTTTTTGAGAAAATAATATTTCAGGCTGAAACCCTAAATAATTATTTATAGGAATATTTAATACCGCACCACCTATCATGCCTAATTTTCCATCTGCAGTAAATGATTCATCATTATTATCATAGATATTCGAATAATTAAACCCAGCTTTAAATCCAAAATATATATTATCCCGATAATCATCATTTATTTCTTGTGCAATAGCAAAGCTCGAGATGGTCATGAATGCGGCCGTTGCTAATATTTTAAGGTTTTTCATTATGCTTTTTCTTTAACAGAATTTTGTTTAAGTAAAGGTGAGAAATGTTAAAGGAAAGGAGTTACATATTTTTTTTGGATGATTACATGATTCACACATTTCCTTAGATCAATAAAAAAAGACAGGGTTTTGACATCCTGTCCCTTTCACTGCCTTCTTATTTGAAGATTATTTCATCGACTGATTATGTTTTTCGCTCTGATTTTTATTGATGATATTAATCACTTCATCACGTTTTTTATTTAATCTAGTCTCTACTCTACCTAATAATTCATTTTCTTTACCTTCTTCAAATTTTAGATCTGAATCAGTAAGTTGTGAATATTTAGATTTCAATTGTTTAGATTGAGCATCCCAATTTCCGGTAATTTTGAAAGCGTCATTGCTTTTAACTTGATTCGTGTTCATAAGCTTTACAATTTATTTGGTAACAGAGTTGTTTCGATATAAAGATCATGATTCAGTACTTGAGATAGCTTACATAATAAAAGTTGAAAGATGTATAAATCACAGGTTCTCAAGATTTTTACTTCTGTTTTCTTTCATCTGTTTATAGAATGAAGGGCTAAGGCCTGTGTTTTTTTTGAACTGATTAGAGAGATGTGCCACACTGCTGTAATGTAATTTGTATGAAATTTCTGAAAGGCTTAATTCATCATATAACAAAAGTTCCTTTATTTTTTCAATTTTGTGATTGATGATAAATTGTTGAATAGTGATGCCTTTTACCTCGGAAAATATGTTGGCTAAATAAGTATAATCGTAGTCTAATTTATTGCTGATGTATGAAGAATAATTTTCCTTTGGTAGTTCGTCACAATAATGGATCATTTCAATAATAACATTCTTTATTTTTTCAATTAGAATGCTTTTCTTATCGCCCATCAATTCTAAGCCTGATTTCTGTAAATTTATTTTCAGTTGTTCTCTTTGGCACTCCGTAATATCTTCTAGGATCTCTACAGTGCCTAGGTTTAATATAACACAATGGAGTCCTAATTTATTTAATTCTTCTTTCACCATCATTTTGCATCGCAAACTGACCATGTATTTTATATAGAGCTTTTTCATGACACTAACGTTTAATAAAATTCTAAACTTTAGCCTTCTTTAGGTTTATAAATCTATACGTAAGTTTTACGAATAAAACTGACATTATTTATAATGATTTTAAATTTAATAATTGAATTTTTTGTAAATGTTCTGATTTCGCATACTTCAAGGGGATATGAGCCTTTAATAAAAATCTTTTATAATGTTAAAATTTAATATGTTTTTAAAAAAACGGAGTGTATTAATGAGGGGGGGGTTATAATTTGAATAAATAGTTTCGTGGAAACCGAATTATGGAAACTATGAATTTGGTGTTATTATTTAGGATTTTATAATGTAATATTATTGATGTATTTACAAAAAAAATAGAAGCTGCCTTGGCAGCTTCTATTTTAAAAGGATTGTTAAATAATATTAATTTACTTAGCTGGCTGGGTTACTGCATTGTCATCTAAAACAACTGCAGTTTGTGCTAATGCACGACCATTAATGGAAGCACCTGTTTGAAAAGTAATACCAGTCTTCGAAAGAATGATCCCTTCAAAGTGAGAAGTGGTCCCAACAGTTACCTCACCAGCTACTTGCCAGAAGATGTTGTTAGGATTAGCACCTCCAGTTAAGTTAATTCTTGTTGCAGAACTCATAGTAAGATTTTCTGCAATTTGAAAAATCCAAACATCAGTTGAGCTTCCTGAAAGTGTCACATCTGTAGGGATTGAAACGGTATTAGTCCATTTGTAAACACCAGGAGATAAAGTTTTTCCACCAATATTACCTGTTCCTAGTTCTAAGAAATCTATTTCTGATCTACCAGCAGCATCATTGTATGCAGTATTCATGTTTTCTACAGCAGTAGTAAGGTTTATTGGAGTAGGGTCAGCCATGTCGGCTGCAAATACCTGTCCTGTAACCTGTGAAGATGTTGCATAGCCAGTAAAGTCAGTTAAAGCTAAGCCTGTAATATATGAAGTTGCAGCAGGACTAAGACCTAAATCACCAGTTACTTCTGAAGTTCCTCCATTATTGATAGCTGTTTTAGCAAGAATTACATAATTTCCTGCTGATCCAAGATTAACTCCATCAACGCCTGTTTCAGAACCACTTGTTGTGAAAATCATTTCATATGCTTCTTCAAAGTTTACACCCTTTTGACTTTTTGCATCAGTTGTAATTGTGGCTGTAAATTCACTCGCTGCATTAAAAACAACAGATGGAGTGAAAGTGGCTACTACACCTGAATATTCAACATCACCACTTATATCTGAATCTCCTTGTTTAACCATGAAGGTAGTTGAATTGATTGTAGAAGGATCCATTTCTTCACTAAAAGTAACCACTATGTTCGTGTTTCGGGCAACTCCAATGTCGTTGTTTGTAGGTATAGTTGATAAAACAGTTGGCACGACTTCGGTAGTGAAATTCCACTTGTAGTCTGCTTCTATATTTACTTCGCTAAGATTTTGAGCATCAGTAGTAATAGTTACATTAAATTCACTTGCTGCCTCTAATGCTACAGAAGGAGTGAAGGTAGCTTCTAAACCTGAATATTCTATTTCACCGCTAATATCTGTGTCTCCTTGCTTAACCATGAAAGTAGATGCATTGATTGAAGAAGGATTCATTTCTTCGCTAAAAGTAACGACTAAGTTAACGTTACGAGCAATGTCAATATCGTTGTTTGCTGGCATAGTTGATACAATACTTGGTGCACCTTCAGTTGTGAAATTCCACTCATAGTCTGCTTCAAGATTTACTTCATTAATACTTTTTGCAGCAGAAGTAATGGTTGCAGTAAATTCACTTCCTGCGCCAAAAGCTAAAGTCGGTGTGAAAGTAGCTTCCAAGCCTGAATATTCTACATCTCCACTAATATCTGTATCTCCATGCTTAACCATGAAGGTAGATGCATTGATAGAAGAGGGATCCATTTCCTCACTAAAAGTTGCAGCTATATTAGTATCATGAGCAACCTTAGTATCGTTGTCTCCAGGCATGGTTGATGTTATATTAGGTACTGAACTGTCATCAATATTCTCATTTTCGTCATTACATCCTACCGTTAGCATGACAAACATCATCGCTAAAACTGGAATTATTTTTATTAACTTCATAATTTTATATTTAATTTTTTTGAAAAGCTTATTAATTGTATTGTGATTTTCATCCAACTCAATTAGCTTTTCAGTTTTGCCTCATCTTTTATCCCTGTGGCAGTTGGGTATCATTTGTTTAATGATAATACAAAAGTAGAGTTTAATGCATCTAAAAGTATTACATTGAAAAACTAGAGGTTTACATAATTCACTGATTTTAGAGAAGGGGAGATTCTTTATAATTTATGTGGAGAGGCAACAATAGGCAACTAAAGAAAAATATGGAAATGAAATTGTTTTCATCAATTTTTCTTTCCGCTTGCCCTTTATATTTTCAAAGCCTATTAGGCTTAATTTTAACACAAAAAAAAGGGTAGAAGCTGCATTTGCAACTTCTACCCTTTTTAATTCTGTGTAATGATTATTGTGGCTGTGTTACTGCATTACCTTCAAGTACAACTGCAGTTTGTGCTAATGCACGACCATTAATGGAAGCACCTGTTTGGAAAGTAATACCAGTCATTGAAAGGATGATACCTTCAAAATGAGAAGTGGTTCCTAAAGTTGCTTGTCCAGCTACTTGCCAATATATATTTTTGGCTTGAGCTCCACCAGTTAAGATGATATTTGTAGCTGAACTCATTGTAAGGTCTTCTGCAATTTGGAATATCCAAACATCAGTTGAACTTCCTGAGATAGTAACATCAGTTGGGATTGTAACCGTATTAGTCCATTTATAAACACCTGACGTCAAGGTTTTTCCACCTATGTTTCCAGCACCTAATTCTAGGAAATCAGTTTCCGATCTTCCTGCAGCATTATTGTATGCAGTAATCATATTCTCTACTGAGGTAGTTAGATTTATTGGAGTAGGGTCAGCCATATCTGAGGCAAAAACTTCTCCAGTAACCTGTGCAGATGTAGCATATCCCGTATAATCAGTTAGTCCTAAACCAGTGATATAAGATGTTGCAGCAGGGCTAAGACCTAAATCACCAGTAATAGCTGATGTACCACTGTTATTAATAGCCGTTTTGGAAAGTATTACATAGTTTCCTGAAGCTCCAAGATCAATTCCGTCAATAGTAGATTCAGATCCACCTGTAGTGAATTTCCACTCATTATTTTCTTCTAGATTTATTCCATTCTGACTCTTTGCATCAGTATTGATGGTAACAGTAAATTCAGTAGCTGCTCCAAATGGTATATTCGGTGTGAAAATTGCTTCTACTCCGGTATATTCTACATTTCCACTTATATCTGCAGTTCCTTGCTCAACCGTGAA
The DNA here is from genome assembly GCA_051747245.1 of Bacteroidota bacterium. Classification (GTDB taxonomy): domain Bacteria; phylum Bacteroidota; class Bacteroidia; order Cytophagales; family Cyclobacteriaceae; genus Marivirga. The sequence goes on from JBNJFX010000018.1 coordinate 66,434, forward strand.
AGTTGAACTATTGATTGTGGACGGATCCATTTCTTCACTAAAAGTAATCACTACATTGTGGTTACGTGCAATATTAGTGTCGTTGTTTTCAGGGGAAGTAGATATTATTGTTGGTGCTACATCTTCTGTAGGTGTTGGGTCATCATCATTATTATCATTATCCTTGCAACTTACCATTAGCATGACAAACATCATGGCTAAAATTGGCATTGTTTTAATTAATTTCATATTCTTAAATTTAAAAAGTGTACTGTTTATTATTATGTTTCTTATGAATTAAAAAATATAGCGAATGGAGAGTGCGCCACCATCACCCCAGAAACCTGAGTATCCATAAAAGTTAAAAGAAGGTTTCCAGTCAATACTAAAGTTTATGGGGATTTCCGTAAAGTTATATTCCAAACCTAAAATTCCATCTAACCCAATAACTGTGTAAGCTCTGTCTTCACCCCATCTTGTATTATTTCCATCATAGAATCCTAGGTGACCACCAAAACCAGCGTACCAGTTTAATCTGTCAGTATCAAAAGCTCTTCCATGTAGTTCATAGAGTCCCGTAAGTTCAAAACCTCTCCAACGACTTGCGATGATTCCTTCGAAAGCTGCATTTTGTGAAACGAAGTGCTTAATGGTTATCCCATTGGCAAATCCACCACGGAGCCCTATACCTGTATTGTAATCTTGAGCATGGCCATAAGCAAATGCTAAAAATGTAATTAGAATCGTAATGCCTATTTTTTTCATCATATCAATTTATTTTTTACCTACTCGTTTGGCTTTTCGGTATCGCCCTTTCTTTTTATTCCTGTGATAGTCAGGTATCACCATTTGCTTTATAGTGATACAATATTAGGCAGTTAGGCATAGAAAAGTGTTACACAAAAAAACAAGAGATTTACATAAATCACTGATAATTGTGTTAAAGGGAAATGGAGCTGTATTTGTAGGAATTAAAATCTGGTAGATAAAAAGGGGCTAAACGTCTTCAAGATTTCCTTGACGCTTTTCTTTCAACTTTTTATAGAAGGAAGGGGTAAGGCCGGTTATTTTCTTAAACTGATTTGAAAAATGGGCTACACTACTGTAATTGAGCCTAAATGATATTTCGGAGGTGTTAAGTTCTTCGTAAAGAATAAGTTCTTTAGCTTTCTCTATTCTGTGGATAATGATAAACTGCTGAATTGTAATCCCTTTTACGGCAGTGAAGAGGTTTGAGAGATAAGTGTAGTCGTATCCCAGTTTGTCACTTAAATAGTCGGAGTAGTTAATCTTAGGTTGTTCATCAGTGAAATGAATCATTTCTATAATGGCATTCTTAATTTTTTCAACGATTATACTTTTTTTGTCATCCAGTAATTCCAAGCCTGATTTAAGTAGGTTTAGCTTAAGTAACTCTCGTTGTTCAGGGGAAATGTCTTGCAATAACTCAACTGCACCCAATTCCACCACCAAATGTTTTATTTCTAGTCTTTTTAGTTCTTCCTGCACCATTAATTTGCAGCGAAGACTGACCATGTATTTTATATATAACTTCTCATTAGCTTTAGGAGATAAGAGGGCTATATGGATTGGATTGAGTTGCATTCCTTAATTATTTTAGGAGTTTAAGCTTAGGTGCTTTATGATTTTGACACTGAAAAAATTAAAAGCACTTAATGGAAAATTGTTATTTATTAAGTTAGAAGTGCTAATTCATTATTCAATTATTTTAATTTACACATTTATAGCTGCAAAAGCTATTATTCCTATTCTTAAGATTGTTGATTTCTTAAAATTGCTGTGCAAAAGGTGAAATAGAGAAATTTTAATAAGGCTATTCTTTTAGGCTTTTTAGTATTGTTTAAATATAATTTAAGTATAATCTCTTTTTTTCATTCTCAAGTCTACTTTTTATAGACCCCACTTTTAATTTCTATTTCACCGCTTTTCAGGTGAGTTAGAACATTCATTATTTTGGCTTTAGTGCTTTCGCCCATAATTACATTCAATCCTATTTTAGGTGGTCCGGATTCTTTTAATTTAGCAATAAGCGCATTAAAAAATTCAATTCCAGCTAGGGTCTGAACTTTAGTGAGTTCTTTTGTAAAACCAAGATTTTTCAAAATACTGTCCATTTCCTCTTTTTTGAACAGGAAGCTTAGTTCTGCATTATCTGCCCAAGGCATTGGGAAAGTGATTTCACCTTCTTCTTTTTTAAAGAGGTCATAATAAAGAAAATGTCCTCCCGGTTTAAGCACCCTGCCTATTTCGGAATAGAACTTTATCTTATCAGGGATGTTCATTTGGACATGTTGCGTCCAGACGGCATCAAAAGTGTTGTTGTCAAATGGAAGATTTGTGGCATCTCCTTTAATAAAGGAAGTTTTGTTATCGAGCTTTACAAGCTTGGAAAGTCCTTTTGCAGTCCTTATAAACTCACTGCTTAGGTCTATCCCAATAGCTTGACAATTATACTCATCCGCAAGCATTCGGCAAGGTCCACCCAGTCCACAGCCTACATCCAAAACAGAAGCCCCTTTTATATCGATACTTTTGGCAAGTTCCTTTGAAACTTCGGCACCCCGTACATGGAATTCATCAACTCCGGCAATATCGGATCTCTTAACTTTATTAAGATCAATACCCTGTTCTTTTAATCGCTCAATGATGTCTTCATAAAGCCCTTCATTAAAATATTGCCCCTCAACGTCTTTTGTCATCTTTTCCGTACTGATTTATTACTGTTAATCTATTTCTATCAGTTATTTGAATTTAATTATTTTTGGAGTTTTCTGAAAATCTTATTTAGAAACATTCAGTTATCTCCAGTTTATTTTTATTGACCTAAATGAAAAGTATGTATATATTTTAATATAATAGACCTGTTTTGGGATAAAGGAAGCGATGTATTTACATTATTTTCGCTATTAAAGAGGTTATTTAATGTTTCATTGTATACCAAATACATATTATTACCATCTTTCGGGTTGTACCTAAGCCTTAAATTAATTGCATTGATATTATTCAGTGAATTGTGCTGAATAAAACTTGACATCATCCATTTTACATTTAGTGCCAAAGACATTCTTAACCGAACTATTAGAGCTTCATATCTTGGTGGTGCATTGAATGTAATGGTGTTATATCTAACTGAACTGCTCAAAGTTAAGTGTTTTGAAAATACATTTCTCAAAAATATGCCCGATGAAAATCTTTTCCCCCCATAGAAATTTCCATAAAGGGCGTTTGCGTTAAAATAAAATTGACCACTAAAAGGAGTTCCATAAAACAAGCTAATATCCTTGTTGATATATGAATCAGCCGAAATGACCCTGTCGGCCGCTAAATTAAATGGCTGTTGCACATGATCATAAAATCTGGAAGCCCTTAAAGTGAGATCACTACTGGATTTCCATTGGAGTGTAATAGTAGGGGCTAACAAAAAGCTTTCGACTTCATTAGTTATACTAGAAAGAAAAACTGAAAAATTTATGTCTGACTGAAGTGTCCTAAGTTTCTCAGAATTCTTTATAAACCAGCCATAAGATACTCTATCCCCAAAAGACCGAAAATTTTTTCGAGCCTCAAACCCTAAGCCCGGATTGTAAGCTTCCCCTACTTCCGAGTAGCTAAATGAATAATTAAAATTGACCCTGGAACGGTTTCTCCATCTAATGTAGATTCGGTTTCTCTTATTATAAGCTGGTGTATCTCCATTATCGACATTATAGGCAGAATTGGCATAGTTAAATTTTAGGTAGTCATCTTCAAAAAGTTGAATGATACCATCCAAACCATAGGTGTAGTTGTAACTACCATCTCTTCCTAATCTACTGGTCGCAATACCTCCTACATAAGAATTGTTCTTTGATATTTTTCTTCGAAACCTCAAGACCCCGAAATTTTCAGATGTCAAACCCCCCGTAGCTTTTGATTGCATGTTTAAAAACCCCACATCATTTTCACCAATTCGACCTGTTAGACGGACACCGCCCCAGAGTGGGACAATGTTTCCATCTTTCAATCCAATTCTCCGGCTGTAAAACAATCTGTTCTGACCTTCAAACTGAAAGTTCATTATACTGGCTCTTTCAAGAAAAAAACTTCTTTTTTCCGGAAAGAAAAGAGAAAACCGGCTTAGATTGACCATTTGATTGTCTGCCTCCACTTGGGCAAAATTAGTGTTATAAGAAAGATCCATGGTGAGATTATTGGTAATAGCATGTTTAACATCCAGACCTACATCCAAATCATTATCCTTGACCTTGAATAATTCGTTTGAATCATTTAGTTCATAATGATGACCAGTTCCAGCTAAAGCATAAGGAGAGGTAAACCAAGGTCGTTTATTTTCTATACCTTCAAAAGTTCTGTCCGTAGCTTGAGAAGGTTTGGCCCAACTTAAAAATCCCCAATTGGGTGGAATATCAGGGTATATATCCAAATGAAATTCTCTTGCCACATAACGATGTGCTATTACGCCCATGGTTACTTTATTGTTTTTAGGTCGAAAACGTAAACTACTAAAAGGGATTCGGCCTTCAACCATCCAGCCAAAATCATGATGGGTTACTTTTGCCTCCCAAAAGGTGTTCCAGGAAATGTCTATAGGATTATTCCCTTCTGCATCATTACTTATTGTGGCATCTGTTCTTGCTCCTGAGGGAGTTACTATAAAAGCCAGATTGTTTTCATTATCATTATAAGTATCCAGCATCAAAACCACATTGTCTGAATAAGCTTCCCATAAATCCCTATCAAAATAGGGTGCCTTGATCAGCTCAGGGTCATCATAACATATAGCAGAAAAATAAAGAAAGGTTTTATCGTAAGTGATTCTGTATTCCGTTTTGAAAGGAGAAGGCTTCCCATACTCCGGTAAATGAGTAACAAAAGAAAGTGTATCAATATCACTCCATTCGCTTTCTTCCACTATCCCATCAAAATTAATAGGTTTTTTTAGCTTGGGAATTGCTTTTTTGTCAAATTCCTTAGGAACTACCTCAGTGGTGTCTTCTTCAGGTACATTCGCCTGACCAAATCCTACTGAGACACTTAGTACATAGTATCCAATTAGGAGCAAAGGATTTTTTAGTTTTTTATATAAACAAAAAGTAAGCATCCTGCTTAAGATTTAAATGAATTATTTAAAAAGTAACTTCTTTAGGCAAGGACATAACAACTTTAAAATGTATTTACAATCTTTGACAATGCTAGCTTTTCAACTTCACTGATGTAGCGGTGCTTTGATAGGGGTGATAATTCATATTATCAGTAATAATACTCATGCCAAGAAATTAATCAAGGCATGAGTATTTAACCTTAAGTAATATTCTGTAATTATTCTTAGTTTGCTTCCTTTATATACCCCCAGCCCTGATTTTGTTTGGTAATAATCTCCATAATTCCATCAGGGACGGTTCCCACACCACTAATCAGGTCTTGTTCTGTAGCATTATTTCTTTTAAGTGATACAGCACAAACCTTTAAGGATACATTATCGGATTTGGCAAGGCTTTCAATTTCAGTTTTTACCGATGATTTACTTTTTAACATCATAGGTAAGGCACCACTATAAATAACCACTTCAAATTCAGAATCCGGATAGGCCTCTGACATGCCTTTTACATGTCTTACAACAGTTTCATGTATGTCAGAATCTGAACTGGTGACATCAAATATGATTTTAACCTTTTCGTTTTGGGAAAAAGCAACTGATGTGATAAATGCCATTGCAATGCTTATGATAACTTTCTTCATGATTTTATTTTTTTAACCTATACAAGCATCAATGTATGCAATTCTATTTTCCGCTAAACGGCCTAAAGCCCATACACCTGATGGTGCTAGTTCAACTCCTGGAAGTTTATTGGCAACCCAATCATCATAAACATCATCTGCGTTAAGCCCCATGTTTTCTGCTACTATTCCGCTATAAACTTTGTAAGCCATATCACATGTACAAAATTTCGCCCCTTTTTCCTGTAGTCCTTTAATACCCTCAAGCACTGGCATTGGCATATCACCCTCTTTAGGTATATACATAGGGTTTCTTAGTGCTGGCTCTTTAGATATTGGATCATTATAGCCAAAAACTTCACCTAAATTGTATTTCTCTATTACTTCATCATTAAGTGAAAATATTATTCCATGGTGGCGCAATACATTTAGTATACCAAGTTCTTCAGGAGCAGTGCCTGTCCCTTCATTGGTCATGTAGTATACATTTGACCAAATAAGGCCCCAATGTACAGCTTGGGATACATCATAAGCCACGGGGTGTTGCATCTTACCTACTCCTTTAATCATTGCATCAACTTTATTGCTGGCTGGTGCTTCCATTGAATCAAAAACCTCCGAATTAAATGCCTTTACAGGGTTTGAAAGGAAAGATAGGCCAGCAGTAGCTCCTGCTGCCATTGTTCCAATAAATTTACGTCTTGAGTTGTTTTTAATGTTAGTCATAGTTTTAATTATTTAAGTTTAAAATTGATTTAGTTTGTTATTTTGTTTTGTTCAAATCATATTTTTCTTTGTAGTATTTTATTATGGGCTGAAATGGCCCAAACTTATGTTGTTCAGGAGGAAAATTGTCAGCCCAGGGTCCATAAGGTGTTGATACAGGCTTTAACTTCTCATCTGGAAAATCAGCTTCTTTGTTAGCCTTTGAAGGACGATCAAAAGTATTGATATAAGCTGCTATATGGTAAGCCTGTTCATCAGTGACCAAAGGATTGTCATAGGTAGCACCAAGTGGCATATTACCTTTTATAAACTGTGCAGCAGTTATAACCCTGTTCATGCCCGCACCATCATTAAAAGAATAATTCCCCCCAAGAGGAGGATAGAGATAACCATCACCTTCAAGATTAGGTGTGCCTTTTCCATTTTTCTTATGACATACTTTGCATTTTTCATTGTATAAAATCCGTCCTTGGATTGTATCTGCTCGCTCATTTGGAATATTGATTTTAGGATATCCCTTATAGAGTTTTCGCATATCTTCGGGTACGTCATTACTAAGCCAGGTCATGTATTCAATAATGGCTTTCATTTCTTTACTATCTTTTGGTAGCGGTTTTCCGTTCATACTACGTTCCATGCATCCGTTGATTCGTTCTTCCATGGTTCCTATTTTATTTTCACGTCCCCGAAATTGAGGGAACCTGTGAGTTACGCTAACAAAGGAACCCGAGCCTATTTTTCTTCCGCCATTTAAGTGGCAGTTATTGCATGAAAGCTTATTGCCGGCAAACTGCATTTTGGTGTCAGTGGCTAATGGACCAATGAGCTTCGGAGTATTGGTGATCAATTGATATCCATACTTTATTAGCTCTCCTCGTTTTCCTTCAGGCAGGTCTGTTTCTATAGACTTTGGTCTCCAAGTAACTTTAGACTCCTCCGTTTCGAAAATAAGTAAGGAGGGATTACGCTCTAATAAATAGGCTGACAGTCCAAATATTACTAGTAGAAAAAATAACAAATAAGCAAGCCTTAAAAGCTTTAATGCTACAGGCAATACATCTTTCATAAGGTTTATTAATAACTATGTTATTAACTCAAACTCATGATAAATTTAGAAAGGAGGTTATTTAAATAGTTTAACTATTTATTCAAATATTAGCACTATTTATGCAATTGATCGATTAAGCATTGATTTATGTATTTAGGGCTTGCTTAAAAAGTCTCAGGAGCGTCATGCCGATAATTCGGCACAAGGTATACAATCGGGCGAAGTGAAGATGTATGCTTATACCTCAATCTTCGCCCTGGCAGTAGATGGCGTGCCTGAGGCTAAAGCACTAGGAAATCAAAATTTTGATTTCCTAGTGCAAAAGAAATGAGTATTTAACACAAAAAGTCTTGTACATGCTTAAAAACTATGTTCCAATAATCATCTCTAAAATACTATATTCATTATATTTTTTATGTTAGCTGTTTTTAAGCAAGCCCTATTTATTGTTAATGTAATAGGAGGGAAGCCCAACTTAAGTACATCACAAACTCCGCAAGCTTAATAGGCTTGTATTAGATAATCAGAAATGTAGCCTTATAATTTCTAACATTTAAAAGCGGAGCTTTAGATAGGTGTTTTCTTAATTATGAGTTTTTTTAGAATAAAATAATGGGATAAATGAGGTTGTTTTAAAAGCTTTTATGCATTGCGCTGGGAGCAAATCCAAATTCTTCCTTAAATGCTCTGCTAAACCAGGAAGGATCGTTAAAACCTACTTCATAAGCTATTTCTGCAATAGTTTTATTGGTGGTTTGAAGAAGCTCTTTTGCTTTTTGAAGACGTACTGAGCGGATAAAAACTGCGGTTGATTTACCACTAACGGCTTTTAGTTTTCTATAGAGTTGAGATTCACTTAAATTTAAATTTCGGGCAAGACTATTGGAACAAAAAAGGTCATTTTCCATTTCAGAATGAATGATTTTTATGGTTTTTTGCAAAAACTTTGTTTCAGGCTTTTCAACTTTTCGTTTTAAGAGTGTGGAAAAACCATCATTGGCTATTTTACCGATCATTTTCTTTCGTAATTCAATTAATTTATTGAGTCGTATGTATAATTCAGCCATGTTAAAAGGTTTAGCCAAATAGGCATCTGCTCCATGTTCTAATCCAAAAAGACGATCTTTATCCGAGGTTCTGACAGTAAGCAAAACAATAGGGATATGATCTGTACGCTGATCAGTTTTCAAGGTGGAGCAAACTTCAAATCCATCTTTTTCAGGCATCATTACATCACAAATAATCACATCTGGTATGTTCTCATAAGCCATTTCTAGCCCTATTTTACCATTTTGCGCATGGATAGTTTTGTAGCACCCATGTAAGCAAGTTTTTAAATAGTAGGCAACATCTTTACTATCTTCTATTATAAGTGCTAATGGTAAATCATTTTTATCATTTGAAAATTGTTCGGAATGGGATTTTTCTTCAGATTCGAAAAGGGGGTTGGGCTTTAAAGGAGTTGGTGATTCCTCCAATTGAAGAGCTGTTTTTTCAATCGGGAGTTCAACAATAAACTCGCTCCCTTTGCCAGGCTCACTTTCCGCATCAATAGTGCCACCCATTAGTTCTACAAGCTCTTTGGTTAATGCTAGACCTATCCCTGTACCCTCCACATAATTAGAAGAATGGCTTTCAATTTGATAAAATCTATTAAATACATGAGGCAGGGAGTCTTTTGAAATCCCTATTCCAGTATCTTTTACTTTTAAATTAAAGCAATCTTTATTTTTTACCTGGTTTTGTTTTAAGTGAACTACTATTTCACCTCCTTCTGGTGTGAATTTGATAGCATTTGATAAAAGGTTTGATATGATAGCGGAAAGTTTTGCGGAATCAAAATCCATTATCAACTCATCGATTTCTGAAATAACTTTCAATTTAATATTTGATTCTTCGGCATAAGGCTGGAAACTCTCGCATAGATATTTGATAAAGGGTATTACATCAGCTGTAATTTGATTTAATACCATGCTTCCGTTTTGTAATTTGGCAAGGTCAAGCATTTCATTCACAAGTTGTAATAATTTGTTGCAATTCCTTTCTATCATTTCTAATGACTTGCTTCTGGTAATACCGTTTCCTTTAGTATTAACCTTTAATAAATCTGTCATGCCTAGAATGACCGTTAAAGGTGTTCTAAATTCATGGGTTATATTCGTGTAAAGATTGTTTTTTAGCTGATTGATTTCTTTTAGACGTTGACCTTCCGCTACGGCTAATTTACGAGAAAGCTGAAAACGGTAGAACCACCAAACCAAAGCTGCAAGTGCCCCTATATAACTTAAGTAAGCCCACCAGCTTTTCCACCAAGGGGGTTGAATACTAAATTGATAAGTTGCAATGTTTTTCTGTTGACTCATAGATTTGTTACTTGCTTTAAGTTGAAAGGAATAATATCCAGGAGGCAGGTTGGTAAAGTTAATTTCATCATCAAGGCTGGTTTTAATCCAATCGTCTTTAATTTTATAGCTGTAGCTTATATTTTCGGTAGAATTGAAACATAAAGCACTTAATTTTACAGTAATAATGGTAGTATTGCTATTGAAGTTGAAATTATGAGTATTTAAATTTCTTCCATTGAAAACGGACTCACCGTTGGCATTAATAGCCGTTATGTATGGAGAGGAAGGTATGTTATCTGTTTTTTTCTTGCTGTTGTTGTACAATAATATTCCATTTTTACAACCAATTACATATTCTCCCTTGCCATTGTTGATTATAGGGCCTGTGGGCTTAACAGTTTCATTTGATTTGCCGATTGAAATCGTATTATGCTTCATGTAATGGAGATTTAGTTCACCTAGTTGGTTATCTACTATAGTCCAGAGTACATTTTCATTTCGGTTATAAATGCCATAGAAATTACCATCAAATTTATGTTTTATTCCTTTTCGAAAATTATTGAAATTGGTATAGCCAAGCCCCCATTTTCCACCTGCCATCCATATTCTGCCCTTACTGTCTTCTTGAATTCCATAAACATCCTTATAAAATGGTGTGCTATCTTTTAAGTTTAAATTATAAACAACTTCCTTGTCCAAGTCCATGACAGTATGAGAGCCTTTGGCAATCCATAGTTTATTTTTAGAGTCAATGTAAAGCTTATTGATCCATATATAGTTATCATTTTTGTATTCATTGAGTGCCTTTTTAAAAGATGTGATACTATCTTTAGCGAAATCAAGTTTAAACAAGCCCGCTTGTCTGCTACCAACCCAATACTTATCATTTTTGTCTTTCACTATGGTTTGTATAGACGGGTTTGGATGGTCAATTTGTAAAGGTGAAATAGTAGATTGTTTGGTTTCTGTATCTAGAATAACCAATTGCTTATCTGATGTAATTAAAAGTCGGTTATCAGGCATTTTGACCATATCCATAATTACATATCCAAACGGCTGAAGGTCAAATTGAGGAATTTTGATGACCTCAACTTTCTGATTCCCTGGATTTATTTTGTATATACCAGCGCTTGCATAACCGGCTACATAGTAAATATCATTTATTATGGCTATTCTTCTTGGGGTCATTGGTACGTCCACCTTGTTACGGTTTTCTAACTTAATAAACCGAAAATCACTGTCCTTCTGCGAATATTTAAACAAACCTAATGAGTTACCATACCATATAATTCCCCTCGAATCCACATAAGACACCCCCTTTATTTTTCCTCCTTCTATATCATGAGAATGAACTTCTAAGATTTGTTGGGAAGCACAATCGTATTGTATTAACCCGTTTATAGTTGTTATCCATAGAATATTTTGGTCATAATAAAAATCACTAATGAGATTATGGGAATTGAGGTTTGAGGCTTGAAGTGGTTTTCTATAGGTTTTTTCTTTCTTATCAAATATAATCAATCCTGCAGACCATGTTCCTATTAAAATTTCATTTTGAGTTGCATGGATTTTTCTTATGCTATTTTCATCTAATTCGGGCTTGTTTTTATAGCTAAAATCTTTACATTCTGAAGTAATATAGTTAAATCGGATAAGTCCTTTAGTTGTACCAAGCCAAAGGATATCTGTATTTTCAAGATCAGTTGAGATATTCCGTATTCCCGAAAAAGGTTTACTCAGCAGTGGTATCTGTTTGTTATAAATTATCGGGTCTTGTTTTAAATCATTTAAGTTAATGCTTAATAATCCACTGGATCCACCTACCCAAAGCCGATTATCATCATCTTTGAAAAGTGAAAGTACATTACTACTGTATGCTGTAAATAAATTACCATTTACATCAAATTTTTTAAACTCAAGTGTGTCCATAGTGGTGTAGAAAAGTCCTTTATCACTCCCTACCCACAACCTTTCATTTAACTTATCCATTAAAAGCGTGTGTACAGTATGTATTCTATGAAAGGCATTATTATGCTTATAATGCATAAAATTCATAAAAGAGGTACCATCAAATCTGGAAACCCCATCATCTGTTGCAATCCATAAAAAACCGAATCTATCTTCTTTGATTTGATTTACTTCAGAGGTAGGCAATCCATTCTCTATACTATAGTGTGTAACGTTCTCAAAATCCGATAGCTTAATTTGCGCAATTGAAGGGCGGCAAATAAAAAATGCCCATACAATCAATGCTGTACTCAAATTGACAAATCTGAAGATATTTCCTATGGTTCCGCCTATTTTCATTATCCAAACCCGTTATGACAATGAAATCATTTTATAGGTATTCAAAATATAGTGTATTTTATGATAAAATAAAAGAATATATTAAAATAATTATATTAACTAAGCGGTTTATTCCATTTAGGATTTTAATGTAAAGGAGAGGAAACGCACTAAGTAATGTGATTTAGTGCTATTTCCCCTTCCTTTTAAACGGCTATCAATTCAGATTTTTTAATTAACCCTATTCCTTTCATCCTCTGAACCAGAGTTAAGGTTTACCGACTTTAACTTATTATTGCCGAATGTTTTGGTATAGGTAATATTGACGGATCGAATGTTAAGCTCCATATCAAATTGAGTAACCCCTTGTCCATTTAAAATACGACCATCACTATCATAAGGGTCAAAAGTGTCAAAAACATCAATAATGGAAAGTGATAGACTGCTTTTTTCAAAAGATTTTTTAATACCCAAGTCTAGTTGGCCATAAGGCTGAATCTTCCATAATCCCATGAACTGTGTTGAAAAGTAATTTCCCGAAGCTTCAATCGTAAAGTCTCTTGGTAAAGAGAATGTGAATGTGGAGTTGGCATTCCATGTAAAGCCTTCATCCTTATATTCATTGTGTGTTTTGAATGATTGATGGTTAAGGGAAATATCGTTTTGAATTTCCCACCAAGAGGTGATAAAAATGGGCAAGCTGGAGGTCATGACCCAAGAATTGAAGTAATCCATGTTCTGGCTTCGATATATTTGTTCCCCAGTTTCAGGATTGGTTTCCGGTTGAAAGCGCAGTATTTGATTATCCGTTGAATTATATTTTACCGAAACCCACCAGCTTTTTAGCTGATAGCTCAGGTCTAGGCCATCGGTAATGGCTGGAAACAAAGCAGGATTTCCGGCAAAAAATGTATTAGGGCCACTAAATAATACAAAAGGAGCAATTTCATTAAAGTTTGGTCGAGTAATTCGTCTTGAATAGGCAAAGCTAATGGTACTTTCTTCAGCCAATTTATTGGATATAGAAAAATTGGGGAAGAAGTTGCCATATTCTCGGTCTACTAAGCCTTCATTATCTCCTTCGCTTAAATATGTGTCGGTAAATTCATAGCGAAGTCCACTATAAATTTTCAAATTGTCTGAAATACTCCAATCCAATGATACATAACTAGCCCAAACATCTTCCTTTAATTGAGCTAAGCTGGTAAATCGGTTATTGATGGTCCATTGTTCCTGTTCAAAGTCCGTTACGATAACATTATTTTCTAACTCGGAAAGGCTTGCTTTTGCACCAGCTTGTAGTTTGAGTTTGTCACTGAGTAGGTATGTGTAATCAAGCATGCTGACTTTAAAGTTGAGCGGGGTGTCTTTTGTAACCTTTAATGATTTTTCACTGTCAATTCTATTATTGATTTGAGTTGAAATATCATAATTTGAGGGGTTATCATTTACAAAATATAAGTAGTCGAAATTAGCATTGAGTGAATGTTGTTTATTGAACTGATGCTCAATACCAAGGCCAATCATAGCATCCAACCAGACATTGCTTTCATTTAACTCCATAGTAGTAAGAATGGTAGAATCTGGAGCTGCCTGATTTATATTATTGGTAACAGCATCCATATACCAATTGCGTTTTCGTCCCCTAGTTAATAAGTTGACAGTGGTTTTTTCAGTTAAATCATAAGAAAGTCCTGCACGAAGGTTTTGTTCGGTTAAATTAAATACTCTTTCTTGGTTAATATCGATTGTTTGGTCAAAATTATCTCCAAATATCGTTCTATTTTCTTTCCATAGTTGATTATTATCATCACTACGGTTTCCGTATTCAATAAAATAGTTTATTCTATCCTGTCGGTGGTTCAAACTCAGATTGCCTGCCAATATTTTGCCCTGATTGTAACCAGCAGTTAATGCAGCATTGCCATTTGTGCCCAAATTTGGTGAATTTTTGGTTACAATATTGATTAAACCACCTACACCTTCTGCATCATATTTTACAGGTGGAGAAGTGATCAACTCTATTTTTTCAATGTTGCTGGCGTTCATACCGTTTAGCATTTGTACAACAGCTTCTATGGGCATTTGACTTAATTTCCCATTGATCATAATGCCCACTCCATTTTGCCCAAACATTGAAATACTGTTATTCTGCTGATTAACAATTACGCCCGGGCTTCTGGCCAATACATCTAAAACCGATTTTGAAGATGATGTGATTTGACTTTGCACATTCACCACCATACGATCTGCTTTTTTCTCATATAATGGTTTTTTTGCTTTAACCACTACTTCATCAAGGTTTCTGGTGTCCACATTCATTATAATATTGAGTGTTACGCTTGGTTTTTGATTTGTTATCTCTACCGTTTGAGAGGAAGCTTGATAACCAATCATCAAAGTTTGAAGGATATAGTTTCCATTTTCTATATTTCTAATTTCAAAATTACCATTTGCATCCGACACAGTCCCCGTTACCAGAGCAGAGTCCTTGGGTTGAAGGATTACTACATTGGAAAAGGATAGAGGAGCATTTTTTGAATCCTTAACCGTCCCCGTGATTTTATTTTGTGCTTGCACAAATTGATGAGTCCAAAATAGTATAGTAATCAAGGTGGTAGTAATTTTAAATATGCTATTCATGATACTTTATATTAAAATTAAAATTAAAAATTGAATAATATAAAGTTCTGGAAAATAGCGCCATGCCACATAACACCGCTGTTGCGTTAACTTTAAACTTTTGAGACAAGCTTTAAATTATGTTGCATTTATTGAAAAATGGTTGCATTTATTGCTTAAGCAGCAAATAAAGATGGCCTCAGGAAGTATATACTAAGATTCTTAGTCATGATATGACTTATATGGTAGTAATTGTAAAGAATACTAGTTCAAAGAGTCAAGGCATGACTACCGCAATACATAAAAGCCATTTTACTTATAACTTATGACTTTCTACTATTCCCTCGGGGAAGTTCATACGTTCATACAAATCCTTGTATCGTGGGTCATTCCGGTAAGATTTAAGCAAAGGCTCAATTTTCAACCAGGTCATTTCTACCTCTCGGTGATCGAAAGACTTTTCTAACCACTCAAAGATTTTATCTTCATTACCATTTATTGCATGGTACATGGCCATAAACCAGGCAGGGCTACCTGAGGCATTTTCCTGATACTTCGATTTTAATATTTTAATATATGGGGCAGGATTTTTTTTGCTTTGTTTTACATGTATTAGTTCAAACCAGTAGAATATTGGTGGACGATCTGGAAAAATCCTTTTAAATTTATTCAAAGCTTTGTATGACTTTTCTGTCTCCCCGTATAAGTAATATAATTTTATTGCTTCTCGCAAGAAAAAAAAGTCACTATGAAGTTTGTAAGCACTATCCATTACGGCTATTGCTTGCTGTTTTTTGTTTAGAAAATAAAGAGCTTCAGCTTTAAAAAAATAATAGATACTATTTGCCGGATCATTCTCTATAAAATAATCTGCAATGTTTAGTGCTCGTTGAAATTGACCTATTTTTAGGGAGTAATCTATGGCTAAATCACCATAATGACCAGTTAGTGATTTGAAAAGTTCCTGATGTATCTGGGCTTTTTTGAAATCCCATTCGAAATAGAAATAATAAGCTTGCAGTATATTATGAATTAAAGGGTTATCCTTATCTTTTTCTAGTGCTTTCAATAAGAGCTTCTTAGATTTCTGCTTTGCTATTAACTGATCAAACAGCCCCCAAACCAATCCGCCTGTTTGATATACTTCAGCTAAACTTACATAAGGCTCAATAAAATTAGAGTCAAGTGCAATAGCCTTTTCAAATAAAGGTGCAGCATTTATAAACCCTTCTTCGTTATATTTCCTGAGTTGATGAAGACCTTTTAAATAATAATTATAAGCTTCTGTGTTCTTAGTTGGCTTTTTTGTTAGTTGCAGCTGATCTTCAATAGAAAGCTTTGCCTTAAGTTCATTGGCAACTTTTTTGGCAATTTCATTTTGTAATTGAAAAAAATATTCAAATTTGCGTGTATATTCTTGAGACCAGATATGTTGATCTGAAGAGGCAGCTATTAATTGCACAGTGATACGGATTTCCTTTCCATATTTTTGACCACTCCCTTCTAGGATATAGTTTACGTTAAGTTCTTTAGCAATTTCAGGTAAACTTTTTTTAGTGTTTTTATATTTCATTGCTGTAGTTCTGGAAATCACCCTCATTTCTTCAAGTTGACTGAGATGATTAAGGATGGCTTCCATCATGCCATCGGTAAAATATTGGTTTTCTTCCTCAGGACTTAGGTTTTTAAAGGGTAGAACAGCTATTGAATTCTCTACATTTACTTCCTCTTCTTTAGATTCTTGATACAAAATAAAGTATGTAAATACCGCCAGTATAATTAATAAAAAAGAAGAGACCAATACCTTAGATGAAATGTCGGATAAAGGTTTCTTTTCAACAATTTGTTGCTCTTGATATTTAGGGTTGTGTGCTTCTCCAGGGGTATATCCAAAATAATCATGAAAGGCTTTACTAAAATAGGAGGGACTATTAAATCCTACTTTATAAGCTACTTCGGCAGCGGAGAAATCCTCTTGGAGCAATAATTTCCGGGCTTTTTCCAATCTATATTCCCTGATAAATTGACTAATGGATTGGCCCGTTGCACTTTTTAATTTCCTATGCAACTGTGAACGACTTAAACCTATGGCATCAGCAAGTTCTTCCACTCCAAATTGCTCATTGTTGAGATTGGCTTCAAGTTTTTTTTGCAATTTAGGAACTAGTAATTGTTCACTATGTGCATTTGGATAGCCCATATATAATTAAATATACGATAAAATGTGATTATTTGGAAAAGCCTAAGATGTCTTGCTAAGTTGAGTTGTTGACTGATTTTAATTTTTTTAAGGGCGATTTTCATTGGGGAACCCTATTTTATTTAATAGTTCATCATAACGAGGATCATCCTTAAGCAAAAGAAGGTTAGGGTCTGCTTGCAGCCAGATCAAATCAACTTCATGTCTGTCATAAGATCTTTCTAAATAATAAAAAGCACTATCAGCCATGTTTAGACTAGCATAAGCGTGCGCAGTAAATACATTGATCATGGATTCATTTTGATCCACACGTTCTCTAAGCTCATTAATAAGTTCATCCCGAAGGGCGGGTTGATTGAGTTTGTCATAAGCTACAGCCAAGTGGGCAATCATGGAAGCATGTCTCTTATCAGATGTTTTGAGTCCTTTTTTTAATGTTTGTTCTGCCTTTTCATGCATGCCCATGGCATTGTACAAATTGCCAAAATGGTCGTAATAAGCTTCCTGTTCAGGATCAATTTCAAATCCTTTTTCAATGGTTTGAAGGGCTTTGTCCACTTGATCAATATGATAATAAGCATAAGCCAAATCCCAGTAAAAAGTACCTGCATAGGGATCAGACTGAATTTCTTGTTTACACTCCTCAATAACTTTTGGAAACCTTCTCAACATCAGGTCTAAATGAAAATCAGTATAGCCTGATTTTCTTCCTAGCTCCCTGGCTTTTTTAAATAGCTCATCTGCTTCTTTAAAATTCCATTCGAAAAAGTATTTTATGATGGCCATATTCCAAAGAAGTAATGGATGGTCAGGGTCAATTTCTTTGGCTTTATCAAAATAGGGTTTTGTTATTTTTTTAGCCTCTTCATTTGTTAAATCCCCATACCAAGTGCCTTGAGTAGCATAAGCACCACCTAACCAAATATGCGCTTCCACAAATTCAGGGTCATGCTGAATGGCAGCTTCAAAGTATTTTATTGCTTTATTAATTTTATCCAGTGACCAATTTCCCTCCAATATATATTTTCCCCTAAGATAATTTTCATAAGCTACAGGATCCTTTGTAATGGGTTGATCAATGGATTTGATTTCCTCCTGTGAAATATAAGTATTAAGTTCTTTGGCAATGCTTTTAGCAATGTCAGTTTGGATCACAAAAATGTTTTCAAGCTTTCTGTCATATTGTTCTGACCATAGGTGATTATCCGTTTCGCCCTCAATAAGTTGTGCATTGATTCTGATCTTTCCATTATTTTCTTGTACACCGCCTTCCAATACATAATTTACATTAAGCTCTTTAGCTATTTCCGGGATGGATTTATCCGAATTTTTATAGCGCATTGAAGTTGTTCGGGAGATCACATGCATATTTTCAAGTGCCGTAAGGTGATTAAGCACTGCTTCCATCACACCATCAGAAAAATGCTGCTGATCAGGATTTTTACTCATATTGGCAAAAGGTAGTACAACAATGGATTTTTCCTTATTTACTTTATCTCCAACTCCATTTTTTTTAATAAAAGTAAAGGCAATGACCAGCGCAATAATTATAATTAGAATACCATAGAGTTTATAGTTGACCGGAGATGCTTTGCTTTCTTTTCCCGGAATCGAATTTTTCACCTTACCTGGAGTAACCCCAAAATAGTCATGAAAGGACTTGTTAAAATAGGTTGGACTGCTAAATCCTACTTTATATGCAACTTCAGCTGCAGAATAATCTTCTTGCTGCAGTAATGTTTTAGCTTTTTTCAATCTGTATTCCCTGATAAACTGACTGATGGATTGACCCGTTGCATTTTTTAATTTTCTGTGTAACTGAGAACGGCTCAAGCCTATGGCAGCAGCAAGTTTCTCCACTCCAAATTGCTCATTATTGAGATTGGCTTCAAGTTTTTCTTGCAGCTTAGTTATTAATGAATTATTACTATCGGAATTGGAAATGTTCATTTGTATATGAATATACAAGAAATTGTTGTTATTCGGAATAAATTAGTTCCAGGTTTATTTTACTTGATATCAAGTATTGATGGTTCAAATATCTTATTCAATCATTGAAATGGTAGTATGCAGGATATAAATTTTTGGAGTGAATCACATTTCGTTCCATGAATGAAATTTCATTAAATCATGAATTATAGCTTGTAAATACAGTTTTTTTATGAAAACCATTTATATTGAATTTTCATTCTAAAACTATATGTTTTGTATAATTCAAAGTCCCATCTCAATTTTTGATAGTTGAAAGATATACCCAAATGATAAAAAAGATTTGCAATGGTATTCTAAACCACAAATAAGCCAGGCCATGTCCGTCCAATGTTGCTTTTTGGAGGTTTACTTGTTTGATTGCGGCATTGATATTGGCAGGTAGTATCAGAATAAAAAATACAATCAGTAGATATGCTGTAATTTCCCTTAAACTTGGAATTAAAACCCCAATAGCTGCAGCTATTTCAATAATTCCAGTCATATAAATAATTGCTAATTTGTAAGGGATAAAGTCTGGAAGCATCATGGACATACCTTTAGGAAATGCAAAATGACCAGCTGCGGTAAATACCAGCATCACAGCCATTGCTATTCTTCCTGATAATGCAATTTCATAATTTCCATTGGTAAGTTTTGTACCAACTAGTGAAATGGCAAATACGCTCAATAAAACAATTAATGGTTTCATTCTTTTTTTTAGGCAAAGATAATGCTAGATCAAAGTTTAATCAATGAACCTAGGTTAACTAATGCGTTTGCGAATTCTGCTCAAAGCCTGAGGTGTAATTCCTATATATGAAGCGATGTATTTTAAGGGGATTTGTTTAATGAGTTCTGCTTGTTCAGAAAACAATTTCAGGTAACGCTTTTCGGCTGAATCATTCAGAAGGGAGAGCTCTCTTTTCGTTTTTTTGAGAAATAATTCTTCACCTGCTTTGCGTCCAATAAGATTCCCGATTTTGGTCTCTTTGTAAATAATTTGCAAGTCATCATAAGTCAATCTCCAAAGCACCGTATCCGTTAGGGTTTCTATTTGATAATTAGCAGGTGTCTGTGTTAAAAATGAACTATAGCCGCTCACGAAACTATTTTCAAAAGCAAAATCAAATGTTAAATCTTTTTCTACTTTCGGGATATAAAAACGTATAATGCCTTCTTCAATAAAAGAGAGATAATTTTCTGTTTGTCCTGGCTTTAAAATGATGTATTTTTTGGGGAAGCTTGTTCTTATGAGTTTTGAAGAAAAAACCTCCCAATCTTTATCAGTCAGTTCAAATCTATCTTTGAAGTATTTTTTAATTTGATGCATTTTTAATCCGCTGCTTATTTTTCAGAAGCTAAAGTTATTATTTAGGACAGTTTATAAAGTAAAATACTTACGAATTATTTAGTGCATTAAAAGATTGTATGGATTGTTTTACTCCGTTTTATCATTCCAATGTTCTGCTAAATTGACTTTAGAATCCTGTTCGTGTTCATCAAGTACTTTCGCCTTAATTTCCAGTTTAATTATAGAATCATTTTCTGACCATTTAACCAAGTCCGATAGCTTTTTGCCATTTGAAGCGATATAGGTTTCATTATCAAGAAGTTCAAAGACAATTTCTTCTTTATTGTTTTTATTAAAGCCAAAGAATTCAAGCATTTTATGTTCTTGTGAATTGCCATAATCAAAATTCACTTTCAAGTTTAAATTATCCTGCTCTACATAAAAAGATTTATCAACTAACTGCATATTGCCCTGCTCAGAGCCTTCAATTTCATTCAGCTTTTTCATGGCTGATTGAGCTTCTGATACTGTTTCGTTTGAGGTGATTAGTTTTTGATAGGTAAGGCTAGCGGTATTTTCTGACAAATTAATTTCTATAATTGCTTCTTGTCCAACTATAGGCATGTTCATGCCAAAAAGTACTGAAAGAAAGAACAAAACTTGATGAAAAACCGGTAAAGCCCCCATATTCTAATTTTTTTGATTTATTTAAATCTACATTTAATCATTTGATTGAACAAAATTGTGAGGGTAATCCTTTTTTATTCACTTTGGTTTTCTTCAACAATCCCTTTGACCAAATATTGGATAATTATATTTAATCAAATAATTCCTTCAGTTAAATACTTTAATCAAACTTACAAAATATATAATAAAATAATCAAAGTGGGATTAGGTATTACTAATAATTAAGTTCTATTTTGGTACAACGGTATTATTAATTATATTGAATTGGTTTTATATATAAAGTTATATTTAAAACAATTTAAATTATATATAAACTTTTGTTTTGTGATTGATTTAGTAGAAGTATGATAGGATTTAAGTTCTCACGTAGAAATAAGCAATTGCTAGCCGTTACAAAGTCAAATGGCTATATGTTGCTAATAGTTTTTATTGTGAGTAGTTCTTTGCTCATCATGAACTACTATACTATTCGAATCCTTTCAGGAGCTCGTGCCTACATTCATGGAGAGTCTTATTACTCAAAAGGACAAAAGGATGCATCTAGTTATTTATTGATGTATATGGACAAACAAGATGAGGAGTATTGGAAATCGTTTAAGAAAAACCTCAATATCCCTTTGAGTGATAGGAAAGCAAGGATGGCCTTGTTAAAAGGAAATAAAAAAGAAGCAGAAAAAAGATTAATAGAGGGTAAAAATCATCCTGATGATGTAGGCGATATGGTTTGGTTGTTTACTACCTTTCAGCGAATGAAGTTTGTCCAACAACCCCTCAAGATATGGACTAGAGCAGATTCGGTTTTAGTCCGATTAGAGAATCTAGGTAATGAAATCAGGGAGAATATTATTAGCGGTACATTTGATGATTCAAATAAAGAATCTTTTCAACAACGGATTTTTGAAAAAGATATGCTGCTCACTATTCAAGAAACTAAGTTTCTAAAAAGTTTGGGGCGTACATCTAGAAAACTGCGTGAGCTAATTTTACTTGGCAATACCTTATTGATATTGGTCATAGTAGGAGGGGCAAGTATTTTTTCCATGCGTATTATTAATAGGCTGATCAATTCAGAAGAACGATTACTTGAAAGAAATAAGGAGCTTAAAAGAACCAATACTGAACTCGATAAATTCGTGTATAGTGCATCTCATGATCTAAGGGCACCGATTACATCTTTAAAGGGGTTGATCAAAATTACAAAACAAGAAACTGATCCTAAAACTGCGAAAAAATATTTTTCAATGATGGAGCAAAGCCTTACTAAACAAGATGAGTTCATCAAACAAATTATTTCCTTCTCAAAGAATAAACGATCTGATTTAAATATGAAAAGGATTGATGTTAAAACTTTAGTTGATAGTATTATCGATCAATTAAAATATATGAATGATTGTAATTCTATTATAATCAAAAAGGATATATCGATTGATCACATATATTCTGACGAGTTCAGGCTGGATATAATTTTGAGCAACTTAATTTCCAATGCCATAAAATATAAGGATCCCGAAAAAGAACAGCATATTATTGAAATAGGTGTTCTTAAAGAGGGGGATATGTTACAATTTTATATTAAAGATAATGGGATTGGGATTAATGAAGCCAATAAGCAGAAGATATTTGACATGTTTTATATGTCAAATCATAGTACTGAAGGAACGGGTGTAGGTTTGTATATAGTAAAAGAAACTGTTGAAAAACTGAATGGGTCTATTGACGTAGAATCCGAAGCAGGTGAGGGGACATCATTTAGGGTGAAAATACCCGCAGATACTAAAGAGAATTAGTGGTATAAATATACTTAAACATACTTTTTGTAAATACTTAATAAAGTTAATGTATTATGTTTTTAATCATAGATGATAACCAAACCGACAGGCTGATTACCAGGCTTTTACTTCAACAATCATTTTCAAATCATGAAGTTGTAGAAGTAGAAAGTGCACAAGCAGGTATTGAATGGTTGAAAAATAATAGGTCTACTGAAAAAGTATGCATTCTGCTTGATATTAAAATGCCGGAAATTAATGGCTTCGAATTTTTGAATTTATATGAGAATCTTCCAAATACAGTGAAACAAAACACTTCTATATTTATGATTTCATCTACATTGGATCCAAATGACATAAAACGCGCCAATGAGCACTTTTATGTACAAAAACTATTAGAAAAGCCACTCGACCCTTCTTATATCAATATTTAGATTGCCGCTATGTGGTTTTAGCGATTTTTAAAACTTAAAGTATGTCACGGTTTTTTTACTATCTTTAAGTTATAACATTTTCAAGTGCATTTATTTATTATAATTGCCAGTCTGGATAGTCAGGGCAGGTTGTTCCCATAGGCATTTCTTTGGGGGAATTTGCGATTAATATTCTTGAGCAAGCATTAGGCTCTTATTCCAACTTTATTGGGGTTGGTTTAAGTTCTTTCTCTAATTATTTGTTCTCATTTCTTTTAAACCCTGAAAGGCGTCAATTCTCAATGAAAATATTAGGCTCAAAAAGCGATATTGCTTTTTGTAATTTAAACTCTCGAGTATGTGTTTTTCAGCAAGTGCAAGTTTTGCAGCAGGGGCAGTTTTGACTGCTGTAGGAGTTGCTTCCCTAAATAAAAGCAAGAAACCTTCTGAGAT
>JBNJFX010000019.1:0-87039 GCA_051747245.1 Bacteroidota bacterium
CGGCTTATGTGTTTGAACCGTGGCTACTTCTCAAAGTACTATAATAGTATTCAAGCGGTTTGCTATCTTGTCGTACATTCATTCAAAGAACTTTTGCTCTCCTTTTATGGCCCATTCAACCGTCACACTCTTGGCTATTCTCGTAAGGCGTGACACCTTAAATGAAGCCGGATCGCTTCGTGATCATACCCCTTTCGCAAGGGCTGTAATCTGTTTTGTTTTTTCAACCCGGAAACTTTCTCCCCGGACTGTTTTTGTGTTTTTCCGTTTCGTTGTTCCCGAAAGCGGATGCAAAGATAAGCGGTTTGTTTCCTGTTTTCCAAAATAAATTTGAAAAAGTTTTGTTTTATTTTTTAGGGTTCCCTCAAGCTCTCAAAGCCCGTTTTCCCTCCCTAAAAAACACCCGCACCATGTCTGTTTCTCTTTTCCGTCTCGCACTTTCCGTGATTGGGAGTGCAAAGGTAAAACAAGTTTTTAATTCCGCAATGCCTTTTTGAAAATTAATTTGAAAAAGTTTTTTTACTCCTTTCTCTCCTTTCTAAGCATTACAAGCCCTCGCCACTCTCACCCTTTCAACTTCCTTTTCCCGTAAACGCTTTCCGTATTGGGAGTGCAAAGGTAATCCCTTTTTATTAACCCGCAATAGGTAAATGAGAAATAAATTGAAATAATATTTAAGAATTTGAATATTAACTCTTTACTAATTTTCAGGATTTCAGAATCATTATTTTGAAAATAAAAAACCTCCACAAAGGGAGGTTTTAGTACCTTGGGCCGGAGTCGAACCGGCACGAGTGTTACCTCATTGGTGTTTGAGACCAACGCGTCTACCAATTCCGCCACCAAGGCATTTCAAAAATTTTGTTAAGGCTTTTCCTTAACGGGATGCAAATATAGGTAATGATTTTTAAAAGAAAACAAGTGATGGCTAAAAATTATTAAAAAAGAATATGGTTTGGAATTCATTAAACAATAGGATTATCCAACCTTTCATTAAACCCATTTATTATCAAGCATATAAGTTGATCAAGGCTCTAATTCACTCAACTCTAGCCAACGCATTTCTAGTTCTTCTAACTTCTCATTAATCAAACTAAGCTCCTTTCCCCATTTCGTGAAATCATCTGCATCTCCTTCTCCGCTAGCTAATTTAGCTTCCAGTTCTTCCTTCTGTTTAGTTAGCTTAGGGATTTCGCTATCTATTGATTCCAATTCTCTTTTCTCTTTATAACTCAGCTTTTGTTTATCTTCTGCCTTTGGTTTCTCTTTATTAACTGATTCCTTATTTTTATCAGATTTAACTTTTGGATTTTGATCTTTCGTTTTACGGTAATCTGTATAATTACCATTAAAGATTTTTATTTGATTATCTCCTTCAAAAAGGAATAGCTGCTCTGTGAGGTTGTCCATGAAGTATCTATCATGGGATACTATTATTAAACATCCCTGGAACCTGTCAAGGAAATCTTCTAATATAGAGAGTGTCTGCAAATCCAAATCATTGGTTGGCTCATCTAAAATTAAAAAATTTGGATTCTTAATTAGCACTAATAATAATTGTAATCGTCTTTTCTCTCCCCCACTCAATTTATGGACAAAATCATGCTGTTGCTTGGGCGGAAAAAGGAATTTATTTAAAAACTGAGCTGCTGTTATTTCATTTCCATCAGGTAACTTAAAATGCTCTGCTATTTCCAATACTACATCAATTACCTTTTTATTGTCATCGAATTGAATTTCCTGTTGTTTGTAATATCCAAACTCTGTATTAACTCCTAGATCCAATTCACCAGAATCGGCTTTGATTTTGCCCGTTACTATATTAAGAAATGTACTTTTACCTGTTCCATTTTGACCTACAATTCCTATTCGGTCTCCTTTCTTAAATGTGTAGCTAAAATTATCGAAGAGTTTTTTGTCATCGAAATTCTTAGAGACATCTTTCAATTCTAAAATCTTACCGCCCATTCTCTTTTGGGAGACTTCCAACTCAACTTGATCCTTCTTCAGGTTTTTCGTGGCTTTGTCTTTCAGGTCTTGAAAGGCATCCACTCTATATTTGGCTTTAGTCCCACGAGCTTTTGGCATTCTCCGCATCCATTCCTGCTCTTTCTTCATGAGGTTTTTCGCCTTGTCCACCTCAAGCTGCTCAATTGATTCTCTTTCCTCCTTTTTTACTAAAAACTCTTCATAATTACCTTTGTACTTAAAAATCTGTTGGCGGTCAATCTCTAAAATACCATTACAAACTCTATCAAGGAAGTAACGATCGTGAGTAACCATTAATAAGGTCATATTTTGAGTAGCCAAATAATTCTCCAACCACTCAATAATATCGATGTCCAAATGGTTAGTGGGCTCATCCAAAATTAAAACATCAGGTTTCACTATCAGTTGAGCAGCTAGCGCTACCCTTTTCTTTTGTCCGCCCGACATATTTTCAACCGATTGCTTTATATCATTAATCCCTAATTGGCCAAGGATTTGCTGAACCTGACTTTCATAATCCCAAAGTTGATGCGCTTCCATTTTCTCCATCAATTCCTGGAAGCGATTTTGCTCTTTAGCATTCATATCAGGGTTTTCCGCTAATTGCTCATATTCTTTAATAATATTAAGCGATTCATGGTCGGAACTGAAAATAGCTTGCATAGCATTTTGTCCTGCTTTAAATTGTGGGTTTTGTGATAGGAATCCCACCTTAATATCATTCCGAAAGCTCAGGTTTCCAGAATCGGGCGTTTCTTCTCCCATTAATATTTTTAATAGAGTGGATTTCCCTGAGCCATTGATGCCCACTAATGCTACTTTTTCACCTTGTGCCAAGCCAAAAGAAATGTTTTCAAACAATACTCTTTCTCCAAAGCTCTTAGTGATATTTTCAACTGAAAGATAGTTCATGCGACAAAATTAGGTCTTATATTTAACATAGTAATGCATATAGAAAAGAATTTCTAAGGCTTATATTTTCGAACTCAAATTTTTTAAATCTATAATATTAATTGGCACATTCTGAATTATTCTTTTACTTGCATAGCTCAAAACCAATTCTATGAAAGTTTTTATAAATGATGTTCCGTTATACATAATCCCAATGGATAAAGTAATTGACAGGGAACATTATGACCTTATTATCGATGCGGAAAAAGAAAAAATCCGATATGATAATTTAATTGATGACGTCCTAATTAGAAAAGGTAGTTTAGCCGATATACTGGAATTTTATAAATTTTTATCATCTGACAAAAACAAAAAGCTTGACTCCCTTACTTGCAAGGTTTATGATTATGAAAAGGTAGTAAAGGCTTTTAAGAAAGAATTTAAAATTGTAGAAGCTGCTGGTGGAATTGTGACCAAACGAGACAAATACCTTTTTATATACAGATTGAAAAAATGGGATTTACCAAAAGGGAAACTTGAGAAAAAAGAAAAGGTCGAGGTAGCTGCTGTTAGAGAAGTGGAGGAAGAATGCAATGTAAAAGTAGCTTTAGGCCCGAGAGTTTGTAAAACCTGGCATACTTATACAAGGAATGGTAAAAACCATCTCAAGAAAACGAGTTGGTATCATATGACTTTGGAGGAAGACAAAAAAATGAAGCCTCAAAAAGAGGAAGGTATTGAAAAGGTTATTTGGGTCAATAAGGTTGAGTTAAGGACTGTTCTTTTGACCACTTATCGCTCTATTAGGTATGTAATGAAGAAATTTCATGAGTATCAGGAAGGGTTGATTGAGGTTAAGTAGCAAATGAAATTCTCAGCTAATTTTTCGGGTGATACTCCATTTTCTTTTCCCATCTTTAGTTTTCTCATCAAGAGCCTCGAAACGGGAAGCATGACTAACAAATTCAGGAAGGATATTTTTCATCTGCATGATCAAACCCAATTCATTTTCATCACTCATTAAGTCATATAGTTTTCGCAATTCTTTAATTATATCTTTATGCCCCATTCTTTCTGTCTTGGCAATTAAGATTTTTTCATGATGGGTAGGCAATGTAGTTTCTTTATCGCTTAATAGTTCTTCATACAATTTCTCTCCTTCCCTAAGTCCTGTGAAAACAATCTTGATATCTATATCCACTTCATATCCTGAGAGTTGTATCATTTTCTTAGCCAAATCTATTATTTTAATGGATCTGCCCATATCGAAAACGAATATCTCACCCCCAAAGCCCATAATACCAGCTTCAATCACTAATTGACAAGCTTCAGGAATTGTCATAAAATAGCGAGTTACATCTGGATGCGTAACTGTGATTGGCCCGCCCTTCTCGATTTGCTTTTTAAATAATGGAATAACCGAACCATTGGAACCTAAAACATTTCCAAAACGAGTAGTAATAAACTGGGTATTGTTTTTTACTTCATCTGACTTGGAATCATTTAAAGACTGTACATATACTTCAGCTAATCTTTTGGTAGCTCCCATTACATTGGTAGGATTTACCGCCTTATCAGTAGAAACCATCACAAACTTTTCCACATTATATTGCACGGCAAGATCTGCTAAGTTTTTTGTACCGAAAACATTGGTAGCTACTGCTTCAAAAGGGTGCATCTCCATTAATGGGACATGTTTATAAGCTGCTGCATGATAAACCACATTAGGGCGGTATTTTTCAAACACAAATTCCAATCTTCTTTTATTGGTCACGTCCATAATGACCGGAACTATTTCTACATTCTTATCTAGATCAAGATTTGTTAACTCGATATCAATGGCATAAAGAAATGACTCTGCTTGATCTAAAATAATTAATTTTTTAGGCTTGACCTTTAAAATTTGCTTAGCTATTTCAGAACCAATAGAACCCGCAGCACCCGTAATCATCACTATTTTGCCGTTAATATTTTCAGAGACTTTAGGATTTTGTAATTTGATAGATTCTCTACCCAACAAATCCTCGATACGAACCTCTTTAATCTGGTTCATACTCAATTCCCCATTAATCCATTTATCAGGAGCAGGTACAGTCCTAACTTTTACGTGGGCTTTTAAGCAGTAATCTACCAATTCATTTTTACGTTCAATAGAAAGATTTGCTATAGCAATTACTATTTCATGAACATGATATTTTTCAAGGATTTCATCTAAATTATATCCAGCATCGTATATAGGGGCTCCATTAAGTACTTTACCCACTTTTTTAAGGTCGTCATCTATAAAACCAATCACCCGCATTCTAGCATTCGGGTCTGCATCAATTACTTGTTTAGTAATGATACCGTACTGACCAGCTCCAAAAATCATCACATTCTTTCTATGGCGAACGGCATCACGGTAGTAGGCAAATAAATTTTTAACCAATACCCTGTAAGAAAAGAGAATAACCACCGCTAAAATTAAGCTAATGATTAAAACTGATAATGGAATAATAACACTGCCTGTATACCAGTAATTCAGATAACTCACAATTGCTATTAATACAGAACCAATAAAAGTTGTATAGGAAATTCTAAGACCATCTTCAATGGATGTATAACGAATTATACCTGCATAACTTTGAGTCAAGAAAATTGCTAAAAGATGGCATATTGAGAAAAGAACTAAGCCTTCGCTAAATTTAAATGCTAAGACATCTTCAAAATTAAAGTTAAACCTCAATAAATAGGCAAATACTATTGAAACTAATAGCAACCCAAGATCAATTAATAAAATAATCCATCTTGGCAGAAAACTAATATCGTTGATTTTCTTCATCATTGAGTTTCAAATATAACCTATTTAATATTTTTTTATAATTATTAAAGTTATTTTTTTATAAAATTACTAATTTTCTCAACTACAAAGCTTTTTTGACTATCTGTTAAAGAGGAACTAGAAGGCAAGCAAAGTCCTTTTTGGAATAACTCTTCAGAAACTCCCGACAAATAAGCTTTATAATCTTTAAAGATGGGCTGTAAATGCATTGGTTTCCACAGCGGTCTTGTTTCAATATTGAATTGCTCCAGTTCCTGTCTTAAAGATTCAGGCTCAATTTTCAAATCTGTACCAAAAAGAACACATGTCAACCACCTATTACTGTATACACCATCCGATTCTTCTAAAAACTCAAAACCTAATGGATTTAGTTCCTTAAGGTAAAAATCATGATTAGCTCTTCTGTTTTCTACCCATTGATCCAAAACTTTCATTTGACCTCTACCAATTCCTGCCGCTATATTGCTCATCCGGTAATTATAGCCAATTTCAGAATGTTGATAATGCGGTGCTGCATCTCTGGCTTGAGTTGCTAAAAACCTTGATTTATCAATCCATTCTTTATTTTGAGATACAAGAGCACCTCCTCCGGAAGTTGTAATAATTTTATTTCCATTAAAAGAGTAAACGCCAAAATCACCAAATGTACCTAAGGGCTTACCATTTAATTTTGCACCTAAAGCTTCAGCAGCATCTTCAATCAAGGGGATTTCATATTTTTCTGAGATAGCTTTCACTTCCTCTATTTTACCGGGCATACCATAAAGGTGTACAAAAATTATAGCTTTTGGTATCTTTCCTTTTGCTATGTATTCTTTAATACCTTTTTCTAATAGCTCAGGATCCATATTCCAGCTTTCCATTTCGCTATCAATCAATACAGGTTTTGCCTGCTGATAAACAATAGGGTTTATGGTAGCTGAAAATGTAAAACTAGAAGCCATAACGACATCATCCTTTTTCACTCCCAATAAGATTAGTGCCAGATGAATGGCAGCCGTGCCAGAACTTAAGGCAGCAGCATACGGAATATCATTATACTTTTGAATATCCTCTTCAAAGCCATTTACGTTTGGTCCTAAGGGTGCAATCCAATTTTCATCGAATGCATGTTGTATATATTTGATTTCGTCTCCGCCCATGTGGGGGGCTGATAAAAATATTCTTTGGTTCATAGAATTATATATCTCCTAATTGAGGTCTTAAAACAATTTCTTCTACTACGGTTCGGTCTGATAAGGAATAAGCCGACCAAACAGATTCAGCCACATCTTCAGCCTTCATAAATCTTTCCCGTGGTAAATCCACTCCTTCCCAACTTGCGGTAAAAGTAGCACCAGGAAGGACGGCAGTAACTTTTACTCCTTCTTCCTTCAATTCTTCTCTCAAGCATTTTGTAAATCCTTGCATAGCATATTTTGTGATGCTGTAAGAGCCACCACTGGCGTAGGCTGTAATTCCGGCTATACTACTCATAGAGAAAATATGGCCTTTTTTTTGGGGTAATATTGCAGGTAACAAGGCTCTAGTTAGATGATAAGCTGAAAATAAATTCGTATTCATCATCATTTCGAGATTACCTTCCGGCTCGTCTTGAATACTACCAGGCAGAAAAACACCTGTATTATTCACCAACACATCCACTTTGGGAGTAGTTTTCAATACAAAATCAGAAAAAGCATTCACTTCTTCTTTTTTGGATAAATCTGCAGCATAAATAAATACATTGCTACTATATATTTTCTCGACCTCTTCTTTTAACACTTCTAAATCCGCCTCATTTCTCGAACAAGTGATAATATTAAATCCATTTTCAGCAAACCGAAGCACCAAGGCTC
The DNA here is from genome assembly GCA_051747245.1 of Bacteroidota bacterium. Classification (GTDB taxonomy): domain Bacteria; phylum Bacteroidota; class Bacteroidia; order Cytophagales; family Cyclobacteriaceae; genus Marivirga. Next base: position 7,540 of record JBNJFX010000019.1, read on the forward strand.
TTCCGATACCTTTTGTACCCCCTGTAATTACTATAAATTTATTCATTTCTAATTTGAGTTACCTTTGGTTTGAAAGTACGAAACTAAACAATAATCTTGTAGTTCTACAAACTTACGAAATTCATTAGCGTAATGGATTAGAATAATCATCAGTATAACCTTAAAATCCAATTACCTTTAAAGAATTAAAATAACTTTTATTGTAAAGAAAATTTTCATGTTAACTTTAAATTTGAAGAATCAAGAAAAACAACTGCTTTAGGAAATGGGCATAAATAATCCAAGGCAAATTTAAACATCTGCTTGACGCCTTATTGGTAAGAATATTTATTGCGAATTCTCCAGAAGAGACCCTTTGGAGTATCCTAATAAAAAAGGGCAAGTTGTGAAGATTAAAACATAATAATAAACAAATGAAAGCAATAGGAGCCTATTTTATATTTTTGGGAAGTATGTTTGTAAGGCGTGAGACCTTTTCCTCCTATTTCAAACTCACCATAAATGAATGTATTTCCATAGGTTGGAATTCCATTTTAATCGTGGCCATTACTTCAACATTTATGGGGGCTGTAACCACAGTTCAAACTGCCTACAATTTGGTTAGCCCATTAATTCAAAATTATGTGGTGGCCCAAGTAACCAGGGAAATGGTTGTTCTGGAGTTGGCACCCACCATTACGGCTATAGTTATAGCAGGAAAAGTTGGATCAAGTATTGCCAGTGGATTAGGCACCATGCGAATTACCGAGCAAATCGATGCTTTAGAGGTTATGGGAGTCAATGCATCCTCTTATTTGGTATTACCAAAAATTGTGGCGGCTATGATTATGTATCCGCTATTAGTGGTAATAGCAGGTTTTCTTGCTTTATATGGTGGATATATTGCCGGAACTATGACGGGTATATTGACGGAAACGGAATATGTTTATGGTATTAGAATAGATTTCAATCCATTTACCATTCAATTTGCTCTAATTAAATCTGTGGTTTTTGCTTTTTTAATTGCGTCAATTTCAGCTTTTCAGGGTTTTTTCACCACAGGAGGCGCACTTGAAGTAGGTAAATCCAGTACAAGTGCTGTTACAAAAAGCTGTATTGCCATACTTTTGGCTGATTATGTTTTAGCAGAATTATTATTAAACTAGAAAATGATTGAAATAAACAATATATCTAAATCCTTCAATGGAACTCAAATTTTAGATGACATCTCAGGTAAATTTGAAAGAGGTATCACAAACTTGATCATCGGAGCCAGTGGAACAGGTAAAAGTGTTTTATTGAAATGTATAGTCGGTTTAATTACTCCTGAAGAAGGTGAAGTTTTATATGACGGAAGAGCATTTTTAAAAGCTGATAAAGATGAAAAAGCCCAGATGAGAAGGGAAATTGGTATGTTATTTCAGGGAGGTGCATTATTTGATTCAAAAAACATAGAGGAAAATGTGATGTTCCCTCTCGATCTTCTGACGGATATGAAAAAAGATGAAAAGCTTGACCGTGTCAATAATGTATTGAGCAGAGTTGGGCTTGAAAACATCAATAAAAAAATGCCCTCAGAAATAAGTGGTGGGCAGAAAAAAAGAGTAGGTATTGCCAGAGCGATTGTAAATGATATTAATTATTTATTCTGCGATGAGCCCAATTCAGGTCTTGACCCCAGGACTTCTTTATTGATAGATGAATTAATTCAGGAAATAACCCACGAGCTAAATGTGACCACCATTATGGTTACGCATGATATGAATTCTGTTATGGGAGTAGGTGAATACATTATGTATTTGGCTAGAGGCAAAAAAGTGTGGGAAGGAAATTCTGACAACATTCTCACTTCTGGTCAGGAAGATTTAGAAGGATTTATCTTTGCCAGTAAGTTTATGAAGAAGTTGAGGAAGACACTGTAAAAGTTGGATGATGGATGTTGGATGATGGATGATTAGTACCGAAGGTCCGGAGATTACCTATTAATAAAGGAAATAGGATAGAAATAAGGTGGAAATAAAAGTGGGAAGTTAGAAGTTAGAAATGGGAAGTTAGAATAAGGCGGTTAATTGGACACTGCCGTTATGAATGGTCTTTCTATTTTGGCTTTTTCTGCCGATATATTGTAGGATTAGGTTTAAATCTCCAATAATTTTTCTTCTGAGGGATAAATTCCAAACGTAGTTGTCGCCAGCTCTTAAGCCTTCAAACATTTCAAATGCCAATGGACTTTGATTATCCAATAAATCAGAATCTACGCTGACATAGCTGAACTTTCCTTCCATAACACCATTTTTAGCTTGGATCAATTTATTAGCCAGCTCAATTGAATTGACTAATACAGCGCCTCCAGCACTTTCATCAGGGCTAAACTTATTTTCATTTCTATATGCCAAACTCACTCTTAAATTATTGCCCCCTTGCCATGAGATTTTAGGATTTACGGTAGTGGAATTAAATTGATAATCTCTTTCTTCCACTACCTCAGAAAAGGAAGCATTGGAAGTCTGTCGATAGGCAGCAGAAATATTCCAGTCTTGAAATGAATTTAAGGTTCCTACCAATTGAAAGGTACTTCTATCCATCCCTTCAAAACCATCAATCATTAATTGCTTTCTATTGGAATTAGACCACCCAGCCTCTAAAAAAGCTATGCCTCCCCTATTGTAATAAAATTTGGACTTCCACATATTTCTAGAAGACAGCACTTCATCACCCTCAGCAACTGAAAAAGGGGAAATCCTTGAATACCAATCATCAAAGGTGTTTTTATTATCTAAATTGGCATGAAAACTACCTGAAAATTTTCCCAGATATTGCATCAAGTTTTCAAATTTAGCCCAAGATTTGGGCAGATTCCATCTTAATTGATATTGCAAATTATTGATGAAGGCGGTTTGGTAATTATCACCCATTGTCAAAACCTTTACATAATTTCTATCTCCATATTCTGTTTCGTCTTCAAAAAATTCATTCAGCTCTTGTTCTCCATTTTCATTTAAATCAGACCAAGAGTGCGTTCCCAAGCCTCGAGCTACCTCCATAAAGAAATAACTCCTTTGCAAAACCCGCCCTGTTCCAGTTTGGAAATTGAGATTTTGTGTGATATTTCCATCCCAAAAACTTGACTGCCAATTCAAGCCTCCTTGAAAATACTTTTCGGTTTCAGCTGAATCTATTTCAGTTTTGATTTCCCTCCTCAGCAAATTAAAAGCAAGTTTATTGTCTTTTCCGTATTTAAAAGAAGTTTCAAACTGAGTATTTTGTGCTTGTTCAAATTCTTGAAGTTTCCCTTCAATAGGTCTTTGATCTGCTCTAAACTCATGTGATATTTTGAAATTCCATTTATTGGAATCCTGTTTAGAAACATAAAAACTGTGGCTATCAAAAAATTGAAAACTACTGGTGATTTCATCCTCTATTCGTATTTGATGTTGCTCTGTCCTAAATTTATAACCAGGTTGAATCTTAAATTTTCCATAACTCAAATCAGCACTGGCTTTTTTCCATTCGGTTTGGGTTTTGCCATGTTCACTATTCATCAAAAAGGCATTCAAGGTTAAATTTAAATCGCCCGTATTCTGAAAATTTACATTATGCTGTGTTCCATTGCCAAGGCTTTCTTTATCTCTCAAGCCCACTTCATAACTGAAATCTTGCTTTTCATTCTGAACAGAGGTTCCCATTCTCAAAAGTTGCTCTTCACCAGCTTGGAATGCTGCCGACTGTTCCATTCCCCAATTTCTATTAAATTCTACATCACGAAATGGCTGTACTGGAGAAAATGCAGAATCTAAATATTCATATTTAATGAAATAATCTATGGATAAATCCTTAGCAAAACTCAACTCTTTTGGTGCCGATCGGTAGCCAATGGAGAAAGCATTTCCAGTCTGTTTTGTATTGTCTTGATTAAAACGATTGCTCACAAATTCAGAGCCTGCATATTCAAAATTAATATCCGATTCATCCTTTAAATTATAATTCAACCCCATATTAATGATTCGTTGATTTTGAGGCAATGCCACTCGTTTTATGGGTGCATAGTTTCCTTGAGGAATACCGTCAACAGGTGCCACCCATTCGTAGCTTACACCATTTTCAGAGGAATTGGCTATACGATAATCTCCATTATTCTCCCCAACCATAGTGAAATTCACCTGATAATGGGCAATTTCAGGATTTTCTGAACGCTTGAATATTCGATAAGTCTTAGCATTTATAACAGTATCCATTTTAGCATAGCGCTTTTTATCAGATTCATAGCCAAGACTATCAGCAGAAGATATTTCACCATAAGAAGCACCTGCATCCAAATTTGACAAGTCTTCAAAATCACTTTCCGATAAATCATTCATTTGGTTTCCAGGTTTATCTGATTGCTGAAAATAACCAATGTTAACATCTAAATTTCCAATAGATTGCTGATGCTGTAAAGTGGTAACATTCCGGTTGTATTGCCTGTCGGAATATTCAAACTCAATTTGTATTCTGCTATATTTTGAAATATAAATTTTGGAGTTAAAAGTAAGTTCGGCTGCATTGTAATCAATGACGTAATCATTTTCCAATCCTCTTTCCAAGAGTTCTCCATCTAGATATACTTTTTCAGAACCTGCCAATAGGAAAATAAAAGGCTCGTTTTGTGGACCTTCAATTCTGTAAGGACCTAAAACTCCTTCAAGTGGTTCAATGGTTTGAACTCCTGTTTTACTTCTTGCAAATGAGGTAACAGCTTTTGTTTTGGAATCTGTTGAGTCAAAGGATAATTTGGAAGAAGACACACCCAAGCCCTGGACTTGCCGGTTAAATTTCAAAAAGTTTAAGTTTTGGTTCGATTGGATAAGCAAATCCCCTGCTTCCAAGCCCCAATTTTCATGAATCAGCTGAACGTTTACGCGATCAAAATCCTGTAGTCGTTGTGTATTTCCTTCTGGTTCGAAAGGCATTTGCTGATCTGTCATTCTAGCTTTAAGCTCCAAATCCTCTGAAATATTTCCAGCAATGGTCAAATCCATTACAGAATGCATCATGGCTGATTGCTGTCCCCCACCAGAAACTGAACGCATATAAGCTCCACTAATTTGAATGCCCTCCAAGCCTAACAGTTCTTGAGTGGATTGATTTTTCTCATCTTGAATTTGAATAGTATTTTTAAAGCGGGCAGTGCTATCATACAATTTTTCAGGTACTGCTGATTTTACTAACTCAGTGCTTTTTTGAACATAATTAAAGCAAATGCTGAAAACATCTCCTTTTTTAGATTCATTGATTTTAAGGATGTTATCAAAGATTTCATGAGTCAATTCCTTACCTGATTGGTTTTTTACTTGGATGGTAGAAGGAATTACCAATATAGAATCAGGTAATTGATAGCTGGTATAGGAGGTTTCAAAGCATTGCGATTGGGCATTAAGCAGCTGCGGACTTAAAATTAAGACCGGAATTAAAAAAATTACAATACTCAAAACATGCTTCAAAATCAATCCAATCTTTTCAATTCTATGAAAAAGGTAGTCCCTTTATTAACTTCTGTTTCAAACCAAATTTCACCCCCTGCATGTTCAATTCCCCTTTTGGCAACAGCCAATCCGATTCCAGAACCACTTGATTTTGTTGTAAAGTTAGGCAAAAATACTTTGTTATAATTGTCTTCAGGAATACCTAAACCATTGTCCTTCACGGAAATCCTTATCTTATCCCCCAAAAGTTCGATTTTGATATCTATATAAATGGCTTTATTATCATCGCCACTTTGAATGGCATTTATGAGCATATTGTTAAAAGTACGCTCCATTATTTTTGGGTCTGCCAATACAAAAACATCTTCATCAGGCAAATCCAATTTGATTTCCGCATTTTCGGCATGGAAGAAATCAACCACTCTTTTTAAAGTATCACTTACGCAAACTCTTTCGTTCTCCGGAATCGGCATCTTGGCAAAAGCTGAAAAAGAAGTGGCTATATCACTGAGATTTTCAATTTGTGATAATATGCTTTGGATTTTTTCGGATGCTTCTGGCATTGGATTATCTGAACGCTGAATTTTCATTTGCAAATGCTGTAATGAAAGCTTCATGGGCGTAAGCGGATTTTTGATTTCATGCGCTACTTGCTGCGCCATTTCTCGCCAAGCAGATTCTTTCTCTGTTTTACTTAAAGCTTGCCTACTTTTCTCCAGCTTCAAGAGCATTTGATTGTATTCCTTTATCAATAAGCCTATTTCATCATCTACCTGCCAAGTAATAGGTTTATTCTCAGCAGATAAGTTCACTTGAGACAATTTTTGTTTCAACAAATTCAAAGGAGTTGTTAAAATTTTGGTAGCGGCATAAGCCAAAAAGATGAAAATAATAAAAGATGCCACGAAGATATTGAACACATTATTCAATAAATCCGTCAACAACAAATCGTATTCCTTATTGGATTTAAAAAATGGACTGCCCAAAATGGCAAGGAGCTCACCAGAATTATATGACCTAATTCCTACATAAGCTGATTGATAATTCAAATTCCCAATTTGTTCTTCCAAGGTGACCATTTTTTGTCCATTCTGGTAAATAGAGGCATAAGCTTCAGGATTGATTTTATTGGAAAGTAAATTTTTATCAAAAACCTGAGGTTGACTTGTGGCAGATAATTGCCCATTCAGGTCATACAAATTAATGTCGGTATTAATAATTTTAGTTACGGTAGACAACTCATTATTTAAAGTAGTTTTATCTACTAAGCCATTTTCATATTTCATTAAAAGTGGGGTAAGTTGACCTGCTACCCTGTTGGTATTTTCCTCGTATTCAGTCACTATATCTTTCAAAAAAGTTACGTTTACGAAACCTATGGTAGAGATACTAACGGAAAGCAAAGGGATTAAAAAAGCAAGTGAAAAATAGAGCTGAATTTTGGCACTTAATCCTATTGACCTAGTTTTCCAGTATAATTTAAAGAATTGATAAACCGAAATAATAAAAACCAACACAAAACTAATCACAAAAAAGAAAGAAATATTAGAGAAAAACCGATACCAGAAAATATCCTTTTTACTAAAAATTAATTTCTCATCATTATTAGTGACCACACTAAAATTTAAATTCTGTTCTTCCTGAATTTTAAGCAGCATTTCGTCTTTAGTAATCTTGCTGTTGACCACATTAGGAAAATTGAGGTTACCTACGCTATAGGATAAAGTATCATTATTGTACAAAGCATAATTATAAGGGATATCAATTAGAGAGGACACGTATCGATTTTTGACCAATAGTTCCGGGAATACATTATCCGGTCGGATTTTTTTAGGCTTAAACTCTAAAACAATTTTCGCAAATACAAAATCATAATGTTTAATTTCAAATACATAAATATATTTTCTTAGCAATTGATTTCCCTCATTATAGCTCACCAAGTATAAATTAATATCCCCTCTTTTATTTCGATCATTCATTTGCTGTATGGGATAGGAAGCAGACATTGGTAAGGAAGAGCTCGGATAAATAGAATTCCCCTCAGCATCAAAAATCCGAACAGATTTCTCATACTTTTCGAAATAATCATTTAGATAATATTGCTCAATTTTATCGACTATTGTTTTATATGGAGTCAGTGGCATAAGAAATTGACTTCTGATATAGGCATCCTTTTTCAAACTTTGATCGAGTTGGACAAGCATATATTCCGCCAGAACATCATTTCCATTCATTATCCTATCAGCCAAAACACTCCTTTGACTAGCCTCTTTTTGTTTCTCCAAATGATATACCGACGAAGCACTAACAGCAGAAATAGCAATGATCAATAAAAAAAGATATATAAAACTTAAGAATTTAAGGGATTCAAGGGCGCTACCTAAATTTGTTAGAAATACGATAATATTAACCAGTAAAACAATTCCTGCCAACCAAAAAATCACTGCACCAAAACTGAAAGCCGTTAATAAAAATAAACCAAAGGCTACCGATTGATAAGCTATAAAAAGGAAAAAATGAGTGTTAGACTTGCTGTTAAGATGATGCACCAATTTAAACACCTCAAAAACCAGATAGCCAAAAAGTAACACCACTGCATAGGAAAGTATTTCTAAGAAGTCAAATTCAATGGATTGGGTACTATCCAGCCCCCAGTTGGAATGAATATAAATCAGGTAAATAAAATAATAAATTCCTAAAGTGACCAAATATGCTCCCAAGTTCAATAATAAATAAGTCCATCTGGAAAGGGATGTATCTTCATTGGAGTAATAAGTAGTTAGCTTTCTAATAGAGAATAAGCCGATTAGAAAAAACAGAATACAATTGATAATTAAATTTCCCAGCGAAGGATTGAAATCGGAAGAAGCAAAATGCTTAGGATCGAATAATTCTAAATCAGTGGAATGAAAAGGGAAATCAAAAAACTCCATCAGTCCCCAAATTGCGGTGGTGCCCAAAATAAAAACTGCTATTTGAGTCCAGAAACCTTTCCTTTCGGAAGCAAAAAACCACAAAAAATACAGTAAGAGAATTGCTAAAACAGATTCTAAAGTTATAATCAGATAATGATAATAAGGCAGGTAATTTTCAAAATCATCCTCAAAGGAAATGTAGAAAACAGGATTTCCCTCTAAGTCATTTAAGGCATAAGCTTCATCTTGAGAAGATTGATGAAGCTGGATGCCGGTTGACGGAAAAACACTAGTATTAAATGATGATTGTATATACTCATTATTAACATCATAATGCTCAAATAATGGGATTACGCTTACTAGTATAATATCGGACTTTTTCGATTGGCTGTTTAACTCTAAAAACTGTCCTGCCTCATCTTTAATATAATTCCAACCTTGGTTGCGGTATTTCTTTAACACTGGGGTATAGTGCTCATCAGACCAATAAACCAAAGCATGGTTCTTAAAAATATAAAAAGGATAGGTGCTATTTAACTGATTAAGAGATTGAAAATCCAAGTCTTTACTTTGTGCAAAATATCCAACTAAAGCCTGTCGGTCTTTCTCAACCGCCTTAAATTCAGTATTCAATTTTCTTTGTGTATTGGCAATAAAGCTTTCCTTATCCAATTCCTGAGAATGGTAATACCACCGCAATCCAGTAATAGAAAGTACTAATAAAATTAATATGCTTAGAAGTAGAGGTTTCCTCACGATTATAATAAAATTTTAAAGCATCAATATAGCAATAATCATACTGTAGTTTAAAATAATGGATTTGATTTAATGTTTTTTCTGTTGTAACCCACATTTTCTGAAACGCATTAATTAATAAATCTCGAGGCACAACGACCTAATATCTAAAAAAAAATGACTACCTAATATTTAATTTTGTTTAGTTAAGTCAATTTTCCATTGCGAAAACTTTGCGTCATTGTGCCTTTGCGAGAGATTTTTTTCGGCTTTGCCGAAATTAAATACAGCCTGAAACAAAATAGAACAAGTTTAAAACCATTATTCCTCAAAATTCCCGATCGATATTTTAACTTTGCATTCTATGAAAAAATTAAGGATCGTTTATATGGGCACGCCTGATTTTGCAGTACCTTCATTACAAATATTGGTGGAGAATAATTATGATATTGCGGCTGTTATCACTGCTCCTGACAAGCCCAAAGGCAGAGGACAAAAATTATCCCAATCGCCCGTAAAAGAATATGCTCTATCAGCTGGACTACCTGTTTTACAGCCCACCAACCTAAAAGATCCTGAATTTCAGAAAGAATTGAAATCTTTGAATGCCAATTTACAGATTGTAGTAGCTTTTAGAATGTTGCCAGAAGCCGTTTGGTCAATGCCAGAAATCGGGACTTTCAATTTACATGCCTCCTTACTTCCACAATACAGAGGAGCTGCTCCTATTCATTGGGCAGTAATGAATGGGGAAAAAGAAACGGGACTCACCACTTTTTTCCTTAAGCATGAAATTGATACCGGGAGTATTATTTTACAAGAAAAAGAGCCTATCTCTCCTACTGACACCACTGGAGAAGTTTATAATAGGTTAATGAAAAAAGGTGCTGGATTGGTTTTAAAAACAGTAAAAGCCATAGAAAATGAAGACTATGAACTCACCACTCAAGATGAAAACCAAACATTGAAACATGCACCTAAGCTATTCAAAGAAAATACTGAGTTACAATGGAATGATTCTGCTGAAAAACTCTACAATTATGTTAGGGGATTAAATCCATTCCCTACTGCTTGGGCTATTCTAAATGACAAAAAATATAAAATCCATCAAAGTTCAATTGTTGATTCAAAGACAGAGGGTGAAATAGGAAAAATCATCACAGATCATAAAAGCTATCTTCATATTCAATGTAACCCTGGCATTCTGGCTTTGGAAATGATACAGCCTGAAGGCAAAAAAAGAATGGGGATCGCTGATTTTTTTCGGGGTAATGATGTTTGAGTCTTAAGCTAAATAATAATTACTCCTGAACCCGATTCACCATCAAATCAGCCGTAATTTGAGAAGTGTTCTCCTCCTACAAGACCTCTGTTAGCTGCTTTTAATCTGCTTTGATGTATTCTCAGTTTTCTCCATTGGAAGTTCTTCTGAAATTCATTTTTGAGGTTTCCTAGATCGAAATAAATAGATCAATAAATTTTAATTAATTTTAAAAACTAATGTTTTAGATTTCAAAACCCCTCATTCAATCATACAAAATTATCTTTCAAAACAAGAGGGCTTAATAGAATATAAAATGATATCGGAAAATAACAGGGTAGAGTATAAGGAGAAGCTAACTGATGAGTTAGAAAGAGAAGTAGTTTCTTTTCTAAACAGTAGGGAAGGCGGATATATTTACTTAGGGATATCAGCTAATGGTCAAGTAAAAGGGATCAGAAATAGTGATGAGGTACAACTAAAAATTAAGGATCGACTTAAAAATAATATTCAACCTTCCTGTTTGGGATTATTTGATATAATATCAGAAGATATAGAAGATCAAGAAGTTATAAAAATTATTATTGCAGCAGGATTAGAGAAACCTTACTTTTTACGCAAATTCGGTATGTCTCCTAAAGGTTCATTTATGAGAGTGGGTAGTGCAACTGAACCAATGAATCAACGTCAGATTGAAAATTTTTTCTCTAAAAGGATTAGAAATTCGATAAGTAAAATTAAATCCAATAAACAAGAGCTCTCTTTTGAACAATTAAAAATCTATTATGAAGAAAAGGGGCTAAAGCTGAATAATAATTTTGAGCAAAACCTAGAGCTAATAACTGAAGATGGTCAATTTAATTATGTAGCCTATCTATTGTCGGATGTGAATGGTAATTCCATTAAACTGGCTATTTATAATGGTATTGATAGGGTTGATTTAGTTGAAAATAATGAATACGGTTACTGCTCCCTAATTAAAGCAACAAAACAAGTATTAGATAAATTAGCTGTTGAAAATAAAATCAGTACTGAAATCACTTCAAAGGAGCGCAAAAATAGACCTGTATGGAATTCTATAGCAATTCGTGAAGCTGTGTCAATGCCATAATTCATAATGACTACACAAATGAGGTTCCACCTAAATTTGAGATATTTGATGATAGAATAGAAATAACATCCATTGGTGGTCTTCCTGAGGGTATTAGTAAAAAGGAATTTTTTGAAGGGATATCAATACCTCGAAATAAGGAGCTAATGCGGATTTTTAAGGATCTGGATATGGTGGAACAACTTGGTTCAGGAATACCAAGAATACTTCAAGTTTATCCAAAAGATTGTTTCAAAATTAGTGAGAACTTTATAAGAATGTCTTTCCCTAAGGAAGTTAGTGAAAGTCAATCTAAAAATGATGGTGGTCAAGATGACAATGTAAGTGGTGTAATAGGTGGTGTAATAGGTGGTGTAATTGAAGAACTTACTGATAGACAAATAGAGTTTCTCGAAGCAATACATCAAAATAATAGAATCACATACAAGGCACTAAGTGAGTCTTTTGGAATTGCAGAATCAGCAGTTAGTAAACATATAGATACTTTAAAAGAAAAAGGAGTGTTAAGAAGAGAAGGTGGTACTAGGGGTTTTTGGAGGCTAATTAATCCAGACAATAATTAACCGAAAATTTCATATAAATTTTTCGTCCGAAGACATATAATCCCGATAGAAATTGTCGGGTTCGTGTTCATTCATCAACCATAGAGATGAATATTTCAGGTTAAGTACGCGACTATCAACTGTTATAGAAATTATAGTTTGAATTTTTTTTTGAGATACATAAGCAAGCAGAACAGTGGAAATATTTCAGGGACTAAGACCTATAGAATCTATCCCAGAACCCTACTCACCATCAACTCAGCCGTAATCTGAGAAGTATCTTCATCACCCAACATTTCTTTCAACTTTTTGTAATCTTTCAAAATGGATTCCCTATTTTCTCCATCAGGTAAAATTTTCTGGAATTCAATTTTGAGGGTTGTTGGATTAAATTCTTCTTGAATCAATTCCCTAACTGCTTCTTTATCTAGTATCAAATTTACTAAGGAAATAAACTCCACTTTAACCACTCTTTTGGCAATAGCAAAGGATATTTTACCGGTTTTATACACCACTACTTGAGGTACTTCAAAAAGAGCAGTTTCCAAAGTAGCTGTTCCGGAAGTGACTAAAGCAGCTTTAGAATGAGATAGCAAATCATAGGTTTGATCAAAAATCAAATCTATATTTTCAATATCTTGCCATCCGTCATAAAGTGTTGTTTCCAAATTAGAAACCCCTGCAATCACAAAATGCTCATCAGGAAAATCCAAAGCAACGCCTTTTAGGTTCTCCATCATGGCTCTAACTTCCTGTTTTCGGCTACCTGGCAATACGGCAATTACATCCTGTCCTTTATATTGAAAGTCTTCATTTGGTTTATATGCCCTAATGGCATCCAACAAAGGATTACCAACATAATCCACTTCAAAATCGAATTTTCTATAGAACTCCTTTTCAAAAGGCAGGATTACGTACATATAATCAACAAACTTCTTGATTTTGTATGCTCTTTTCTGATTCCAAGCCCAAATTTTTGGAGAGATATAATAGTGAACAGGAATTTTATGAGCTTTGGCAAATTTGGCAATTCTAAGGTTAAAGCCAGCATAATCAATCAAAATCAGAGCATCAGGTTGATAAGAAAGTATATCTTCTTTACAAAAGTTAATTTTTTGTTTGATAGCTTTGAGGTGCACAAGTACTTCCAAAAACCCCATATAAGCCATTTCCTTATAATGCACCACAAGTTCACCACTTGCATTTTGCATTTCCTCACCTCCCCAGCATCGAATTTCCGCTTGAGAATCTTTATTCTTTAAAGCCTTAATTAAATTACCACCATGAAGATCGCCTGAACGCTCGCCTGCAATTATATAATATTTCATTTTTTTAGGATTTGCTGCTTAAAGCTAAGATAATAGCGGCAGAATTTATCAAGGTTTTCCCAAATAGCCCTTTTCATAAGCCATTTTTATTAAATTGGATACATTCTTAGCTTCAAATTTTTGCAATAATAGCTTTCGGTATGACATCACACTATTGGTTGCTAAATTCAGTTTTTCGGAAATCTCCCCTGAAGTATCGCCTTCACTTAAATATTTCAACATTCTTCTTTCCGTAGCTGAAAGTTTTATTCCCGGCTCGGGTTCGTGTCGCATTTTAATGGCTACTTTTTCCATTACATCCTGGGAAAAATATGTTTTACCTTCCAAAATTCTATGGATAGCAGAAATAATTTCCTTTTCGCCAATATTCTTCAGTACATAGCCATCAACGCCTATATCTAATGAATTTTGAATATATCCTTCCCTATCAAACATAGAAAGGATCAATACTTTTACCCTAGGATATTTTTTCTTGAGGATTTGAGTGGTTTCAATTCCGTCCAACTCAGGCATATTCAAATCCATAATGATCACATCAGCAGGGTTTTCTGACATCATATCCAAAACCTCCCTGCCATTTTTAGCAGTGCCCAACATATCAAAATCCTCTTGCCTAGCAAGTATTGAAGCCATTCCATTTGCTAAAATCTCATGGTCATCGGCAATAATTAGTTTAATTGGCTTTGGTTTATCAGTCATATCCAAATCTAAAATTAATCAAGTTGACAAACAACGATGATGAAAATACAAATGCTTTATTTGAAAATAGCGAATATCCGTACAAAAATTTAATAGCTAAAATAAATGACTATAAGCTAAGCTAGTAAAATTAATAAATCAAGAAATCTAATACTAGACCGAGGTGGTGCTTACTCTTGTTATATTATTATTAATATCATCAGATTCAACCAAGCCGTCACGCATTCTAATAATTCTATGCGCATATTGAGCTATATCATCTTCGTGCGTCACCATTACTATTGTATTACCTTGATCATGCAATAATTGAAACAACTCCATAATTTCATGAGAGGTCTTAGAGTCAAGGTTTCCTGTTGGCTCATCTGCCAAGATAATGCTTGGGTTGTTAACTAAAGCCCTTGCAATGGCAACTCTTTGTCGTTGACCTCCGGAAAGTTCATTAGGTTTATGGTATGCTCTGTCGGCAAGCCCCACGCTTTCCAATACTTCCAATGCTCTTTCTTCTCTTTGGGATTTACTAAAACCAGCGTAAACTAAAGGTAATGCCACATTTTCCAGTGAAGATTGCCTAGGTAATAAGTTAAAAGTCTGAAAAACAAAACCAATTTCTTTATTCCTAATTTCCGCCAAATCGTTTTCTGATGTTTCACTTACATCTTGCCCGGCTAATTCATAATGACCTCTAGTAGGCGTATCAAGACATCCGATTATATTCATCAAAGTAGATTTACCTGAACCTGAAGGCCCCATGAAAGCTACATATTCTCCTTTATCAATATTAATGGTAACTGATTTTAAGGCTTCCACCGTTTCAGTTCCCATTCTATAGATTTTGGCTATTTCTTTTGTTTGAATTACAGAATTTCCCATTATATATATAATATTGGATTGATAGTTTTATTGAAATTTAAGATGTTGAATTATGTAGTGCAACTATAATTTGATAAGCGGAAATTACCAAGGCGAATCATCCATTTTCTCTTTTATTTCTTGGTATTCCTTAGAAAATTCCTCCCATTCTTCTGCACTTAATAAACTTGACAATTCTTGATATGCATCTTCAGCATAAGATGGCAGATTTAACCTTAATGCTTGAAGTGTATAGGCTTTCAGTAGCTCTGTACTATTTGGGTTTAAACGACTCGCTTCCACCAATATTTCGTAAGATTTTTCCAGTTCATCTTGCTCATTAAAATAATGACTAGCAAACATCACCCCTATTTCAAAAAATGCATTTGCTTTTCCTAATTCCCAAGCCAAAGTGCTAGCCTGATCTTTATCACCATTTTTGATCTTCATAAATGAACCCCATAAGCCTTTATAATTATATGGATAAACGGACAGTGAGGATTCATCAACTAATTCAGTCAACTCCTGATCATTGGAAATTACTGCCAATGCAGCTCGCAAATTATTACAATATTTTCTAAGTCCTTCTTCTTGCGAAGGGAGATTAAGATTCTTTAATTTTTCTTTGGCACTATTAAAATTACCGCTAATAATATCACTTTCTGCTTCATTCAAACTTAATAAAGTAAAGAATGGAGAATCTTTTATATTATTTTTAATAGAATCTTTTTCTTCTGATTGCAAAGAAGAATTCGTTTTTAGCCATAAATAAATAAAACTATCCGGAAGTTTTTGTGTATTGCCTTGTAAAAACTGATACAATGGGTCTTGTTCCAAATAGCTTTCTGCTATAGACTCAGACTCTACATGCTTATTGTAAAGCTGTGCAGCTTCAAACAATTTTTCATCCAGTATTAAAGCAATGGATTGATAGGTCTTAGCTTTGCTCATTTTCAATTCAGCAGCTTTCTTAAAATGTTCTGTTGCTTTTGTATAGGCCTTTTGATCAAGAAGCCATAAGCCATGAACCAGATAATAAAAACCAGCATCCGAAATATCTGCATTTTCCAATGAATAGATATAGCTGTATGCCTGATTAATATTAGCTGAATAATTTAAACGAGTAGAGGCCGCATATTTTAAAGACTTGGCAAAATCTTCATTTTGTGATAGTTTGGACAAGCCCATAATGGTATCTGCATCAAACTCTTGATTATCCAGGGTTTTATTGAGTGTATAATTAAAAATAAAGGAGAAATCATTGTAGGTCAATGTTTCCGGGATTTTTTCAGCATCAAGCTTTATACTATCAATATATTCCCTTTTGCGGTTGGCTAAAGCTAAATAATTAGCTTGAAAAGCCACTGATTTATTATTAAGAACCGCTTGTTTGGGCAAATCTTCATCTATTGCATTTTTAGCAAAAAGACCTAATCTGTTTACAGAAGCTACCTCCGAAACCTGATTGGAAGTAGATGTCCTTTCGGCCGCATCAAAATAAATAAATGCAGAATCTGTTTTATTCAGTTTTTCAAACACAAGGCCTTTCATATTAAGTAAATACCCATTATCAGGAAAATCTTTCTGGGCATCTTCCAGTGTAAATAAAGCTTCAAAAACCAAATTAGCATTCAACTGAGCCTGAGCTCTATTGATATAGGACTGTACGCTTGGTCGTTTAAAATTAGCCCGATTAAAATAGGCTGATGCTTCCGCCCAATTTTTGTCTTCATATTCCATCTGCCCAATTTTAAAATTATGCTTATGAGCAGTTGATGCATATTGTCGAGCTATTTTATACGTAGTTTTAGCATTTTCATCTTCTCCTATATATTCATAATAATCTGCCAGACTATTGTAATAGCCTGAAATTGCCTGATAATATGGTAAATAAGAAACCCTCAGAACTAAAACTACCACTATTCCAAACCCAACAAAGCGGACTAAATTATAGGGTATATTTACAGGCCTAAATACAATAGGGTAAATTCCCATACCAGAATTAAGAAGTGCCACAAAATTATAGAGGACATAAAAGAAAAACAGCACCCCAAAGCCTAAATGGGAAAAGATGATCATATCTTCAAAAGTATCCATCAATGGATCGTTACCATTTTTGAATACCCAGGCCAAAACTGAAAAAGTTAAAATACCTAAGACCAGGTATACATAACCTCCTAATGGGCGGAAACTTAATTGATTCCCTAAGAGTTCGCTCCTTTTTTTAAATCCCCAAATCCCTAAAACAGCAGATATCCCTAATAAAACAAACTCATTCAGATAGACTATATTCCAATCAATTATATTATCATTTTTGGCGAAAGTTAAGCCTACATACACCAGGTAAAGCATGCATAGGACTATAAAATGAATCAAGTTAGAACTTCCATCACTGCTTTTTTTAGCTGCCAAAATATATAGGATGTGCAGTATGATTTCATAGGCTACATTAAAAATGAAAATAATGGATAATATTATAGGCACTATAATTCCATGGTGAGCCATAAAAACCACAGGAGCTTCCACTGGTGACCCCAAAATCACCAATAAGATTAGAGAAATCAATATCAAAGCAAAAGCCAACCATCGTTGAAACAAGCCTGCATCATCTTTAAATGCATGGAAATAGTAACCGACCGCCAAAATCAAGCCTACAAAAACAAAAGTGAAAGTTTGGTTATTTACTCCTAATATTTCCAAATATGGGAGTTTGAGCGTAATAAGCCACACCACAAAAACAGATTGGAAAACAATAAACCACCACCTGCTCAAATAAGTAGAAGCGGTCATTAAAATGGAAAAGCAGCAAAATATTATTGCAATCAATAGATAGGTTCCACTAAGTTCAAAACCAGAACCCATAGCTAAATAACCCTGCAAAATCACATAGTTTCTAGCCGGAACAGGCAGTTCGAATACAAAATCTTGGACGTTCTGAAGAGATAATTCAATATTTTGCGTTTTCCTGACCACATCCATAGGCGCTGACAGGTCGTAGCTATTGTTTTGATTATAAAAACTATAAGCAATTGATAAAAGAAAAATAAAAAGGAGCACCTGGTAAATGCCCCTGTATCTTAACTTCCAATCCTTCCAGAAATTTAATTTAGCCATAGGTTTATTCTATTACTTTTGGTACCCTGAAATATTCTTGATCCTTCTTAGGTGCATTTTTCAGTCCTTTTTCACGGGATAAATGTACATTCACCTTATCTTCCCTCATCTGATTAATTTCAAAAGACATAGCCTGCAAGGGTTCTACATTTTCAGTATCCAATTCTTGTAATTTCTCAACGAAAGAAAGCATGTTGTTCATATCTTTCAACATCTTTTCTTCTGATTTCTCATCAAACTCTAAACGAGCAAGGTGAGCAATTTTTTCCAAGGTTTCTTTATTGATACTCATTTAATGGTATTTCTTTAACTCTTCGGCAATCACCTTAAAAACCTTTTCCTTTAACGAGGGCACATCATCCATATTGAGTCCTAGCGTTGGAATTGGTTGGTGATAAATCATTCGCATCTTTCTTCTACTGATCAGCGGAATATTTTCATCAGGTAAAATTATCCAATTATCCGGAAGAGTCACAGGCACAAGTGGAATTTGTTTTGTAATTGCCGCACGAAATGCCCCATCTTTAAATCGGGTCATTTCAGGAATATTTTTGGACATAATACCACCTTCAGGAAACATTACTAAAGAGCGATCCTTTCCCATTTTCCTTAATGCCATTTGCAAAGCCTTATAACGGCCTTTTAAACTTTTCCGGTTGACGGTAACGTGCAATTTCTTAAACATAAAGCCAAACAATGGAACTTTTGCCAATGAGCTTTTACCTACATATACCACAGAATTGGGAGCAAAGCCAAAACTTACGATATCCAATAAAGAGAAATGATTGGCGCAATAAACATATTGATTTTTGGGATTTAGGTTATCCAACCCGGTGATTTCGGTTTTTATACCCACTAAAAACAAGGCCACAGTAGCCCAAAATTTATTGAGATAAAAACAATGTTTGTGCCAGGAAGGCACCATAATAATAATTAAGAAAAGGGGAAATAACAGCAGGAAAAGACCAATGAAAACGATGGCACACCATAGTGTGTATATTTGCTTAAAAAAATGCTGCATTATTTGAATCCTAAAAATTGCAAATGACAAATGAACTAAAAAAGGAGGAATTTTCCATCGCTTTGGATGAAAGAGGTTGGGATAAAAAATTCATGATGTAGTATTTACTTTTCTTATTGGATAAATCTTAATTATAAAATGTAGTAAAACTAAATGATTTTGAGGTAAAAGAAAATATTGAAGACTTTCTTAAGGGTTTCTTAAATCAAAAAAGTTCTATAATCAAAAAAGGCACCCACTAGAAAGTGAATGCCTTTTCCATTTATAATAGAAAATGAAGTATTATTTCAATTCAAATCTGTCTAGGTTCATAACCTTATCCCAAGCCTTCACAAAATCCTTTACAAATTTCTCTTTAGCATCAGCTTGAGCATAAACTTCAGAAATAGCTCTCAATTGAGAGTTAGAACCAAATACTAAATCCACTCTAGTACCCGTCCATTTCTTTTCGCCTGTTTTTCTATCTTTTGCTTCAAAGATGTCATCTTCTTTGGCAGGAGCCCATTCCGTATTAAGATCGGTTATGTTCACAAAGAAATCATTGGTCAATTTGCCCGGATTATCCGTTAAAACCCCATGTTTGGAATTATTATAATTGGCATCCAAAACTCTCATTCCACCAACCAAAACAGTCATTTCAGGAGCGCTTAGTTCCAATAACTGTGCTTTGTCTATCAACATTTCTTCATCCGGAACAGTGAATGCAGTTCTTCTGTAATTTCTAAAACCATCTGCTTCAGGTTTTAACCATTCGAAAGATTCCGCATCAGTTAATTCCTGAGTAGTATCAGCACGTCCCGGAGTAAACGGTACTTCCACATTCTGTCCTGCATCTTTAGCTGCTTTCTCTATGGCTGCACAACCACCTAAAACAATCAAATCCGCTAAAGAAACTTTCTTATTGCCAGACTGTGCATCATTGAATTTTTTCTGAATATCAGTTAATGCATTCAATACTTTTGATAATTGAGCAGGTTGATTCACTTCCCAATCCTTTTGAGGAGTTAAGGCGATTCTCGCACCATTTGCACCACCTTTTTTATCAGAGCCCCTGAAAGTTGAAGCAGAAGACCAAGCGGTATAAACTAATTCAGAAGTTGAAAGACCCGTTTCTAAAATCTGAGCTTTCAATTCTTTTATATCCTGATTATTGATAATTTCATGATCCACTGCGGGAATTGGGTCTTGCCAATCCAAATCTTCTTCCGGAACCTCTGGTCCTAGATATCTAACTTTAGGCCCCATATCTCTATGAGTTAATTTGAACCAAGCCCTAGCAAATGCATCCGCAAATTCTTCAGGATTTTTATGAAAGTGCTCGCATATTTTACGATAATCAGGATCAACTTTCATTGCCATATCAGCAGTAGTCATCATAATGCCTACTTTCATGGATGCATCTTCTGCATCAGGCGCCTTGTCCTTATCCTCAATATTTTTAGGCACCCATTGATGTGCACCAGCCGGACTTTTCGATAATTCCCAATCATAACCAAACAAGACATCAAAATAACTCATATCCCACTGTGTTGGAGTTGGTGTCCAAGCACCTTCCAAGCCACTGGTAATGGCATCTCTTCCTTTTCCACTTTTATGACTACTGATCCAGCCTAAGCCCATTTGTTCTATTGGAGCAGCTTCCGGCTCCGGCCCAACTAATGCTGCATCACCTGCACCATGGGTTTTTCCAAATGTATGACCACCAGCTGTCAGTGCTGCAGTTTCATAATCATTCATTGCCATGCGCTTGAAAGTCTCACGAATATCATAAGCTGATTTCTGAGGATCTGGATTTCCGTCCGGGCCTTCAGGGTTAACATAAATCAATCCCATTTGCACAGCTGCTAAAGGGTCTTCTAATTCTCTATCACCAGAATATCGGTTATTTCCTAACCAAGTATCTTCTGCACCCCAATAAATGTCTTCTTCCGGCTGAAAAATATCTTCACGACCTCCACCAAAGCCAAAGGTTTTAAATCCCATTGATTCAAGGGCAACATTTCCAGTTAAAATAAATAAATCAGCCCATGAAATACTATTTCCATATTTTTGCTTGACAGGCCAAAGTAGTCTTCTGGCTTTATCCAAGTTACCGTTGTCAGGCCAGCTATTAACAGGGGCAAATCTTTGATTTCCCGTTCCG
The DNA here is from genome assembly GCA_051747245.1 of Bacteroidota bacterium. Lineage (GTDB taxonomy): Bacteria > Bacteroidota > Bacteroidia > Cytophagales > Cyclobacteriaceae > Marivirga. Next base: position 28,702 of record JBNJFX010000019.1, read on the forward strand.
GCACCACCACGGCCATCACCAGTTCTGTAAGTACCGGCACTATGCCATGCCATTCGTATCATGAAAGGACCATAATGACCATAATCGGCTGGCCACCAATCTTGTGAAGTGGTTAATACTTCCTCAATATCCTTCTTAACAGTTTTTAAATCTAGTTTTTTAAATGCTTCAGCATAATCAAAATCTTCTCCTAAGGGGGTTGATTTCGAAGAATGTTGATGTAAAATCCCTAAATTCAATTGGTTTGGCCACCAATCTTTATTCATAGAGCCATTTCCACCTATTTTGGTATTTCCGCCATGCATTACAGGGCACTTTCCTACATCTCCGAGATTATTCATATGTTCCATAGTTAAAATAATTTATGTTTGATTTCAGATAGTAATTTACAATAATTATTTGATAATTTTTATTTATATTATTTATATCAACATAGACAAAAACTATAAACAAAAGCTATAAATAAAGCTTCTCTAATTCTTCTTAAGATAAAAAATAGTAGCTGCATTTAAAAGTTTAATATCATCATAAAACCATTCTTAGCTTTAATGATGATATTAGTCATAGTAAGTGCTAAGCGAGAGAAAGAATCATCAATTTTTCACCTATCAATCCAACAAGATTAATTTTTAATTGTTTAGAACGTTCACGGCAAATGGAATAAGTGCCATGATCATGGCATGTTCATAATAGGCTTTTCTATCGATTTCACCATTGGTCAAAATCCCAACAGCACCGTCTTTTTGTTTTGAATTAGTACGGCCAAAATAAATATCATCAGCCTCCCCAAGTTCAATTCCAGAACGAACTAACTTTGCAATGGCTGCCGGTAAATAAAAAATTGCCGTTTGCGCTCGATTTGAAATAGATTTTGAAAGTACCACCACCCAAGCAAAAGCTTGCATACCGAATTCATCATCATGAATACCTCCTTCGATTCCAACCCAGTAATCCGCTTCTGGAAATTTTGTTTTAGCATTATCCGCTCGGTTATAAGCGCCTTCTTGAGTTTCCTTGTGCGTCATGGGTTGGTCGCTAACATCAGAAGGAACGGACACGCCTTCATATTCAAATGATTGATCAGGAAATTTTCTTTGAAAAGCTGCTTTAGTTGCTTCGATTTTAACCGGGTTTTTGGAGGCTATGATGACTTTTAATGGCATGGATAGATATTGTGATAGTAGAAATAGTCTAAATATAAGAAAAGCCAGCCTTATCAGCCTGGCTTTTCAATATGAAAATTAATTTAATCTTAGGTCATTTTTGAAATTTTATCGAAATCTGTCAGGTATACTTAAATTATCCATCATAGTTTCCGGTAGGTGTGCCATCTACCAGGGTAGAAAAAGAGAATTTTAGTAATAATACCCTAAAAGTATAGAGATTTTTTTATCCAAATTTATATGAGACATTTTGAATGATCAAAAAACGAATTGTAATCCTAAACTATAGGTTTTAGCCTGAGGATAAGAAAGATAATCAAGTCCATATCCTTTTTGATTATTTTGTTGCGCATTATATACTTCAGGGTCAATCCCTGAATATTTTGTAAATGTCAGAAGGTTTTGACCAACAGCATATATTCTTAATGACTCTAAAAGTGAGCTGTTTTCAAATTTAAAATTATAACCTAAAACCAGGTTTTGTAATCTTAAAAAATCAGCCTTTTCTAAAAACCTTGTGGATACACTAGGTGCACTATTAATTGATTCACCTGAATTAAGAACATTGGAAGTAACATTTCTGCCATTCCCCAATGCACCTGCGGTAAAATAGGCATTAGATGTATTATTATATAGGTAATGACCATATTGACCGGAAAATTGTGCCCTCAAATCAAAATTTAAATAATTGAACTCTGTATTGAAACCTAAATTATAATTGGGAATTGGGCTTTTATCCAATGATTTCGGAGTTCCATTATCTGCAAATTGTTCCAAACCATCTTCATCAAAACCGATAAACTCCCTTAAATAATAAGAATAATGTGGCCTTCCTTCTCCCATCCTTTGTACAAATGCTCCCTGCAGCCCTTGACCATAGATATTACCGTAGTCAAAAGTGTTATCCGTATTTTTAATTTCGTTATGATTATATGAGAAATTAAAGCCAGCATTCCAGCTGATTTTTTCATTCTTTATTAAACTAAAATCCATTTGAAGCTCTATCCCCTTATTGAGAATTTGTGCATCTGAATTACCTAAGTTATTAGAATTAATATTTGGATTATTTTGAAAAATGACAATATCGGATGTGAGCCTATTATAATAATTTATGGAACCAAAAATCCTATTTTTATAAAAACCAAAATCCAATCCGGCATTCCACTCTTGTGTTTTTTCCCATTTTAAATCTGGATTTTCAAATGCAACATCGACAATACCAGGAGTAAAAACTGTGCCGTCAGGATTAATTTGGATTGATGAAAAGGCTTGTCTAGAACTATATGCATTATGAGGCAATGTCTGATTACCTAGCACACCAAAACCCGTTTTTAACTTAAGATGGGATATCTTTTCCCCAATAAAATCTTCATTACTCAATAACCAAGCAGCGTTAACAGCTGGGAAGAATCCATATTTATTATTAGGGCCGAAACGAGAAGAACCATCTATTCTTAAAGAAGCATTTAAAAAATACTTGTCTAAATAATTATAGTTCAGCTTTCCGTAAAATGATTGTAATTCATTTAGTTGACTTCTCTGGTCTTCTGCCAAGCTACTTGCACTTAAATCATTAAAATCGTTGTTTAAGGTCTCAGTATTAAAATCAGGAGAACTTCTGTTAATGAAAAAAGAGTTTTGATCTAGTCCCCATTGAGTATATTCACCCGAAATAGAATTCCTTACTTTATCAGCTGAGATAACCATATTTTGAAATATAGAATTAGCATCTTGAGTATCTTGAAATCCTGCCCCTTGTAAAATTCTATAATCTACTCCAAAAGATTGATAGGCAAAGCCTCCCATTACTTTGAACTTATGATTATCAAAAGCTTTTTCATAATTTACATTAGCATCCAACAAATAACTTTTAGAATTGATATCTTGATTGACAGCCCTACCCGGCCCAAAAGATTGATATGCTAACAATTCAGGTCTTACAATTTGTTTTCTCTCAGAATCGGTATAATCATAACCATTATTGATTTCAAATTTTAATCCTGGTTTAATCTCATATTCCAATGAAACCTGACCAAGCCATCTTGCAGACCTAGATTCATCTGAATAGTACTCCAAAATAGATAAAGGATTAGAAGCCCCGGGATATTGTATTTCAGGATCAGCAGGGCTTGTTGGATTTGCACTATAAACACCTCCTAGCAATCCACCATTATCATTAGTTATTAATGGAGATTCATTGTTTAAATTAGCGCCCGTTAACTTTAAAGATATCTTCAATTTATCCTGAAATAAAAAATGATTTAAATCAAGCCCATAATGACGCCTGCCTAGTGATGAGTTTTTCAATACGCCTTGTTGATCTTCATATCCAAAAGAAATTCTATAATTACCATTGGAATAACTATCAGAATAGGCAACATCACCTTTTATTGATGCATTTTGATTAGCTACTTCATTTTGCCAATTCGTATTCTCCCCGTTATCATAATCCGAGGAATTAAAACCATAATCAGCTATTCCTGCTAAATATTCATCAGCGTTTAAGAGATCATATTGATTAGTTGGGGATGAAAACCCAACAGTACTATTCAATTCAAGTCTTTTATCAGCTCCTTTCCCCGATTTAGTAGTGATAATAATAACTCCGTTGGCTCCTCTAGCACCATAAATAGCCGTTGCTGAGGCGTCTTTTAGCACTTCAATACTTTCAATAGTACTTGGGTCAATAAAATTCAATGGATTTTGAGCTGCAGATCCACCCATTGAAAAATCGTGTCCAGTAGGTGAAACATCAAATTCTGATAAAGGAAAGCCATCTACAATTATTAATGGGTCATTCTTTAAGAAAATGGAGGAATAGCCCCTAATGTTTATTTGGGACTTTGCGCCTGGCTCTCCTGAGGATCGCTTTACTTGAACTCCTGATACTTTTCCTTGAATGAGTTGACCAAATGAAGTTATAAACCCCTGATTTAATGATGTATGATTAATTTTGTTTAATATTATTTCAGAAGAATCAATCCTACTTGTGTTTTCCTGACTCCATTTTTTATCACGACTTGTTTTCTCCTCTATCTTTTTTTCACCCTTTGATGTATTTGAAATAAAATGCTTAGGAGCATCGGTTTTTTGAGCAAAACCATTAAAAAAAATGAAATTAATAATTTATAAACTAAAGAAAAAAGGTTTCATAAGGTAGTTCTTTAAGCTAATCAACTCCAATAAAGAGTCGATTTTTAAGGTTTTAAATGGTTTTAAAATAGATTTTCATTTAAACGAAAGTAATTATAAAATTATTTTACTTTAGTCTACTTTCGTAAATAAAGATTAATTCGGGGATTTTAAAAATGACCATTCATTAAATAAAATGAGGAAAACCATATTTGAGCTGAGGTTTTTATACACTAAATCAAATGCACCTACAATCAAAACCTATAAAATGAAAAATAGCACCAAGAAAATTCTCAGTGCTATCTAAAATTAGTTCTCTCGTAATACTGTTTCGTCTATTTAGGACTAGACTTATATTCCTTAAAATTACTGATAAATCAAATCAAACCTATCCAACTTCATAACTTTATCCCATGCAGCCACAAAATCCTTTACAAACATTTCTTTTGAATCCGCTTGGGCATACACTTCTGCTAAAGCTCTCAATTCAGAATGAGAACCGAAAACTAAATCAGCTCTGGTAGCTGTATATATTTGCTCATCTGAACTTCTGTTTTTACCAATAAATTCTTCTTTAGTGTCATCAGTAACTTCCCATTCAGTGCCCATATCCAATAGGTTTACAAAAAACTCATTGGTCAATTGATCTTGATTATCAGTGAATATTCCATGCTTAGACCCATCATAGTTAGCACCTAAAGCTCTCATCCCACCTACTAAAACCGTCATTTCTGGTGGAGTTAAAGTCAATAACTGCGCTTTATCAACTAATAATTCTTCGGTAGAAATAGTATATCTGGTTTTAAGGTAATTTCTAAAACCATCTGCCATTGGCTCTAATAAATTCATAGATTCAATATCCACTTGCTCTTGTTTAGCATCCATTCTGCCAGGAGTAAAAGGGACTTTTACGCTAAAGCCAGCATTTTTAGCTGCTTGCTCCACTCCGGCAGCACCACCTAAAACAATCATATCAGCCATTGAGATTTTTCGATTGCCAGATGTTTTATGAAAGTCTTCCTGAATACCTCTAAAAGTATTCAATACTTTTTGCAATTGAGCTGGGTTATTTACTTCCCAATCTTTCATAGGTGCTAATTGTATATGTGCACCATTTGCGCCTCCTCTTCTATCAGAGTTTCTATAGGTAGATGCTGAAGCCCAAGCTGTTGATACCAGTTCGCTTATGCTCAAATCAGAATTTAAAATTTGAGTTTTAAGCTCAGCTATATCATTAGCGTTTACTAAAGGGTGATCAGCTTCTGGAATTGGGTCTTGCCATATGAAATCTTCTTTTGGTGCCTCAGGACCTAAATAAGTAGTGTTTGGCCCCATGTCTCTGTGTGTTAATTTAAACCAAGCTTTAGCAAAGGCCTCATTAAACAGCTCAGGATTTTCTAAGAATTTACGGGATATTTTAGCATAAGCTGAATCTTCTTTCAAAGATAAATCAGTAGTCAGCATATAAGGCGGTTGCTTCTTATCCTTATCAAAAGCATCAGGAATGATGTTTCCTGCATCTTTCGCTACCCATTGGTGAGCACCAGCCGGGCTTTTGGTTAATTCCCAATCATATTTGAAAAGAAAAGTCAAATAATCATGGCTCCATTTTGCAGGAGTGGAAGTCCAGGTCACTTCTAAACCAGAAGTAATGGCATCTTTTCCTTTCCCTGATTTGTAAGAACTTTTCCATCCTAAACCTTGCTCTTCCATTCCTGCTCCTTCCGGTTCAGCACCTACATTGGCAGCATCACCTGCTCCATGCGTTTTACCTAAAGTATGTCCACCTGCAATCAAAGCAACTGTTTCTTCATCATTCATTCCCATTCTACCAAAAGTTTCTCTGATATCATAAGCCGCTAAAACCGGATCAGGATTTCCGTTTGGTCCTTCAGGATTTACATAAATCAATCCCATTTGTACTGCAGCCAAAGGATTTTCTAAATCTCTGTCTCCAGAATAACGTTTTTCATCACTTAACCATTTTTCTTCTGCACCCCAATAAACATCCAATAATGGCTCATAAACATCTTCTCTACCTCCAGCAAATCCAATCGTTTGGAAACCCATATCTTCTAAAGCTACATTTCCGGTTAAAACCATTAAATCAGCCCAGGAGATTTTGTTTCCATATTTTTGCTTAATAGGCCAAAGTAATCTTCTGGCTTTATCCAAATTTGCATTATCAGGCCAGCTATTAATAGGCGCAAATCTTTGCTGACCGGAACGTGAACCACCACGACCATCACCGGATCTGTAAGTTCCCGCACTGTGCCAAGCCATTCTGATAAAGAAACCACCATAATGACCAAAATCTGCTGGCCACCAATCTTGAGAATCTGTCATAACCGCTCTGATATCTTCTTTCAAAGCAGCATAATCTAAACTTCTGAATTCTTTGATATAATCAAAATCTTTATTCAAAGGATTTGACTTATCAGAATTTTGTCTCAATAAACTTAAATCTAAACGGTTTGGCCACCAGTCTTGAATTTGAGAAGCTTTCATAACAGAACTGCTTCTTTTAGTTGCACCGGAATAACCGTCTGCCTCTGCAGTTTTTGTTTCCTCATTTCCACAGGCCGTAAAGAAGAGCCCGATCGCGAAAACCATCAATATTGTACTTAGTCTTTTCATATATGTATCGTTTAAAAAATTGAATCCGAAACAAAAATAGCAGAATAATTACTTGTTCAAACATTCGATTATGACGATTTTATATATTTCCTTATAGATAAAATCAATAACTATTCTCGTCAATCTTCACTTTACCTCTGAAAGTCCAAAAAACAAAACCAGTATAGATAGCTACTAATGGCACAGCTATCATAGCTATGGTAAGCATATAACCCAATGATTTTTCTGAGGCTGATGCATTGTAGAGTGTCAAACTGTACTCAGGATCAATTGTAGAATAAAGCATATTCGGAAACAAACCTACCGCTCCAATTACCAATAGGGCTGAAATAACTCCAGTAGAAGAAATAAAAGCATAGCCATAATTCTGTTTACTCACCTGACGCGGAATATTGGCCATCAAAAGCACTAAAATTACAGGCAAGAAAAATAGCCATTCCTGAGCTTTGATTTTATCCGTAAGATGCGGCACATATAAAAGGGTATAAAAACTCAAAAGCAAAGCTGATAGAATAAAGAAAACAGTGCTATTTTTAATAATGGTGGTCAATTGTTGATACAGCTTACCTTCTGTTTTCATTCCTAAATACAAGGCACCATGCAGCATAAATAAAGCTAAAGTGGTAACCCCTGTAAGCAAAGCAAAAGGATTAATGAAGGTGAAATCAGTACTGTGCGTATATTCACCCGTCTCATCTATAGGTAGGCCCTGCAATACATTCCCTAAGACCATTCCTAAGGCAACGGCCATAATAATACTTGAGACAGAGAAGGCAATATCCCAGGTTTGTCTCCACCAGTTCATCTTCTCCTTACCTCTAAATTCTATGGAAATTGCCCTGAAAATAATCATGACCAAAAAGAGTATTAAAGGAATATATAATCCAGAGAAAAGTGTTGCATAAACAGGCGGAAAAGCCGCAAAAAGAACTCCTCCAGTGATTACAAGCCACACTTCATTTCCATCCCAAACTGGCCCTATGGCATTTAAGGCAATTCTTCTATTTTCTTTCTTCCCTAAGAAAAGATGTATTGCTCCTACTCCCATATCAAAACCATCTAAAATGGCATAACCTGTCACAACCGCCCCTAGCAACAAAAACCACCAAATATTATATTCAATTCCTATAAAAGTTTCCATGATTTATAGTTTAGTTTTCTTAATTAAAATCAGGTACACTAGATGATTGCTGAGGTCTCTGGTCTTCCATTTTATCATCATAAGGTCCGTGCTGAATCTTCTTATTTAATAAATAAATAAACAATAAGAACAGTAATAAATAGACGAAGAAAAATAAAATAAGAGAGAACCAAATCTGATTAGCCGTTACCGCCTGCGAAAGTGCATCAGATGTTTTGAGCAGCCCATAGACCACCCAAGGCTGGCGTCCCATTTCAGCTGCAAACCACCCCACCTGATTGGCTATTTGAGGCAGAAAAACTGCCCAAACGAATACCCACATCAACCAGCGATAATCAAAAAGTTTGTCCCTCCACCAAAGAAAGCCTGCAAAAAGACTTAAGCCAATGAGAACCATGCCAATGGCCACCATGATATGGTAAAACTGAAATACTGCATTGACCTGGGTAGGGATTTCATCTTCCGGAAAAGCATCTAATCCTTTGACAGGAGTGGTAAAATCCTGATGAATTAAGAAGGTTAAGCCCTTGGGGATCTTCAAGCCCACTACTTCTTTGCTTTTATGATCTACCCACCCAAAAAGATATAAATCTGCAACTTCATTTTTAGGATAATGTCCTTCAAAAGCCGCTAATTTGGCTGGTTGATTTACCGCTACTCCATCGGCCGAATTATGTCCTGTTAATAACTGAGCCACTGATGAAACCATAGCCAAAACCAATGCAATTTTAAAAGCAGGCTTGGCAATTTCCAGAAATTTACCTTTTAAAATATAATAGGCATTTACAGAAAGTACCAAAAAAGCACCAGCTAGAAAGGCTCCAATTATAACGTGAGAGAGGCGATCTACTGAAGAAGGATTAAAAACCATAGCCCAGAAATCTGTAATTTCTGCTTTTTGCTTTAAGCCCTCTCCTACAATTTTATAGCCTGCAGGAGTTTGTTGCCAGCTATTCGCCACCACTATCCACACTGCCGAAAACATTGAACCTAAGGCCACTCCAATGGTAGAAATAAAATGCACCACAGGTTTTACTCTATTCCAACCAAAAAGCAAAACGCCTAAAAAGCCCGATTCCAAAGCGAAAGCAAATAAACCTTCAGCTGCTAAAGCGGAGCCAAAAATATCTCCTACATAGCGGGAATAGGTAGCCCAGTTGGTACCAAATTCAAATTCCATTACAATTCCTGTGGCCACTCCTATTCCAAAAATCAAGGCAAATATCTTGACCCAAAATCGGGTCATTTTATGATAAATTTCATTTTTGGTTTTAAGATACATCCCTTCCATAATGACCAATATCACCCCTAATCCAATACTTAGAGGCGGGTAGATGTAATGAAAGGCTACGGTAAATGCAAACTGAACGCGAGCTAGGATTTCGGTTTCCATGATTGATAGAATTTTATTTTATTGCAATGAGTCTAATAACATCAGCTTTCCCTTTATGAAAATTACCTTCCGATAAATTTGTTTCCAAAATTTCCAATTTTTCGATTTTCAGATCTTTAAAATCTTCTCTTAAAAGATCTTCCGAATACAGCATTTCTATATTTTTTGGTCCACCTGAATCATTATCGATTTGTTTGGGATTAAAGGCTTCCAAAATGAGCTTCCCTCCTGGCTTCAGCCATTTTATTGCTTTCTGATGAGCAATTTTTCTTAATTCAGCGGGGAAATGAGCATAAATGAGTGCTACCACATCTGCTGAATTTTCTTTGAATTCTTTTTCGTGAATATCAGCTACTTCATAATGTGGACTTACTCTCTCCTGTTTGGCTAAAGCAAAAGCTTTTTCTTTGGCGGAAGCGCTATAATCAAAAGCACTAACCTCCCAACCTAATTTGGCTGCAAAAACAGCATTTCTACCTTCGCCATCACAAGGCAAAATAATTCTACCAGCAGGTAATTGCTCTAATTCTTCACGAAGAAATTCATTGGGTTCAGTACCATATATGAATTCATTTTTCGCATATCTTTCATTCCAAAATTCCTTCATCTTTCAGTTATTAAAGACTAGATTTTAAAATCCAGTCTTCATTTTTAAATTAATTTTGAGGTAAATAAAGTGTACTCCCTGCTAGTATTTGAACATCATCCACATGACCTGATGCCATACTTTCTTCATTTACAAAATGCAAATGTGTCCTGCTCCCTTTATGGGTATATATTCCTTCTTCTTGACTGTTAGCCCAAACTCCAACAATTTTCACATTAGAATCATTGAGCTCAAATTTTCTTTTGGCTTTTTGATGAGCTTGATGTCCGTGCATCCCCGCTCCTTCTTTGAACATGATATGATAATCCAAATCTTCAACCTGAGCTTCCATATAAAAAGGAAAAGACTTTTCAAGATCTAAGCCATTTTCGATTGCTTGTTCACGAATGAAATCTTCAATCTTTTTGAGTCCTTTTATTGGTTCTTTTACTTCCACAGCACTATATACATCAGCACTCCCGTAAGCTAAGAAAACCGCTTTCACTACAGAATCTTTTCTGTATACCGCTTGGTCATTTTCCATAGTGCTGGTATAAACCACTCCATCCAAAATTGTGATTTCGCCTTTCAAATTTTCAATTGGCCCCAAAGCCATGAGTCCTTTTTTATTTTTAAGGCTGTCTAAATCAGCTTTAGCTGAAAAATCTTGATCTTGCATCATAACATCTCTACCTCCAGCATATTTCAGCCAGTAAGATTTTTTCTCTTCAGATGGTGAACAAGAAAATAAATGGACGATTAGAAGTAATATGAATATTCTTTGCATTTTAGTTTAGTTGTTTAGGTATATTTTAATTTAAATTAACTTGAAACGCTAAAATTAAAAAAAGCCGGCATTAACCGGCTATTTTCACATTCTATTTTTTCGGAATATCGCAATTTCCATTAGCACAGCTTCCTCCACCGCAGCCTTGATTGAACAAAGCTAAAAAGCTGAAGAGTGCACCTATACTTCCTGCTAAAATATCGGGCTCAGTTATACCCACAAATACTAAATATAGACCTATAGCCAACCTAAGCCAGCGCATAAAAGTCCAGGGAGTATGTAGGGCTTGCTTAAAAACAGCTAACATAGAAAATATAATGAATTTAGTATTATACAGATGATTATTGGGAAATAGTTTTTAAGTATGTACAAGACTTTTGAAGTAAATACTCATTTCTGTTGCACTAGAAAATCAAATTTTGATTTTCTAGTGCTTTAGCCTCAGGCACGCCATCTACTACCCGGTCGAAGATTGAGGTATATGCATACATCTTCACTTCGACCGATTGTATCTGACGCACCTGAGACTTTTTAAGCAGACCCTATGTAAAATAGTTTTAATCATGCTATTTTTCTATTAAGCGAAGACCATGCTCCGCCATTATATACTTTTTCATAGCCTTTAGCCTTTAAAAGACCTTTAGCACGACCACTTCTCATACCTGAAGCACAGCAAGTGATAATGGGCTTATCTTTATTTTTCAATTTAGATAGATGTGAACCTAAGATCTCAACAGGAATATTCAAAGCATTTTTGATATGGCCTCCTTGAAACTCGCCTTTTGTTCTCACATCTAAAATGATTGCGCCCTCATCTGCTAAAGCTTTCAAGTCAACTGCTGGGCCTAATCCGAATAATTTTCTTAAGAAACTCATAAGGACATTGCATAATTTTCCGCTGCAAACCAAGAACCACCATTATGGCATTCTATTCCTTTAGATTGTAAAATTTGTTGTGCCATTCCACTTCTGTTTCCAGAAGCACAACACAATATAATTTCACCTTCTATTTTGCCAATTTCTTCTGCTCTTGACTCTACTTCATTTAAAGGGATATTCAATGCACCTTCTGCATGCCCCATAAGGAATTCTCCTTCTGACCTTACGTCAATTATTGTTTTATTTGAATTTTTCATTTGTATCTTCTTTTTTGAATTACAATGCTAAGTAACGGACTTTCAACGGATAGGATAGTAACAGAAGTTACACAATGTTAAACATTAAGAATAATTATTATATAAATCAAATATCGGATTTTAGGAAAATCATCTATGTTAAAATTTTCTATTACTAGGGTTACCGTTAGGAATTAAATCATCAATAAATTCACTTCAAAAATGAAAATCAGCATTAAATAAATCACTCTATTTCATCCAGCAAAGGCCCTGAACAGTCATCATCTTTTCCTTCCATACAATCTGTAACCTTTTGTATTACCTCTTGACTAAAACTCTCTTCTCCTGGAATGGAAAAATAAAGTGGCTTGTCTACCCAATCTTTATTTGGGTTATGGGTATAAACCATTGAAAGTTGGCAACCACCTTCTTTCATTTCTTTGATTTTGTATATAACACCTAGTTTTCGATTTAGTCGCCCACCAAAAGCAGCCGTTTCACAATTTTTCAATTTCTCTTCCATACATTCTGTATCAAGACATAAATCGGTACCATCTTTGGTTTTACCATTAAAAGACATCTCATAATCATCAGGTGCTTCCCAAGCAAATGCTTTCTCCATACTAAATTCTTCTAAAAAGGATTCTATTAATGCTTTCGAATCCTCTAAACTGCCCTCATCATTATCGGTCAACACACCGATTTGAAAAAAATCCTTATAAAGATAAGCCACAAAGTTTTTTCTCATCTCTAAAATTTCAAAGGTGCGGCCATCAATTGATAATTGACCGGAATGTGCATCATTATTTTCATCAAAGGTGATCAATTGAAACCGATGATATTGCCTGGCTGCATCATCACCATAAGTTAGTGATATCTTAACTTCCTCCCCATTTTCGTTTTCATAAGCAAAAGTAGCTTTGGGTTTATCTAACTCGGGCTTAAATTCTGTTAGTTCAAATTCTCCAACTTGCAGCTCTCCTAAATCAGCTAATGAATTTACATTAGAAAAGTCTATATTTTCTTTTTCCCAGCGGGTAACTTTTTTCTGATCAAACAAAAATTTATCACTTATCACATTTCTTTTTTCAGAATCATCAATACCACTCAAGCTACAATCAAACTCTACATATGAATTGAAACGTTTTAATTCCGGACGATAAAAGAAACTGCTCTTGATTTCCTTTTTAAAATCCCCATAAGCTAAATGTAATTTGATATCAGCATTTTCAGGTTTGTAAATCAAATGATAAGTAACTATCATTTTATCATCAAATGTTGTAACTTCTTTCAATTCATAATTTTCATCATTATTTGTAAATATTTCCCTAAAAAAATCAACATCCATTGATTCGAAAGGCACTTGTGCAAATGGCTGCTTTACGTTAGGAAAGTCAAAATCCTGAATTGCTTCCATATCAAATGCTTGTAGGAAAGGCTTAAGCTCTTCCAGTTCATCATCAATTTTACGATCTTCAGATGCCGGACTTTTAATTTCAATTCGGACTCCATCTTGATAATATTCTAACATCAGTAAACTCTTCCGCTTTCCAATTATTTTATCAGTAAAAAAATCCTTCCCCTCTACAGTATAAGGAGATGATTTATCACAACCTTCAAAATTTAATCTGGCTTTAAGTCCATGATCAATATTTACTTCAATTCGGTCATCAAGCAGAGGTGTTGTATAGAATACAGTGAAACTTTTATAGCTCGTAGAAGAAGCAGATGGTAAAGAAATAGTACTGAGCCTGAAGTCCTTCAAATCTAAAGGAAAGAGGGATAAGGCCGGTAAATCCTTAACCATATTTCCATGATTGATTTGCCAATCTATGTAGCCTTCTTTATTTTCCAACTCTTTAAATACATCCCTTAAACCATACATTTTATTTCTTCCCACTTTAGCTTTTACTGCTGATTTGTCAATGTAATAATTCATCTTATGAATATCAGACATATAGTCATAGCCTTCTGCTTCTGCATTTGATTTATTGGGATATTCAATCAATACAGGAACTTCTACATCTTCCTCTTCATAATTATAAATTGCCTTAATGAAGTATTCAGAAGGCCCTTTTTTGATATAATCAGTTTTGAGCAATTTAAAATGCTCAGTATCTCCCTTTAATAAATCCTGAAAATCTTTTTGTGCATCTTGTGCATTGCCATTGTTTATAAAAATGAATGCAAATAGTAGGCTTAGTAAATAATAGTTTTTCAATTTTAAAAAGTAGTGCATAACCTGAGAATTTTACATTTATAAAAATTTATATATGATAGCCAAAAAATAAAACATTATAGGAAAAGTCAAAATATTAATATAGATTTTAAATCATTCAGTTATTATATTTTAAAATTTTAACAGATAGTTCTATTATATTGACAATTTTATAGGAAGAGCTTCTGTCTCAATTTAATTAGATAGCTAGAATACTTACTTTATTATTTTTAGAGATAAAAAAAAGAGTAGCAAAGGAGGTTCGCTGCATATTTTTTGGATACTTGTAAATAGTCTATTTTAATAACTTTCTTTTCCTGACCTGAAGTAGAATAGCCTATTCAAAAAGTAATAGTTTACTATAATAATGCGACATAAGTATCCTTAAACTGATTTCCATCATTAAATTCAGTTAATTCTGCTTTTGATTATTTTAGTTCTATTTCATGAAGTTCATTCAGGGTTCGTTTTAAATGAATGCCAACATTAAAGCGTTTTATTCAGCCTTTACTAAAAAGAAAGAAAAAAAGGAAAATCCCCAATTCTGATAACTTGATTTAAGAGCAGTATGAATATTAAATAAAAAGGTGTTGGACTGAGTTAATGGGAATATGGGTATTATATTTTAACAAATTTCATAGATTTTACGGTTTCAAGAAACTCTTAGATTAAGACTTTAAAAGAATAATTATTTTGCACCTCAATCAGCCTTTAAGTCCAAAACCGACATTATCCCCCTCAAAAAGCATATTTATCTTACAGTATCTTTACGCTAAATGATTTTTACCTTATATTTGCAAAATACAAAAAGCACTTTTCGATGATCCAGAGAATTCAAACCATTTTTTTATTGATTGTAGGCTTGGCAATGTTGATCTTTTTATTTGCTCCTATTTGGCAAAAAGAAGAAGTCAATAGTGGTGCTTCTTATACTTTAACGGCATTTTACCTTGAGCAAGTGAGCTCTCCGGAAGAAGGAGTGAAAAATGATTTTATGCCTTATGTAATTCCCGGAATATTAGGATTGTCAGCTACTTGCATTGCTTTTATTACCATAGGAATGTACAAAAAAAGAATGCGCCAAATTATCCTTTCAACACTGAATTCCATCCTAATTGGAACTGCTTTAGGACTCTCTGCTTATTGGGCTACTCAAGCGGAGGGCAATTATTTGCCCGGAATTCAAGGCAATTACAGTTATGGCTTGTTTTTACCTGCCATCGCTTTGGTGTTCAATTCACTTGCCGTGCGGTTTATCAGAAAAGATGAAAGATTGGTGCGCTCAATGGACAGATTGAGATAAAATCCAATTACATTTTCTTAGTAAAGGATTTCAAATGCAATAATTTATTTCATAAGGAGTTGTCACTTTTTATGCTTTTGAAAACAATTTCAAAAAATCAAGCTTAATACCTCTAATACCTTAGATAAGAATTAACTTCTTTTCCTCAGGATAAAAGTTAAATACTGCCTTTTAGGGCTAAAGAAACTTATTTATTACATTTGACTTCAATATCTTTACGATCTATGAAGAAAATCTTAAAGCTTATACTATTCTGTATCATTCTATTACCACTCTCCTCTTCTTGGATGATGGCTCAAAACATCCAAAGCTATGATAGTACCTACACTATAGACAACAAAAAATATCTTGCAAAATACGAATACTATTTAAGTGAAAAAGACACTATATATAACGGTCAATTTGAACTCTCTCAACAATTTGAAAATCAAGAAGACACATACGAATACTTATCAGTTGATGGAGAATTTAAAGAAAATAGAGCGGATGAAAATTGGCAGCTAACGAAAGGAGCTTTCGAACCAACAGGTGATGGTTATTATAAAAATTACACCTATTCCTATGATGTAAATGGTAATGAATTTATGGCAGAGGGGAAATTTATGGTAGGTAAAAAAACCGGGATCTGGAAGTTGTACGATTGGCAGATTAGAGACTCTAAAATAACCGATACCACCTTAACTGCCAGCATTAACTTTGAAGAAGACAAAGCCAAAGGCAAATTCCAATTAAGCATAGAAAATGATATCTTGGAAGGTGAATTGGGCGACAATGAACTAACACAAGGAATATGGTCTTTCTTTAGATTAAATGGCGATAACAATAAAAAATTATTGAAAGAATGGGTGTTTGAAGAGAATACCTTAGTGGCCATGCGACTGCACAGAACCGAGGATGTTCAGGAGATTAAAATCAAGGATCCTTACAGTGATAATTTATCAAAAGAAGAAATATTTTTAGATAATGAGTTTCTGGAAATAATTGAACTTAAAGCCAGAATCTATAATGAAGAATTGCTGGAAAAATATAAAGAAGAAGATAAAATTAGCAATTTATATTTCACATTATTGGACAATTTAGATTTGGTTGACAAAACCTTTTCACCCATCACCAAATCAAATATAAAACCATCCATATCGAGCAACTTAAATGCCACCTTGCTAACCGAAAAAGAAGAAGATTTACTTAAAGAAATCAAAAACAAACAAGAGGAAACCCAAAAAAAAACCCAAAGCATTTTAAACAATCCTCAAATTAATATTTCCAGCATGTCTACTAATAAAGTGGCAGAGTTTAAAAATGTATTGGAGAATATCAATCAAAATTTATTAAAGCCGACAGAAGAGATATTGTCTTTACATAATGATGATCAACTTAAGTTTTTCGACAGGGGTAATTTAGTTCAATATAAAATTGACCTCAAAAATGAATCTGCCATCCATCAGGCATTAAATAATGATACAGTTTCTGCTGATTATCAATTTCAAACCGACATAAGCTTTTTGGATGATGATACTCAATCCAATCTTTCAAAATTATCAGCTTTTTTGGATGCATTGGATAAAGAAATCGATCTAATAGAAGAAAGTTTACAGGAATTCTTAAGCGAAATTCAAAAAGAAGAAAAGCTAGTAGAATTGGAAGAGGCTATGCTGGCTAAATATGAAGAGACTAAATTTTTGGCAGACTCCCTAATTACGGGTGAGCATGATAATTTTGCTGGAATTGATGTAGCCCAGGCTATAATAGACTTTGCAGATGCCGAGTTAGCCGTTTATTCCAACCTGCCAACTGCCGAAGAAAAAATTACAGCCATTGAACCCTTAATCAATTGCTTAAACCGAGCTGAAGAATTGATTTACACGATTCAAAAAGCCCCTGAAAGTATTTACAAAATTAATGATGCTTATACTAAGGAAGTATTTAACCCTTATACATTTACCAATATGGAGGAAAAATCAAAACCTCCTATTTACAAAGCCTTTAACAAATTGCTATTGCCCGGCATTTTCCAAAACATGCAAAATTTAACATGTGAAAATATGAGGGCTTATCAAGCCAATTTCAAAATATTATATGATGAAATGATTGATGTGCTGAATGAAGGCAATACCAATAGGAAAGAAAGGAAAGTAAAAAGGGCAAAAACTGCCGAAAAAGCAGCGGAGATATTAGAAATGGATTTAAGCTTTTAAAAAGCATGAGAAAATTATTACTAATTATATTTTTAGGAACTTGTTTCAATATTTCGGCTCAAGAATTAGAACCGGAGTTTAAGGAGCTAGGTACCAATCTTTGGCTTAGTTCTTATAATAAATTCCGAATTGCGGATAAATTATATTGGGCAGGGGAAATGCACTATAGAAGAACGGGGAGTTCCGAAAACCCATTTATAGATAGAATGGCGCAAGTATATAACCGTCATGGTCTAAATTATGTGGTTTCGCCCAACTTCAACTTCACCGTTGGAGGTGTTTTAAGATTAAATTTCACACCCGAACCAAATAATACTGACTACGATCCTATTTATATTGAACCAAGAATATGGCACCAATATTTATTTGTATTGCCTTTTCCTAAATTTATGCTTTATAACAGAATAAGGATTGAGCATAGGTGGAAACGAGGAAGCCTGGCTTCAGAGGATGAATTTAAATTTGGCAACCGTTGGAGATACAATTTTTATATGAAAATCCCTATCAATGGGGATCAATTAAAACCGGGCACTTTTTATGTCTCCCCTAGTATGGAGCTCATCATGCAAAGTGGTAAAAATGTGGTGGGGAGCTTTGTGGAAGATTTAAGATTGTACGGAAACATTGGATATATTGCTAGCCCGAGAGTAAGTAGCTCATTGGGTTTGATGTATACAACAGGACAAGAATTAAATAACCCTACACTTTATAAAAGAAGAATTATTTTTCGATTTAGTACTTATATATCATTGGA
This sequence comes from Bacteroidota bacterium, assembly GCA_051747245.1. Lineage (GTDB taxonomy): Bacteria > Bacteroidota > Bacteroidia > Cytophagales > Cyclobacteriaceae > Marivirga. The sequence goes on from JBNJFX010000019.1 coordinate 47,126, forward strand.
TTTTAGAAAAGAAGAGCAAAAAATCCCTACCATTAAACTGTCGGATTAACCAGTTATGAAAAAAGTTAAAAACATATCATTTTACATTGCCCCTGTCATTATTGTAGGTTGCCTTATCGCTATTTTCTTTATCAGCAAAAGAAAAAACCATTTTAAGGAAGAAACTAGAGCCAAAGCAACTCAATTGGACAGTTTAGAACATCAAAGTGAGCTTTATAGGCAAAAATCAAAAGCCGATGAGCTTTTCATAGCTGGTGAGTATGATGATGCAATGGATATTTATCTTGAAATAGAGGATTCCATAGATGATAAAAGCTTTATGAAAAGCCGGAAAGAAACCATTGCCCGATTCAATTCCCTGCGATCGGAACTTGACAGTACGCAAAGTATGAGCAGTTCGCAAATGGCCAATATGGAACGTGAAATGGATAAAAAAATCAAGAAGGTAGAAAATGAATACGAGCAAAAAATTGAAAATCTCAAAAAGAGGTTTGATCAGGATATCTCCTCAATGAAAAACACCATAGCTCAAAAAGAAAAGGAAATCCAAAACAAAGCCGAACTAGGGAGATTAACTTTTTATAATGCCAACGGCACTAAAATAGCCTATTTTGGTGAGGTGAAATTCGGTAAAGCCAATGGTGAAGGCGTGGGGCATTACAGCTCCAATAGTGTATATGACGGGGATTGGAAGAATAATATGAAACACGGAAAAGGAACCTATAAATGGGCAGATGGCCATAAATATGTGGGTGAATATAGGAATGATAAAAGAGAGGGACAAGGTACTTATTATTGGAATACTGGTGAAAAATACGAAGGCCAGTGGAAAAATGACAAGAGAAATGGGCAGGGAACATTGTACGATAAAGACGGAAATGTGAAGCTAGAAGGTGAATGGAAGGACGATGAGTTGGTGCAGTAATGCCTAATTAATAATTTCAACTTTTTCAAACCATTCCTTCACTTTATCCATCTTTACTTTTCCATATAATTGGAATAGCATAGAATAGGGAAGTTCATTATTATCTGCAAAATCATTTTGGTATGATTGCAATGGCACAAAGCTATAATTAAATCTGCCGCCTATTGTGTAATTTTCATTAAGGTCATATTCCAAGCCAAAGATAGTGGCATAATCCATGGCACTTACCTTTCCATTCAAGCTTTCTTTTTGTTCTTGTCCGTCCGCTGCATATCTATAATTACCTCCTAGAAAAACAGAAGGCTGAATCCCTAAGTTGACAGTAAATTTTTCGCCAACAAGAACACCAAACATAATGGCAAAATCAAAATAATACAGATTGATATTATTGATATTTTCACTATCCCAATTCCATGAACCTTTTTGAGTTACTAAAGCCTCCATCTGAACGAATAGCTTTTCTGTTGCTCCAAATTTCTTGTAAGCACCTAATTGAAAGCCTGGTTTTAAACTTTTATTCCCTTGTCCATTTACAGTAGAAACTACCAAACCAGTCTTCAAGCCGTAATCCTGTGCATTCAATTCTGCAGGAGATTGGATTAGCCAAAAAGACAATAAGAATGCAACACTAAAAAAAACCTTTATCCCCATATTTAAAATATCTTCACTTCTTTTGAATGAATAATACGTTCCATTCAAAATCAGTGCAAATCTATAAATTATTGTTGAGCAAATACCTTTTTCAAAATATCATTCACTCTTGCAGAAGCATTTTCCCGGATATCTTTCTCCTTCAAGGCTATTTTTTGAAACATACCATCCAAAGCGCGTTCTGTAACAAATGATGCTAAATCTTTTTCTTCTATCGGACTTAATTTTAAAGCATTGATAATATCTTTCCGTTCTACTTCATTATATGTTCTTACAAAAGAACTGTACAATTCCTCGCTGCTTTTATTGTAAACAATAGGATCATCCAAAACATCTTTGATATCAGGTTTGAAAGCGTTTGTCAACTGATTAAAAGTTCTCTTTCTCAAATAAGTAGTGGCTGCATTATCGACTCCATTCAAAATATTAAACCCATCCTGAATCGTCATGGAATTAATGGCATTTACAAAAATAGGCTTGGCTTTTACTACCGCTTTTTCGGCAGCCCTATTCAAGCTCACGATCATATCTTGCTCTATATCTTTAATTAATTCATCATAGACCTTTCTTCCGGCTGATGTAGACTTTAATTGAGAAACAGCTGATTGCAATTCAGAAGGCAATAATATTTTTACTGCCTCATCTCTTAAATAACCATTGGAGGCAGCTAATTGATCCACACCAGCTTTTGTTCCCACTTCCAAAGCAGATTTTAATCCCTGGATTACTTCTCTTTCCGTTAATTTATTGGATTGCGTAGGATCCAAATCATAATCTTTAGCTACCTGGTGCAAAGTTTCACAGGAATTAAAGACAGTTATACAAAAAATGGCAAAGAATATTAAGGTTGTCTTTCTCATAATATGATATTTTTTCAGTTAATGCAATCTACATAATTTTTTTCTGCCATGCTGACAGCATAATGAGAATAAAATACAAATGGAATAAGAATTGATGATTGCGAAGTGATTTATCCCACTTTGCTAGCTTTAAAATTGGGATGAAAGCTCAGATTTTTAATTTATTAATCATGATTTCCGGTCGGTGTGCCACCGACCGGGGTAGATTCCATGGTTGGTGGCACACCAACCATTTAAACCTAAATTGAAAACCTGACAGTATTCGATAAAAGTATAAATATGAGAAGGTAGGATTTATCAAATAGACCAAATTGAGAAAATTACAGGAGAAATCCCATAACTATTTGATGATCAACACCAAAGAATAAACATTATTGATATAAATTATTAGATTTCAAATAAAACAGTAAACAAAATGCAAGAGAAAGGTAGTATTTCGATCCATTCGGAAAATATTTTCCCGATAATCAAGAAGTTTTTATACTCTGATCATGAAGTATTCCTTCGTGAGTTGGTTTCCAATGCAGTAGATGCCACTCAGAAAATCAAAAGCCTTGGTACTTTAGGCGAGTATGATGGCGATTTGGGTGATTTAAGCATCGAAATTAAAATAGATAAAAAGAAAAAGACTTTGCATGTCATCGATAAAGGAATCGGGATGACAGGAGAGGAAATCAAAAAATATATTAACCAAATCGCCTTTTCAGGTGCCACTGAGTTCGTGGAAAAATATAAAGAAAAAGGCGAAGGTTCTGGAATCATTGGTCATTTCGGTTTAGGTTTCTATTCTGCCTTTATGGTGGCGGACAAAGTAGAGATCAAATCTTTATCAAGAGAAAAAGGAGCTACAGCAGCTCATTGGGTTTGTGATGGAAGCACCGAATTTGAATTGACAGATGGCGATAAAAAAGAAAGAGGTTCTGAAATCATATTGCACATCAATAAGGATTCAGAAGAATTTTTAGAAGAACATAGGGTTAATGAAATTCTGACCAAGTATTGTAAATTTTTGCCTGTTCCTATCATTTTTGGTGAAGAGGAAGAAACTATTAAAGAAGGTGAGGGAGATGATGCTAAAGAGAAGAAGATAACAAAACCTAAAGTTATCAATAACACTACTCCCCTATGGACAAAAGCTCCAGCTGACTTAACAGACCAAGAATACAAAGATTTCTATAAAGAGCTTTATCCATTTAGCGAAGATCCATTATTCTGGATTCACCTGAATGTGGATTACCCATTCAATTTGACCGGAATTTTATATTTCCCTAAGATCAAGAATGACTTTGACATTCAGAAAAACAAAATTCAGCTCTATTCTCGTCAAGTATTTATTACAGATGAGGTGAAAGATGTAGTGCCTGAGTTCTTGATGTTAATGCACGGGGTAATTGATTCGCCTGATATTCCATTGAACGTATCGAGAAGTTACTTGCAGTCCGACAGCAATGTAAAGAAAATCAACAACCACATTACCAAAAAAGTGGCTGATAAGCTGGCTGAGCTTTATAAAAATGATAGAAAATCATTTGAAGAAAAGTGGGAAAGCATTGGCTTATTTGTGAAGTACGGCATGATGAGTGATGATAAATTCTATGACAAAGCCAAAAAATTCTGCTTATTGAAAAGCATAGAGCAAGACAAGTATTTCACTTTAGATGAGTATAAAGAAAACATTGCTGGAAATCAGACGGATAAAGATGATAATGTAACCATTTTATATGCCACTAATCCTGATAAGCAAGATGCTTATATCACATCAGCTCAGAAAAAAGGCTATGATGTGGTTATTTTGGATAGCCCAATCGATGCACATTTCATCAATCAATTAGAGCAGAAATTAGAAAAAACCAATATGAAGCGAGTGGATGCTGACATAGTGGATAAATTGATTGACAAGGACGAGAAGGCAGAAAGCGTATTGTCTGATGATGAAAAAGAAAAGCTGAAAAAGGTTTTTGAAGAGGCGATCAATAATTCATCTATGACGGTGGCTGTAGAGGCTTTATCTCCTGATGAATTGCCGGTTTCCTTAACCATGCCGGAATTTATGCGCAGAATGAAGGACATGCAGCAAACCGGAGGTGGAATGCCTTTCATGGGCGGAATGCCGGATCAGTACAATTTGACGGTAAATGCTAATCATAAAATGGCTTCAAAAATATTAAAAGCTGGAAGCGAGGAAGAGCAAAAGAATATTGCCAAGCAGAATTATGATTTAGCCTTACTTTCTCAAAACATGCTGAACGGTAAAGATTTAACTAACTTTATCAGCCGAAGCGTGGAGATGATGGAAAAATAATTACGAATTTGTGAATGATAATTCGTAATTCGTAATTGAAAAATTAATAATTATTATAGACAGCCCGGAATTTTCAATAACTTCGGGCTGTTTTCGTTTTGAATAATATGAAGAAAATCTTACTGATATCGATCTTGATTTTTGGTTTGCCACTATTGCTTTTGGCCCAGGAAGAAGAGAATCCTCAGGATACTACAGAAACGGCCTCTGACACGGTAAGAAGAACCTTTCAGTTTCTGGACGGGGCACCTGTAACCATCGACTTGGATACGGAAGAAGAAGAGGAAGAGGAAGAAGAGGACGATAAAAAGAAAGAAAAGAAGAAACGAAATTTTTATTACGGTAAAAAAACGCGGAAAAACTATACCCTTTCAGGTTATGGCAACAATGTGACCCGTGAGCTTTTCAATTATCTTAAAAAAGAATATGTAGAACCCGATCCTTATGTTAGGGATTTCTACTGGTATGACTTTAAAAGGAAAGAAATCAGAAGCACTAAAAATGCAGACCCAAAATTTGCCGGAATCCTCCATGGGCCTTATGAGAAATTGAAAGATGATCAAGTTATTGAAAAAGGCATGTTCTGGAATGGGCTTAAGCACGGTAGGTGGATGCGATATGACAATAATGGTATTCTAATGGATAAGCTCACTTATTTCAAAGGCTGGCCTATAGATTCTAAAATCACTTATTATGATGAAGAGAAAAGAGAGCAAGTGAAAGAAGTGATCCCAATTGAGCACGGTGAAAGAGAAGGTACATATCTTTATTTCCATAAAAATGGTGCTGTAGCGGTACAAGGAGAATATAGATTTGACCAGAAAGTAGGCTTATGGGTAGAGTATTATGACCTAAGAAGGAGAAGAAAGAAAACCATACAATACGGAAGAGATCCTTTTGATAAGGACTTTAAGCCCTATATCAATCAGGAATGGAATTCTGAAGGAAAATTAGTATACGACCGTGACCAATGGAAACGTAAATTTGCATCCAAATGATTAAAAATTTACTACTTATTGGGCTTGGGGGTGGATTGGGAAGCATTGCTCGATATGCTACTACTACCCTATCTCAAAAATACTTATCCAGCTTTCTGCCATATGGAACACTCATAGCTAATATTCTGGGTTCACTTTTAATAGGCGTATTCTTAGCTTACTTAATTGAAAACCCTTCTCAAAATTTCAAATTATTGTTGGTCACCGGTTTTTGCGGTGGTTTCACTACTTTCTCAACCTTCTCTTATGAGAATTTCAGCTATCTGCAAAATGGGCAAATAGGCATGTTTTTGCTTTATGCTTTGGGCAGTATCATAATTGGCTTATTGGCTGTTTTTGTGGGGTTTAGTTTGGTAAAGTGGGTTGTATGAGGTAATTATCATCAATTTAAAATTAAATTCAAATGTTTCGATATTTGCAAAACAAAGAAAAATGCACATCACAGCTATAAATATTTTAGTATATTAAGGAATAAGTGTTAATATATATTTTATAGCAAAAGCAAGTACTAATGTAGTAGTGAAATTTATCATTGTACCAGCTAGAAAGAATCCAGCATTATCATTTATATCTTTTTGTCTAGCCAGACTTTTTGCTGCAAATATTAATGCCAAGCCTGTTACTTCTCCCACCAATACGAAACATAAAATAATTATATTCTCACATTTTCCAATTATATATCCATCTCTAATAATCTTTTGGTCATTTTGATTGATTTTACCATCTCCATCCGCATCAAATTCATCTTTACCCTTAAGAATTATTCTTTTTATCAAGTAAGTAGTGATAAAAAATGTGATAATACCCCCCCAATTATTATAACTCCTTTAATTATAAAGGCAATATTAGTCTCTAAAAATGTTGCTATCAATTCCATTTATGATTTTTTTTAGATTTTTCACTGTCGTATTTACTAATTTAAGTTTAGAATTATTTATTATCTTAGAGACATACTGTTGTGACACCCCTAATCTAACTGCAATCTCTTTTTGTGTTATATTTTGTTTTTCAAACTTATAAACTTCCCACTCCATTTCATTCCAATCATTACGAATTGATAAAATCAAATTAAGAATTGTATTAACAGTTATCGTTTTTAGCTCACTTTGAAGGTCAGCGAAGAAAAATGAACTATTATTCTTTAATTTTTTTAACATATCCCCACTTTTCCACAGTGCAGGCCCCTCCAATGATAAAAAATTATTCGTATCTAAACCAAATGAAATTTTATCCTCAATCAAGACAACTCTTGAATTATGATATTTTTGAAGTTCTTGAATTGCCAGTACAATATTTATAGCAGAAGCTAAACTTAAACATACTCCACCAAAACTATCGCCAGAATAAATTGTCAATGGAACTTTAATTTCAGAACTGAATTCATCATTTATTTTAGTAATTAACTGATGAAAATAATTCCATTGTTTTGGATTGAAATTCTTTCTAGATTTAATCACATCACCAATTAGAACCAATTCTAGCTTACCCATACAACAAATATAGTTGTATTTAAAATAACAACCAAATAAGTTGTATTTATTATATACAACTTATTTGGTTGTGCGTAATAATTCAGGTAAAAATTGGTTATAGTTCATTACTCGAAGAATATACAACCATCTAAAAAAAGTCTTGACCTGGAAAAGATTGCTTTTTTGACTAATTAGAACTTGTGCTCTTTCCTTCTCCTTCTTTTTCAGGATGAAGTTTTTTCAAACGTTCCAGTTCTGCTTTAGCCTCCTCGTTTTCAGGACTTAAGGAAACTATCTTTTCATATTCTTTAATCGCCTCTGGAAAATTCTCCATTTCAGTCAACAATTCCGCATAACTATTATGGGTTATCCAATTACTTGGGTAATAATAAGTATTAAATTGAAAGACCAATAAGGCTTCATCTTTCTTTCCAGCGGCTGATAGTACTTTACCTAAGGTATTGAATTCAGCGAAACGGCCAACTTTATAATAAGCAGTTCTGTAAACATTCTGAATATCTTTATATACTTCATCCATGGTCATAGTATCAAAAACCTGCAGAATATAATTTGCGCCCGCATAATTTGGAGCTGAAGGATAGCCCAAAGCGATTTGTGCAACATCTGTTAAAAGATCAGTGCTAGGTGACTCTACAATTCTGGCATATTCTTCACCATTCTCTTTAAAGATAAAAGTAGGCACTCGGTGAATGTTCAAGCCTTCTTCTTCTCCATTTGGGCCTTGTTTGTAGTCTTCTCCAGAGCCGTAAAGTGCTGTGAATTTGAGTTGATCTCTACTTAAACCCATCTCATCCCAAAGTTTTAAAAACTGAGGAACCCATTCCTGACTGTCACCACACCAAGTTCCCAAATAAATTTCTACCGAATCATTTTCTAAGTTTTTGATCCAATCATAATCCGTTTTTTCGAGTGTAAAAGCATCATAATTTTTATTATACCAGCTAGAGTAGGTGGTGTCTTCTTTTAAGTAATCTACCGGGAATTCTCCCCAGATATGCTTATCGCCTTCTTCTGTATTATAAAATTGTATTTCTTGAGCTTTTAAAGTACTGATGGTGATAATAGCGGTAATGGCAAAGGTTAATAGTTTTTTCATAATTTATTAAAGTTTTATATAATTTAAAATACTAAAGTAAACATAATAAACTATTTTGGTCTTTAATTATTGTGATTTTGAGAATAGATAAAGCATTTAATACAATTTTGAAAGCATACATTTATTGATTTTTTTAAGTCATTTATTTTTTATGAAAAATGGAACACACTATAAAGATAATTTTCAAAAGTAAATTTTGTTGTGGGTTCTTTTATTAGTAAGTGCTTGTTTTTTTTCTTAAAAGTTATCAACCTTTTCTAGTTACCCAAGGCAATAAAACCTGTCCTAACAAGTGCAAAATTTCTGCTTGTAGCCAGTTCCTATTGGGCATCTGGACTTCATTTTCGCTTAAATATTTTACCAATCGTTTTCCCAATTTCATCAAGCTTTTCAAGTGGTTCAATAAAGGTCGGGTTTTTAAAATCAATTTTAGAGGTGTCCGCTACACCAGCTTGCATAGGATAAATCAAGATAAAGCTATTGTCTTGAAAATACTTATTCAGATAGGATGGTATCTTGGTCATATTACTTTGAAAGGAATGCTTATCCTTTCTACTCATTATAATGATCAGATTGTCATCCTTTTGAAAGTCCCTAGATAAAATCAGGAAATCTTCCCAATCATTAAATTCTGTAAATTCAGCCTCCACGGGATGTTTTGAATGTATTTCTTTAATAAACTTCAGCGTTTCGGCAGTCGCATAAAACACAAGCTTTGCTCCTGTATTTCTAGCGATATTCCAAACCTTAATGAGCCAGAAAGGGAAGCCGATTTCCTTTTCTGCATTTTCAGGAACGATAATTATATGTCTTTTTATTGTCCCAAATGGCTGGGCAGGCTTATAAATCAAAGTAGTGGTGTTGCATTTTGTTAAAATCCCTTCGGTCAGATTCCCTAAGAATGAATCGGAAATTCCTTTCTTAATATGCAAGCCTAATATCAAATCGGTGATTTTATGCTCCTTGACCACACTGGTAATGCCATTTACTATATTTAAGTCATAGCGAAGCAGTTCGTGTAAAAGGTTGTCGGTAGCCGAAGCCGTAACAGCTGCTTTGTTAAGAATCTTTTTGGCTTTTTTATCCGCACTACTATCAGTGGAGCTATTATGGATAATGCTTAGAGCGTATAAGCCCTCCTTATTTTTCTTTGATTTAATGGTTACTCCTAAATTAATTAATTCATCAGTTGTTTCTATATTACTGATTGGAATTAAAATTTTCTCAGGGTTTTCTGACTCTTTCGTATTGGATTCGCTAGCCTCCGAAAATGCAATGTTTTTTGCTCCCTTTTGAGCAACAAAAGAAGCAATAGTGCAAGTAAACAGAATCATTAAAATTGTACCGTTTAAAATACTTTCACTTAGCAATCGAATAGGTTCGCCTGTCTCAGTTTCGCCAATTATAATATTGTAGCCTACCAGAACAGCTGCCAAAGTAGCTGCTGCCTGTGCATTACTCAATCCAAAAATCAACCTTCTTTCATCTACCGAAAATTTGTAAGTTTTTTGTGTAAGCCAGGCGGCTATGAATTTTGCGGAAGTTGCAATTACTATCATTACCGCGGCTACTTTAATGGTTTCAAAATCTTGGAAAAATGCCTGATAGTCAATTAACATCCCAACACCAATCAGGAAAAACGGTATAAAAATGGCGTTTCCAACAAACTCGATTCTATTCATCAGTGGTGAAGTATGTGGTATAAGCCTGTTAAGTGCCAAGCCCGCTAAAAAAGCTCCAATGATGGCTTCTATTCCTGCCATTTCTGCAAGAACAGCACCCAGAAAGACCATTACCAAGACGAAAATGTATTGAGAAACATTGTCGTCAAACCGTTTAAAAAACCACCTACCAATAATTGGGAAAAGTAGCATTACAATAAGACCGAAAACAACAATAGAAATTGAAAGCCTTACCCAAAATTCAGTATTTACTTCTCCTGTAGTCATCCCCACTATGACGGCAAGAACTAATAAAGCCAGGGTGTCGGTAATCATGGTTCCACCTACTGTTATATTTACTGCTTTGTTCTTTGCTACTCCTAATTTACTTATCAAGGGGTAAGCTATTAAAGTGTGTGAGGCAAACATACTTGCCAACAAAACCGAAGTAAAGATTGAATATCCTAAAACATAAACCCCTGCTAAAGTCCCTAAAGTCATGGGTATTATGAAGGTGTAAAGTCCAAAAACTAAACTTTTTTGACTGTTCTTTTTGAAGTCTGCCAAATCTATTTCCAGACCTGCGAGGAACATAATGTATAAAAGTCCTGCTGTTCCTGATAGAATTATACTACTGTCACGCTCCATTAAATGAAAACCATTGGGTCCAATTACTGCTCCTGCTATAATCAGTCCTAAAAGATGTGGTATTTTTATTTTATTCAGAATTAGTGGAGCGACCAAAATAATCACAAGAATTAGTAAGAATTTCAATACCGGATTTGTAAGTGGCAAGCTTGTCTCAAATATGTTTAATAATATCATTCTTATTCCTTGATGTCCTTGTTATGTCGGGATTTTTTGCCTTGTGTCAAACGCTGAGGCTATAGTCAATAGGGTTTTCGAAGTGAGTCACTGTCCCCGTAGCAAATTAGCCAAAACCACGGAAAGAACCTAACCCACTAAACCTCCTATTGAGTATAGTCCCTAGCTTGTGCCCAATTAATTTATGCTGTTAAATATTTTAAAATGTTGAAAAATCATTTCCTTTTCGTCTATTGTACTAAATATTGAAATCAAATCTTCATTTTTCATTGCTTTTTCTAAAGCAGTTACAACTTTTTTAGATTGGAGTTGGATAACAATTGCAGTTACTCTTGTCAGTCTGTTCATAAATGATTCTATATAGAAACGCTTACCTTAAGGATGAACTTGTGTTTCATAGTTTATAAGTCAGTTTTAACCTGACTAAATTGATACAAATCATAATTACTTCCCTATAATGAAGTCCAAATCATTACTTCTATCAGTTTGATTTAATCCAATTTCAATTCAGTTTGTATTCAAAGCTCAGTTCTCTTATGTGGATTAAATATAAGGTTTTGGTTAAACTGCTTTGTAATGCGTTTTAGGATTTTGTTAGCATTAGCTTAGCAATTGGGTGTAAAATCTCCTGTCTGAAATCTTCTTCATAGTCACAATTAGCCAATAAAATAAGCCCCATTTTTTCTTCTGGTATCATCATCAAGTAACTTCTAAACCCTTTATCTCCACCGTAATGACCAATTTTTTTGAAACCGTCAAACTCTGCTAATTGAAAACCTAAACCAATATGTTCATTTGAATCAGTAGAAGGTGAAATCATGCTTTCGTAATTAAAACTACTATTTTCCCCGTCTAATAATTTAAGAAATGAAGCCATCCAAGTAGATAATTCCCTAGCTGAAGAATTTAATGTGCCGCTCGGTGCGTGTTCTCTTGTGTAAGGGTAAGTTTCCCTTACATATATATTGCTAGTGATCCAGCTTTTCGAATGTGGAGATGTTCTAAGGGAATCAGGTATTTTAAAATATCTAAAATCACTATTATACATTCCGTTTTGATTCAATATGTTTTCTTTTAGATATTTTTCAAAAGTGGATCCTGTTGCTTTTTCGATTACATAACCAAGAATATCATAAGCAAGATTACTGTATGCATATTGGGAAGAAGGCTCTGATTCAACTTTAAGATCAAGTCCTAAAACAAATTCTTCAAGGCTATTATCTGACTGATTATTATTACTCCAACCATAGTCATTTAAATCTGGCAATCCAGACGTATGATTCAAAAGGCTCTTTAGCGTAATTTTCTCTACCCTTGGATCACTGTAATTTAACTCCGGTACTAGCTCAATCAAACGGTCATCAATTGAAAGAATTTTAGATTCTTGTAGTTTCATAATTGCCAAAGCAGTAAATAATTTACTAATTGAAGCTGTATGAAAAATAGTGCTTTCTGAAACTAAACCAGGATTATTAATATTTCGAACACCATAGCCCTTAGTATAAATGATCGAATCATTTTGAACTATACCAATCGAAAGTCCAGGGATATTATATTGGTTCATTTTATTGACTACAATTGAATCTATTTTTTCAAAAAGACCAGTTGTAGTGGAATTAACTTCAATGTTTTGTTCAAAAGATGCTGAATTACACGACAGAAAAATTGATAATAAAAGTGTGGTAAATATTTTATTCATAACGTTAAGAATATAGGGCGTTGGGCACTTCAAAGCTCCAAACTATCCTTTCCATAAATATTTTATTAAATGTAATCATTTTCAACTTTAGCATTCCCCGCCCAATGAACTATATTTAGTGTTGCCACACGTTTCTATTCAGTATGGTTAGTCAAAAAACATTTCTTCTAAATCTCCTTTCTTGTATGCTCTAACATACTTTTTAGTCTTTGAGTTAATCGGTACATTATTCTCTTTATTCGCAATATATTCAAGCAAGATTTTCGCTCCGCCTAATTGAACTTCTTTGACGTCCTCTTGCTCGCTGAATTTTTGACCTTCAATTTTATTTAGTGTTATAACTCGATTATGGTTTATTTTTTGGTCTAAACCGTAATTAATCATTGCAACCACGTAGAGAAATTGTTGCTGATTTTTATTAGTCAAAGAAGTAAAAAAATCACCAAATGTTGGAATTGGCATTCCAATGTCTTTATTCATCCAAAATCCCACAATTTGTGTAGCGGAAACGAATTCTTTTGATTTTACATTTACTGGATTGTCAAATATGTATTCTGTTGCATTATAAAGCAATGATTCATATTCTTCATATTCAGGATTTTTGTCCGCTTTCATGTCGTTAAGGGATTCAGATAATTGACCAAAAGCAGTAATTGGTAAAATCAATAGTAAAATCAGTTGTAATTTCTTTTTCATAGATAGTCCTTTTAAATTTTTGGTAGAAGTTTTATTTAAAGTGCTAATATTAATAATTTCTCTTTTGTGTTTCTCAAAACCATTCTACACTGCCCATAGATTGCGAATTCAATGATTAAGCCTGTCAATGTATGGGTGGCAACATCTGAATAAAGTACACCTTCAGGTGCACATATATCTTTTATATCCTTTGCAATCTACTGAATTAATAGTTAATAAAAAAGCCTTTCAAATTGACTTAAGACCAATACTAAAGACTGTAACCGTAGATATATACGTATAATAAACGTTTAATTCTACACTTAAAATTTTATAATTAGTTGGGAAGTAATAGCTTCATCTTAAAGAAATCCTGATTATTGAAGATAGATTCGTAAGGACTGTTTTTGATTCAACCCCATATTTAAAACAACATCACCTCAATATATACAATTTCCCATAGCCTTTGGTAAAGGCTTTATCCCCTGCTGTGGCGCGCTGCTCCATAAAGGCTCCGTCTTTTCGGACTAATACTCTGTAGAGGTAAACGCCATTGGCTAGTCTATCCCCGAATTCGTCTTTTCCGTCCCAGGCGTAATCGGTGATGTTATTTCCTATGTGGATTGAACCTATTTCATCTTGCAAAATTTCCCTTACTACCCTGCCTGTTACTGTCAGGATCTGAATTTTGATTTCTTGTGGCAAGTCAGTTCCTGTTAGCGTAAACACAAAGCGGGTGCTGGTAGAAAAAGGATTTGGATATGGATAAAAATTAGTAATGGTAGAGGCATTGATTACCTCAAACCTCACTTTATAAGGCTCCTCTCCTGCTGAGTTATCACTGGCATCTGTTGCTTGCACGCTCAATTGATAGTTTCCATCTTCTAAGCCATCGGGCTGGTAATTTACTGTAAAGGGATTTTCCTCACTTGCCGGAACCCACTCAACATTGGGATTGGAGAAACTTACTCTTTCACTCACACATTCCTCGCAATCTCTTCTTAATTGAATTTCAATGCCGGTGGTATCGGTTTTGTTGATCACCGTATTTTCATCCTTTAATTTAATTTGGATATATGGACGAGGAGAAACTATATCGCCATCTAAAATGGAAATTCCATCGAAAGTCACCTCCACAAATGGTGGTAATGAATCCTTTTTAACATCAAAAAGTTTTTGATAAGTAATTACATTATTGGTCAATCTCCTTTCATCATAATTTGAATTTGGATTGAGATTTAGGGTTAAGTCATTCTCTCCCACCTTACCTCTAGTGTCCACTTCTATTGAGAAAGTGGTGTCAGAATCGGCTTCCAAAGGAGCTAAAGCATTGGTCTCATTATGAAAAATCCTGTCTTCTCTATTAAACACTTGCCGTAAATAGGGAATTGGGGCATCAAAATCATTTGGTGTAACATTAACGGCTCTAAATGATTTACTGAATGTTTCTCCTTCTGCCAATTCCGTATTTGCCCTTTCGGCAGTTTCAGCTGGCAGAAGCACTGCATCCGGTACTTCCCTATAATTCACTATCCATTTTGCAAGCTTTGCAGGGCTTAAATTATCAGGATCGGTAAATGTTACCCTCAATCGTAATTGGGGATATTGATTAACATTTATGGCGGAAATATCCAGTGGGAATGTGACATCCGAGAACAATAAGGTTTGATAATTAAGGCTGTCAATCCCAAACACATCCAGTCTGATTTCATCTGAAGCTTCAACATCAGTAAATTCTGCATCTAACTCTATCCATTCTTTTGCGGGCCCCACAATCCTTGAAATAATAGAGCCTGATTCAAATCGAGCTTCCACTATCTCATCCAAGGTAATGGTCTGTTCACTTTTCAGACTTTGATCAGCCGTAACTTCAATTCCGTTTCCAGCTCCCAATCCTTTTCTGCCCAATAAAATATAAGGATCACCATTTTGAAGATTATCCACCACATTTGCTGAGGCTCCAAAATCAAGCAGCTCAGCTCGGTTATTGGCCCTTAAAACATTCCAAGCCACACTGTCATAAGAGGATAAAAGCACTATATCACCATCGGGCAATTCATCAAAATATTTCTTGAAATAGGTTTCAGGTTGAGCTAATTGATTATTGTTAATTTGGTTGATTACCTGTGGGCGGATTCCACAAGTTAAATTATCTTGTATATCAAATCCACTTCCATCTGTTAAAATACTGTAAGGCACCGCATTGGATTTATCAAATGCTATTAAATTAAGCCGATTAATCCGACAGGCTGCCCCGCTCAAATTGGTGATGGCATATTCATTTCCGTTTATTTTCACACTAAAATTATCGATTTCACTATTTCCGGGGGCGCTAACTTCAAGGTTAAAAGTGTTTTCTTCAAAACTCCAATTCTCCCCAAAAGTAATCCCTTCTATACTATTCAAAAGGAATTGATCTTCTGTATTTTGCTGCCATCCTTGAATTGAGGAATTGGTAAAGGTGAAATTAGATACAGTCCATTCATCCAGTTCCCCTTCTCTTGGATTAGCAAATTTCGTCCTCCAAAAATAGGCTTGATTTTCATTGGGGAGCAATTCCGTTTCCCACTTGGCTATAACCTTGGCCCTAATGTTTTGAGATTTCAAATAAGGACTGTTGAATTTTCGTGTAGTGTCCAATTCAAAAAGGAAATCCCTTTCATCTGAAAGTAAATCCACGGATTGGGCGGTTAAAGTGATATTTTGTTGATCACTCAAGCCATCATCATAAGGATATAAATTCAAAGTGGTGCCTAAAGTGAGGAAATAATTGATGGAAGCAGTATTATTATCCTCCTTAATCTCTGAAATCTTATCATTTGGATCAATTATAACCTCCAATATGTTCTGCCCAAAACTTTCGGGATTATCATTGTAAATGCTGACCGTTACGGTATCCATATAATTTATAGCGGCTACTTTTTGTGTATCCTGCACAATGACTTCATTATTTGGCAATGTTCTTTTCACCAAAATCTCAATTGAATCTTCATTGGTAATACCATAATTACGGATTATGACATCCAGACCGAATTCTTGCGTTAAGGCATTGATGGACTCGCCATCCAGTGAAACCACCTCCAAATCCTCATCTGAAATTCCATAATCGGGCTTTTGGGCAGGAAAGAGTTTGTAAGCTGGATCGCACAACAAATTCATTTGCTGAGCCTGGGAAATATATAAGGGTGCAGGATTAGCCCCAAAATTAGACAAGTAATCATTTACGGTGCTTTTATGGATTTCACCTATCGTTCCGTCAATTAATACCGAATCTCCATAGGCATGAGCATAAAATAAATCACTATACCTTTTTAATTCGGTAGGAAAACCCAAATAAGCATGAGCCAGAACACCTGTAGAACCTTTGTCAGATGTATTTACCCAATCTTCACCAAAAGTTGTTTCGTTTTTTCGAATCTGGTAAAAAGCTCCCGCATCACAACCATTAATTAAAATAAATGGATATTTACCTTTATTTTCATAGCCTAAATTATCATCCGATACTCTTCCTATATCAATATCAGCAGTATTGGGACCTGAATGTCCAAAGAATGTAATTAAGTTTAAGCCTTGATTGACTTGATCAGCAATATTTATAAACTCTACCACCTGAGTAGTTTCCTTGGTAATATTAGAATAATCACCGCCAATAAATGGGCTTTCTGCATAGCTGGCAAAATCATTTATATAGCCTAAGAATCTGTTCACTTCAAAAAATGAAATCCCACCACTTAAATTCAAGAAATGTTTCCGCCTTAAATCATCAAATGGTTTAGCTTCCATTTCCTTAATTTTATCTAAATAATCCGCCACAATTTGACTATTATGAGCATTTAATCTTCCAAAGGAAATGGCGGCTCTGTTATTCTCTTCCAAATCGAAGCCATAAAGAATATCCGAACCGGGTGCCCCTGCAGTAGGCACAAATTCATTATATAAACCATCAGGAATTTCGGTTCTTCTGTGATAATCATGGTACCAATTCATGCCTTTCCCAATAATAAAAATCATCTCGGCTTTGGTGTTTTCTACCAAATATTGAGTGAAGCGATAAACCGCCAATGGGGAAGTTTCCCCGTAATTAAATTGGTCATAAATCCTGTTGATATCCACCACTAGTGTATCGTATCCTCCACCTTCTTCCGAATTACGGTATGCGGCATAAGCTTTTACAGGATTGTTGTAATCACCACTAGGATTGCCAAGCTGTGGATGGCTTAAGATCACATAATCAGGATCGAAATTATCAAAATCCCTAAAATTTACCTTTTCAATGCTTGGGCTAAGGAAATTTTGATTTTGTAAATACAAGTCTGCTCCATTAAAGGTGTTTTCTATTACCGTATTAATTTCAGAATTTGTTCGATTGGTCTTTAAAAGCACCGGCTCATTAAAATTATCTGTTCGGTATAATCTTGCACTGCTATTGGTATTAAAAAACCGTAAATAGGAAGAACCTGCGAGGTTTGGATTTAATGTGAATTTTCCGCCTGCCTCATTATTCACATCCGTTTCCGTTTGAAAATCAATTTTAATGTAAGAAACTGAAATTCTATCCGAGCCCTCGGCTTGTGGCAAAAGCCTTATGAGCATGCTGCCATCATTGGCTACATCTTCCCACTCTAATTCACTTGAAAATGCCGAATATTCATATTCTTCGAAATTCACCGTACCCAAAGACCTTAAGGAACTTTCATTAGGACCCACCAAAATTTCCGTTTGATGCTGCCGAATATTTCTTCCTTGAATAAGGATTTCCAATGTAGGAGGGGCTTCTGATCTGACGGCTTTATCTAAATCCGTGATCGAAAAATCTGTTGGATTGGTGAAAGCCGAACCCGTCCAGCCTTCGCCCAAATCAAATGCGGAGTAATAAATATCACTTTGTGGATTATAGCGTTGTCCTCGATCTGCATTATTAGTGAAAAGTCTTAAAATCTCCTTTTCTATTGAGTTTTCAGCACTTAAATTATTGGTGTTGTTAATAATATTCTGCTCCTGAATCCTTTTTCCATTTGTGCCATCATTTTTCCAGGTCAAAAAATAAGCAGATTCATCGCTGAATAAATTGTAGTATTGATGAGACTGATGTTCCGGATTTCTATAAAGGGGCGTATCGGAAGTTCCATCATTCTTTTTGCCCAAAAATTGAATAACATCCCCGGGGTCCAATCTGCCATCACTTTGCCCGGTTACCCTTATGGCAATTTCCTCTCCTCTATAAAATATTTGCAAGCTTCTGGCATCAATAGAGGATAAAGGAACGCCTGCTTCCAATAATTCATCATAATCCAGTTCGTAGGCTGCAGTGGATTCTAGGCTTATTTTATAATAAGATTGATTGAAGTTAATCCAATCTTGCGGATTCTGAGCGAAACTAAACTGAATAGAAAAGAGAAGAAATAATATGCTATGTAAAACTTTATTCTTTCGCATCCCAATTAAATATCAAGGTGAAAACATGAGAATAAAGTGACTCAGAACTATTTCCTAAATCGGTAAATGCATAATCAATTTGTAGGATTTTATAGCGAAAACCTGCCCCTATATTAGCCTGACCGTTCCATCTTTCGCTGCCATTAAAATTTTTGATCTTCTGAAGATTATTGCCGCCAAATCGGAGAAAAGCCATATTATCATAAGCCAATTCTACACCTCCTCGAGGATCAATAGAAAATTTATCCTCACTTACATAAGTGTTTCTTGGCCCATCAAAAGTAGCATCCAAGTTTACTTCTCCCATAACGGAAAATTTATAAGGTAATTCTTGCGTATAGGCAGCTCCAAATATTAAGCGTGGCACTGCCATTTCAGTAGTGTTTTCGGGGATTTCATTATTAGTTTGCGTGTAAATATCTTCTATCATGGTTACATTATGATACCAAGTGGTAAAAGTTCCCGTGACATCTCGCGCTACCAAAGCCAAATCCAAATTCTTCCATTTGTAGGCAGTCCCAAAATCAAAGCCAAAGCCCCAAGCATTGGCAAATTCGCCTACCGTTCGATGAATTACTTTGGCATTTGCCCCAAAAGACAAGCCCTCCAAAAACTTTAAATCGCGGGCATAAGAAAATTGAAAAGCATAATCAGCAGCTGAGAAGAAACGGATATTATCGTAATTCAATGCGCCATTGGCATCATAAATAAAGCGGGTGTCCGGAATATCATCCACCCCAAAACGAATTAAGGAAAATCCCATTTTACTATCTTCATCAATTGAGGTGGCAAAGCCCACATAGTCGTAAGCCGCAATGCCAGCAAAATATTCAGCATGCATTAAATCCAACGAATGATCAGATTTTAAACTTGATAATTTCGCAGGATTCCAATATCCGGCAGAAGCCCCTTCAACGGAAGCCACAGATGCACCGCCCAAAGCAAAAGCCCTAGCGCCCACCCCAATAGCCAAAAACTCATTGGCATATTTAGGTTTAGAAACCTGAGCACTTAACTCTATGGAAAGCACTAAAAAAAGAAAAAGGAACAATATCTTCCTCATGAATTTTGGGTATTTCTATAATTCATTAAAATTAACAAATATCCATTGAAAAAAATGTCATATACTATCAATTATAAAATTTTCAAGGTGATAATTCTAGTTCATTTTTAACTAACATATAAATTTATATCCAAGTGGAGCACCATAAAAATATATGTTAAAAGTCTCAAACATTATAATAATAAAAAAGATAGGCGTTAAATAGCATGTTAACAATTAAAAGAACCAAAATGAAAAAAACTTTACCTATCCTCCTTTTAATACCAATTCTATATTCTTGCAATAAATTTTTTGGCTACAAATATAATTCTGCAAGCATTTCTAGCAGTCCGGTTAATCTTGAATTTGTCAATTCAGAATATGATGATTACAATTCCACCTCTCCAATTTTAGGAGAGACTTTCCCCTTATGTTTTTCCTCTAACAGACGTTCAGGAGGTGGGGAATATGACATCATTTATAAACTCATCAAGTTTCATTTCTCTAAATCGTCTGGTGAATTCCAAATTGAGGAAGAAACAAATGCCAATATGGGCTTTTACATAGATAATAAGGATTTAAATCAAGCTGTTAGAAATATCAATAGCCCAGCGGATGAATTTGGCCCCTATCTAACAAGAAGATTCCCTAATGGGAATAGCAGGATTTTATTATATGCCAATAATGAATCAGGCAATTTTGATATAAAATTTACTCATAGTTTAAACAATGAGGAATATGACACCATAGCTTCTATTCCCTATTTAAATTCTGAATTTGATGATTATTATCCTGCATTAAATAAAGACAGCAGTCAGATTTACTGGTGTAGCAATAGAAATGGTCAATTTGATATCCTCAATGTTGAGCTTGATAATTCCCTAGATTTAGTTGACAGACTCTATGATGATTCTGAAAAAACAATCCGTTCAATTGATAAACTCAATTCTTCATCTGATGATAAATGCCCTTTCATTATGGAAGATTTTATGGTTTTTGCATCCGATAGAGCAGGTGGTTTCGGGGGATTTGATCTGTATTATTCAGAAAAAATAAATGGCAAATGGTCTGACCCTAAAAATTTTGGGCCTGAAATCAATTCTGAGTATGATGAATACCGCCCTATCATCCGACCCCAAGAACACGGATTTACAAATGATTTGATGATATTTTCATCGAACCGACCTGGTGGACTAGGTGGTTTTGATCTTTATTATGTTGGAATAGAAAAAATCAAATTTTAAGACAAATTCTGATAAATACTTTCTAAGATCCTTTTAAACTCTTGAAAATCTTTTTCTGAAAGGTTTTCCCAAGCCTTCATCCTGATTTTTTGGACTTCCGGCAGACATTCTTCCACCATGGTTTTTCCATCAGCTGTTAAGGCAATCATAAAGCTCCTTCTATCACCAGGGTGAGGCTTACGCTCTATCAATTCCTTGGCTTTCAATAAATCAATAATACGGGTCATGGTAGGATGATCCTTGAAAGTATTGGTAGCCAATTCCCTTTGGTTCACCTCACCTTTATCATACAATTGCTTTAAAACGGCCCATTGGTCAATGGTGATGGTCCAGCCCAATTCTCTAAATCTTTGTTTGGCGTATTGCTTTACCCTGCGCGCTGTTTTATCCAGTAAAAATGAATATCGGCTGTATTTTTCGGCTTCTTGCATTATTAATTATTAGTATAGCAACAAAATTAATGTAAATTTTCGGGTTTAGCTTGGTTTTGGTAAGGATGTTTTAGATTTAAAGATTTGAACTTTTAATTGTCTAAATTATTATCCGCCATGTGGAAAATGGTTGGGACAGAAGGAATGGTGATTCAGAATAGCCATCAAATTTTAGAATTTGATTAATCTTTTCTATTAAACATATCCATCAAGAAAATTCATCTTTAATTTTTCCTATATGTATAAATAAAATATATTCTAATTGTTTTAAATTTAAAAAATTTTAGTAATTAGCATTAATTAATTTTTCAATCAAAAAACCTTAACTCAAATCATGAGATCAATATTAGTTATCGCTTTCGCACTTTTTATTATTTCAGAATCCAAAGCTCAGTTAGATATTTCGATAAAAGCAGGTGGTAATTCTTCTGATTGGATATGGACTCCTCAGACAGACAATTTCGAAGATGTTCAATATTTTAACGCAAATAGGTGGGGCTATCAGCTTGGTCTATCAAATAAATACTCATTTGGGAAAAAATTTAATTTAATAACAGACCTTTTGTTTGTGAAAAAGGGAGCAGGCTCTATTCACTTGAATTACATTAACCTACCAACATTACTTGGGTATAATTTAGGACGATTTAATATTGAATTCGGTCCTGAACTAGGAGTTCTTTTACTAGCTAAACAGAAAACTAACAGTCAGAATCAAAATATTACTTCAGCATTTTCAACATTTGATTTATCTTTAGTTGGAGGTGTTTCCTTTTCTGCAACTGAAAAAATTGATTTGAATCTAAAATTTATTCAAGGAATAATACCAAATGATACTTTCCTTATAACAGACGATGGTGCAAGTGGTACTGAAGTTAAAATATACAATCGATCTATCCAGTTTTCAGTTGCTTACCAACTTAATAAAAATTAAAATCGAATTTAGCCAAATGCTCACTGAGAGTCAGAATTAAAAGATTTAATTGGAACATCAAAATTGATTAAGAAACTGTTGTTTCTTTTCGCTCTTTCATTGCTTTTTCTATCATTAGTGTATGGTCTTACATTGAATATTTTTGGATGAGTATTTAAAAATCCTGCTTGATAGGTTAATGAAACAGGAACTTTCTTAATCTTTAAACCAAAACCTAAAATCCCACCAATATCCCATGGTTTTACAATTAAATAATAATTGCCATAAGCCTCTCAATTCATAATTTGAGACCTAATGAATACTTCTCCCGAGACATCCTTAGCAAATAAAGCTCTAATATCATTTAGATATTTTGCCACCTCCTATTTCTAATCCAACTTGAAGGGTTAACATATCTGGTACATCGTTCAAAATAAGTTGATACATTATCATTGCTCGAAAATGCCCATAATTAAAACCTAATCTTGGTGATATATTTACTCCATTAGTGAAATCACTAATTATTCTACCGCTAGTTGGAACACCATTCACAAAAGTACCTTTTTCAATTACTTGATAAAGATGTTGAGACAAACCCACCATTAAGCCATAATAATAGTTTGGTCGTTCTAGAGTAAAATATCGATCGATTACTAAACAAGTTGAAAATAAATCACCAGACTCAGAAAGATACTTTTGTGGATCTGTATTGGTATCAGAATCACTTTGCATGTAACCTATGTAAAATCCTAATGTCAAATCATCCTTTATCCTCCAGGATGGCTCAAGATCTAAACCTGCATAATAAGCAAACTGATCCGTAGTAAATGCACTAAACGGGACACCCACTGTTACTTTAATTTTTTTAAATACTTGAGCACTGGCATCACACAAAATGTTAAACACGCTAAAAATAATCAAAAATAGATATCTAATCATTTTTTGGTCCTTTAGTATAATAAAGAGGTATATCCTCATTAAGCAAATAAGACTACTTAATTGATATTAATTCCTACATAAATCTGTAGGGTTCGCAAACGATATTCAGGAGAGCCCTGCAGTTCAAATCCTTCTATCTCTTCATCATACAAATTTTGTAATCCATAATTATACCTCAATCCAATAGAATATTTTTTTATATGTGCCTCCAACCCTACTGTATAGTCGTAAGTGATTCTATCATATAGATATCTATACATATCATCTATTGGGAATAAATACCCTATTTGCGGTCCAGTATGAATTTCAAGGAAATTATTTAAGTGTATTTTCAGTATTACTGGAAGAGACAAACGATAAAAGAATTTCGTTGTTTTTATATTTTTTGAAACCAAATATTTCCCACCATCAACGCTATATATTAATTCGGGAGAAATAGATAAATTCTTTGTGATCGGTACTGATCCATAAATTCCCATCATAAAAGCTGAGCTAACATCTGAATAACCTTCAGAATTTAGATCAGAGATATACATCCATCCATTATTAAGCCCAATTTTTCCACCGATATATCCAGTCATCTCACTTTCGGATGATGATGTTTGTGAGAACGCAAAATAATTAAATAAAATAAAGAAAGTAGTCAATACTACTTTTAAAAGAGTTGATTTAAATTTGTACATTATGGTTTTATATAATAAAATAATAGTTTTTACTGTCTAATAAACATTCTGTCAATATTATCACCTGACTTATATTTACGCAGTAACACAGAGTCTCCGTAAAATTCCATTACCTTAAACCTACCTTCAGGTTCATAAAGCTCAGCAAAACCATCTCCTATACTAAGATAGAAGCCTTCCCTGAAATCCCAATCTGTTACTACATTGCTCGCACTATCTGGATACATATTAGTTGCATAGATAAATTCATAATCATAGACGGCTGAATCCTCGGCAAATAAATAATATGTAAATTCTTTAGAGGATAGTTCTCCTTCCTCATTTTCTTCTTCCTCATAAAAGTACCAAGTTCCGATCAAGGACTCCTTCATCTTCACAGCTTCTTCTGATAACGGCTCTTCCTTAAAAGGATCATACTTATCACATGCGAAAGTTCCTAAAAGAAGGAAGCTAAAAATGAAGAGTTTTAATAATAAAAATCTAAGTTTTGTAAATATCATATTCATAATTTTCTTTACTTAATTAATGTTATCATAAGTCAGTGATTTTGTTTTCAATTCAATTATTTTTCCAAAAAGTATATTCGTACACGTTATTACCCTTTATCAATATTAATGTATCAGATTTAGCCTCTTTATAAATTGAATCCCCTACATTAGCAAATCTTGAAAAAATATTATTATCATTATGAATATTAGAATAGGGAAGAAAATTAAATCTCTTTCCTTCGACACAAAAATAAGTACCTGATGAACCAGCATAAGGATCGCACGTGATTTTTCCAGCTATTGATGAGTTATAAAAATATGTAAATTTTTCTTCGCTCTCATCATGAAATCGTTCTAAATTAATTGCATATAAAAGCACCATAACAATTACGAAGCATCCAAAACTTATTATAGCTATTTTGTTCCAACCTTTTAAGAAAAAACTCACCATTATTAATATAAAAAAGGGGTTGCTAATATCACCCGTTACGCCAGTTACATACTAATCAGTGTTCGAGATCTCAAAACTGGTCTTAATTACACTCAGAAGAATAAATTTTCTTACTTTTATATCCATTCAAAATACTCGTATAAATTGTTAGAAATGTTTCTCCTTTTACTTTGATTATTGAATCTCCAATTATCTTTTTCGAATTCAGTTGATATCCAAAACTGCTTAGAGTCTGCCAATTACCATTAATTTTGAAATATGGTGTACCTCTGCTTTCAGGTTTAATTTTATAATCTTGTACTACACCAGTGATTTGTAAATTACTATCTTTTTCACATATATCAGAATTATTCAAATTTTGACTAATAATTGCATAGATGATAAGGAATAATAATGCAATAAAACTATATCTATTAAAAAAGTAGCTATATCTCATAATCCTAAGCAATTTAAGTCAATCCTTCACCTATATCTTTTCTATTTATTTAAACAACCTATTAATTAAGAACCTAAAAACGAATAATTTTTCAGAGTGGATTTAGTATTACCATCGTCAATTTGCAGAACAATAATTATTAAGCATACGAATACAATCTTTACTATATATAAATAAAATTTAACCCGAGTTAATTAATTATACCTCTTAATCATCACACAATTTAAACCCCAAAGTATGGCTCTTCCACTGACCTCCTGCCTTTTTATAGCCCACTTCAAAAGTATCTTGTTCTTTTCTGACTGAATCACCCTCACTTACTACCTCCCAGAAAAAACTTCTTCGAGTTTCACGGTGAACTACTCTATCGTGCATTAATATCAAAACTTCTTTGCTATTTGGTGACTGAATCGTTAAAAAATGTAGTCCATGTTGTGCATTGGGATTTTTCTTACTTCGGACGACACCATAAAACTTCATCTCGTTGATCTCCTTAGCCTCATTACATTTATTATAAAAAGTAACACCTCCAGGGGTGAAGAGTGCAACTGCTGCCAAAACTAGTATGATAACTACCACAAACCCCACGATGAGTTTCCATGTTTTCTGGAATCCTCGTTTAAAGAAATTAATTGCTTCTCTATGTAAATTATCGTCATTCATGATAAGATCGAGTTTGATATCCTTGGAAAAAACGTGCAATATCTGATAAATTGACTGTATAGCTTAAACCTGCTTTTGCTCCTCCAACCAGATAAGGAGATCCCACACCAGCACCAATCTGATTTTGATAATAATCACCAAATCTAAATCCTGTTTCTGAATCGTACACTATAGTACCGGATCTTTGATATGAAAGTGGGCCATAAGCACCGCTCCAAAAATAACTGCCCCCGGCAATATTTTCTGGTCCAGGTGTTACATCATAAAAACTTCCATGTGTTCCTAAAGAAACATCTGCACCAACACCTAATTCCCAGGTAAAATAAAGATCATTGCCACCATTAGCATCTTGTATTCTATCAACTGATACTCCGGTACCCAAACCAATATAGAGATTAGCTTCAACCCCCGTACCACCAAATAAATCAGGTCCTAATGGTGTTTGTGTATAATTAAAGCCAATGTTTCCAAAGGTAGTAAGGTCGTATCTTCCGTTTTTACGCCAAGACTCGGTTACTCTGCCTAAAATACCTCCAAAATCTCTAAATCCTACAGCAGTTACTTCCGCCATCATACCATCAAGCCTGGTCCAACCTCCTTACTTCATTAACCAAGTGGCACCATTATGTGTTTCTGTAGTCCCAACCTCTGCTCCCTCTGAGCAAGTGCCACAAAAAAATCCTCCGTCAGGATCAACACCATTGATTGGATTATTCCCCATCCCTAAATATGGACTCGGATATTGCCCGTAAGGATCAGTTGTAGTCCACCTTCCTATAACAGGATCAAATTGTCTTAGCTGAAATGCATTCCATTTAGTTTCTTCATCTTTTTCAGAATATTTACCTTGATAGCCGTACCTCCAATACTTTCTTTCCAATTTACGTCCCCCCATAGCCAAACCAAATGGATATTGGTCAGTAGCCACGGCTATATTGCCATAAGTATGCTTTTCTTCAAAATCATCAAAATAAGAGTTGATAAAACGGCTAACTTCATTATTACTATATTTACAAACTCTGCGACACTTTATCCGATTTTAATGCAAGTATTATATTTGATTTATGGGTATGTTCATTTCTATGCCCTTCAATACTTTTTGCAAGTATTCATAATCTTCGTATGAAAATTTATTTTTATTTACACGATAAATCTCATCAATTAATTCATCCTCTGAGTTAACACCTGGGAAACTATTTTTTCCAATTGAATTAGGAAAGAAAAATAAAATAAATTCCCATAAAAATATCGATATTGGAATTCCGACTGTAATATTAATAAATACTAAGAAAGGTATACTGTAGCTTAAATTTTTAAATGAAAAATAGAATAAAATGCTGTAGACAAGAATAATAACAATAAAAAGAACAATTCCTGCCCCTCTTGATGGCACTACAGTAGGTAATGATAAATCCAGCCTCTTTCTTATTTCTTTTCTCCTTGAAGCAACAAAAGTAATTATATCTTTATCATCTGAGTTAAAATAATCATTAATTTTGTATTTGATTATAGCTTTGATTACATTCTCATTATCTCCCCTATTTTTGATTATATCTATAACTGTCTTTGTATCTGAAGTATTATTTTCAACTTTATTAAGCCCGTGATTTTCAAAAAAATTATTTATATTTTCTATGTTTTTAATTTGATAACTCATTTGCCCTTATTTAAAAAACTTTGAAGCATTATTATAAAATTTATGAACTTTTATAGCTAATACTGTAATATCTTGTTTAACTAATTCGCTTCTAATTATTAAATCTTTTCCAATTTCTCTACCTATTTTCGATTTTCCCAAAGCTGGAGCAGCTAGCCATAATCCACGGTAAATTCCTTCATTCAAAATTACATTTGCACCGTGATATATTTCGCCTGCCTTCCAATATAATTCGCCCACACTTGGAGTTATTGCTACTATTTCAGCTCCTGCAATTATTGCAGCTGGTACAGCTACAGAAATTATAGCCGTTTTTGTTCCGTAAGTATTTATAGCTTGAGTGGTACGTGCTTTAAAAAACTCATTTTGAAGTTCATAACTACCTAATGAATTTATAGCAGTATTAAAAAATTTGTCATTAAGTAATTTGTCGCCATAAGTATCTCTGAAATACGATGAATTATAATCATCATAAAATGTTACATTTTGGTAGCCCCAATTCATCCAGTCACCATCATGACCACCGGTATATCCAACCAAATCACCATCAACAAAAAGCCTATCAGCAAAATCAGTATCTACCACACGTGTTTCACCTGTTTTACTATCATAATGAATATCATCCCTTCCCCCATCTGGATCTGTTCTACTAATAGGATTATTCCCCATCCCTAAATAAGGGCTTGGATACTGACCATAAGGATCAGTCGTTGTCCATCTTCCTATAATTGGATCAAACATCCTTAACTGAAAAGAATTCCATTGAGTTTCCTCGTCTTTTTCAGCATATTCACCTTGGTAACCATACCTCCAATACTTTCTTTCTAATTTACGGCCTTCCATAGCCAATCCAAATGGATATTGATCTGTGGCCACAGCAATATTGCCGTAAGTATGCTGCACTTCAAAGTCATCAAAATAAGCGGTAATATTCCGTTCATCTTCATTACTAATATAAATATAAACAAAACCCGGCTTTTCAACCATGATTTCATTGGCTAACTCGTCAAAGGCATGAGTAGTCATGGCTGTAGGGTCAGCTGGTATTTCAGCATTGGTACTAATAGGGTCTATACCAAAATCTACCAAATTGAAATCATCATCGTATTATGATTATATTATTTATCTATCTTATTGAATTTGGTTATCAGAATGTAGAATTAAAGACAGATTCAATTGAATGATCCAAAAATAAAAATTAATCCATAAATTAAACTGAGTAAAAACACAACCATAAGACCAAAATTGTATGAATCTTTAAATAAAATACCAAATATTGATCTATGATTTGATTTTTTCATAAACCTTATCACCGCAATTAACGATAAAAATGAAATAAAAAGTAAAACAACTCCCTTATAAATACCTTCCATTTAATTAAAAATTAATGGTAATCCTCTATCACCATATGTACAAAATTCTCTTTTATATAAACGCCACCTTCTAAAATATTTTTACCTTGTTCAGTAGCTATATTTTTACTGGTTTTAATTGTACCTCCTAATAACATAGATCCCCCCATTGTAACCAAGCTCGCAGTACCCTTTCCCCATTCTCCATTTTTGTAATACTTTGCAGCAGTAATTCCTGAATTTATGGTAGAAATTGTATTACCTGCAGCAATAAAGGCAGCTGCTGCAGGTTGTGCCCCAGGAATAAAGGCTAAACCATAGCCAGTATAAGTTGCACCATTAGCAGCTAAGTCCATTCCTAACTGAAATGAGCCACTTAAAAACTTCCTTTGTCCATTATAGATTTTTTCAGTAACAGGGTTTTTAGTTCCTACTACCTCAATAGTATTCAAAATCTCAACATAGCTTCCATCCTCAAAACCTTGAAAAAAAGTTCCTGAAGCTGAAAACCCGGAAAATGTTGCACCCAAATTTTCATAGCCTTCAATTTCAGCACTTCCCTCACGCCACATTAGGTTTTTAATTTCCTTATTTCTATACCAATCAAACCCACCATCTGGGTCTAATCTCATCATAGGATTATTTCCCATCCCTAAATAAGGACTCGGATATTGTCCATAAGGATCAGTCGTAGTCCACCTTCCAATTACTGGATCAAATTGCCTCAATTGAAAAGCATTCCATTGGGTTTCTTCATCCTTCTCAGCGTATTCACCCTGATAGCCATATCTCCAATATTTTCTTTCCAATTTACGACCTTCCAACGCCAATCCAAATGGATATTGATCCTTGGCTACTGCAATACTTCCATAAGTATGTTGCACTTCAAAGTCGTCAAAATAGGCAGTGATATTCCGGTCATCTTCATTACTAATATAAATATATACGAATCTAGTTCTTTGGAACAATAATACACCCTAACCAGTAGTCTCAAGTTGTTTTTTAAGTCTCATTAAAAAATTAAACTGTGTTTCTGTTTTGATAAAGATTTCAATATTGAATTTATTTCTATTCTCATCGATAAATTTTATATAATTTCCCAATCCAGTTAACCCCTCATTTGTAAATGCCACACCCGTTATTACCTTCCTTTCATAAGAACTTAATATTAGTTTTATTTGTACTAAATCCTTAATAACGAATTGATGATTCCCCAAGATTTCACTCCTAATTATAAAATCTTCATTATTTATAAACTCTAATTCACCGATCTCAATATGCTGTTTTACATAAGCTAATAAGATCAAACTTAACGTAAAGCAAATTAATAAGAACACAGTAAATTGTCTACTAGTCTCAAAGACAAATATTGCAAATAGGAGCGATACTAAAGAAAGAAGAAAAAAAATTAGCGTTAATATATACTTAAGTGTACGTTTCTTCGAAACAATTATATATTTCATTATTCCATCTATTTTTTTAAAGAATTTAGAGCACCAGAATCATGTATTGCTCCTGCGGCTTCAGTGGTTTTATCTAATACTTGACCAGCTGTAACCGGTTTATTTAATAAATTGAATACTGTCTTTTTCATTACCTTGGAGCCAGGATTAAATGGACTAGCCATACCTAAAATAGCAAAACCTTTATCAATACCAGTATCTGCTGTTTCTCCGTACATATTTTCATCAGTTGCCAAAACCATAATTCCATCGTAAAATGACATAGGCGTTGCACCCACAATCATACGACCAGAAGATTCTAAATAACCACCCCTACCCGTAAAATTATAATCTTGATCTAATTGACTCAAATTACTTCCTACATTTGACAGCCAATTCAAATAACCAAATCCATTATAGGATGAAGTAGCTGATACTGTAACTTCATTTAACATCCCATCAATTCTTACCCAGCCATCTTGTCCTTTATCTAAAGATGTGAGCATATAACTAGCTCCCCCGTGCTCTCCATCAGATGAAAAACTAAATATTGTTCCTATTTGAAATACATCACTATTTGAATTTGGATCTGGGCATTCAGGACAAAGTCCACCTGTTGGATCAGTTCCACGGATTGGATTATTACCTACCCACACATATGGTGAATAAAACTGTCTAGCTGGATCAATAGATAACGACCTGCCAATAACTGGATCAAATTGCCTTAACTGAAATGCATTCTATTTAGTTTCTTCGTCTTTTCTTCTAATTAAGATTTCTTCTATTATTTAGACACATGTAATATTTTACCATTCTTTTCATCTGGTTCGTAGTCATCAAGATCATTAAATCGGATGTACATTGTAGATATTAATGTTTTATTCTCAATACCTATATTAGGAATTACATCAAGTGCTACTGCACTATTGTATAATTCCAAATATTCTTTATTAACCTTCACAGAATTTCCTTCATATTTAACAGTGTCTAAGGGTAAAAAATCATCAACAAATCTAGTTATTTTTCCAAATATTAAGTAAGAAGAATCGTGCTTCTTGTATTTAGGATTAACTGAAAGGACTATGAATGATTTTCTGTTTTCTTGTACAGTGAAATAAAAACTATCCCATAGATTAATCTCTCCCTCCAGATAAATTTTCTGTTGATTGATGAAATACCCTTTATTCTTATCCATTTCAAATTGACGAGATTCTAATAAATCACCATTTGAATCATAATAGTGAAAAAAACCCTTTCTCATACCATTTTGATAGAATCCTTCTTTGATTAGATAACTTTCTGTGAGATCATAATCCCTTGTTTTGCCATTTAAGGTATCTCTTTCATATGTGAGGTATCGCTTAATATTTTTTTTATAGCTATATTTGATGCATATACCTTCTTTTAAACCATTCTTCCATAGCGATTCTTCAATCAGTCTGCCAAGTGAATCATAGACAAATCTTTTACCATGTTTTTTATTATTTTGTACTTCATACTTTTCAATTAAAGTACCATCCTCTCTATATTTTTTTTCAAACTCTTCTGCACAGCTAACTAAAATCAGTATTGCCAGCAAATTAAAAATCTTGAACTTCATATGTCCTAATATTAAAAGTATCTCTTACTCCATTAAATTCTATCCAAACAGTATCTGTTATTGTTTTATATCGTGGTTTGGCCAATGAAGATTCTGGTAATTTTGTTCGAACTTGATGAGCCAAAGCATGTTTACTTGCAGCTAATTGTTCTGTGGCCGCTCTATTCATCACATATACTGGGTTTGACTTTCCTTGATTTCTTTGTTGAGTTAGAGTTAGTTTATGTACTTTTGAGTTGGGATTATGCTTTGTAAGTACATCATTAATCATATCAAGCTCATCCATATCTACAACAAATGTCTTAGCATCCGGATTCATTTTTGCAGCATTAAGATCAATTTGTCCATTCTCTCCAGAAAGTACAAATTGAATTGGCGAATTTATCATACCCTGACCTGCTCCTTTTGGTACAAATTCATCCATGTAATTCATAAAATCCCAGAAACCTCCCATGAAACCGCCTGAAGTACCTTGTGCAGTTAGATCCTGCCAATTACCACCACCTAAATACTTCCATGATCCATTAACATTAGTAACAGTAGCACCAACAGAATAAACATCATCTCCACCTGTACAGGTCGGGCAAACCCCCCCATCCGGATCCACACCACTAACAGGATTATTCCCCATCCCTAAATAAGGGCTAGGAAATTGCCCATAAGGATCAGTTGTAGTCCACCTTCCTATAACTGGATCAAATTGCCTCAACTGAAAAGCATTCCATTGAGTTTCTTTATCCTTCTCAGCATATTCCCCTTGATATCCGTATCTCCAGTATTTTCTTTCCAATTTAGGGCCTTCCATAGCAAAACCAAAGCGATATTTGTCTGTGGCTATTACAATATTGCCAAATGTGTTTTTTATTTTATAATCATCGAAATATGCTATTATTGCTTGTTCGGCAATAGGAAATGTGTTTTAAGTACCTAATTAATTTAACCATGCCAAATCCGAATCACTAATTCAATCATCCATTCATCTTGTTTATTTTTTTTAAAAAATACAATGTTTCCATTACCACCCTTATCGCCACATTGAATAGCTAAATAGAAACAGCCCCTATTTTCTTTGTCATTTAATACTGCATTTGAGGTATTCATTACACAAAAAGAATCACTTGATTTATTATACCTCTCAACAGAATCTTTATCTATAATTAATTTGTAATCTTTTACTTTTTTTATATCAATATTTAAATCAATAATATCATTTAGTCTTGGATATAATTTTCTTAACAATTCTATGTTTTCCGAATCACTATTCTCCTTACTTTTTAGAACATTTTTAATTGAGCTAATTTTGGCATTATCAGGATAAATTTCATGGTGGATTATCACCTCGCCATTTAAATTATATCCCTCAGAAATAGAATCAATAGCAGTATAAAGTAATTGATCTCGTATCAGGTTAGGGTTCTCTGCCTCTTCTTCATTCTCAGAACATCCAACGGCAATAATTAAGTATACAATCAAAAATAAAAAACTCCTAATCATCTTCTTACCAGCTTGAATTGTTTTTGATGTTATCATAAAATATTGTATCAATATAATTTTTTTGTCTCTTTATTTCAGAATCTAAAACAATAGTATCAGGTGTAAATATTCCTTTATGATTTTCAATATGCCTAATAAATATTTCATATTCCTGTTCAGAATCATTGTTTGTTCCTAAAATGCCATTTGTATGTTTTAAAGCTTTTTCTAATTGACCACTAGCGTCATAAACATTTTTCCATCTATCAGTATCGTTTTTTACTTTTGTTCTTCCTGAACTAATTGACTTCATATTGTTAAACAAATCAATTATCTCTTGATCTACATTTACAACTTTTACATCACTAGGAACTTCAAACTCCTCAAAATCATTACCAATTCCATGCCTTAAACTGCTATTCATTGTAAATACCAATTTACCATTATAGATATCTTGTAACATTTCACCAAAACTATAACTATCATTAACTGTAATTGTAGTATTTAATAATTGATCTGGGTCAATACCAGCTTCGTATGCCCCTCTCCAACAATCGTAATCATCATCAGCACAACCACCATCAGGGTCTACTACTGATTGAGGCCTATTTCCCATAGCCAAATATGGACTCGGGTACTGACCATAAGGATCTGGGGACATCCACCTTCCAATCACAGGATCAAATTGCCTTAACTGAAAAGCATTCCATTTCGTTTCTTTATCTTTTTCGGAATACTCTCCTTGGTAACCGTATCTCCAATACTTCCTTTCTAGCTTTCTACCCTCCATAGCCAAACCAAAAGGATATTGATCTTTGGCTACTGCAATATTACCATATGTGTGCTTCACTTCAAAGTCATCAAAATAAGCGGTAATATTTCGTTCATCTTCATTACTAATATAAATATAGACAAATCCAGGCTTTTCAACTATAATTTCATTGGCTAACTCATCAAAGGCATGATTGGTCATGGCGGTAGGGTCAGCGGGTATTTCAGCATTTGTACTAATTGGGTCTATGCCAAAATCTACCAAATTGAAATCGTCATCATATAATAAGTAATTCAAATAAATATCCGGCTGACTTTCATCAAAATCATCTTTCACTCCTATAATTCCTGTAGTCGATTGATCTAACACATCAAATATATTACTAACACCTTCTCCACCTACTGGCATTCCGTAAGCAGTGGCTAAGAAACTAGCCAGAGTGGGTAACACTTCAGTAGTGCCATCTGAATTATCTTCATATTTGGCATACACTTTTGATTTCAGAGTGTCGCCTGGAAATACCCTTAAGGTAATCGCACCACCTATAGGTTGCGTTTCGGCATCCATCACATTATTAATTCTTACTGCTCTATCTGCATTGGCTACCTCACTTTCAGGAGTGTGGTTTAAGTGGCTTCCCACAGTAGTACTTTTTAATCCGCTAAAATACTCTATTTCTTCTGCCGCTCTTTCATCTTCCATAGTCGCCAAATAGGTCACACTATCCCTGCCACCAATCACCACTCGCACATTACCTAAATGGTCTTTTACCTCATAATAATATTCTCCTCCTTCGTTTTCCATGGAAGGTCTATAAGCCCCAAGTCTGCCTGAACCATAAACTGGTGTTTCATATACAATCGGAGCTTCAGCAGTTTGCAAAGCTTCCACATAAATATTCATTACCGTACCAGAAGCATCCCGAACATACCAGGTTTTAAAGTTAGCTTGATAGGTGCTGTCATAAGAAGTTTTACTTAATCGAAACCCTTTATCGTCATATTGAATATGCATGATGGTATCCGTTTTGGCATCATTGGCATAAACGGATTCCATTTTACCCGTTACATCATAATCGATGTACATACTTTCAGCCCCTTGTTGCTGACTGACCATTTGCCCAATTGCATTGTAGGTATAAGACCTAAATACACTATCTCCCTGCATTACTCGTTCCAACTGATTCCCCTCTGAGCTGTATTCATAGGTTAAATCGTGAATAGTATTTCCAGTTTCCCCAGTTCGCCTCAATTCTTTTATGTTTCCATTTTCATCATATTCACTGATGTTCACATCATATTTGCCTTCATCTATGAAACTGCCCGTAGCAGTATTTCCAAAATTAGCGGTCTTTAATTGCTGGCGCTCATCATAGCTATAACTATAGGCTTTTTTATCGTAACCATCTACAGGGCTTTTCCATTCCTGTGCCTGTATGTTACCCGTGTACTGCGCTTCATCTGGAAAACTGCTTTGGCCTAGCGTTCCATTTGGCATTTGGGCACTGCTGTAGTCTTCTGGGTGATAATTCAAGGTCATTCCGAAAACGTCTGCTCCATCACCGCCCGGGTCATTTGTAGGGTCTGCCCAATTGATGGCTTTTAAGTTACCATTCACCGTATAGAGATAATCCATTCCTTGATTGGCCTGAATTAATTCCGTCCTTTTTAATGGCCCGTGCAAGTAATAATCATAAGTGGCTTGAAGGATTAAGTCCTCCTTATTAATAATTTCCTTTTGACCATTATACTCAGGTTGTGTGGTTCCGCTATATACCTTGCTTAACCTACTGTCTCGATCATATTCATAGTAATTCTTTTTAGTATGCTTGAATCTTTACAGATATTTATTCGGACTTATCCATATTTAATTCCTTAAAATTTTTGATCGGTGTAACTAGGTTTCTATCATTTTCAATATCGTATTTAAAATAATAGTCTGCTAAAAATTCATCTTTATAATAATCGATTTCAAAATTAACTCCAGATAAAAGCTTTTTTGATTGATATTTTTTGGAATAACAACTTTATTTGATTTTGATAAATCAACTTTAATTGTGTCAAGCAATTTATTTTCATCACTTAACTCACCTAATATAATTCCTAATGCTAATGAATCTGCTTCAAAATAATTCAAATAAATACTTATACTGTCATTTTCAGTTTTTGAAATATTTAATGATAGATAACTGTCAATAATATTTCCATTTTTATCAAAACCCTTATAGTACATTAATGTATCCTTTTTGTTTAGATCTAATTCAAAAATCTGGTTCAAATCTTCAATCAGAAAGTGGTTCAAAACTATAATATGAAACACCAAAACTGATGTTAAAGAATAAGAAATTGAAACAGCCTTCAAATAAAGCCCCATTTGCTATAGCTAAACTCAGGAATCAATACAAATAGCTCAAGTAGTCAAATCAGCAATTTGATATGCCTCAACAGAT
The DNA here is from genome assembly GCA_051747245.1 of Bacteroidota bacterium. GTDB lineage: Bacteria > Bacteroidota > Bacteroidia > Cytophagales > Cyclobacteriaceae > Marivirga. The sequence continues at coordinate 83,779 of JBNJFX010000019.1, forward strand.
CATTTTTATCAATATTGAGGCTAAACGACTGTAAGAAAGTTAGAAATTTTCGCTGGAAAAATAGGGAATTTAACCTACGCTATAATTTTCATATATTTCATTTAAACAAAAAACCCACAATTTTATTATTTAACTAATATACACCAACCTCATCACCATTTTAAATCAACTATGTCTCACTAAAATTTTGATAGCAATCTCTTATCTATTACTTTGTCCAGTTCACAGCTACAAACTATGCAAAATTTTGAGTACTGGCCACTGTTTATAGTTTTTATAATCGCTTGGATAGTACCTATGGTGCTATCTTGGCTTGAGGTATCCAAGGCACCGTCAGTCGTGGTAGAAATCTTGATGGGAGTCATTTGCGGCCCCTTTATTTTGGACCTTGTATCTGACACTCCTATCATTAGCTTTTTGGCAGATACTGGTTTCCTATTTCTAATTTTTCTTTCAGGCTTAGAGATCGATATCGATAAAATTATAGCCTCCTTTCCCAAGGGTAAACTTAAAGTAGTCGATCTCCTAAAAAACTCTTTCTTACTTGCTGTATTCATATATTTTGGCTCTTTATTTCTATCCCTTCCATTTGCATGGCTTATTAGCTTATTCATAGATGTTGATATTGTATTTTTTGCACTGCTATTACCCACAGTAGCGCTTAGTATTACAGTACCCATTTTAAAAGCCGATGGGGAATTGTCCAGAAAATTTGGACAAGTTATGCTGATGGAAGGAGCCATTGCCACTGTCATGAGCATCATTATCATTTCTGTATATTCAGGTGTGTTGGAGAAGGGTTTTCAATTTGAACTTCTACTTTTCACCATTATTTTTGCAGTGTTCACCTTGGTTTATATTTTGGGTAAACGGATATCCAAAAAAAGGCGTTTTCAAAATATATTGTACAAGCTAGAACATGCGGCAAGTCAAATCAGGGTAAGAGGTACTGTCGCTCTGTTGATGTTTTTTGTACTAATCGCACATCTCATCGAAACGGAGCTCGTAATGGGTGCCTTTTTTGCGGGCACCTTATTAAGCTTATTTGTCGAGAAGAAAAGATCATCACTCCTTTTTAAACTTGATGGAATGAGCTATGGCTTCTTCATTCCCATTTTCTTTATAATGGTGGGGGTAAATTTAGATCTATCGTCTTTAACCCACTTTGAGGAATCCATACCCTTTATCATCACTTTACTTCTGGGGTTTTTCATTACCCAAGTAACACCAGCCCTCATCATGTGGAAAGTGTTTGGCTTACGAAAAGCACTTTCAGGTGGTGTGCTGCTGTGTGCAAGGATGGGACTTACCATTGCCACTGCTCAAATCGGACTCAATCTGGGCGTTATAGATTCTGCAGAAAATGCAGGTATCGTCATCTCATCTATACTGATCAGTTTGATCACACCCATGATTTATAAGATTTTAAGTAAAGACAAAGCAGGTGAAGAACATTACGACATATACATTTTAGGAGGGATGCGATCTAGCATTATTTTAGCTGAAAGATTGAAAATGCATGATATTTCTACGCTCACCCTTATGCAGAGGAAAGACCTTGTGCCAGAATATGAAAAAAAACACCTTGAATATCGATATGTAGAACATATTTCTGAGGAAACTGTGGCAAAGCTTGGTATAAAAACCGGAGATCTTGTGATTGTACTTACTGAATCAAACCTTCTGAATAGAGAGCTGACGGTCTACATCAAAGAAGTTCTTAATCACAGTAAGATCATTACACGCAAACAGGCTGCGACCAGAAAATTGCTTGACCCTAATTCTGAAATAAAATTTATTGATCATGATGAAATAGTAGCTAACCATGTGGAAGGATTGATTGTAAGTCCTGATTCAGTAAGCTCCCTTTCGGACAGTTTTGAAAATTATCGAATGGAAGAAATACAAATTACCAAAAAAGAAATTCATAAAAAGAGGGTAAAAGAAATAGCTTTCCCTCCCTCTGGTTCATTGGTAATCCAAAGGAGATCAGGAGAAATTTTCATTCCTCACGGCAATACCAAATTACTCCTGGGCGATTTCATTACCGTCATTGGAAATCATAATGCCTTAGCCAATTTTAGAAATAAATTAGATGGGAATATTTATTAGACCTGTAATGAATATATCTCATTACCATGAAGCGCATGGTGGGGACTAAAGGGGCCCGTCCACTTTTTATGTACAATTTTCTTATCCATTGAAATTTATAATATTGCAAATTCACTTTTACCAACTCTGTGCCAAGTATAGCAAAAGTGCCTTCATTAGCATTTAAAGGTGTAAATAGCTATTCCCATGCGTACATAAAAGCACGGAAGCATCCGATAGCGGACGGGTGGGGTTTTGTTTAAGTTAGGAGAATTTGAGAAGTGAAATGATGAAGTTTAGAAGAAATTAATCAACCACCATGCAGAGCATGGCGGGAACTGGGCATTTAAAGGCGTAAATAGCTATTGCCATGCGCTCATAAAGCACGGAAGCATCCGATAGCGGACGGGTGGGGTTTTGTATTGAGAGGAAGATGTTTTTATTAGAATACCACTATGTAAAACATGTCTGGAATGGAGAGAATACTTGTGGAATTTGATTATAGAAACAGTATTGTATTTTTTAATCTCTAAATTATTTATGTTCAGTTATTCCGTCATTACTCAACTCTATGAAAGTACTTCTTTCCAAAGCATTCTTGATAATCAAAGAGTTGTTTCTGAACAAATCAAATAACTGTCTATTTTTAAGATTTCCTGTAGTGATAAGAAATAGCTTCTTCGGCCTCTCTAATGCCATATATGAATGGTAAAAGTCAAAATCCTTGGTTACTACAATAAGATTTTCACGATCTGCATATTCAGTTATTTCCATATCGGGAGTTTCATCCCCGCGTTCCCGCCATGCTCTGCATGGTGGTACTGATTGCCTACCTACTCCGAGTTCCCGCCATGCTCTGCATGGTGGTTGTGATATTAGTTGCCTACCTACAACATCAGATGAACATCTAACATGCCCTTTCCACCAGCATAATCAATCGCTGAAGAATAAAGATAATGATGTGGTTCTGCTACTTCACCACTAACTACTGGATTATTATGTATGTAATCTAAATTCTTTTGAATGGCATCATTACTCCATAATTCTATTGGCTGATTATGTTGTTGCCAGAACTGTATATCATTGTTGGTCGTTTTATTTCTTTTTGCCGCCAACTGCATAAACCAAATATATCTTTCTCGCTTACTCTCCTGTGGATTGGTTTTAATT
>JBNJFX010000020.1:0-86783 GCA_051747245.1 Bacteroidota bacterium
AATGTAAAACTATTTTAGGATTAAAATATAAATGTAAATTTGTCTCAGGACTAAGAATAAATAAATGTTAAATCTGTAAACTTTTTTTAGGACGAGACACTCACTCCCATCCTTACAAAAGGAGGGGTGCCCGAAGGGCGGGTTGGTTGTATAGAGTCTTCATACGTTTTTAAAGTTCCAAGCGGATGCTTGAAACATGGTGGAGCTTATAATATACAACCATATTTTCAGTTATTCCCTTCCAATAGCAAAATTTCTAATTGAAGATTCGTATTTTGCGCTTAAATTGAATTTATGCAATTTTACTGTTGCTTAGTCAGCAAACTCTATGGCAAAGAATACTTATAAATCTAATACTTTTAAAAAAGGGGATAAGGAAAAGAAATCCACCAAATTAAATTTCCAATGGAATTTTCTGAAGGACAGAAGATTGCACTTGGCTTTTGGGTTCTTTCTGTTAACGGCGTCTATTTTTCTATTTACCGCCTTTGTATCGTATTTATTTACGGGCAAAGCTGATATGAGCGTATTGCAGTCTGTTTCTGAAACGGGTGTTAAAGCTTCTGGATCAGAAATGGATAACTGGCTGGGTCTATTAGGCGCACAATCTGCTTATTATTTTATTTTTAAATGGTTTGGCTTAGCAGCCTTTCTAATTCCACCTTTTCTATTTTTAGCAGGTTACCGCATAACATTCAATAAAGTAATCTTCTCTATAAAAAGTGCTTTCACTTTTATGGTGTTTTTCCTTTTTTGGTTTAGCTTACTTTTGGGTTTTATGGTTTTCGAATCGGGCAAAATTACGGCCTTCTCCTTTTTATGTGGAGGAATCGGATATGAACTGGCAGTACTTTTCAATAGCCTTTTTGGATGGGGGACTTATCTGGTTTTAATTCTTTCATTGTTAATATTCATTGTTTTTTATTTTAATGTTACTTCCCTACTATTCTTTAATTCCAAAACAGCTAATGATGATCAAATAGCCGATGAGGATGAAAAAGTAAGCTTTTCTGATGAAAAATCTACCGATAAAGCTGAGCAGGAAGAAAATACAAGTGATAAGCAGGTTGAAGGTTTTGAAGAAGAATCAATCGATGACGCCAGCACTTGGACGGTAAGCGAACAAAAACCTAAAAAAGCTCCGCCTCAAGAAGAATTGACCATGGAGGTGGAAAATACCTTAGAAAATAAAGTGGTTCAGGAAGAACCACCTAAAGAAGAAGAAAAACAAGATTTCGAAGTGGAGGAATCTTCCTTTGATGAGAAACTGGGTAAGAAAGTCGAGAATTATGATCCTACTTTAGACTTATCCTCTTACAAATATCCGACCCTTGACCTTTTGGAAGATCATGATTCTGGGAAAGTAAAAGTTACCCAAGAGGAACTTGAAGCCAATAAGGATAAAATTTTGGAGACTTTGACCAACTTCAAAATCAAAATCCAAAGTATTAAAGCCACTATTGGGCCTACAGTTACGCTTTATGAAATTGTGCCAGAAGCAGGAGTTAAGATTTCCAAAATCAAAAATCTGGAAGACGATATTGCCTTGAGTTTGGCTGCTCTTGGAATCAGGATTATTGCGCCAATCCCAGGGAAAGGAACAATCGGTATTGAGGTTCCAAACAAGAATCGCGAGATGGTGAGCATGAAATCGGTATTGGCGACTGATAAATTTCTGAAAAGTGATAAGGAATTACCTATCATTATGGGTAAAACCATTAGTAATGATGTCTTTATTGCGGATTTAGCCAAAATGCCACACTTACTGATGGCAGGGGCAACGGGTCAGGGTAAATCCGTTGGATTAAATGTAATGTTGGCTTCCCTGATTTATAAAAAGCATCCTTCTCAATTGAAATTTGTATTGGTTGATCCTAAAAAGGTGGAGCTAACCCTTTTCAATAAACTGGAAAGACACTTTTTAGCCATGTTGCCTGGAACTGAAGAGCCAATTATTACAGATACCAAAAAAGTGGTGAATACGCTGAACTCTCTCTGTATAGAGATGGATAACCGTTATGATTTATTAAAAGATGCAGGTTGTCGAAATCTGAAAGAATACAATACAAAATTTGTCAATAGGAAATTAAATCCAGAAAAGGGGCATAAATTTTTACCATACATAGTTTTGGTAATAGATGAGTTAGCAGATTTAATGATGACGGCTGGAAAAGAAGTGGAAACTCCTATAGCTCGACTGGCTCAGTTAGCTCGTGCGATTGGCATCCATTTGATTATTGCAACCCAGCGACCTTCAGTAAACGTTATTACAGGTATTATCAAAGCTAACTTCCCTGCCCGATTATCCTTTAGGGTAACCTCAAAAATTGATTCAAGAACTATCTTGGATACTGGCGGCTCAGAGCAATTAGTGGGTATGGGAGATATGTTGCTTTCTCAGGGATCCGATTTAATTCGTTTGCAATGTCCTTTTATTGATACCCCTGAAATTGATGAGGTGGTAGAATATATCGGCAATCAAAGAGGATATGACCAAGCTTATCAGTTACCTGAATTCTCAGGAGATGATGATGACAGCAAAGTAGGAGAAGTAGATTTATCTGAAAGAGATGCATTATTTGATGAAGCTGCCAAATTGATCGTTTTGCACCAGCAAGGAAGTACTTCTTTAATCCAAAGAAAGTTAAAATTAGGCTATAATAGAGCAGGAAGGTTAATTGACCAACTTGAAGCAGCTGGAATAGTAGGATCATTTGAAGGAAGCAAGGCACGGGAAGTTTTAATTCCTGATGAATATAGTTTGGAACAATTATTGAACAATATCGATAACAATCATTAGAACAGAAAGATAAAGACATGAGAAAATTCACACTAATCTTGATGCTATGTGTTTATAGCATCACCGCATTTGCGCAAAATGATCCGAAAGCCAAAGAGATTTTGGATAAAATGAGCGATAAATACAGTAATATACCAGGTTTTACAGCCACTTTCACTCAAACACTTGAAAATAAAATGGAGGACATTACCGATACTTTCAAAGGTGAGATTTTAGTAAGTGGTGATAAATTTAAGGCAGATGTTGCAGGACAGTTAATCGTAAACAATAATGAGACGGTCTGGACTTATTTACGAGAAGCCAATGAAGTGACCATCAATGATTATGATGAAGAGGCGGGCGAGATGAACCCAAGCAAAATTTATAAAGCTTATCAAGAAGGCTATAAGTATTTATACATGGCTGGAGAAGGAAGTGCTCAATATCATGTAATTGATTTGGTTCCTGAGGATAAAGACGAGTCATTTTATAAAATCAGATTGAAAATTGATAAGAAAACCAATTTATTGGATAAGTGGACTATTTTTGACCGAGCAGGCAATATCTTCAATTATGAAGTGACCAATTTCAAAGAAGATAGTTCTTTGACAGATGAGGATTTTACTTTTGATCCATCTGACTATCCGGATATTGAAGTGTTGGATTTTAGGTAATTCAATTAGTTAGAATGAATTCCAAACCTGTCAGGTATCTACAGAGATCAGAATGGTCGGTGTGCCACCGACCATGGAGACAGTTTACCCCGGTCGGTGTCACACCGACCGGAATTTGAGTTGTAAAAACCTGACAGGTTTATTTACTGGCCTTTTTTGAAACCATGAACTACCAAGAACTCACCCATCAAATTAAAAGCAAGTCAAGCTACTTATGTGTTGGCTTGGATACGGATATCAATAAAATCCCACAGCATCTCTTAAAAGAAAAAGACCCCATCTTTGAATTTAATAAGCAGATTATTGATGCTACTATTGATTATGCAGTGGCATACAAGCCCAATATTGCTTTTTATGAGGCTATGGGCATAAAAGGCTGGGAAAGCTTAAAGAAAACCATAGAATACCTACCCAAAGAAGTTTTTACGATAGCCGATGCCAAAAGAGGCGATATAGGCAACACCTCCAAAATGTATGCAAAAGCATTTTTTGAGCAAATGAATTTCGATTCCATTACTGTGGCACCATATATGGGCAGTGATTCAGTTGAGCCATTTTTAGAATTTGAAGATAAATGGGTGATTCTATTGGCACTAACTTCCAATGAAGGAGGTAAAGACTTTCAATTTGAAGAATTAAAATCAGGTGAAACACTCTATCAAAAAGTACTGGATGTTTCCAAAAAATGGGGAACGAAAGAAAACTTGATGTATGTAGTGGGAGCCACTCGTTCCAAAGAATTTCAAGAAATTAGAAAATCAGTACCTAATCATTTTTTATTGGTACCTGGAGTTGGAGCTCAAGGTGGTAATTTAGAAGAGCTTTCGAAATATGGGCTAAATGAAAATGGTGGCTTATTGGTCAATTCTTCAAGAGGAATTATATATTCTTCAAAAGAGAAGGATTTTGCTCAAACAGCTGGTGCAAAAGCCAAAGAAATTCAAGAAGAAATGAAGGGGTATTTGGAGCGGTTTTTATAATATCATAACCATTCTTTTATTAATCACTTCATGATTTGATTTAACCACAAAAAAAAGATCACAAAAGAAAATAACCAAGATTATTTTTTCGGAAAAATATGATTATGAATAATATTTTAAATGGGTTGCTACCTCCCCTAGTCTTAGCGTCTCGCTAAGACTTTTGTTATGACTGCAATTATTTGTACTCCTAGCTAATGATCCAAGCGAGACGCTTGGACTAGAGAGGAGCTTTAGCTGCCACTTAGTCTTCCTTTCCCGAATACGGGACAAGTTGTGAAATCCTTAGAGGTACTTTGCGGTTAAAAATTAACAGCCTTCGGCTGTTATTGTGGTTGGCTTCGATTCCATATCTCCCAAGACTTCTCTGCTTGACCTACCAACATTTCTAATCCATTGATAGTCTTTGCTCCTTGTGCTGTCCCTGCTTTCATAAAAGCCGTTTCAGAAGGATTATAAACCAAATCATATAAATAATGATTTTTGCTTATAGCTTCATAAGGGATATCTGGCTTTTCTTCTACATTCGGATAAGTTCCTAATGGGGTTGTATTGATAATTAAATGGTAATCATCAAGAATTTCAGGCTTGTCATTTATCTCTTCATAATTGAAATCAAAACCTTCTTTTCGGGAAACTACTTTAAAGGGAATAGATAAATCTTTCAGTACTTGTTTGATGGCTTTGGAGGCACCGCCAGTTCCCAAAATTAGTGCTTTCGATTTAAAATCTTCAGGTAGAAAATTTAAAAGCGAGTCTTTAAAGCCATAATAATCTGAATTATAGCCTTTGGTTTTCCCGTTTTTCAATTGGATGACATTGACTGCACCTATTGCTTTAGCATGTTCATCCAATTCATCTAAATAGGGAATGATTTGTTCTTTATACGGAATGGTGACATTCAATCCAGCAATATTCTGCTTTTTTAATTCCTCAAATTCCTGAATATTTTCAAGCGGAAATAATCGATACTCACAATCTTGAATATTCTCCTTTTCAAATTTCTCGGCAAAATATTTTCCAGAAAATGAATGTTCAAGCGGATAACCGATTAAACCATAGGTTTTCATTTGTTTGCTTTCTTTACATTAAGCATAGAAGCTACTTTTTCAATGACCACTACTATAAAAATACCTAAACTAGCCATTAAAATAGCTTGCATTAGTTGTGGGTCTTGACCTGTTTCACTCAAAAACTGCTTAGGTAATACATTATGATCAAATAAGGGCACTTGCTCTCCATCACTGTTGATGCGGAAAGTATCCACTACTTTCCATGGCCAAACCTTATTTAATGAGCCTACCATAAAACCAGCTAGGACAGCAACAGTAATAGATTGAAACCTCCTTAAAAACCAGGAAATCAATCGTGCAAAGCTTAAAAGACCGATAATACAACCTGCTGCAAAAATTGCTAATGTGCCTATGTCCACTGTTTCAACGGCCTCAATGATGTATTTGTATTTTCCTAAAATTAGGAGAATGAAAGCTCCTGAAATTCCAGGCAAAATCATAGCGCATATAGCAATAGCTCCCGATAGCAATACAAACCACCAAGCTTCCGGGGTTTGAGCTGGGGAAGCACTTGTGATAAAATATGCAATAAAAACCCCTACAATACCCGCTATAACAGCTTTCCAGTCTTTGTTTTCAATATCCCTGGCCACTAAAACAGCTGAAATAATGATTAAGCCAAAGAAAAATGACCAAACTAAAACAGGGTAGCTACTCAAAAGAAAGCCAATGAGCTTTGCTAGGCTGATAATACTTATGGCTATTCCACCAACCAAAGTAATAAGAAAGGAGCCATTAATATGGCTCCAAAATTCTTTGAGTTTAAACTGAAATAATAACCTAAAAGCTGTACCATTAACTGATTTGATGCTGTTCAGCAATTCGTCATATATTCCTGTTATAAAAGCGATGGTACCACCGGATACGCCAGGGACCACATCAGCACTTCCCATTGCAATGCCTTTTAACAGCAGCGCAAAATAATCCTTAATCGACCGCACAAATATCTGTTTTTAAAGTAAATCTTTATTATTTAAAAAATGGTGGAAAGTATCTCCCCTTAATCCCAAACGAATGGTTTCCAAAGGAATTACTTCATTTGGCGCAATATTTCCTAGATTCACATTTGCACCTACTAATTTGATGAAATAAACTTGTTGAGCTTTTTGAGGTGCCTCCCAGATTATTTTCTCGAAAGGAATTTTTGTTAGGATTTCTTGTACCAAACCGGAACGAACTTCCCCACTGGCTCTGAACAAGCCTACATTTCCAGCTTCTCTTGATTCCCCGATTACTTTCCAGGCGCCTGCATCCAATTCAGTTTGCATTAAGTCAATCCACTGATAAGGAGGAATGATTTTTTCTGCATCTTTTGAACCAACTTCTGAAAGAACGGTCACTTGTTCTGAAAGCTTGCTGATATACTCGCATTTTAAATCATGTGGTAGCTCAATGGAACCATCTGAAACTTCTGCAAATGGCATATCATATTTATCCAATAATTTACGGTAGTCCTCAAATTGATCTCTAATGATAAAGGCTTCAAAAAGAGTTCCTCCGAAATAAGTGGGAATACCTGCCTCTTTATAAAGAGCCAGTTTATCCTTTAAATTGGAAGTGACATAAGATGTAGCCCATCCTAATTTCACTATATCGGTATATTCACCACTGCTATCGATAAAATCCTCCACCTCTCTAAGGCTAAGGCCTTTGTCCATGGCCATGGTAAATCCTACATCTCTTGGTTTGGCTGGTCTTTCAGGGATGTCTTTTAATTCGTAGTTCATGTTTTACTGGTTATCTTTTCTGAATTGATCAATGATTTTGAACAATGCCTTCTGCGTTTCTACCCTAGGGAAGAACTCGTAAAGCACCGTATGCATTTCAAAGTCCAAAACTAATGCATTTTCCAGAAAGATAAAGGCTTCTTTGTATTTACCGTACTCAATTAGGTAAGCCGTCATTCTATAATAGAGCTCAGAAGCGTCAGGATTGTCCTCCATTCCTTCTTTAATTATATTGATGGCTATCTCTAAATCACCTGATTCATAAAAGATAAATGACCAATCCAGAAATAGACTAACTTCTTCAGGGTCAAGCGCTACTGCTTCTTCATAAGCATCAATGGCTGAATTTTGATTACCTAATTGGTATTCAGCATTCGCTAATGCCTGCCAGTATTTTGCTTCATGTTTATTTATTTTTATTGCTTTTTTGGAATAATGTACTGCTTCAATCCATTTTTCTTGCTGGATAAGGCAAAGCGCCATTCCAAAATAGGCTTCGTCATAAAGTGAATCAAATTTTACGGCTTTTTGAAAATATTTTATGGCTAAATCAGCTTGATCTAATTTATCATAGGTTTCTGCCATTCGGCAAAAAACTTCTGCACTAGGTCCTTCAATTCTTAGGGTTTGGGAGAAAGCATCTAAAGATTTATTATTTTTCTCCAATGCAGAATAGGTGTTTCCCATATTGAAATAGGCAGAAGCAAAATTTTCATCTATGGCCACTGCATATTCATAAGCTTCTATCGCTTTTTCATATTTCCCCAGTTTATGAAGCACCACACCCAAATTATACCACGCATGATAAGAATAAGGGTCAGCATCTATGAATTTTTCATAATAGGCAATGCTTCCTTCCAGCTGATCGGTTACATCTAAACAGTAAGCCAATTCATAAATCGCACTTTCATGGTCAATATTTTCTTCTAAAACGGATTTATAATTTTTAATGGCTTCCTCATAGTTCCCGAGTTGCTGATAGGCCATTCCCATTTGAAATAATACTTCATCCTTATCTTCTGCAAATGTAAGGGCTTTCTCTAGGCATTCAATTGCTTCTTTATTTCTATTGGAAATGCTAAATACATTCGCCTTGGTCAACAATAAATCAACATCATTTGGCTGAATATTTTCGGCTCTATCCAATACTTGAAGTGCACTGTCATATTTGGTATTGCTGGCTAAAACGTGTGCATTGAGAATCAAAAGTTCGACTGAAAAAGGAAATTGTTCTACTGCAAATTCACTGGCTTTGAGCGCCTTCATAAATTTGTCATTGTCCAAATACAATTCAACCACTTTTTCTAATTCTTCCACATCAAAAAAATGGAAATCTTTGCCCTGAATATGATTCTCGAATTTTTTAATCAACTCTTTTTCTTCGTCTTTTCTGTTTCTGAAAAATTCGCTCATAAATAATGTATAAGTGGTTATCCTACTTTGTCTTAAAACATTTCCATCTGTCTCTATAGCCATGGTTTGTGCCTGCCTGCTTAAGCAGACAAGCCTGTGAAAACAGGTCTTCACAAACCAGAAATCAACTTCTTCAAGCTGATAACACACAGGCTTTGGCAGATTTGTCAAATAGGACAAAGTAGTGTTAAATAAATTTACTTATTAAAAGGTAAAAATCAAGCAACGTTGAATTAAATTTTAAAGTTTATAATTCTCGAGATTTTTAAGTTGATTCAAATTGAAGATTCCAGTAAAATAAAACTGATAAGCAATAATTTTTCAATGAAAGTCATTACCTATAATTAAATATTTAGTAAATTCAATTAACTAAAACTTTACACCATGTTAAAAAACCTTCTTTTTATAATCTTCTCAGTCCTTATTCTGAATGCTTGTAATTTATCGGGTAATACCGATGAAGAGGATTTCATATTTTCACCAATTTTTACTTTGACAATTGTTGATAAAAACGAGAATGCATTAATAGGAAAGCATGGAGAAAAATATCATCCAGACTCTATTGCAATCAGGATTCCTGAACAAGGAGATATTTTAGAAAACTGGTTTTTCGCTTGTACTGGCACAGCAAATTATATTGCGGATATTCAATATATGGGTACAAAACCACATACAAAAATAGATACCACATTATATTATATTGAACTCAGTAAAACTGATACTGACACTTTAGAACTATATCATTACTATGATGAGGAGGAAGACTTCTACTATAAGATGTTCATATACAACGGTGTTTATTTCGATGAAAAAGATAATCAATTGAATACTAATACAGGTTGCGGAGATGATATTACTTACCTAATAAAAAATGACCTATAAAAAAAGTTAATTCTATTTTTGGTGTTCTCCAACTTATTAAATGCACAAGATCAAGAATGTGGCTTTGTTGGGGTCGATTCGATTCAAGCCAAAAGACTTAATTATTATGGGAATAACAAGTATCTTGAAAAAGTAAATTCACTACAGCAAGAAAAGTTGTTAAAGTTCAATAAACTTTAACTTATAAGTATAAGAATGATAACCTTGAAAAAATGAGTTCTGTATGTTCACGATCTGTGAGCTATCATCTTCCGCTTCGGATCGTTGTCCATAGAGATGTAGCTAATAATACCTTTATTACTAATCGAACAATTATTGGAGGAGACCAATTTAAGACTGTTACAATCAGGCACTGATGTTCGTTTTTTTTGATAAGAAGCCCTGTTTATATCAACAATTCTGAATTTGCTAATGGGGATTTAACCAATGCTCAAGAATTGTTGGTTCTTATTAAAAATGGAAAAGTTATATTGCAAGAATCATTTATAAAAGAATAGTCCTTTTTACCCTTATAACATTAACAAATGCTGATAGGTAATTTAGGGCGTGCTGAAAAACGCATTATACCATAAAAATTGACTTATGGCAAAAATGTATGTCAAAAACAATTACGCTGTTGATAACAAGGGCATGGATTTTCTTTAGATTCCCCCACTTTTCCTTGCACTTCAAAAAATGCGAAATCGAATTTTTGAGCTAGCCTCAGGCACGCCATCTACTGCCCGGTCGAAGATTGAGGTATAAGCATACATCTGCACTTCGACCGATTGTATACCTTGTGCCGAATTATCGGCATGACGCACCTGAGACTTTTTCAGCAAGCCCTAATTTATAACTCATTACATATCAGCATTTCCTTCACTGTCCATTCGATGGATTGCTCTAAAGTCTTATAATGCAAATTAAATGTTTTATTCGCCTTATTTGCATTATATATTTTCTTGTTACCCGCCATTTTAGCGGTTTCCATGGTGAGTGTCGCAGGTTTACCGCTAATTTTACTCCATAAGTTTTCCATTATTGCGCCCAAAATCACCATAAATTTCGGAACTCCAATTTTGGGAGCTTTTGAATTGAGCTGTTTTGCGATGGCTCTAAAAAAACCTTGATAGCTAATACTTCCAGTATTTAATATGAATTGTTCATTTTTTATTTTATTCACCAAACTCATCACAATGATTTCAGCCACATCCCTAACATCAATATAATTGATTAAACCTTTGGTGTAGAATGGCTTTTGGTCGCCAACATACCCAAATAATTGGGCACTGCTCTGGTAACGCTTTGCCGGTCCAATAATCACTGACGGATTCAAAATGATTATAGGTAAGCCTTCTTTTGATAATTCCCAAAGTGTTTCTTCAGCTTTTCTTTTGCTTTTTCCATAGTTGCTTAGAAATTCATCCTCTGATTTAGGAGTGCTTTCATCAATGAAAATATCAGAAGATTTTTTACCTATAGCAGAAATGCTACTTATAAAAATAAATTTTTCAACTCCTGCTTTTAGTGCATCTTTAGCAAGATTGGCAGTCCATTCCGTATTAATCTTAAAGATTTTTTCCGTATCTGACTTTTTATAAGAAACCAAAGCCGCAGCATGAATCACATAATCTATGGTTTCAGGAATTAGCTCGAATAAATTATCTTCAAAGGATTCTATTTCAATCCAATTGAGGTTTTTTGATTCAACAGGAATAATAGAGTCGGCTCTTTTAACGGCATAAATAATAAATTCTTGACTAATTAAATTTTTTAAAATTTGTTTGCCCAAAAGACCGGTAGCCCCAGTAATTAAAACGTTTTTATGCTTCATTAAATATTGAAGATCCTTTTCAGAGTTGAAATGGATTTGCTGTTATTGTCATTGTAATAATCCTGATAATAACCATAGCCTTTCTTCTCCTTTCTTACCGCATTAAATATTAAGGATATATTTTGGATATTGTTTAGGTTCATGCTTCTGTGTAAATCATCTATAAATGACCTTTTAGAATAGTCCGCCCGAACGATAAATAAGGAATGGTCAGATTTTTTAAGTGCAATAATTCCATCAGAGACTAATCCTATTGGCGGAGTATCTAAGAGTATGATATCGTATTCTTCTTTCAGTTCACTGAGCAACTGGTCAAAATATTCACCTTCCAATAATTCTGCAGGATTTGGTGGAAGGATACCTGAAGGAATAAAATGTAAATTCTCTGTTTTAGTGAGATTAACGCATTCTTTCCAATGAATTCCTCCGCTTAAAATTGAGCTAATACCCATTTCATTTTGATCCAATTTAAAAGCATACTGTGCACGTGGTTTTCTCATATCCAAATCGAGGATAACCACCTTTTTATTAGACATGGCCAAGATAGCGGCCAAATTTACTGATATAAATGTTTTTCCTTCACCACTGGTGGTAGAACTTATGGAGATTACTTTTTTTCCTTCCTTGATGCCAATAAAATCCAGGCTGGTCCTTAAAGTTCGGAAGGACTCACTAATCTGGGATCTAGGCTTTTCTGATACTATTACGCCACTCTTCTTGGCTACATATCTTTTTAACTTACTGATTTTAGCAACAATAGGAATAGTGGTTAATCTTTCTAATTCATAAATGCTGTTGATTTCATCGTACATCAGATAGCGTATTCCAATAAAAATAAAGCTAAAAATAAACCCTATGGCGAAAGAGCCGATGTAGATTAAATTAACAGAAGGGCCAATCGGGCTTTTGGGTAAATCAGCTGGAGTTAGAATATCAACTTCTGAGAGAGTTCCGGCTTGAGCAATTTCAAATTCAGTCTTCTTCTGAATTAATGACAAATAAAGCTCTTCATATAATGAATAAAATCTTTTTTTCTTATTCAATTCATTGGTTTTGGCGGGCAATTTATTGAACTGATTTTCAATTTTCCTTTTTCTTGTTATTGTTTTTTCTTTGCGCTCATTCAGGATTTCTTTACTGTTGTCCAAATTTTTGTTAATTCTATCCCTTAAGTGTCCAATTAGAATTCTTTTTTGTTGTAAAACTTGGCTTTCCTGTTTGTAACGGCTTTTCGCCATTTGGTAGTCGTTATAAGATTCCGAATACTCCTCGAAAAGGGGTTGCATTTTTGAGGGAAGCATCATGAAATTAATCTCATTAAAATTAAGGGAATCTACATCAATTTGATTTTCAATTTTTCTTATTTCATTAAGCTGATAATTCAAGCTATAAAGGATGGAATCCATTTTTATCATTTCCGAAATTAAGCGGGAAACATCTTCTGAAGGATTAACTGTTTTATTTTTAATGGTAAAATCCTCTAAGCCGGATTCATAATCACCTAATACTTTCTCGGTTTGTTCAAGTTGGCTATTGAGAAATTCAATTTTTAATTGGTTGGCTTTGTTTTTTTGTTCTTTGCTATAATCAGTATAAAGTTGGCTGATAGTTTCAACTATAGATTGAACTTTATATGGATTGTAATCTTCAAATGTAATCTTAATTGTATTGGCATTTAAATTTTCAGGAGCTACTGATAGCTTTGATTCTACATAGCTCAATAAATTTTCCGTTTTTGAAATAGTGAAAAAGAGCATTTCAGTATTAAAAAAATGCGGAGTGGTCTCTAGTTTGTAATTACATCCATTAAAATTAAAGGGTTTCCCAAAGGATGCTGTTTGCCAATTATCGGCATCAGGGTTTGTGCTTATTTTAAAACGATTTTGATCAATAACATCAACATATATTTTTTGATTATAAGCTGCGCAGCTTTCATCATAAGTAACCTTAAAGGGAGTGAATTTAAATCTTTCTTCATTCTTAAACCTTCCGATCACATGATAACTGACATCTAGCGGAAGTTTTTCTATTACTTGTTTTAAAAATAATTTTGAGCGTATTAATTCTACTTCTCCAGAAAGGGTGTTTAAATTAGATTTTTCTTCAGATAAAGGATTAAAACCAAAAACACTTGCTTCACTTCTTTTATTGAGTTTTAACTCGGCATAAGATTGGAACTTTACATTTGTATATCGGACATATATGAAAGCAATAAATACAGCAATTGTAATCAATAAAATTGCCCAAGGCAGATTTTTTTTAAGTATGGTTTTTAACTTAAAAAAATCAACCACTTCAGCATCTTGATTTTGAGGTTTGTGTGTGTTAGCTGATCCTAAATTTCTTTTATATCGTGTGTCTTGATTGTTCACAATTATCGTTCATTAATATTGTCTATCACGATAAATAAGGTTACCACATTGGTAACTACTCCAATGATAGGAGCAATATCTCTTACAGATTCAGTAAATATTCTTCGAATCGGCTCTATATAGATAATATCATTGGGCAAGACATCCAAATTGGCTTTTTTCATTCCATCTATAGTGGCTAAATTTATAACCTGAACAGATGGATCATCCAGTGGCCCTCTAATTAGCCGGATATTTCTTCCTTTTGAATCCCTGTTTAAACCTCCGGATAATGCCAATACTTCTAAAACGGTCATTTTTTCGTTTTCCAATGGAATAACCTGTCCGCCTAAAGCCCCTAAAACCACTACTCTTCTATTTAATGGGCGTACCCTTAAATAGGGTTGGATATAATATTCAGAATATTCTTCTTTTAGTTTTTCCTGAAGCCCTGCAATAGAGTAACCTTCCAATTTGGTTTCACCCAGCAAAGGTAAAATGGCAGTTCCATTAGGTAGAACCTCGAATTCTTTATCAGGCATAAATCGACCACCGCCTGCTCCGCCTCCGCCAGTAACGGAATTGAGTTCTAGGTTGGGGTCAATAACTCGTTCTCCTTTGTTTGTATAAACCTCTATGTTGAGTTTGTCCCCTGCTTGGATTTTATAAGCACTCTCAACTTTGGCAATTTCTTCCTTAAAGTTCTCTGAGTTTATATCTGATTCAGATTGAAGAATAATATTTTGCCGGTACACTTCGCAACTACTCATGGCTAGGGCAAGTGCAAGAATACCAATAGGATATATGTAGAATTTTTTGATTTTTTTGTTCACTATTTGTAAAAATATAACCAATTAAGCAAAAGACAATAATTTATTGGAAATGCTTATAAATTATTTAAATAAACAGGGCTAAGTTCGGGTTTTAAAGTAGCATTTTGATCAATTGCTTTCAAATATCGCTCTATCACTAAATTGTGGTCAAATCTTCTTTCCACTAATTCCCTGCCCTTTAAGCCCATTTCATGTCGCAACTCAGGAGACATATAATACATTTCCTTCATTTTTAGGGCTAAATCATCTTCATCTTTCACTTTGCATAAAATGCCGTTCAATCTGTGATCGACTACATTGTTGCATCCAGGGACATTTGAAGCCACAATGGGCTTGGCACTGGCAGCTGCTTCCAATAGTGTTCTTGGCGTACCTTCCCTATAACTTGGTAAGACCACACAATCAGCTTTATTGATGAAAGGACGAACATCATCCGTGCTGCCCAAATAATTTATAAAGCCTTCTTCTATCCAGAAATTTAATTCCTCAGCAGATATTCCCCTTGAATGTAATTCATCTAATTTGCCCAGAATGTTAAATTTCGCATTCATTCCTCTTTCTTGCAAAATGGCCGCAGCCGCAACATATTCCCTGATTCCTTTGTCAATAATCAATCGGGTAATCATTAGGAACTCAAAAGGCTCGCCTTCAGCTTTCTCTTGAGGAGGGTGAGGGGTGAATTCATCCAAATCAATACCTGAGCCAGGGATAACCTCGCAAATATTTCTTTGAATTAATTTTTTATCCATAAAGAGTTGGTAATCCTCATGGTTTTGGAAAAACACCTTTTTAGGGAATTTAAAGGAAAATCTATATAAGCTTAATGCTATTTTTGAAATCCAATCATCGTTCAAGAAAATTGTGCCTAAGCCACTTACATTATTGATAACAGGAATACCCAGTATAGCTGCTGCCAAGGTCCCGTAAATATTGGGCTTTATAGTGTAATGTAAAATGATATCAGGTTTCACCCTTTTATAGATATTGTGCAATTCAAAGGTTAGTCCGGTATCTCGAATGGGGCTTGCACCTCTGCTGTCCATGGTCACATCTTCGAACTCACAGCCAGCTTCAATTAACTTAACGGTATATTCGTCATGGGGCGCTATAGCCACTACTTCATGCCCGTTTTTTATTAGTGCTTGAATAAGTGACATCCTAAAATTATAGATGTTCCATGAGGTATTTAAAGTGATAGCGATTCTCATATTGTAATAACAAATCTACAAATAATAACACTTATGGTTCTTTTAAGTTGGGGAGATTTCGACAGGTAAGAGCTAAAGGCAGATTAGTTTGTACTAATTCACTTTAAAATACCCATAAAATTCAAATATAATGGAGAATATGGAATTAATCCCATAGGCTTTATTATTTTTGTGCAAAAAACAAGTAGATATGGAAATTGGAATGCTTCACACCCACGTTTTAGTGGTCACTTTATTTTTATTGTTCTTATTATTTAAAACCGTTTTGTTATTGATCAATAAAAAAGAACTCTTGGCTAAAGTCAGGAAATTCAAAATGGTTGAACCTATATTAGGCGTACTTATGCTGGCAACAGGGGGGTATTTATTATCATTATACGGATCAGCTGCACCAACTTATCTGTGGGTAAAACTAGTATTGGTACTGATCATAATACCTATAGGAATTGTTGCCTTTAAAAAAGAAAATAAAGCCATGGCGGTGATTGCGTTATTATTGACTTTTTACATTTATGGAGCTTCTGAAGTAGGGAGTCTTACTTTTTCCAAAGATGAAACGGCTTCTGTTTCTGATGATAGCCCAGCTAAAAATGCTTCTGAGGTTGTTATAGAAGGGGAAACTGCTGAGTTATTGAAAAATGGAAAAGAAATCTATTTAGCGGAATGTAAAAAATGTCATGGTGTAGATGGAAAGAAAGGACTTTTTAAATCACCTGATTTAACTCAAAGTAAACTCAATCTTTCTGAAAGAGCGGCTTGGATTAAAAAAGGAAAAGGCGTGATGCCAGCTTATGAAGAAGAATTGGGCGAAACTGAGATTAAGGCGGTTGCGCTGTATTTGGATGAATTAAAATAAGCTCATTTGATTGATAAAATGAGGAATAAATGTGATTAACAGAAATTCAGTACCCAAGATGGATTTTATACGTAATCACATAATAGAATATCTATAAAATAATTTATGCAAAATAATTCTGCAGAGGAAAAGAATGAGAAGAAAGCCGTTTTGGTGGCTATCATTACGCAAAATCAAAACGAAGTTAAAGTCAATGAATATTTGGATGAATTGGCTTTCTTAACCTCTACATTAGGGGCAAAGACAATCAAAAGATTCACACAGCGATTGGAAAAACCTGATGTAAGAAGCTTTATTGGGAAAGGAAAACTAGAGGAAATCAGTGCCTATATTAAAGCCGAAAATGTAGATTGGGTAGTTTTTGATGATGATTTAACGCCTTCCCAACTAAGAAATCTAGAGAAAGAGCTGAAAGTCAAAATCTATGATAGGAGTTTATTGATTTTAGACATTTTCTTAAATAGAGCCCAAACAGCTCAAGCCAAAACTCAAGTAGAATTAGCCAGAAATCAGTACTTACTTCCTCGCCTTACCCGCATGTGGACTCACTTGGAAAGACAGCGAGGGGGGACTGCAACCCGTGGTGGTGCTGGTGAGAAAGAGATTGAGACCGATAAAAGGATCATTCGAAATACTATTACCAAGCTAAAGGAAAAGCTTGCCAAAATTGAAAAGCAAAGCAGAACCCAAAGAAAATCAAGGGGTAAAATTGTTAGGGTTGCGATAGTGGGCTATACTAATGTCGGCAAATCCACTTTGATGACGCGCTTATCAAAATCAGATATTCTGGCTGAGAATAAGCTTTTTGCAACAGTGGATTCCACCGTTCGAAAAGTCAATTTTGAAGACATTCCATTTCTTTTATCCGATACAGTTGGTTTCATCAGGAAATTGCCTACCCACTTAATTGAATCCTTTAAATCAACTTTGGATGAAATCAGGGAAGCTGATATTTTAATTCATGTAGTGGACGTAAGCCATCCGACTTTAGATGATCATATTAGTGTGGTGAACCAAACTTTGACGGACATAGGCGCCAGTGATAAGCCCACTTTATTAGTCTTTAATAAAGTAGATTTATTGGAAGAGGAAGAAGAGTTAAGTGTGAAGGAAAAGATCAAGAACTTGAAAAACACTTATTGGCACAAAGAACAAAATGATGTGGTATTCATCTCAGCAACCAATAAAGAAAACATAGAAGAGCTTAAAAACAAATTAAGAAAACTAGTAGAAGCCAAGCATTACACAATTTTCCCGAATTACTTGAAAAACACTTACTACTAAATTAGCTTTGCAGCTTTAATTTTAAACAACATTGGTCTCGTAGTTCAATGGATATCCCGACAGTGACCAAAATGACCCCGTAGTTCAACGGATAGAATTGGAGTTTCCTAAACTTTAGATGCAGGTTCGATTCCTGCCGGGGTCACCATCGGGACTAAACTTTAGATGCAGGGCCTGTACCGATTTATCGGTATTCTGATTCCTGCCGAGACCACTAGGTTTCCTAAGCTTTAGATGCAGGGCCTGATTCCTACGATATATGATAAAGTATTTCTAAAATACTTGTTGTAATCTATTGAATTAAATGAATTGTTTTTCAATTCTGGTTTTAAATTAAGCTCAATCCAAGGAACAGCCAAATGTACGCCCCAAATCCTGTCAGTGTTTAGTTATTCATCTCATGTTCTTAATTCCTTAGTATTAAATCCTATCAGTATTTTCAGTAAGGATCCTTGGACAGATAACATTCATTTACATGATTAATCAAAAATTAAAGAGAATTCAGGATTGAAACATAGCTTTTCAGATAACCACTTTAAAATATTGACAAATCTGTTTCGTAGTTATAAATTTCCATTAAAAGATCGATAATACTGGAGTTCTTATTAAAAACAAGCCCTTTGTAAAAGTACTTGCATACTTGGCCATCTTGGCTTCGAAAAGATATCTTTCCAATATTTTTCTCTTGGTGATAGAAAAATAGGCAATAAATGGTTACATCCCTACCATCGGAGTAAATGCATTGTATTTCAGAAGTAATTTTACTTTGTGATGAGGCCAAAGCCTCCAGTATTTGCCTTATGGTTTGTTGTTCATTCATTATTCAAGGTATTTTTATAGTTCAAAAATGAATCTTATTTAGTTTTTTAAGTTGCATCACAATGGTCATCTAGCAGACTTTATCATAATTGCAACGTACAGCAAGGGCTCGTAAATGGCGGAAGATATATACATCCCCATTGGCTTTGGTCGGACAGAACGTATCCACTTGTCTCAGGATTTTCATTGGTACCGCGCCCAATATATGCCAGCATTTCCCCTGTATTTATCTGCCGTAAACGGGACTTCAAAATCTGGAAAGAAGGCCTTACCAGATAAAGTATTTTCATTAAATGTAATTTCAACAGAAGCATCGAAGTCGCTAATGTCAGTAGTTCTTAATGTTGCCACACCATCAGAGTCTATTAAGACGGCAAGGTCTTTTCCATCGTAAGGAAACACAACTACCTGCTCATCACTATGATTTTAACATTGTGATGATAGGAAATACCGATTGCCCTTTCATCGCCTAAGGAGCCAACATAGGAGTTCTCGTCTCTCTCTGCCTGAAGGGAGCCGGCTTCGGTCTCCGCCTCCAATGTTCTTTCTAACTCTGTAGAGGTTTTATCCTCGCTACAAGAGATGGAAGAAAATATGAACAAGGAGGTTAGTATCAACTTTAAATACTTCATTTGCTTAAATTTATTATTTAAAACTTGTCTGTTTTTTTAAAACGAAAGGTTAAATAACCACCGAACGGCAATAAAACCGCTCGATGGAAACACGCATTAGTAGGAACAAAGCGTAACTTTAATAATTATAAATAATTAGTGCCCAGAGGTATCACCCTTTTCGCCTGGCATTGTATCAATAGGGTCTTCGAAAGCAATGAAAAGCACACACGGTTCATCTGAAATACACGATGCCGAATGCGGACGTTCAGCAGGGCCGTAAGCATAGTCTCCTGTATTGACTATTTCTTGATCTTGACCATCATAATTCACACGCATTTTGCCCGAAATCAGTACCATACGTTCCGGGGAATGATGCCAATGGCGTGGGACAGAGGTATTTCCTTCCAACCTGAAAAATATATCAGCATTAGGTTTTTTAGGATTTCCGTGAAGGACAGCAACATTACATCCTTCCCCCATAAAAGAAGGACAAGGGCTCCATTTCAGTTTTTCGTTTTTGGCACCCGTAACGATTGCCTGTTCGTTGGATGTATCATTTTGGCCATGAGCTGAATTGAAAGTACATACAAACATTATAATACTCATCGCTGTAATGGTCTTAAAAATCAATTTTTTCATGGTTTTACATATTTAGATTTATTACTGTATTTAGTATTCAAAAATTATACTTAGATATTCTCTTATTATTGCTGCATAGTTAGAGCAATTAGCCTTTCATTATCTTGGTGAAATCTCTATAATTCCCCCGACAGGAAACCTTTTCCTTATGATGATTCAAACATAAGCCCGAAGGATATGGAGAGATAGTAAATTATGTTATACAATGTGGACAAAAACGTGATAATAAGTCTACATCTTAGACCTAGAGGTGAACATGAAGTAGACATAAAATTTTAACTAGCAGATTATCAGTCGAATACAAACTTTAAATTCTACTCAGGAAGTGATTTTTATGATTTGAGATAACAGGTCATCATCTGTACTGAGATGCAGTTTCTTTCGTAACCTGTACCTAGCAGTTTTAACACTTTCAGGTGATATACCCAAAATTTCTGCAGTCTGCTGAATGTTTAGATCTAACCTTATAAGCTTGCAAAGCTTAAGATCACCTGGGGACAGGTCGGGGTAAAGATTTTTCAATTTCACATCAAAATCTGAATGGATCCCTTCGAAGAGCCGCTTGAAATCATTCCAGTCTTTATCTATAATCTGCTGTTGCCTTAATTCACGGTTGAGTTTATCGATTTTCTTTTGTTTGGCATTGCCCTTAGCAATCTTGATTTGAGCTACTTGATCTTTTAATTCTGTAATCAATTGGTTTTTCTGAACAAAGAAAAGGGTGTATGCCGCCAATTCTTTATTTTTAAATTCAATCTCCTGCTCCAGTTCTTCTTGTCGCATACGTTGGTTTTCCATAGCCACCTGATTGGCCTCCTTTCTCGATCTAATAAGCTCATTTTGCTTTTTATTTTTAGTATGAAGTCCCCAGTACAAAAATATCGAAAGCCCTAACACAACGACAATACTAATTATCAATAGCCATTTGATAAGGGTGTTTTTCTTTTCTTTTTCCCTCATATGTTTGAGCTCATTACTTTTTTCCGTTAACTCGTTTTCATATTCTAAGGCTGCTATCTGCTTCGATTTTTCAATCCCATAAATAGAATCTTTCAGTGCTGAGTATTTACCATAGTAATTCAGAGATTCTTTTAAATTACCGTGTTCTTCATTTAATTTTTTCAATTCATGATACGCTTCAAGTTTATAGTCTCTAAGCTGTTTATCATTAGCCATTTTTAAAGCCTGCACTAAATGTGCTTCGGAAGCATCAAAATTACCTTGTAGTCTAAAGTATTTTCCAGATTGAACCATGATGCTGACAAGACCATCTTTATCATTAATGCTAGTGCTAAGTCTGGTTGCTTTTCTCAAGTGATGAAAGGCCATATCAAGTTCACCCTGCTTAATTAGCAGTTTTGCCAAGTTCTTGTGTGACTCTGCCATACCATACGTAAAGTTATTGTCTGAATGGATATTCAAGGCATCGGTCAAATATTTTCTGGCACTGAGCAATTGATCGGTTTCAATATATAGCATTCCGATTTTAGAATAAGTAGTCGCTATTCTTCCATCAAGATTTAATGAAGAGTATATTTCTATGGCCCGATCATACAGCTTCATGGCCTGTCCATAATCCTTTATTTCCGCATAGATCATGCCTTTATTCATGATACAATCTGCAACACCTTCATTATCACCAAGCTGTTTAAACAGTTTTTTTGAAGCAGTAAGGTTTTGTAAGGCAGGCTTAAGTTGCCCAAGTGTCCACTGAGCCACTCCAAGTATTCGCTTTGCACGGGCAATACCAGTTGGGTAATTTAGTTCTTCAGCCAGTTGTAAGGCTTTATCACCATAAGCAACGGACTGCTTGGAATCAATTATCCAATATTCATAGCCAAGTTCGTTTAATAAATCCACTCGTTTTTCACTTGACTCAGTAGTTTTGACTAATAATTGCTTCAAGCTGTCTACCTGTACTCCTGCTCCAAAAGTTGAGACTCCCGTAATTACAATAAGTGTCAGAAGTAATAATATGTGTGCTGATATTATTGAATACTTCACCCGCAAAAATTACTATAAAATAATAACTTTTACAAAGTGCCGTAACTTTAAATTATTGCTCTTTCATAGCTTCACTCATATAGTAAGTACAATGAGAAAATATTCTTGATCTGTATTCGTGAAATGTTTACTCTCAAAAATCAGTTTCTAAGCTTCTACTGCTTTCCATTTAGGATGAGATGAAATTAATTTTCGAGCTAATAGAAGAATTAAACCAATTGTAAAAGGACATTATCTGAAAAATAACCCAGATACTGTATTTTTTTGAGTTTTCACTTTAGATCGATTATGACGATGAGATATATTCAATATTTCTTTTACCTTCAAGTATTATAGTACTTTATCTATTTTCTAGCCTTATGAAGTGGTAATTAAAATTAGATTTACATTTGTAAACTATTGCCAATTAGACTGTGATAATAGTTGTAATCAAAAGCGATTTAAATTAATTTGAATGCTTGGCTATATCCGCTAATTTGGCATTTGAGAATCAAAAATTTTTAAGAATGAAGAGCATACACCAAAACCAACAATCTATTCAATGGACTTTATCTCCTTTTGATTTTCAAGGTGATATTAATGCAGGTCAAATATTTTTCAGCCGCTTTGAAGAAGTACCCAATACTTTTGAGATGTATGAAGTGGACATTGATAAAATTAAAGAATGGCTGGAAACAAATTTTTCTGAGGCTATTATTGGAAAGCATAAAAGGGAGAAATATTCTGAAAAGGATGGTAAACAAATGCTCTCAACCATATATGTGTTTAAAGAGGAGATAGTGTTGCAGATAGAATCAGAGATGATGCAAATGGCGTATGGTGATAGTGCTAAATTGAAAGATGAGCTAATAGAAGGAATGAAGGCTTTTGTGAAAAAGGAGAAGTCGGGAATTTCTATGATTGTTCAAAGTAAAATGGGCTTAATGCCTAAAGACCTTGAAATTAAAAAACAGGATATCGATTTATCATTACATTATAATGATGGCTTTGATGCCATTGATGAGCAATTGAAAAGAGAACTCTCAGAGGAAAGCGGTTCTGGACTTTATCTACTATATGGCGCACCGGGAACTGGCAAGAGTTCTTATATCAAATATCTTATTCATCAAGTGAATAAGCGTATGGTGTTTTTACCGCCAAAAGTTGCACTCAATTTAGATGATTTTGCTCTTACCGATTTCCTTTTGGATAACAGAAACATAATTCTGGTAATTGAGGATGCCGAGGAATTATTGAAAGCTGATAATAGTGCTAGAACTTCAGCTATTTCTATGTTATTAAACCTGACGGATGGAATCTTAGGCGATGGATTGGGCATAAAAATCATTGCCACTTTTAATACGGAGCTGCACCAGATAGATCCGGCCTTAATGCGAAAAGGAAGGCTGAAGTTAATGTATGAGTTCAACAAATTAAGCATTCCAAAGTCAAAAGCTTTGCTAGCGCATTTGGGTGTAGAAAAGGAGGTTCATAATCCTATGAACCTTTCAGAAATTTACTATTTGGAGGAACATCAATATCAATTGAATTCCAATAATGGCATTGGGTTCTAGTGGGATGTTTTTTACTTTAATGAATGAATTATTAGAACCATTGAGATCTAATTCTTCTGTGATCTTTATTTAGAGTTCTTTATGAACATATATTCACTTATTTTATATGTTTACTCCAAAAATATATCCCACTAATGCAGAAAGTCCCATAGCTAATGTGCCCCAAATACTAATTCTTAATATAGCTTTTTTCATACTGGAACCACCTGTTTTTGCTGAAACTGCTCCCAAGATTCCTAAAAAAATAATCGTAAATCCGTATAGCCAATATTCCATTCCATGAAGTGGAATAAAAAGCACTACTAAAAGAGGCATAACACCACCAACAGTAAATGATGCTCCCGATGCAATAGCTGCCTGAATAGGGTTAGCTTGACTTATCTCATTTATCCCTAATTCTTCGCGCATATGCGTTCCCAAAGCATCTTTTTCTGTTAATTCTATAGCTACTTGCTTGGCTGTTTCTTTTTTAAGCCCTCTGTTTTCAAAAATTTGAATTAAAATCTGCAATTCTGTTTCAGGCATTTCTTTTAGTTCCTGTTTTTCCCTTTCAATGTCTGCCTTTTCGGTATCAGTTTGTGAACTTACTGAAACATATTCACCGGCTGCCATCGATAAAGCCCCTGCAACCAATCCAGCTACTGTCGCTAATAAAATTGGTTCTCTCATGGAACTCGCAGCAGCTACACCAATAGCAAGGCTTGAAACAGATATTATTCCATCATTTGCTCCCAAAACAGCAGCTCTTAACCAATTGCTTCTATTTATATAATGGTTGTCTAAATAATTGTCTATTGTTATCTTTTCCATTTTATTAAACTTGGTTTGTAATTTTTCCATTTAGTAAGAAAGGCTCTATTTAGCTATTGTCACTAACTGGGTGATCAATGACTATATTTCTTTCTTTAATGACAAATGTGCTTACATGTTCTGATGGGTAATTCCACCTTACATATAAATCACCTTTACACTCATTGTTTTGTTTTCTTTTACTGTAAAACTTGCTTTTGAAAAGGTTGGTTTGTTGTTAAAACCAATGGATTGAAAATTAGAGAAACCAAATCCTTCTATTGGCAAGATAAATCCTTTATCAATTTTACCATTCTTGTTTTCATCATGTAAAATGTTTACTGCATATTTTCCTGATGGAATATTTTTAAAAGTTATTGTAGATGAAGCATTCACAATTTTTCCTTTTAGAATTTTGTAATAATTCTTATATTTTTCATCGGGTATTGAACCGTTTTTGTTATACAAAGCAAATTGAACCTCTCCCTTATCATTTCGCAAATTCTTTACTCTTATGGTAAGGGAATGAGTATCTTCCTTGATTTCGTTAAATGAATAAAGTGTAAGTGATAATGCAAATGCGATTATTATTTTTATTTCGATTTTCATTTTTAATTATTTTCTCTGGTTTATTCTTTCTTTTGCTGAATCAACTATATAATAGATCATTGGCACTAAAAATATAGTCAAAATTAAGGAAGAAAGAAGTCCGCCAATAATTACCCATGCTAATCCATTTTTCCATTCTGATGCAGTGCCGGTTGCCATGGCTATAGGTAACATTCCAAAAACCATCGAAAGTGTTGTCATCAAAATAGGTCTTAATCTTCCCTTTCCAGCTATCAATAGGGCTTCTTTGAAATGCTTACCTTCTTCTTTTAATTGATTCGTGAAATCAACTATCAAAATGGCGTTTTTTGTTACCAAGCCCATCAGCATAATCAAACCTAATAAAGCAAATAAACTTAAATTACTTAAGGATAAGTTTAAGGCTAAAAATGCCCCGATTACAGCAACAGGAATTGAAAATAACACTACAAAAGGATAAATATAATTATCATACAATGCGACCATGATAAGGTATATTAACAAAAAGGAAATAAGCAAAACAGAGCCTAATGCCCCAAAACTATCATTTTGACGTTTTATATCACTTCCCCATGTCATTTCTATTCCTTCTGCTAAGGGGTTATTTCCTAAATAGGCTACCACATCATCCGCCACAGTTCCTGAAGGACGACCCAAAGCATCAGCCGTAAGCGTTACAGCAGGCTGTCGATCTTTTTTCTCCAAAAGTGAGGATGAATTATCCAATTCGATCTTAGCAAATTGTTCTATTTCTATAGCTTGTCCCTTTGGATTAATGATGGATAATTGCTGTATGTCCTCATAGTTTTGTCTACTAAATTCATCTAGCCAAATTCTAAGCGGATATTCAATTCCATCTTCCGTAAGTGAAGCATTATCGTTCCCCGTAAAAGCCGTTCTAATATTTAGCCCTACATAAGCAGTACTCAGTCCCAGACGCTGCATCTTATCTTTGTCAGGAATGATTTTGTATTCAGGACTTCCTTCTTCAACAGAAAGTCGCACATTATCAGCACCAGGGATTTTCTCGATTATAGCTTTTAACTCATTTGCGCCATGCATAACGCTATCTAGATGACTGCCGCTTAAGGTAATTTCTATGGGTGCCGTGCGCGGAATTAATCCTAATGCGGACATAGAATAATTTATTCCCGGAAATTGCTCTTGTAAATCTGATCGGAGTCTTCTCATGAAAACTTCCGTATCTTTTGCTTCTAGACCTGAGGCTTTCAATTCTTTTTTGGAAGTTTTTAATTGAATGGTGAATTCGGTTTTGTTAGCTGAACCTACCCCTAAACTTCCAATTCCGGTACTTGGTCCCCCTATATTGCTGAATACAGTCGATACTTCCGGTTGGTTTAAAATGAATTCCTCAATTTCAGTAGATACAGCATTATTTTTTTCTATAGGAGTAGATTTATCATATTCCAGCGCCATTTTGAACTTTCCTTGATCTCCTGTCGAAATCAATTCTTTCCCAATGATGCCCTGCTTCATAATGCCTAAAGTCATAACAAAAAGTAGGATTACGATAGCAGTAAAAGCAATTTTGTGTTCTAATACCCAGTTAAGGAGCTTTCCATACCAATCGGTAAGGGCATCAAGTTGTCTCTCAAACCATAATAGAAACTTATTAAAGAAATTAGTAGGCTGTAAATCTTCTTTTTTACCAATTCTTGAGGCAAGCCAAGGGGTAAGTGTAAATCCAACTAGTAAACTGGTTAGCGTAGAAGTAATGACTACCACAGAGAATTGTTTTAGCATATCTGCCACAAAAACCTGAAGGAATAGGATGGGTAAAAATACCACCACATCAACGAGCGTAATGGATAGAGCCGAAAAACCGATTTCCATTCTTCCGTCCATGGCAGCCTCTCTTTTTTTCTTGCCCATATCCAGATGGCGTTGAATGTTTTCCAATACCACGGTTGCATCATCTACCAAAATCCCAATAATGAGGGACATGGCTAATAAGGTCATCAAGTTTAAGGTGTAACCTAAAAGCCACATTACGGCAAATGCGGTTACTAAAGAAGTTGGAATAGCGACCAAAACGATGATAGCGTTTCTAAAACTTCTTAAAAACAATAACATTACTAGAGAGACCAAAACTACCGCTAAAATAAGATCCACAACTACTGAATTTACTGCAGCAATTGTATTGTCGGTGCTATCATCTGCAATAATAAATTGAACATTAGAGGCTTTATTTTGATCTTCGATTGTCTGAAATCTTTCTCTAACTGCCCTAGAGACCTCAACTGCATTAGCATCTCCTTGTTTTTTGAGTAAAAGCCCTATTCCTTCTTTGCCGTTATATCGACTTAATGAGCTTGTTTCTTTAGTGCCATCAGTTACAGTGGCAACATCTTTCACATAAACGGGGCTTCCAGGAAATGGCATGGCAAGTTGCACATTTTCAATATCCTCTAATGTTTTGAATTTACCAGTCAGTCTTACGGAGTTCAGTGCTTGATCTGTTTTTAAATTACCTGCAGGAACATCCACTCCAGACCGATTGATAGCTTCCACCACTTGCATCAAAGAGAGCTTATGCAGCTTTAATTTATTTTGATTTACCTTTATTTGAATCTCTCTTTCCTGACCACCTAGCATGGTGATCTCCGCTACTCCTGTTATTTGTTGTATTTGAGGCAGATATTCATCCTTCATTTTCTGATAAAATTCTGTGGAGGAGTGATCGGAAGTGGCGCTAATAGACATAATTGGCAAGTCGTTAGGAGACACCTTACTCATCACCGGGCTTTGCACATCTGCGGGCAAATCTTTTTTGATATTGTCAATATAGCGCTGTGCATCCTGCATGGTTTTATCCAAATCAGTTCCATAATTCAAATTAGCTATGATAATGGAGGCATTGGGTAAAGATTTGGTCACCAAAAAATCCACTCCTTCTAAGTTTGAAAGTGCATCTTCTATTTTTTCCGACACGGAAGTTTCTACTTCCTTGGGTTCTGCTCCAGGATAAATGGTTTTAATTACAACTACGGGCTGATTGAAATCGGGCATTAATTCATAGCTCAATTTGTTAAAACCAATAATGCCCAAGAGAGTGAAAATGCTGAATAATACTATAATCAGCGAGGGTCTTTTGATAGAAATTTCAGTAATATTCATGGTTTGCTGATTTAATTTAATTCCACATTTGCACCGTCAAAAAGATTGATAAAACCTTCCGTTACTATCACATCCCCTTCCTTTAATCCTTTTGAGATAATGGCTTTATCTTGAATTTTATCGGCTACCGTTATTTTATGTAAAACAGCATTGTTATTTTTGATCAGATATACCTTTGCATCCGAAGAACTACCCACCAAAGCAGAAGCCGGAATGCTAATCAATTTTTTCGGGCTGGTTTTCAATATGGTAACTTGCCCATACATGCCGGATTTTAATTTTAAGTCTGAGGTGTTTTCAATTTCAAATTCTACAGGGAAATGGTTACTCATATTGGCTTTGCTTCCTATCAAAGTAATTTTTCCACTTAACAATAAATCAGGGTAAGCATCGGCTATAACCGTATGGCTTTGTCCTAATTCAAATAGATGAAGTACTGTTTCCGCTACATTAATGCTGAATTTGAGTGTTGAAATATCTGTTAGTTGAATCAGCGGCATTCCAGGAGCTGCAAAACTTCCAATTTCACTCATTTTAGCAGTAATAATTCCGTTAAATGGAGCTTTGATTTCTGTTTTGCGAATTTTATCTAAGGCTATTGCTTGCTTAACTTCAGCACTTTTTAATCCTGTTTGAACCTTTTCAAGCTGAATTCCTTTAATAGCATCACTTTCTGCTAAAGATTGATACCTTTTAACATCAGATTCTAAATCCTCTATTTGAACATTAATACTCTCTAATTCAAGTCTTAATAATGAGTTATCTAATTTGATTAAAGGCTGACCTCTTTTTACAATATCTCCTTCTTCAACTAAATACTGATTTATTTTTCCTTGTATTTCAGCGCTAATCTTGCTTTCTTTTTCAGCTTTAAAACTGCCAGTATAGCTTGTTTTATGTTGAAAATAATTGAAGGAAATGGTGTCTGCCTTAACAGCAATAGCTTTTTCTTTATCGTATTGATAAATCTTATTTTCGGAAATGGATTTATTGCTTTTCAATTTCATAGCCATCACTACTATTACCGCTATGCCTATGATTATACCGATTATTTTTTTCCAGTTCATTTCTTTAGTAATTAATGTTTTTGATATTTCCTCTTAATTTCTTGAGCTCTAAATCAGCCTTTAGATAATCTACTATAGCAGTAAGGTTTGCTTGTTGAGCTTCTCTCAAAGCATTTTCAGCTAATAAGACTTCCGTCAAGTTTACTAAGCCTTCATTTTTCTGAAGGAGGCTTTCATTGTAAATTTTCTGTGCTAGTGCGATTTGTTCTTCGGTGGTTAGCACTGATTTCTCTGTCATATTTTTTTGCATCTCAGCATTTTCAATTTTCATAGCATTTGCTTCACTAATAAGCTCTTGCTGAAGCGCATTATTCTCCAGTTCAAAATGCTTCTGCTTCAATTTTCTTTTTGTGACCCCTTTATTGAAAATTGGGTAAGAGAGTTGCAAGCCCACAAAGCTCATGGGAAAGAATTTTAAAAATTCATTAGGGGATTGATCGTAGCCGAAACCTGTGGTACCATAACTACCCACTAGGTTTACATTTGGGATGAATCGAGACTGATTTAAAGTACTTATCTCACTTTGAATTAGTTGCTCTTGGGTTTTGGCAATTTGATAATCCAAGATAATGCCAGACTCTTCCTGCAAACTTTCCTGAAATTTGATGTTAGTTTCTATTTCCAGGTTTAGATCCAAGGAAACTCCCATAGTAAATTTCAAAGCGTTAATTACTTGATCATATTTATAGCTTAAATTTAGCTCTTGGTTTTTCAGCTGTGAGATTTGTAGCTCAATTTTCCTAACATCTGTTCCTGTGGCTAGTTTTTCATCCTTTAAAGACTGAAGGTTTCCTAGCAGTTTTTCAGCATTTTCTAAATTAGCTTTTACAAAATTGAGTTGATGGCTAATTATTTTGGCATTGTAATAGAGATTAGAAATTTCAAAATACACCTCTTCCTCTGATTTTTGATATTTCAATTCAGTTAGTTCTGATGCTAGATTGGTGTTTCTGATAGCACCATTTATATCAGCGTTATATAAAGGAATAGCAATTTGAAGGTTAGCATTGATATTATGTGGAACCCCGAATTGTATTTCGTTGAATTGTCCTTCCGGAGCCGTAGGATTGAAGGTAGATAGTGGCATTAACTGATAGGGCAAATCAGTGAAATATTTATAATCTGCATTAGCCGTAACTTTCGGTAATAGATGCGCTTTTGCCTCTTTTTCTCTTTCTTTACCAATAGCAATAGAATTTCTTCCGCTTTCTAAGTTGTTGTTGTGGACTAATGCAGTATCAATACACTGCTTTAAAGTCCAAACTTGAGCACTTGCTATTTCCATTTTCAAGAATAGAATAAGAATTAGCAATATTAGTTTGTGAGTATTTACTAACTTCATTGGATAAAATTTTTTTAGTTAATCAATTCTTTTATTGAAAATATTGGTGATAAGTATCGAATGAGTTTTTCAATTTTTGAATTATTTTATTTGCTTCTTTTTCATTTTTAGCTTCAAGGAGTGCAGTAGTTAACTTCATATGAGGATGTAGCCATTTATGTAACTCATCATGACTTTTACCTTTCATAGTACACGATTTTACCAACTCGTCATTATTGGCTTTCAATTGCTCGGCAAGAATTTCATAATCCTTCCCATCATACTTATTCAAAGCGATTTCACTACGTTCCAAAGGTGGTTTCATTTCTTGATTAACCTCCCATTTTTGTCCATCATTCAGTTCAATGACAAGTTCATTTTTGTCCTGCTGAATTTGGCTCTTTTTTGATTCATTCTTTTCATTTGTAGTGTTACTGCAAGCACTCATTGTAAAAAATAGTACTATTGATAAATAGGTAATAAAGCTTAAATTCTTCATCATTTCTTCTTTAAAAGTTTTAAAAGTGTTTGTATCAATTTATGTCCTGGTTCCTCTATGTCATATTTGAAATCAGCTATCCGCCATTTAAACATAAATAGCCTAAATGAACCCATGACCACATTTAGTAATTCCTCTACGGATATTTCATTTGTAAAAATGTCATCTTTTTGCCCTTGCATGATGATGGGTTTTAAGTGTTTCATTTTTACAGACATGATTTTATGTATAGTATCATTTACTTTCTGGCTTTCTTCCATTAATCCATCAGAGAAAACCGCTACCACGAAATATGGATTACTTTTGAAAAATGTAAATTGGCTGGTAAAGAGGTTAATGAATTTTTCTTCCACAGATTGATTCTCTGAAATAGCTACTCCATATCTTTCGTCCATATTTTTTGCCAAATACTCAAGCATTGCAATAATAATATCTTGCTTGCTAGAGAAATGCCGGTAAATTGCGCTTTCAGAAAAATCCATTTCCTTAGCCAGGTTTTTTATGGTTAATCCTCCTACGCCAGAAGCAGTAAGTATTTTGCCCGCTGCTTCTATTATTTCTAACTGTCTATTGGTTATCTCTTTCATGTGTAAGTAAGTATTCACTAACAAATATATTATACTCTTTTTAAAAATAAAAGTTTTGTTGAGTAATAAATTTCTATTCAGGCTAAAAATGTAAATTTGAAGAGATTTAGTTTAATGTGAATTTGTTTTCGATTTATTGATTATTCAATTCAAAGAGATTACTTTTAAAAAGTTACTGAGAAGCTATTATTGAATATCATATTCCTATGCCCCAAAAATCCAATAAAATAAGCTGCGAAGAATGTACTACCACTTCATGTTTTGTGAAAAGGACAAAACCCGAATGGCTAGCCAAAATCAGTGAATTCAAAAATCAAGTGGTTTACCCAAAAGGACAATACATTTTCTCTGAAGGCTCTCCAGTATTTGGCGCATACTTTATTCAATCCGGTGATGTTAAAATTGTGAGCAGCAGTTTTTCAGGCAGGCAAAATATAGTGCGCTTAGCCAAGGAAGGGCATATGATGGGACATAAAGGTGAAGAAAAGGAAAGCTATCCGATAGGGGCAGTTGCGCTTAATGACGCTCGTATCTGCTTTGTCAATAATGAGTTGCTTTATGATGCATTTTTAAATAATACTCATTTCACTATTGATATCATGATGTTCTATTCAAAAGAACTTCGCAAAAGTGAAATGAGAAATAAATTCTTTGCCCAGATGACCACAGATGAAAA
Source organism: Bacteroidota bacterium (assembly GCA_051747245.1). Lineage (GTDB taxonomy): Bacteria > Bacteroidota > Bacteroidia > Cytophagales > Cyclobacteriaceae > Marivirga. The sequence goes on from JBNJFX010000020.1 coordinate 32,168, forward strand.
GGTGGCTTATGCTATTGTTTATGCGGGTGAAATAGTGGGAAAGAAAAATAGTAAAGGACAAATTGTGATTACACTTAGCCGCCAAGAATTGGCACAGATTGCCGGCACAAATGCAGAACAAGTTAGTCGAACCATAAGTCAGATGAAAAATGATGGCCTATTGTCATTGGATGGTCGTTGTATTTGCATTGAAAATCTCCCTGAGGTGTATCATCTGCTCTCCGAATACGAACAGTTTATTTAGATTCCTGCGTTTTCGCAGATTTATTTCTGTGAATAAACTTCTTAATCCCTGATTTGGAACATTTCTATTGTAAAATTCTCTTTTGATCTTTGTTTTAATAATAAAGGATAAAAATATCCGAATATATTTAAAAATAGAGATTATGAAAACGCATAGAAAACCACAGACTCGATTCACTTATTTGTTTTTTGCGCTGGTATTCCCTTTTCTTTTTGCGGCTTGTCAGCAACAGGAAGAAATTGTGAAATCAAACAGGAATAAAAATGAAGATATTAAAGTAGTAGGGGCAATGAAAGCGGAATTAACCGCTCCACCGAATGTGCCTAAGCCAATAGGTAAAAGAACAGCTAAAAAGCTCATCGTTGATATGGAAATTGTTGAGGAAGTAGCTGAAATGGATGATGGTGTAGAATATGTTTACTGGACATTTGGAGGAAGTGTTCCGGGTTCTTTTATAAGGACAAGAGTTGGGGATGAAGTAGAATTCACACTAAAAAATCATCCGGACAATAAATTACCTCATAATATAGATTTGCATGCTGTGACTGGACAAGGAGGAGGAGCCGAAGCTTCTTTTGTAGCACCTGGTCAACAGAAAACCTTCTCTTTCAAAACGCTTAATCCAGGATTATATGTTTATCACTGCGCTACAGCCCCAGTTGGAATGCACATTGCAAACGGCATGTACGGATTAATTTTAGTAGAGCCATTAGAGGGTCTTCCGCCTGTGGACAAAGAGTATTATGTGATGCAAGGTGATTTTTATACCAAAGGAAAACACGGGGAAAAAGGCTTGCAAGATTTCGATTTACAAAAAGCGGTGGATGAAAATCCTGATTATGTAGTCTTTAATGGTAAAGTTGGAGCCTTAACGGGTGAAAATGCACTTACTGCGCAAGTTGGGGAAACGGTAAGGATATTTTTCGGAAATGGTGGTCCTAATCTTGCTTCTTCTTTTCACGTAATCGGTGAAATTTTTGACAGAGTTCATTTGGAAGGTGGAGAAAGTATCAATAAAAACGTACAGACTACTTTAGTTCCTGCGGGTGGCTCAGCAATGTTGGAATTTACTGTAGAATCTCCAGATAACTTAGTATTGGTTGACCACTCAATATTCAGGGCATTTAATAAAGGTGCTTTAGGGATATTAAGTGTTTCAGGTGAAGAAAACCATAAAGTGTATGATGAAGGTACGGAAGCTGTTCCTTATAGCCCTCAATCAGAAATAGTGGAAAATGCTCCTCCTGAGGAAAACGAAGTTGAAGCAAATGTTGAAGAAGAAAATTCTGCACCAGCGGATTTCGATTTGCAAAGCAGCATTGCTGAAGGGAAAAAGATTTACTCTCAAAACTGTTTAGCATGTCACCAAGCTGAAGGTCAGGGTATTCCTAAAACCTTCCCGCCACTCGCTGAATCTGATTATATAAATGGTCATCCGGACAAGGCTATTGAAGCGGTGGTAAATGGTCTAACTGGGGAGATTACAGTAAACGGTGAAACCTATAACAGTGCAATGCCTGCTCAAAGATTGAGCGATGAAGATGTAGCTGCAGTACTCAATTATGTATACAGCAATTGGGGTAATAATGGAACCACCATTACACCTGAAAAAGTAAAAGACATTAAATAAAATATCATGCTTAGATATTTCACAATAGCAATCTTGTTCTTATTCCATTTAAATGTAAATGGACAGGATCTTGAGATGCGCAAAATTGAAGGGGGAGTTTATATTCCCCTTTATGGAAGCCAAGAAGAGGTGCAGGTAGAAATTGAGCCATTCTATATGGATGCTAAACCGGTTACTCATCAAGAGTTTGCTGAATTCATCAAGCAATATCCAAAATGGTCAAAGGATAATGTAAAAGCATTGTTTGCAGATGCCAGCTATTTAAATAATTGGTCTGATGGCAAAGTGCCTGAACACCTGATAAGCAGCCCTGTAAATAATGTCTCTTGGTATGCAGCAAAAGCTTATTGTGAATGTCAGGATAAGCGACTTCCTACAACAGATGAATGGGAATTTGCTGCAATGGCAAGTGAAAATTCGGTTGATGCTAGAGAGGACAGCTTGTTTAATCAAAAGATAGTATCTAGCTATGAAAAACCTAAAACCTACTTGAAAGAAGTGGGAAAAAGCAATCCTAATTATTATGGAGTTTATGATTTACATGGATTGGTTTGGGAATGGGTCTATGATTTCAATAGTATCATGATAACAGGAGAATCAAGATCTAATAATAATACAGATGCAAATTTATTTTGTGCAGGTGGGGCAGTAAGTGCCAATGATTTAATGAATTATGCTGCTTTTATGCGCTATGCCATCCGATCGAGCTTAAAAGCCAGAAATACCATGAGCAATATGGGATTTCGATGCGTGAAAGATTACGATAACGAATTAGAATTAAATCAATGAAAGTCCTGAAAGGCTGTAATACTGATTAATTTATAAATACAATTGCTATGAAAACGCTAATGATATTTTTCGCTACTATTTTATTTTTCGCTTGTGATAATGTCGAAAAACCTGAGTCAAATGATGAAGATAAAGGCATTACATCCAAAGAAGAATTTAATGACTTATCAATTTTTAATATCAACTCCGAATGGACTACCCAGCATAATGAGCAAATAGAATTTAAAGATTTGCAAGGTAGTGTTTTGGCTGTGGTTATGGTATATACTTCTTGCCAAACGGCTTGTCCAAGATTAGCTGCCGATATGCGCAATATTGAAGAGCAAGTGGCTGAGAAAGAAAAGGAAAATGTGAAATACGTTTTGGTGAGCATTGATCCTGAAAATGATACACCTGAGCGATTAACTCAATTTGGTAAAGAATATCAGTTGGAAGGCGACCAATGGCTATTCTTAAGAGGAACAGAGGAAACAGTAAGGGAATTTGCCAATATTGTGGCGGTGAAATACAAGCAAATCTCTCCTATAGACTTTTCTCACTCCAATATTATCTCTGTTTTTGATGCAGAAGGAGTGATGCAACATCAGCAAGAAGGCTTGGGCGTGAATAATAAAGAGACTATTGAGAAAATCATTGAATTAAGTAACTAATGGCACATAATATATTTTATGATTAGTTTACCTTCGCAGCAAAATGAAAAAACGAATAGCCATATCATTTTCAATACTTATCTTGGCATTGCCAATGGTAAAAATGGCTATTCTCATTCAATTCGGTTTTAATCGTGATTATATTATAGAAAATCTTTGTGTAGAAAGAGATAAGACAATCAATACCTGTCAAGGACAATGCCTTTTATCACAAAAATTGAATGAAGCTTCCAATGAGGAACAAGAATCTTTTTTGGTAGAAATTATTGAGCAGCTTTTTTTGATAAATAATAAGTATTTTGGCATTAAATCGAATCATATCATAGGTTACATTTCAAAAACACCTGTGAATAATATGTTTATTATCAAGATTTTTGAGAGTCAAATCTTTCACCCTCCCATTTTTTGAATAGACCATATTGAGACTAAAGTCAGCAATGATTTTGCTGCAAAATCAAGTTTTAATCTATTCAAATTTAAAATTTATGAATATTACTATTTCAATGCCTAAAGTAATTTTCTTGCTTATGGCTATGTTAATAGGCATGTCTGCCTATGCACAAAAAAAAGAAAAATTGAAGTTTTTGGATGCGGAATCCAAGGAACCTATAGTTGGTCTATATTTCCAATATGCAAAGCAATCCGGTGCTTCAAATGAAAGCGGAGAAATTGAACTGCATTTCATTGAAGGGGAAAGATTAGTTTTAAGCCATATTAATTACGGTAAATGGCAGCTTGGTTCTAGTGAATTATCTGAAGCATTAAAATCGAGAAAACCATTTATTAGAAAACAAAAAATCGAAATACTTCAACCTGTAAGTGTAATTAGTTTAAGACCTAATTATGCAGAAAAAGATGAGCAATTAAGCTTGAATGATACCGAAAAAATTCATCATGATGCTGGAGCTGTTTTAACGCTAAACCCAAGCATTAACGCCATTCGTAAAAGCCCTGCTTTTGGTTTTGATCCCGTCATGAGAGGGTTTAAATATGATCAACTCAATGTAGTAATTGACGGACTTCAATCTGCTAATGCTGCCTGTCCCAACAGAATGGATCCGGGAAGCAGTCAAATCATGTTAAATCAAATTAAAAAAGTGGAGATATTAAAAGGACCTCATGCGTTGCGATATGGGAATGCATTCGGAACCATCAATTTTGTATCTGAATCACCACTTTTTACGCCTGAATTAGCTTTGAGTGGAAGAGCATCTGCTTTATTTGAAACAAATGGAAATGTGATCAGAAATGAAGCGAAAGTTGGTTTAACTTCTGCTAAGCTAAATACTGGTTTGCTGTTTTCTTATTCAGAAGGAAATGATTATTCCGATGGAAATGGAGAAACCGTGCCCAGTGATTTCCTAAGAGGTAGTGTGGGTGCTTATCTTCATTATAAACCTTCAAATTCAGATCTTTTTTCTTTAACAGTGAATAGAAATTTTGCACGGGATGTAGATTTTCCTACGCTAGGGATGGACTTAAGAACAGACGATACCTGGATGGTTAATGGGAAATATGAGCGCATTTTTCAAGGTCAATTTTTCACTAAATGGGTCAATAAAGGATATTACACTAAAGTAGATCATTTGATGGATAACCTTTTGAAGCCTTTAGATTCCCGGATGATGAATGCATCTACTCCAGCTGAAACCGAGAACTTTGGTTATCGCTCAGAATTGCAGAAACTTAGCGAAAATGCGCAGTTTTATCTTGGTTTAGATTATAAGTCTGAATCTGCTGAAGGAGAAAGAGAAAGGGAATTCTTAATGGGACCTAATGCAGGAATGAAGCTTTATGATAATCCTTGGCAAAAAGGGAAAATTGAAAAATCTTCTATCTTTTCTTCTTATTCCTACCAATTAGGTAATCATTCTTTTCATGCTTCTACAAGAATAGAATATAACCGAGCACAAAGTTTAGATGTAACAGAAAGTTTTGGAGATATTTATGATGAAACTGCCATAAATCAAATAAATCCTGCCATTAGCTTTGGGGTTAAATCTGAATTAAATGATAATCTTTCCACTTCATTTTGGGTCGCAAGGGCTCAAAGAAGTGCGGGCTTAACTGAGCGATATATTAATTACTTTGCAGTAGGGATGGATCCATACGAATTATTAGGAAATCCGGGACTTAGTGCAGAAAAGAACAATCAGGCAGATTGGATTATCAGTTATGATGAAAAAAACTGGCAAGCAGAAGTGAACTTTTTTGCTTCTTACTTAACCGATTATATAGGAGGAGAAAAAACAGACCTTGAACCCAAGTTAATGAACAGTCCGGGAGTAAGGCAATTTGTTAACATAGGAGAGGTTTTTAAGACTGGTTTTGAATTCAATTTCAATCATTTGATTTCAGAAAATTTCAGTCAGTCTGCACAATGGGCATATACTTATGCGGAGAATCTCAGCTGGGAAGAACCGCTGGCAGAGATTGCACCATTAGATCTAAGATATTCTATTACGGCTAAATTTGTGGACAATAGATGGCGTAGCAGTTTTAATTTCCGATTTGTTGATAGGCAAAATAGGGTGTCTGCTGAATTTGGGGAAATGGAATCTCCTTCTTTTTATCTGATCGATTTTGAATCTTCATTTAAGTTTAATTCTAATTGGCAACTGAAGGCTGGAGCCAACAATATATTGAATCAGGCTTACTATGAACATTTAAATCGCCCTATTTTAACAACTGGAGAAAAGATTTATGCACCAGGTAGAAATTTATACGCTATGTTAATCTATAGATTCTAATCCTTCAATAATCATATCTAATTGGATGTTGGCAGTCCGGTTCATAATATTTTGAATCGGTCTGTCAATTATTCTCAAAAAATATAAAAAACACTAACAAATATCATCTTTTTTAAAAGTTTTTCGTAATAGAAGATAAAAAGACCAAAATATCCTTTTATATTTGTGTCAATATAAAACACCTGGAATTAGGTAAAGGCAAAACAAAAATTTATATTTAAATACAATAGTTATGAATGTTTACAAAGAAAAAACTATAGGAGAATGGGTGGCGGAAGATTACCGTACAGCATCAGTTTTTAAATCATTTGGCATTGATTTTTGCTGTAAAGGCGGAAGATCAATTCAGGAAGCATGCGAGGCAAAAAATATCCCTGAAAGAGAGGTGGAAATTGCATTAGCTGAAGCCGTAATGGACAAAGCAGAACAAAGTGATATAGATTTTAAAAAATGGCCTATGGATCTTCTGGCAGACTATATCGAAAAAACACATCATAGATATGTGGAAAAAGCAATAGAGGAATTAAAACCCTATTTGACCAAAATTTGCAAAGTGCACGGTGATTCAAATCCTGAATTACATGAAGTAAAAAAACTGTTTTTTGAGTCAGCGGGGGAATTGACTGCTCACATGAAAAAAGAAGAATTTATTCTTTTCCCTCATGTAAGGAAATTAGAAAAGCATTTAAATGATGGTAGCAATGTTGAGGCTCCGCATTTTGGAACGGTCAAAAATCCTATTAAAATGATGATGGATGAACATGAAGCAGAAGGAGATCGATTTGAAGAAATTGCAAGATTGACCAATAATTATACTCCACCAGAACATGCTTGCAATACTTATAGAGTAACATTCGCATTGTTGGAGGAATTTGAAAACGATTTACATAGACATATTCATCTAGAAAATAATATACTCTTTCCGAAAGCTGTGAGGGTAGAGGAAAGTTTTAATGCTTTGAATTAATAAAAATAGCCAGTGGCTTAAAATGAAAAAAACTTGGTTAATAGTTAGTTTGGTTAATTTTCTGATAGCTTCTCTGATGGGCTTGCTCCTCAGAGGAGCTTTTGTGTGGGAAATTGATTGGCTGGACTACAGAAATATGTTGCACGGACATTCTCATGTAGCCCTACTAGGCTGGCTATATTTGGGTGTTTTTATTGTGATTCATGCCAAGTTGCTCCCTAAAGAAAAAGCCGATAAAACAGTTTATACCTGGCTTTTCTGGTTAACTCAGTTTACAGTGTTAGGTATGGCAATTGCATTTCCAATTCAAGGCTATGCTGCCATTTCTATTTTCTTTTCCACTTTACATATAGTTTTAAGCTATATTTTTGCTGTACGAGTTTGGAAAGACCACAGTAGAAAAGATTATAAAAGTTCTGTTTTATTAAAAACCGCCATCTTATTTTTATTTATTTCTACTGTGGGCGTTTTTGTGGTAGCCTATATTATGGCATCTAAAAATGGTGCTAACGTCATTTATCAAATCGCTATTCAGTTTTATTTACACTTTCAATTTAATGGCTGGTTGCTATTTGCTTTGTTGGCTTTATTTTTCAATCGTTTTGGAACTATTCTTAAAATTAGTAATAAAGCTTTCAATCAATTTTACTGGCTATTCTTGCTAGGAAATATCTTGAGTTATGCTTTGGTTCTTTATTGGGGCTATCGATGGGAATTCAGTTATTATATTAATGCCGTAGCCGTAGTGCTTCAATTATTGGCTGTCCTTGCCTTACTTAAATCATTTGGAAGCAGTTGGGTAAAACTCAAGAATTCATTGAGTGCAGTGCAAAAACTCTTATTGAAGCTATTAATTGCAGTGTTTTTAACACGAACAATATTTCAATTTGCCTTGGTGATTCCTGAAATGGCTGAAATGGCGGTTTTACTGAGGCTATTTATTATAGGCTTTATTCATCTGAATATGCTAGGCTTTTTCACTGCCTATTTATGGCTTGAATATCTTTCTGATCATAAACATGAAAACAATCCTATTCTGAAATCAGCTGTAATCTTACTACTATTAGGATTTTTGTTGACCGAATTAATCATGTTTTTGCAAGGATTCTATTATTGGCAGGAATTAGGGCAACTACCGTTTTTTCATGAAGGCTTATTTTATGCTAGTTGCATAATACCAATTTCAATAGCAATTTATCTCACTGATTATTTAAATAACAATAAATATGAAATTAGAACTTAATAATTCAAATGTTAACATATATTTATTTTGTATATAATCCAAATGTAACTATATTTAGTAAAACCGTAAAAATATGAGAACACTTAATTTTTTAACAACGATAATGCTAGCAGGCGTATTTTTATATGCTTGTGGAAGCAGTGAGCAATCAAACAATCAGTCTGAAACTGATAAGCAAACAACAGAGAAGCAGGAAGACAAAGTACCTGAATCCATAAAAATGGGTAAAGGGGTAGGAGAATTCACTGAAGTGGAAGTTTCAGATCCTTTAAAAGAGGAATGGGTGGAAAGAGGTCAGTCTATCTATGACATGAAGTGCTCATCTTGCCATAAATTAACAGACCAGCGAGTAGTGGGGCCAGGATTTGAAGGCATCACGAATCGCAGAAAGCCGGAATGGATCATGAACATGATTACCAATGTGGATGTAATGCTGGAAGAAGATCCTACCGCTCAGAAATTATTGGAAGAATGTATGACCAGAATGCCTAATCAAAACATCAAGCCGGATGATGCACGCAAAATTTTAGAATATTTTAGAAAAAATGATGTAGAAAGAGCTGGCAAAAAAGACGAAGCTATTAATTCCTAAATCACAAGTCGCTTTATCGCGTCAAGAAAAACAGATGAAACCTGTCAGGTTTCTACTAACTAAAGTAGTAAAAATGATAGGGTTTTCATCTAAAATACCAAGGCCAAACCTGACAGGTTTGGGCGAAAATTTAAAGAAGTAGATCCAATTAATTTTTTAAACTAAACTAAAAAGAAACATGAAAACACACTATTTAAATTACGTTGCAGGACTAAGCCTGATTTTTTTATTGGCTTCCTGTGGCAATCAAGGTTCAGATACCTCCAAAGTTTTGGGAGGTAGCGCAGCGGAGCAAGCCTATGTTGCTCCCGGTGAGTATGATGAGTTTTATGCTTTTATGTCTGGCGGCTATAGTGGACAAATTACAGCCTACGGATTACCCTCAGGAAGATTATTAAAAGAAATTCCTGTTTTTTCAAAATATCCTGAAAATGGATATGGCTACAGTGAAGAAACTAAAGCCATGTTTAATACTTCTTATGGAGAAGTGCCATGGGATGATTCTCACCATATTGAACTCTCTCAAACGGATGGGGTTTTCGATGGAAGATGGTTATTTGTAAATGGGAATAATACTCCTAGAATTGCTAGAATAGATTTAACAACCTTCGAAACTGTTGAAATCCTGGAAATTCCGGATGTAGCGGGTTTACACTGTGCTCCTTTTATTACAGAAAACTCTGAATATCTAGTTTCAGGTACTCGTTTTTCTGTTCCTATCCCTCAAAAGGATGTGCCAATCGATACTTATAAAAAGAATTTCAAAGGCTTAATCAATTATGTTTCAGTTGATCCTGAACATGGTCATATGGATTTAGCCTTCCAAATTGAAATGCCGGGCTTTAATTATGACTTGGCAAGAAATGGTAAAGGTAAATCCCATGGCTGGAGCTTTTTAACCACTTACAATTCTGAACAAGAGCACAGTCTTTTGGAAGTTAATGCCTCTCAAAAAGATAAGGATTTGATGGCGGTGATCAACTGGAAAAAAGCTGAGCAATATATGGAAGAAGGGAAATTTACTGAAAGAGAAACTTCTTATTTCCATAACTTAATGGATGAGTCAACTGGAATTGCTGAATCAGAAGAAAAAACTTTAACCAAAATATTGGATCCTAAAGATTGCCCCGATATGGTCTATTTCATACCGGTTCCAAAATCTCCACATGGTGCTGATATTGATCCAACAGGAGAGTATATTGTTGGAAATGGAAAGCTTTCTGCTGATATGTCTGTTTACTCTTTTGACAAAATCATGAAAGCCATAGAAGAAGAGAATTTTGATGGTGATTTTGATGGAATTCCTATTATTGATTATGAAGCTGCATTGCATGGTATTGTTAAAAAACCTGGCTTAGGCCCATTGCATACGGAATTTGATGGTAAAGGAAATGCTTACACTACTTTCTTTATTTCATCTGAAGTAGTAAAATGGGATGTGGAATCTAAAGAAATTTTAGACCGTCAGCCAACTTTCTATTCTCCTGGTCACTTGGTAATTCCTGGTGGGGAAACTAAAAAACCAGATGGTAAATATTTAGTGGCAATGAATAAAATCACTAAAGATCGTTATTTGCCAACAGGTCCAGAATTGGCTCACTCAGCTCAATTATTTGACATCAGCGGTGATAAAATGAAGTTGATTTTGGATTTCCCAACTAAGGGAGAACCACACTATGCGCAAGCAATTGGAGCTGATAAAATTCAACCTAATTCAGTAAAATTCTTTGATATAGAAGAGAATAAACATCCTCATGCTACTTTGGGAGAAGGTAAAACCAGAGTAGAGCGAGATGGTGATGAGGTACATGTATATATGACTGCCATCAGAAGTCACCTTGCTCCTGATAATATTGAAGGATTTAAAGTTGGAGATAAAGTATATTTCCACCTCACCAATTTGGAGCAAGATTGGGATGTTCCGCACGGATTTGCTATTCAAGGTGCAAACAATGCTGAATTGTTAGTGATGCCTGGGCAAACCAGAACCTTACTTTGGGAGCCTAAAAGACCTGGAGTATTCGCATTCTACTGCACTGATTTCTGTTCAGCACTTCACCAGGAAATGTCTGGTTATGCTAGAGTTTCTCCTAAAGGTTCAGATGTTCCATTAAAATGGGGATTAAATGAGGAATTGAGAGAAAATGAGCAAGCTGCCAATGAGTTTTATGAAAAGGCTAAGAAGAGTGCCAATACAGGCAAATAAAAATAAATTTAACTGCCGGAAAATTTCCGGCAGTTTTTTTACACCTATTTAATTAAATCAAGATGGCACTCAAGCAAAAAAGCAGATTACCGCAATTATTGATGCTATTGGGGGTATTATCCCTAGGAGCAGTTTTCTTATTTCCTTTATGGCAAATCACCTTAGAGGCAGCTCAATTTCCAGGGGGGCTAAAAATGCACATCTGGATCAATAAAATTTCGGGTAGTGAGAAGAATATCATTCAAAACATCAATATTCTGAATCACTATATCGGAATGCAATACATTGAGCCTGACTCTATTCCGGAATTAAAATTTTTTCCGATTGTGGCTTATTCTATGATGGCATTAGGATTGATTTCGTTGGTTCTTAACAAAGCTTGGGCTTATTTATCTTGGTTTATTTTATTAGCTATTTTAGGAGCGCTTGGGATCTATGATTTCTATTTATGGTTATATGATTATGGGCACAATCTTGATCCCAAAGCTCCTATCAAAGTGCCGGGCATGACCTATATGCCGCCACTTTTAGGTGAAAAGGATTTACTGAATTTTTATGTAACCTCCTATCCTCATTGGGGAAGTGGATTTTTAGGCTTATCAACTTTATTTGCGTTTGCAGCATTTTGGGTTAAAAGAAAAAGCTAATGAGAATTCTTAAGTTCTTATTTACATTTTCTATTATTTCTGTTTTAATAGCATGTTCTGTTGAACCTGAACCTATAAATTTTGGAAATGATCATTGTGTTTATTGCAAAATGACGATTTCTGACCCTAAGTATGGGGCTGAACTGGTAACTGATAAAGGAAGGATTTATAAATTCGATGCTATAGAATGTATGATTCCATACATCAAAGAAAATCCTGATACTGAGTTTAGCTATATCATGGCAATAGCTTATGATGAACCAAAAAAACTTAAAAATACTAAAGAACTGCACTTTGTTAAAAATGAACACTTCAAAAGCCCTATGGGTAAAAATTTAGCTGCATTTGCTAAGCAACCCAAAGAATTTGAAAGTATAAATTGGAAACAATTGAAAAAATCATTCAACTAAAATATTTAAATAAACCATTTTAATGACTCGCTACTTCCTGCTCTCATTCTTCCTTTTTATTTTTTTATCAGGCAGTCTGTCAGCACAAATTTTTATTGTTAAGCCCAATAATTCTATAAAAGAAGCAATCCTACAAGCTTCAGATTATGATACTATTATGGTGAAAGCTGGGGTTTACAATGAAAATTTGATTTCAATTGAAAAACCTTTGACCATCATTGGCGAAGAAGGAGCCATAGTGGACAGCCAGGAAGGGGATGAAATATTTATTGTTCAAAGCGATAATGTGACTATCCAAAACATGACCTTAAAAAATATAGGTGTTAGTTATATAAAAGATAGAGCAGCCATTCGCTTAAACAGAGTGCAAGATGTGAAAATCCTCAATAATACGCTGATCAACACCTTTTTTGGAATCTATTTACAGAAATCTAACAATTGTGTAGTGGATGGGAATAAGATTATCGGAGGTGCCGAAGACGAATCTACCGCTGGAAATGCCATCCACATCTGGCAAGGAAAACGAATTCAGGTGAGCAATAATGAAGTTTCATCTCACAGAGATGGCATCTATTTTGAATTTGTAGATGAGAGCTATATCGCCAATAATATCAGCAGAAATAATATGCGCTATGGATTGCATTTCATGTTTTCCAATAATGACCTTTATGAAAATAACCGATTCCAGAATAACGGTTCGGGCGTAGCGGTAATGTTCAGCAAAAATATCGAAATGATCGATAATGAATTTTTGGATAATTGGGGAGGTGCTAGCTACGGATTATTGCTTAAAGAAATTTCTGATGGAAGCATAGAAAATAATAATTTCTCACGTAATACAGTGGGAATTTATGCCGAAGGAGCCAACAGACTTTCAATTAAAAATAACCTCTTTCATAATAATGGTAAAGCCATGGACATTAAAGGCAATAGTCTTGATAATCAGATTATAAAAAACGATTTTGTGGGTAATACTTTTGAAGTTCTGACCAACTCCAAATCAAATCTTAATCATTTTGAAGGAAATTACTGGAGCCAATATTCGGGCTATGATTTAAATAAAGACGGAATTGGGGATGTGCCGCATCGTCCTGTGAATCTTTTTGCAATAGTCACAGACAAAATTCCAGCTGCCAGTATGTTATTGCACAGCTTTCTGGTGAATAGTTTGGATGCGGCAGAACGCCTGTTTCCTCAATTTATTCCCGAGCAACTTATTGATCAAAAACCGAAGATTAAACCCAATCATTATGATCAAAATTGAAAATTTAAATAAGCATTTCTCTAAACATAAGGTTTTGAACGATATCAATCTCCAATTTAATGCAGGAGAATGTGTGGCTTTAATTGGACCAAATGGTTCTGGTAAAACTACACTTATTAAGAGTATTTTGGCATTGGTGACCATCAAAAAAGGAGAGATTCAGGTGCAAAATGAAAATATTCGAAATCAAAGTGCCTATCGCTCAAATATTGGCTATATGCCCCAAATCAATAGATTTCCCGAGCACATGTCGGTGCATCAGCTTTTTAATATGATGAAAAGCATACGTTCTGAAGTTACGGATTATGATCTTTCATTATATGAAGCTTTTGATATTGCAAGCATGGGCAAAAAGAAGCTAGGAATATTATCTGGAGGCATGAGGCAAAAGGTAAGTGCTGCTCTTGCATTTTTGTTCAAACCCAAAATTTTGATTTTAGATGAGCCTACTGCAGGTCTGGATCCTGTTTCTAATGAAATTTTAAAACAGAAATTGAAAGAGTCCATAGAAAAGGAAAATAAACTGGTTTTAATCACCTCTCATATTTTGAATGATCTGGATGATATAGCCGACAGGGTGGTTTATTTGATGGATGGAAGCTTATATTTTGATAAGCAAATGAGTGCTTTAAAAGAAGAAACATCCGAAAACAGATTAAATAAAATAATCGCAAGCATTTTAAATAGAGCCTATTAGGCAACTACTCGAGAACCATTGGTATCTACCTGAAAATCAGAATCAAATGACTAAACTTTGTGTAATTTAATTTTAGAATCCATATATACCGAAAATCAATATGTATAAAATAGCCAAATTTATAACGACAGATTTATTGAAAAATAAGGTAATGCTACTTTACCTTATTTTTCTTTGGGTAGCATGTTTCGGTCTTTTCAGCTTGCAAGGTCAGGGAGATAAAGCGCTTACAGGAATCCTGAATGTCAGCTTGCTGGTTACACCCATGCTGTGCCTGATTTTTGCCACTATATATTTCTATAATATGTACGAATTTATGATGCTGTTGCACGCACAACCCATCAAAAGGAATACACTTTTTATAGCATTATATTTAAGTCTGTCTCTGGTTTTTACGCTTATCTATTTTCTAGGAGCAGGTATTCCGCTACTGTTTATGAATCCCGGAAAAGCTTCTATTTTGATGATAGTGGGTACTTCATTTCTCAATTTTATATTCATCGCTATAGCCTTAGGAGTCGCGGTTTGGACGAAAGATAAATCTAAAGGAATGGGCTTTTCACTCTTGATTTGGGTTTATTTTGTCCTTCTATTTGATGGAATTATTCTGCTCTTAATGTATAATTTCAGTGAGTACCCAATTGAGAAATTTGTTTTATATATCAGTTTCCTAAATCCTGTGGACTTGATGCGAATATTAGTTTTAATGCAGACGGAAGCTTCTGCCTTAATGGGATATAGCGGAGCAATTTTCCAAAAAGTATTCACTCAAAATTGGGGCATAAGCATCATTTTATTGGTCATGCTAGTTTGGACTGTTCTCCCACTTGGATTATCACTAAAAGCCTACAACAAAAAGGATTTATAAATGCCAAAGCACATCTGGATATTACCCTTTGTGATGCTTTCATTGATAGTGGGCATTATTGGCGGTTGGTTGCGCTTGGGTTGGGCTCAATTTAACATTCCAGAAGCTGCTTTTCATCATGGAATCATCATGACAGGAAGTTTCTTGGGTGCTTTAATTAGCATGGAACGAGCTGTTGTGATGAAAAATAAAAGTTGGTTTTTCGTCCCTATTCTGGCAATTTTAGCTTTGCCTTTAAACCTATTGGGCTTCACTCAAATAGCTATTATCAGTTTGGTGTTATCATCTGCAGGCTTAACTTTTCTGATGTACATCCAAAGCATGAAAGTGAAAGAAGCCTCGCATTATGTGATCACATTAGGCGCTTTTTGTTGGGCTGTGGGCAATGCTTTATTACTGAAATCAGATTTTATCCCAATGGTGGTGCCGTGGTGGATTGCATTTTTGCTTTTTACCATAGTGGGCGAAAGATTGGAACTGAGCAGGTTTCTGCCTGTCAAAAAAGTCTTCATCATTCTTCTGTATGTCCTGATTGCGGGCGTATTTGCTAGTTTTTTCATCCCTTTTCATTTCGGTGGAAGTCGTATCACCGGAATTTTGATTGCCTTAATTGCTCTTTGGTTGCTGCGATTTGATATGGCAAAAAAGTCCGTTAAGAAAAAAGGTGAATATCGATATATAGGATTGGGGTTAATAGTAGGATTTGTTTGGTTATTAGTCCATGCGCTTATTATGGTTTTTATGGAAAACCATCCACTCTATTATGATTTATGGGTGCACAGTTTCTTTTTAGGATTTGCCTTTTCCATGATCTGGGCACACGCTCCTATCATTTTTCCAGCAGTAGTGAAAGTCAAGAGATTAATATATCATCCAGTGCTTTATATTCCCTGGTTGCTGTTCCAACTATCTTTAATTGGAAGGGTTTGGGCTTCATTTGCTGAAAATATAGAATTCCGCCAAATTTTTGGAGTAGCCAATGGCTGGATAATCCTACTGATGTTTTTAAGCATGGCAATGACCTATTTTTGGAATCATAAAAGAATGGCTAATATTTAGATTTACAATTAGCTTATTAAAAATTTAGCTACTTTATATCAAAAATTGTCCCCAGGTGTCTCGTGAAGCAAAAAATATCTTGCTAAACTTTCCTGTTTTCTTAATCGGGAAGTGCAAAGTCGAAAAGGTTTCTCAAAAGAGATAACTTGAATTTCATTAAAGTCAGATTGCAACACCCCCCCGTAGCCTCCGCCAGCTGGCGGAGAGTCACACGGAATCTTACTTGATTTTTGATTTGAAATAACATATCACTTTGTCAATTAATTTGCTTGATAATTGACAAAAAGTTATAAAACTTAAAATTCCCTGCGAATTTAAATCTGTGAGAACTATCCCCTTGAGGGGATTATAGGGGTGTTGTTCGAGAGAATTAAAGGTGTCGGCTGGCAAATTGAAATCTAGTTATATGATAGCAAAAAGAAAGGAAGAAAGAGAAAAACAGAACCCTACTGATTCCCAAAAACAATGACATATATCAATCAGGCTTGTGATGACAGTCATATTATTTAGGAATTCAAAGTTTTAAATTTGTTTAAGCATTTTATTAAAGCTAAAAAAAGCGGAGGGGAGAAATAAGATATGAACTTAGCAGAGAAAATCACAAAACTTAAGGAAGAGAAAAATGCAGTTTTATTGGCGCATTACTATCAATACCCTGAAATTCAGGAAATAGCAGATTTTGTGGGCGATAGTCTGGCATTATCCAAAAAAGCATCTGAAACCGAAGCCGACATTATAGTTTTTGCTGGTGTGCATTTCATGGGAGAAACGGCTAAGTTGCTGAGTCCTCACAAAAAAGTATTTATTCCCGATATGACGGCAGGCTGTAGTCTAGCTGATTCATGTTCAGCCGCTGATTTGGAAACATTGCGAAATGAATATCCAGACCATACAGTAGTCACCTATATAAATTGCAGCGCAGAGGTTAAAGCCTTAAGCGATTATGTTTGCACCTCTTCTAATGCTGTGGAGGTGATTAATAACATCCCAAAAAATATACCTATAATTTTCGCTCCCGATAAAAACTTGGGCAAATATTTAATCAAAGAAACGGGAAGAGATATGGTGCTTTGGGATGGTACTTGCGTGGTACATGAAGCCTTTTCTTTCGATAAATTACTGGATTTGATTCGAGCTTATCCTCTTGCTGAAATAATTGCTCATCCGGAATCAGAGCCTCTCTTCTTAAAAGTGGCACATTTTGTAGGCTCAACTGCGGCACTATTAAAATACGTTCAAACCTCTAATAAAACTGAATTTATAATAGCCACTGAAGTGGGCATTATTCATGAAATGCAAAAAGCTGTTCCTTATAAAACCTTAATTCCTGCACCAACTGAAGAAGATAATACTTGCGCTTGCAGTGAATGTGCTTATATGAAAGTCAATACACTTCAAAAAATTTATGATTGTTTGCTAAATGAAAGCCCTGAAATATTAATTGAAAATACTGTACTAGACCAAGCGCGAAAACCAATTGAAGCCATGTTGGAATTTTCTTACTCAGGGAAATGAAGGCAGATATATTAATTATTGGAAGTGGTCTTGCCGGTATGGCAACAGCTCTTTATTTAGCGGAACTACGTCCAGAATTGCAAATTGTGATTGTAAGCAAAGCAAAAAAGGACGAATCCAACACTAAATATGCGCAGGGAGGTATTGCCGGAGTTATTGAAACTAAAATAGATAGTTTCGAACAACATATTGAAGACACCATGAAAGCAGGTCATTATCTATCCAATAGGAAAATTGTGGAATTAGTAGTTAAATCTGCGCCTGATGGCATTAAGGATTTAGAAAGGTGGGGCGTAAATTTTGATTATGAGAAGGAAGGTACTTATGAATTAGGTCTTGAGGGCGGACATTCAAAACATCGGATATTACATCATAAAGACAGTACAGGGAAAGAGATTTATGATAAATTGAATAAGCGAGTTCAACAAAATTCTTCGATTCAGCTCATTAATAATTGTACTGCTTTAGAACTCAATAAGAATCAAAAAAGTCGAATAGAGGGAGCATTATTCCTGAACATAGAAAACAATAAATTTTTTAGTATTTCAGGCCAAAAGACCATACTAGCAAGTGGAGGTATTGGCAGAATTTTTGGTCACACCAGCAATCCTGAAGTAGCAACTGCGGATGGTTTGGCAATGGCGATACGGGCTGGGGCTGAATTAAGTAATATGCACTTTGTGCAATTTCATCCTACCCTTTTTTATAAAGCCAATAAAGAGAAATCATTTTTAATTAGCGAAGCATTACGAGGCTTTGGAGCTTATTTGGTGAACCAGGACAGTAAGCGATTTATGCAAAATTATGATGAAAGAGCAGAGTTAAGCCCTAGAGATGTAGTGACTACTGCCATATTTTCAGAAATGAAAAGCCTTAATTCAAATTGTGTTTTTTTAGATTGTAGGCATCTAGATTCGGAGAAGCTGAAAAATAATTTCCCAGTTATATATGAATCTTGTATCCAAAATGGAGTAGATCCTGCTAAGGATTTAATTCCAGTTATCCCTGCATCTCACTACCACTGCGGAGGTATAAAAGTAGATAAATATGGAAGGAGCAGTTTATTAAATTTATATGCAGTTGGAGAAGTATCGGAAACCGGACTTCATGGTGCAAATCGTTTGGCATCAAATTCATTACTGGAAGCTGTTGTTTTTGCTAAGCAAGTAGCACTAAGTGTAGTAAGTGACATCAAGAAAATTGGATTATTACTTAAAAACACTCCTACTACCTTTAATATTATGGAAGATAATCTTAGTCAAGATGAGATTGTTTACCCTAAAGAAAAGGTTCAAAAGTTAAATGAATTAATAAGACTGCTATTCATTGAAACAGACATAAAAAATATAATTCATATTAAAGAAAATGCTGACATTCTCATCAATGATATAATTCACAGCTTTAATTACCCTTCAAAGGATGTTAAAGTGAATGAATTAATGAATATGTCATTAGTCGGTGGAAATTTTGCTGCCGCTTTGTTGTACTACATGAATGAAAAGAATGCTGTAAGTAAATGACTTTCTCTCTTCCCCATATTTTATGAGATATATCATAAAATAATCTGATATTATTTACGATAAAATTGTCTTAAATAGAATTTATGATTTACCTTTGCCCAAAAGGCGATAGGTAAATGTTTTCAAAATCTTGTGAATACGGCATCAGGGCAGTAGTTTTTATAGCAGCACAATCCAAGAAAACTGATCGTGTAAAGATTGGGGATATTGCTGAAAAGATTGACTCGCCAGTCGCCTTTACAGCCAAAATTTTAGGCTTATTGGTTAGAAATAAGATAGTATCCTCTATAACTGGCCCCAAAGGCGGCTTCTATATTGAGCAAAACCGACTAGATAAAATTTTCTTGAAAGATATAGTGGAGATAATTGATGGTGATAAAATTTATAGAGGATGTGGATTAGGCTTAAAAGAATGTTCTCCAAGTCAGCCATGCCCTGTTCATCATAAATTCGCAAAAATAAGAGCAGAAATTGACCAAATGTTATCCACTACCACATTAAAAGAATTAACCGAAGGACTGCATGATAATTTAACATTTTTAATGCGGTAAAAAAAATTTACATCTATTTACGATAAAAATATCTTAAATATAAAATTTAGTATAATGAAGAAAAGTATTTTGTTGTTTTTAAGTTTGTTTTTCTCTCCCTTGCTCATGCTGGCTCAGCAGGAATCGGTCAGCACCGAAGACTGGTATTTTAGCCCGGGCATTATTGGGACTATATTTTTGATTATAGTAGTGCTGATTTTAGCCATTACTATTCTAATCGGTAGAGTTAATGGATTTGTAAATCGATTTAATAAGAAGGATCAAGCCATTGAGCGTAAACGCATTTTAAAGGAGTTAAAGAACTTAGATGAACCAGAGATAGATAAAATTTTACTGGAGCGACAATCAGCAATCCAAAATATTTTAAAGGGGGATGAATTGGGCTCTGAAATGAACGTCTCCGATAAGCGTGCTTTGATAAAAAGAATTTATGATGACCCTGAAAATCTATTTTTTGAGGAAAAGAAAAAGACAAGCCTAAGTTTAGAAACTCCACAACAGCTCAAAAAAGTGATGCTCTACTATTTGGGAGCGGGGATATTCTGGTTGATTTTCGGAACACTAATCGGTCAATATCTAGGGATGAAATTTATTTGGCCCGATATGGAGTCGGTATCCTGGCTATCTTTCGGAAGGTTACGTCCGGTACATACCAATACGGTATTTTGGGGATGGTCTTCTCTAACCATGATAGGCCTTGGTTATTTTGTAATTGCCCGAACGTCAAATACGAAAATATTTAGTATTAAATGGGCTTATATTGCTTTTATACTCATCAATTTATGTGTGATTATTGGGAATATACTGTTGATGGCAGGCATTAATAATGGAGGGGGTGAATATAGAGAATATGTATGGCCAGTAATGGCACTATTTGCTGCAGGTCTAATCATTACGTTTTTCAATTTTTACAAAACCGTTGCGAACAGAAAAATATCCGAAATCTACATATCCAACTGGTTTATACTTGCTTCATTAATTTGGACAATCGTCTTGGCAATTATTGGCTATTTACCTTTTTATCAAGATGGCTTGGGAGAAACGGTCACTCAAGGATATTACATGCACCAAGGTGTTGGAATGTGGTTTATGACTTTTACTTTAGGATTGGTTTATTATTATCTACCTGCAGCCTTAAATAAACCTATTTATTCCTATTCTTTAGGAGTTCTAGCTTTTTGGACACAGATGTTGTTTTATACCTTAATCGGGACTCATCATTTTGTTTTTAGTCCCTTGCCTTGGTGGTTGCAAACCGTTGCCATTGTGTTCAGTGCCGGGATGTTCATTCCTGTCTTAGCTGGGACTACCAACTTCTTACTAACGATGAAAGGTTCCTGGGCACAAATTTCGAAAAGTTATGTGCTGCCATTTTTCCTAGTGGGCGTAGTATTCTATTTTGTAGGTTCTACGCAAGGAAGTTTTCAGGCCTTTAGGTTTACCAACTTTGTTTGGCACTTTACTGATTTCAATGTTGCTCACTCGCACATGACCATGTACGGCATTATTGCATTTTTCCTGTGGGCTTCAATTTACGCAATCGTTCCTAAAGTGACAGGTAATGAGCCACCTCAGATTTTAGTGGGAGCGCATTTTTGGTTTGCCTTCATAGGATTATTTGCTTATATGATTTCATTAATGGCTGGTGGTACCTTAAAAGGCTTGAGTTGGATTGATGGAGAATCGTTTATTCAGTCTGTTATTTTGATGAAACCATATTGGGTTTGGAGAGCAATTGGAGGAACACTAATGTTTTTGTCTCATCTCATATTTGCCTATAACTTTTATATAATGGCAAGAGGAAGTAATAGAGTAGTACAAGTAAAAAGATAAAGGGAACTAAGTATGTTTAATTTTCATAAAGACCACAAAAAATTAGTTATAACATCACTTTTAGTGTTTGTATTTCTTAGTACGATTATAGCAATTGTGCCTTCCTACCAAATGCAAGACACAGAACCACTTCCCCAACAGGAAGAATTAAGCGAAGAAGCAATTAAAGGCTTGAAGGTATATATTTCCGAGGGCTGTGTTGCTTGTCATACGCAGCAAGTGAGGAATATTGAAATGGATAAAGTTTGGGGTTCTCGTCCATCCATGCCCTCTGATTACTACTATAGCAAACAAAGAATGAATACTTGGCAACAGTCTCCCTCTCTTTTAGGAAGTGAACGTACAGGACCTGATTTAACCAATATTGGAAATAGGCAACCAGGAGCCAGTTGGCATCTACTGCATTTTTATAATCCAAGAACGGTGGTGAAAGAATCCATTATGCCTGCTTATACTTATTTGTTTGAGCATAAGGATGAAAAAGAGGTTAATGATGACGAAACGACTATAGATATACCTTCGGAATTTTTAAAAGAAGAAGGGAAAGTTGTAGTCCCAACAGAAAAGCTGAGCAACCTTATTGCATATATGCAATCATTAAAACAAACCGAATTACCTTCTGCTAAAGATTTTATTCCAGCTAAGAAACAAAAATCTTCATCATCAGAATCAAGTTCAGAAGACGATAATGGCTTAGATGGGGAGCTTTTATATAGCCAGGTTTGCTCTGCATGTCACCAAGAAAATGGAGCAGGTTTGAAAGGTGCTTTCCCTCCTTTAAAGGGAAGTGAAGTGGTCACGAAGGACGATCCGGAATTATTGATTAAAATTATTTTACAGGGATACGATGCCAGGAGCGATTATGGCCAGATGCCTGGTTTTGCTACTCAACTTTCGGATGCGGAGATTGCAGCAATTACCAGTCATGAACGTAACGCTTGGGGTAATAATGCAACTAAAGTATCTGAAGAAGAAGTGAAGAAGATAAGAGATATGGTAATGGAAGAAGCAAAAAATAAGGAACTATGAAAGCGAAAACACGACTGATCAAATTACTGGCAATAGTTTTTATTTTATTCATGAATACTAGCACTGCATTGGCATGTGATGTTTGCGCAGATAATCAGCCCGCAGGATTAGAGAATGTAACGCATGGAGAAGGGCCTACAGCCGTTTGGGATTACATCATCACTTGGGGGGCAGTTGTAATTGTTGGATTTACTTTGGTTTACAGTTTGAAATTTCTGATTAAACCCAAAGAAAAATCAAAATCGCATATTAAAAATATTGTAATTGATAACTTTTAATCCTTATGGAAGATAAAAGAATAGTAAAAGTATATTTGGATGATGAGAAAGAACCATTTGGGTCTTTTAAACCACCGGTAAAGTTTGATTTAGATACTACAAAAATTACCGATGGAAAGCACAAGCTTAAAATAGTTGCCAAGTCATCCAGTGGAGTAGAAGGGATAAAAGAAATTCCTTTTGAAGTGAAAAATGGACCTGAGATATCAGTAATCGGTCTTAAAAAAAATGAAATTGTTGATAGTACAACTTCCATCACCATCAATGCTTATGGAAGTGAAACGAATGATGAATTTGTTATAAAGGGATCTGAAACGCCCAAAGCCATACCAGCTTGGGTATGGGCTATCTTGATTGGCTTTATTGGCTTCGCTTTATTTTATCTTATTATGTACTGGGATTCAGATTTATATAATTCGTTTTTCTAAAACTGCATAACTAAATTTGTATGGAAACAACACCAAAAATTGAAAACATTGAAGACATTAAACTGCTTGTAAATAGCTTTTATGATAAGGTGCGGCAGGATAGTATGCTAAAAGATATCTTTAATGAAAGAATTAAAGATCAATGGCCTAAACATCTGGAGAAAATGTACCGCTTTTGGCAAACATTATTACTGGAGGAACATACCTATTATGGTAGCCCATTTGCACCTCATGCCAATATGCCTGTAGATGCAGAACATTTTGAAAGATGGATAAAGCTATTCACGGAAACAGTTGATGAATTATTTTCTGGTGAGGTAGCAGATGAGGCGAAATGGAGAGCAGGAAAAATGGCTGAAATGTTTAATTATAAAATTCAATACTTTAGGGATTCCAACGAAAAGCCGATTCAGTAATATGGAAAAAAGAACGCCACTCAAAAGAAAAGAAGAGATGAAACCGGTAAGTCGAGATCATCACCATTCTCTCTTGCTGTGCTGGAAAATTAGAACAGCCTTTAAGAATAAGATTTCCGTTAAACGAGTTAAAAAATATGCGGATTGGTTTTATCAAGAGCATGTTTTACCTCACTTCGAATTGGAAGAAAAGTATATTTTCCCTGTGCTGGGAAATGAGGACGAATTGGTGAAACAAGCTTTAGCAGAACATAGGCGACTCAAAAGACTTTTTGAAAATGAAGAAGATCCACTAAAATCCTTAAGCTTAATCGAAGAAGAATTGGAAAAGCATATTCGTTTTGAGGAGAGAGTAATCTTTGAGAAAGTACAAGAAATAGCCACTGCCGGTGAACTCAAAGCCATTGAACTGCATCATGCTTCTGGGAAATTTGAAGAGAATACTGAAGATGTTTTTTGGGAATAGAAGACATTAAAAATACAATTAATCAAATAGGAACAGAATTAATTTATTTTTCGGTTTACTCAGGACAAGAAAGAACAAAAATGCTACTGCCAAACTTCAAATGAGAAACGAGGACTTTGGTTATAAAGTAGAAACTGCAAAATAATAATTTGATGCTTAATTTTATGAATGGCATCCAAAACCTCAAATATTGATCAAAACATTAAATTTTGAGGCATTTGAATATAATTAATTCCTGTAAAAAGCCACTTTTTATCTGTTTAGAACTATTTTAGTATCGTTTTTTATATACTAAGAGAACCCTAAATTGACTATATTGAAAAATAGAGCTTCTTTCAATTTTCAATAGAACCCTAACTAATTCCAATTATTCTCAGCTAATAAATATTATATTTGCCATTCGTTTAACCAAGTTAAGCTTATGAGTTTCAATACAGATTTAAAAGTTGGAGTATTAGGAGGAGGTCAATTAGGAAGAATGCTGTTGCAAAGTGCCATCAACATCAATATTGATTTAAAAATGATGGATCCCGATCCTAATGCGCCATGTTCTAATTTAGTTTCTGATTTTATAGTTGGAGATTTAGAGGATTATGATGCCGTTTACGAATTTGGTAAACAATGCGATATTTTGACTATTGAAATTGAAAAAGTCAATATTGAGGCAATGAAAAAATTGCAGTCTGAAGGTGTAAAGGTTTATCCTCAACCTGATATCATCGAGATGATCCAAGATAAAAGAGTGCAGAAGCAATTTTATAAAGATAACAATATTCCTACTGCACCATTTGTATTAACAGAAAGCAGAACTGATTTAGAAAAAATATCTGAGAGATTTCCGGCAGTACATAAAATAGGCAAAGGTGGTTATGACGGTAGGGGAGTTCAAGTGATACGCACATCTGATGATATCCAAAAAGGATTTGATGCCCCTGCATTATTAGAAGATTTTGTTCCATTTAAGAAAGAGCTTGCTGTAATAGTGAGCAGAAATGAAAAAGGGGAAGTTAATACATTTCCTGTGGTGGAAATGGTTTTTCATCCTGAACATAATTTGGTGGAATATCTCCTTTCACCTGCAATTATTGAAAAATCAGAAGAAGAAAAGGCAAAAAAAGTTGCAGTCGATATTATCCAAAAATTGGAAATGGTTGGAATTTTAGCCGTTGAAATGTTCTTGACAAAAGAAAATGAAATATTGGTAAATGAGATTGCGCCTAGGCCTCATAATAGTGGTCATCAAAGTATAGAAGGAAATTTTGTTTCGCAATATGATCAACATTTAAGGGCTATTTTAAATCTTCCGTTAGGAGACACCTCCACTAAAATCAGTTCTGCTATGGTAAATGTTTTAGGGGAAGATGGTTTCACAGGAGATGCGAAATACGAAGGAATGGAAGATGTATTGAAAATTCCTGGGGCTTCGGTTCATTTATATGGCAAAAAGCTCACAAAACCTTTCAGGAAAATGGGGCATGTAACTATAACAGATCCAAGCCTGACTTCATTAAAAAGAAAGATTGACAAAGTAAAATCCACATTAAAGGTAAAAGCATGAGTAAAGGTAAAATAGCAATCATAATGGGTAGCCAATCTGACCTTAAGGTAATGAGTGAGGCGGCCAAAGTATTAGATGAACTAGAAGTTAAATATGAATTAACTATAGTTTCAGCACATAGGACTCCCGACAGGATGATGGAATTTGCTCAATCGGCTAGGAAAAATGGATTTCATGCAATTATTGCAGGGGCAGGTGGAGCTGCTCACCTTCCTGGAATGGTGGCGGCTTATACCACGCTACCAGTTATAGGAGTGCCTGTAAAATCAAGTAATTCTATTGATGGTTGGGATTCAGTTTTATCGATTTTGCAAATGCCTGGTGGCGTTCCAGTAGCCACAGTAGCTTTGGACGGAGCTAAAAATGCTGGGATTTTGGCAGCTCAAATAGTATCAAATTTTGATGATGATGCGGCTAAGAAACTAGAAACTTATAAACAACAGATGAAAGAAAAAGTGTTGAAGTCTGCAAAGGAAGTTGAAACGAATGGATGGGATTCGGGTAAAGTAGGCTTTTGATTACTCTTCTTTAGTTGGAAAATATAGTGTGAACTCACTATATTTTCCAACTTCAGTTTCTAAATTGATTCTACCATCCAATCTATCAACCAACGTTTTTACAATAGCCAATCCTAATCCATTTGAGCTTTCTCCACCTGTTGGTTTGGCAGAAAGCTTCTTAAATTTCATAAATAAATTGGCTTTATCTTCTTCAGTAAATCCTGGGCCATAATCTTTTACACTTATCCAGAAATTACTTTTATTTATCCCAGCTCTTAATACTATTTCAGATTTTAAATCAGAAAATTTGATTGCATTTGAGACTAGGTTTTCTAGTATTCTATTGATGTATATTTTATTGGTTCTTACGAAAAGTGCTGGTTCACATTCAATATTGTATTCAATTTGCTTGTTTGTTAGTTCTACTACAAAATTCGAAACGGTATCTTCCAGTACTTTTTTAAGTTCAATTCTTTCTGAACTGATTTCTTCTTTTTCAGTTGACATGGAATTCACATCCAATAAATCATTAATTAGATAAGCGCCATGTTTAGCGTTATTTCTAATCATCTCAATATATTGATTTTGTTCTTCATTAAGCCCTGATAATCTTAATAATTCGGTTAATCCTTTTATTCTGTGAAAAGGGGCTTTCATATCATGTGCCACTAAGCTTAACAAGGAATCTTTCTCATTATTTAAATCATCCAATTCCTTATTTTGAATAATGAGTTCATCATTTTGGGCCTTTATCTCTTTATTCTTAAGCGTTATATTCTTTTGTTGCTCTTCAATTTTTTTATTTTTCTGCTGTAAAATTCTATTGTGTTTTCTTCTTCTGTTGGCCGTTATCCAAATAATGATTAGTAAAATAACGGCAAGCACAATAGCTGCAGTTAAAGCAAGGTTAAATGCTTTTTGTTCCTTTATAACTTGTTTGTAAGTTTCTTCATTTTGCTTCAACAGCTGATTTTCAGTTTCTTTAATTTCTAATTCTAGGCGGCCCTCTAAGCGCTCAATTTCTCTAGCAGTATTAACATTTTCAGTTTTCTCCTTCAAAACGGAATGTTTTTTGAAATAATCAAAGGCTTCTTGGATAGAGCCTTCTTTCTCATATATTTTTGACAAATAGAAATAAGCTTCTTGTTCATAGGTTATATCATTATTCGTAGCGAGCTCAATTACTTTTAAGAAATAATCTTTAGCTTGATTATATTCATTCTTGTAAAAATGAATTTCCCCTAATAATGAATATACTTGAATAATCAGGTTTACATTTTTTGCCTGTGAGGCAAATTCTAATGCTTCACTGGCATTTGTTAAGGCAATCCCTAATTGACCTCTTTCCGTGTTCATTCTGGCAATAGAAAATTTTATGATAGCAAGATTGGCTTCATCATTAATTTTAGAGGCTACATCATAAGCTTTGGTAAAGTACTTTAAGCTGTTGTTATAATTTTCCATTTGTCCATATATATCAGCTATTTCCAAGTAAATGGAAATTATTCCTGAAAGATCATCAAATGATTTTCTAATTTCAGCAGTTTTCAAAGACATGTCCAATGCCTTCTCTAGATTGTTTTGTGTTTGATAAAGTTCCGCTAGACTTTTATAGCCATAGCTTAATGAAACGGAATCTTTAATTTCTTTAAAAACCTCTAATGCCCTAAAAAAATTATCGTAAGCAGCTACATAATTGCCTTGATTAAAATAGAGTCTACCAATATTATTAAGTGAATAGCCATATTGTAAAGAGTCGCCATACATCAAAGCAGAATCTTTTGCTTGCTGGTAATGCTCAAAAGCTTTTATATTTTCACCTTCATAAAAATGACCAACTCCCTTGAAATTCAATGACTTAACAACTTCTCCAATTAATTCTGGACTAGACTGTGAGATTTCAATTGCTTTTTCACTATAAAATATAGTGCTGTCAGGATAAGATTTTCTATATTCCCATGCTAATTGATTATAGGTTTGGATTTTTGCTAATGGGCTTGAATTACTTAAAGCATTTTTAAGGCTATCTATTACAGTCCTATTTTGAGCCATTGAAATTGATGGCAGCAAAATAATTATGATTGATAAAAATATGCCGAACTTTAGTTTCACTTTAAAAAAATATCTTTCTGCAATTTATAGTATTTCAATTATAAAAATGCAAAATGATTTGTTCTAATTATAAATTTTATTCAAATGTCATCTCACCATATTATACGAGACGAACAAGAACCTCCGGTATTAGTATTTCAAATTAATGATAACTGGCAAGAGCTAACAGAAATTTTGGGGTGGTCTCCAATTTTACTTATCAATCCTTCTTTAATAGAAAGCTTTGAATCAAGGCAAACTAAAATTGATGGTTTTTTATTGGAGGGAGGTGAAGTAAAATCAACTAAACATGATCTAATTTATAACCAAAGTCAATTAGACATAGCAATATTAAATTGGATAGCTGAAAGAAATTGTACAGCAGTCAATATTTTCTGCGATTTTAGTGTCACTAAAGATTTATTTAATCAATTTAAAGAAGGTAAATTGTCAATTCCTCTGTTATTTTTTACTGAATCTGGCAAATATATTTTAAAGCCAAACCCAAGATTTAAAAAGTGGTATCCTGAAAATTTCAAAATTGATATCATTAATGAGGATATCAAAAGTATAGAGAATTTGATTAGAGATGAAAGGGGTTATTCGGTGGAAAAGGAAGGTTTTGTAAAGGTGGAGGTAGAAGGGGATTTGGTGTTAATAAAAGAATTTTAGCTAACACTCCCAATGACTAGTCTCAATCAACTTTTCCAAAGTCCTAAAACTTTGGAAAAGTTGATTTCTAGAACTTAAATTTTAAGTAAAGCCTTTAAAAAGCCCATATTCTCGCCTTTTTCTTTCACAATCATCAAAGGAATTACGCTGTCATAAATTACTACTTTCTCTGCTACGCTCCCTAATAAAATAGAGGCGAGTCCTGTCCTTCCTTTTGAGCCCATAACTATCATATCGGCATTTTGATCGGAAGCAAATCCAAATATTTTATCTGCTGGA
Source organism: Bacteroidota bacterium (assembly GCA_051747245.1). Classification (GTDB taxonomy): domain Bacteria; phylum Bacteroidota; class Bacteroidia; order Cytophagales; family Cyclobacteriaceae; genus Marivirga. The sequence goes on from JBNJFX010000020.1 coordinate 61,320, forward strand.
GAATCATCATCATCTAATACATAATGACATTCTAAATCTTCTGGAAAGTCATTTCTTTTTATAAATTCTTTAAAATCGGTTTTTGCATGCCCTTTCATTATGGTAGCAAATTCATCATAACTTTTACCAGTTTTATGATAGCCAACAGGGACTCTGAATACATTTAGAAGTGATAATTTAATGTTTTTATCTTTTGTGATAGCCAAAGCTTCTTCTACTGCAAGTTTTGAATGCTTTGAAAAATCCACGGATACTACTAATTTATCCAGTTTAAAATCAAAGCCTTCAGGCACCAACATAAGGGAAGTTTGAGCAACTTTTGCTATTTTATTAGGAACAATCCCTCCGCCCTTTAGCTTTCTTTTTCTGCCCATCACCATCATGTCAACATCTTTGATGTTTACCCATTTTAATATTTGATCTGAAGGATCCCCCTCCTTTATTTCGATCACTTTTTCGCAATCAAAACCTGATTCCCATGATGATTTGACTACTTTGTCAATGGAATCTGCAATAGATTCATCATTTGGCGCCATTAAGTCAGGATAGCTTTTTCTTAAATCTTCAGGTAACTCTAAATCTCTTGCAACATGGATAAAATACACTTTCTCACTTTTCAAAAATTTGGCTAAATGAGATGAATATTTTATTAATAATTCATCCATTTCAGTTAAGTCAAGCGCAACTAAAAGTCTTTCTATTTTATACATTTCAATTCAATTTTTTTAAAAATTCAGTCAGTTTTGTAATTTAATAATTTATCTAACGAATTGTAGCTGACATAGTGATAATTTTGTCTAGCTTTTTTATAGATACTCAAGGCGAGCCTTTTACCGGTTTCGGTTTTAATAAGTTCACTATATATAGGCATCAAGAATTTTTTTCTTCCGGTATTGATTAAAAAGTTTTCCATGGCATAGTAAGCATATTTATAATCTTTTCTAATGGCTAATAAAAACCATTCGGTTAAAATTTCTGCATTACCACTATTGGTGAAATCAAATTTATTATCCAATTCTTGCACTTGGTCATATTCAATCGAATCCGGAAGTTGGTGGAAAAAATGCAAGAATTCGTGAGTGCTCCAATTATCAGCTTTCAATGTGTCCACATTCCCTGTGTTAAACCAATTAGCAATTGATTGCTCTACCTTTATAAATCTTTCGGAATTTGGTTCAGCTAGGTTTTCAGGTAAACCCGCATTATAAACCCATTTAGAAAATAAATCTTCTGGTAGTTCAATGTCATTTAATGCAAATAAATATTGTTCCATATACAATAGAAATTGCTCAGTATTAATACTTTCAAAAGCATATTCATTAAAATATTGCTTTAAAAATGCATCAAAATTCTCCCTGCCCGTCAGTTCTTCAATTGATCTTAAAAAGAAATAACCTTTGTCATAAGCTATGGCAGTCATTCCTACATCAGGGTTTCTTCCTTTTAAATCTAATTTTAAATGGGTGTCTTCAGTATTTCCGTTATCCATTAATTCTTGGGATTCTTCCTTCAATTCTTTTAGAGAAATTGAAGCTAACATCTCGGAGTAATCCTTCCCATAAAGTGCTTCCATTATGCGGTATTCAAAATAAACCGTGAAGCCTTCATTCAACCAGAAATCATCCCATGTAGCATTGGTCACTAAATTTCCAGACCAACTATGCGCAAGCTCATGAGCAATTAAAGAAACCAATGATTTATCACCCGATAATATGGTTGGAGTAGCAAAGGTTAAGCGAGGGTTTTCCATTCCTCCAAAAGGAAAACTTGGGGGTAAAACCAAAACATCAAACTGTTCCCAACGGTATTTTCCATAAAGGTCTTCAGCAGTTTCTAAAAATGATTGCAAATCTTCTAAATCTGCTATTGCTTTTTCCATTGTACCAGGTTCAGCATATATCCCGGTTTTATCACCTGTTTTATGATACTCTAAATCGCCCACAGCCAATGCCATTAAATATGCCGGAATAGGTTGTTGCATTTTGAAACTGTAGTTTCCAGTACTATCAATTTCCTGAGGATTTTCGGCACTCATTACCGCTAAATTTCCTTCAGGGACTTTTACTTTGGCTTCATAAGTAAATCTGATACCGGGCGAATCCTGAATGGGAATCCATGAGCGGCAAAGGATAGCTTGAGATTGTGTAAATAAAAAACCCGATGAACCTGCCGTTTGCTGTGCACTTAACCATTGTAGAGCTTCTGCATTTTGAGATGTTTTGTATTGAATACTTATTGTTTTAATCTCTTTAGAAAGTGGAATATGCAAAGCTTGCCCTAAGGTTTCATTTCTTTCCTTCAATTGAAACATTAGGTTTTCGTTTTCATTTCCCCATACTTTTTCAATATCTAAATTTTTTGTGTCTAATATGATTTCCTTAGCATTCGGATTTTTTTGTATATCAAATTGTGCGACAGCTAGTATTGCTTTGTTTTCAAAATCTATTTCTGCATCCCAGTTCAGATGCGTGATAATGGCTTGTTGAGGATTAGCATAAGAATGAGGATCATCCTTTTGAAAATTGGTTGTGGTAATTCTATTGTTTCCCATTTCTTTATTTTCGTTGCAAGAAAACAAGCCTAATATTATACAAAATAATAAAGCTGATTTTTTCATTTTCTTTGATTAAAATTCTATTTCAGAACAATTTTTTAAAAAATATTAAAGCTAAGACGAAATTAGTTAAATGAAATCATCAAACCTTATAAGCAAATTATTATCTTTAAACTACACTTGAAAAAGTAGTATTTAAAGTAAAAAAACTGATAACTATCGAAAATCATAACAAGATTTTGAAGTTAACGTAATTTGTTATCATATTTGATGAAGTATGTTTAGAATGTCAGGAACACATCAGAGGCCCACAGTGGTCATAGATATTGAAAAAGGATTTTTTGAAATCTCAGGGTCATCTATACCCGAGAATCCAATGGATGTTTTTACTCCCATTTTCGATCATCTTAATCGATATATGGAAGATCCATGCCCGATTACGGAATTGCATTTCCGTTTAGATTACTTTAACACCAGCACTTCCAAGCTGATGCTGGACATGATTCATAAAATGGAATCCATTAAGGAACAGAATGGAAAAGATGTAAAAATCAAATGGTTTTACAGAGAAGCAGATGATGATATGATGGAAATAGGAGAGGATTTTGCTAATCTTTGTAGATTACCTATAGAAATTATTCCTTATAATTAGCCCCCTAGCCCCCTATAATCCCCCAAAGGGGGATGAGCGCACGGAAGGGACGATTTTAAAATGTCCACACAGGTTTTAAAGTTTTGACTTATAGGTCTGATGGTTTAATCATATAATGATTGAATACGGCATTGTAAATCATTAGGATAACAAACACATTTTTCTACACCGTCTGACCGATAATAGTAGAAATTAACTATTTGAGCAATTTGTTAAGAGCAGATTTCTTTAACAGCTTTAGCTGTCACTTTGTGTACTTTGTGAAATCCTTAGAGAATCTTTGTGGTTAATTATAAAAAGCCTTAGGCTTTCATTTGGGGTTAGGGGGCTTCCCCTAAAAACAGCTCCAATTTTTCAATGGTGACATGATCCATCACTACTATTTTATACCATTTCGGATTTTTATGATTATCAGGAATCAAGCCGTATTTTTTACAAACTTCTTGATTCAAAAATTTAGCTTTAATCGTTACAATATTAGCATCAGGATATCTGTAAAATTCAAAATTCTTCTCTTTTAATGCTTTGCAAAGCCATTGCGTTCTATGATTCAAAACCAAGGTTTTCTCATACCATCCATTAGGGCCATAAGTCATTAAGATCATCCAAATGGCAATGGCATTTGCCCCTGAACGAGAGCCAATTAAGGTAAAATCCTGTCCTTCCACATAACTGGCTTCCTGCGTATTCGCAAAATGCATCCAGTTTTTGCGGATTAAAAAGATGCCTGTTCCATAAGGTGCCTGTAGCATCTTATGTGCATCTAAAGTGACAGAGTTAACATGTGGATTGCTAAAATTCAAATCATTTTCAGGCTTAGCAAATGGATAGAAAAAGCCACCATAAGCTCCATCCACATGCAATTTGAAATCTAAATTTTGCTCTGTAAAATAATCAGTATAAATGCTTACATCATCTACCGAACCGAACATGGTAGTCATCATATTAGCCATGATGATAAAATACTTTTTTCCATCCGTTTGTGCTTGAGAGATAGTTTTTTCTAAAGCTTCTTTGCTGATAGCGCGATTGTTTTCATCAACAGCCACTTTATAGAAATCAATCTGCAGTACATTGGAGGCTTTCGCAGAAGAATAATGCGCATCTGATGAACTAACAAGTGCTATTTCATTTAATTTTGCCCCATGTTCTTGTTTGAAAAAGTTTCTGTAAATCCAAACCGCTAGCATATTGGCTTCTGTGCCACCCGAAGCAACATAGCCATCATAATCAGTGGTGCAATACAAAATATCTTCTGCGCATATCTTAATCACTTCCTTTTCAAGTTCCTGAGTGCCTTTAAAAAAGCTCTCAGATTCACCTAAAGTGTGGCAACCAATGTGATTGGGATTATGAATTAAAGTGGATAAATAAGGAGCATCTTCCAGAAAAGGTGCGTTTTGATAAAACACCTTGTCATCTAAATGAGAAGCCGGTAATCCGATAATATTTTCATTATAATAATCTACATTTTCTGAAAGTGCAGAAAATATCCTTTTTCTGATCTCTTGTTGAGATAGTTTTTTCCACTTTTGCATGATAAGAAATTTTAAGGGTTTCGAAATTGGTCAGATTCCTCGTGCGGAGATCTTGGAAAGGTGCTACAAAAATAGCGAATCTAGCTGGAATTGCAATGTCTAATCTATTTACCTTATGGGTATAAATAGTTTTCTTTGTAAAAAAATCTGATTAAAATTTATTTAAAACGTTTGTCACTTAAAAATGGAAACATTGAAATTGTTAAAGAAAATCAAAAAAGAACATATTATAGGATTTTTTATCGGCTTGTTAACTGTATTAATAATGGATTTAATGCTCAATACAGAAAAATATATTGATGCTTTTAATGAAGGATTTAATAAAGCTCATCAAGATGAGGAAGTTAATGAGTAATTAGGGTTCTCTTGAAAATTAAAATGAGACTCTAAATTTTCAATATAGCAAATATATAGTCTCTTATATTGAGATTTTACCATATCTAAAACCTCAAAAAGATTTGTTTTAGGAGGAATCTGGGGGTTTAAATATTAAATATAGATTTATATACGAAACTATATATTGTAGATTCTACTTTTCCTTTTTGTTACTATATAACAAGATTGACCGCAGGCGTCTAAAGACGCTTAAAATGTCTCGCAAAGCCGCAGAGGCGCAAAGTTTCCGCAAAGAAGACTTAATTGTTATCTCGCTTGAAGTTCAATCTATAAGACTGCGAGGACTTGATCAAAAAGAAATCAGCCAGAGTCGGACCAGCCTTTGGATGGGGAAAAATCAAGACAATCCGCTAGCTAGCGGACATCGCTACATACCAACGCTGGCCCGCCTTTTTGTCCTCCTACCCGCCCTCTTCGAGCTAATATTATTTGGTTTTGAAGGTTTGTAGTATTAATCAAAAGGAGGGTAATTAAATATAGATATTAAAAAAGCCGATTCACTTTTCAGTAAATCGGCTTATTATTTTATAAATATTTAACTAAACTACTCCTCAATAACCTTTTCAGCCAGAACAGTAATATTATTATTTAAAACTTCTACCACACCGCCATCAACCACTATGGTTGTTTCATTTTTTCCATCAGAATATTTCAAATCTCCTTTGTCCAATGAACTAATAAGCGGGGCGTGGTTATTCAAAACCTGAAAAGAACCATTGCTTCCCGGAAAAGTAGCAGAATCTACATTTCCTTTAAACACATTTTTTTCCGGTGTAATGATTTCTAAAAGCATGATTTTAATTTTAAGCTTCTGCTAACATTTTCTCTCCTGCCTCAATGGCTTCTTCAATAGTACCTTTCAAGTTGAAAGCTGCCTCTGGAAGGTGATCTAACTCCCCATCCATAATCATGTTGAACCCTTTGATCGTTTCTTTGATATCAACCAATACCCCTTTCAAACCAGTAAACTGCTCTGCAACGTGGAATGGCTGTGACAAGAATCTTTGTACTCTTCTTGCTCTATAAACTGTTTGTCTATCTTCTTCAGATAATTCATCCATACCTAAAATGGCGATAATGTCTTGAAGTTCTTTATAACGCTGTAAAATCTCTTTTACTCTTTGTGCACAGTCATAATGCTCATCTCCTACGATACTTCTTTCCAAAATTCTAGAAGTTGAATCCAATGGATCCACCGCTGGATAGATACCTAACTCAGCAATCTTACGAGACAATACGGTTGTAGCATCCAAGTGAGAGAAAGTAGTAGCAGGAGCAGGGTCAGTTAAATCATCCGCAGGAACGTAAACCGCCTGAACGGAAGTAATGGAACCATTTTTAGTAGAAGTAATTCTTTCCTGCATGGCACCCATTTCAGTAGCCAAAGTAGGCTGATAACCCACAGCAGATGGCATCCTACCTAAAAGGGCAGAAACCTCAGAACCCGCCTGAGTGAAACGGAAAATATTATCAATAAAGAAAAGGATATCTTTACCAGTTTCGTTACTGTCTTTATCACCATCACGGTAATATTCTGCTAATGTCAAACCAGACAAAGCAACACGAGCACGAGCACCTGGAGGCTCATTCATTTGACCAAAGACGAAAGTAGCTTTAGACTCTTTCAAAGCTTCTTTATCCACTTTTGAAAGATCCCATTTGCCTTCTTCCATAGAGTGCATGAATTCATCACCGTATTTTACAATACCAGATTCCAACATCTCTCTAAGCAAGTCATTACCTTCACGGGTTCTTTCACCCACACCGGCAAATACAGACAAACCACCGTGTCCTTTTGCAATATTATTAATCAACTCCTGGATCAATACGGTTTTACCAACACCGGCACCACCGAACAAACCAATTTTACCCCCTTTTGAGTAAGGCTCAATTAAGTCGATAACTTTAATTCCTGTATATAAAACTTCTGAAGAAGTAGATAAGTCTTCAAATCTTGGAGAATCTCTGTGGATTGGCATTCTGGTTTTTCCTTCCGGTTGCTCAATACCATCGATGGCATCACCAATTACGTTAAATAACCTTCCTTTAATATCCTCACCAGTTGGCATTGAGATAGGTTGTTCAGTATCTATAACTTCCATACCTCTAGTCAAACCTTCAGTACCATCCATTGCGATGGTTCTTACCCTGTCCTCACCTAAATGTTGCTGACATTCCAGAACGATTACAGAACCGTCAGATTTTTTTACTGTAAATGCATCAAAGATGTTAGGTAATTTTGCGCCTTCTGCTTCAAAGCTCACATCCACTACCGGGCCAATTACTTGGGTAATCCTACCAATATTTGCCATGATTTAATAATTATAATAAAATAAAATTGCTCTATTCTTTCAGGGTGCAAAGCTAAGGTTTAATTCAATTATAACAAAGCATTTTTAGCTTTCGCTTAATGTTGATATAGAAATTTTATTAACTAATGTCTTATGCTATTTTATTGATATGCTTTTTCCATTAATATCCTCCATTTTTCCACTCATGGAAAAGAGACAATTTTTATAAACTTAATGAACCTGTGGTGTTAGATTAGCGGAAAATTAAATGTACATACAATGAAAAAATTAATATTAAGCTTTGCTTTAATAGCTTTTATAGGACTTTCTGCTTCAGAAAGCCATGCACAGCTGTTTGGCAAAAAGAAAAAAGAAGAGACTAATAAAAAGAGTAGTCCAAAATCAAAATATAAGCCTTATTCAAAGGTGATTACATCAGAAGCAGAATCTGATGAAGGTTTATTTACTTTCCATAAAGTAGATGAAAAGTACTATTTTGAAATCCCTGAAGATTTATTGGAAAGAGAGGTTTTGATTGTTTCTAGGATTTCAGGACACGTTAAAGGATTGAATTTTGGTGGAGCTGGTATGAAATCTCGTCCGCAGCAAGTAATACGTTTTCAAAAGAAAGACAATCAATTATTGTTGCGTTCAGTATCCTATAATTCTGTCGCGGATGAAGAAGATCCAATTTACGAATCTGTTAAGAATAACAATTTTGAGCCTATTGTTCATACCTTCAAAATTGAAGCTTTAGGTAAAGATTCATCTTCTTATGTGGTTGATGTGGAAAACTTCTTTACTACAGATGTTCCCATGATTGGAGCACTTTATGATTATCAAAGGAAGGCTTTCAAAATTCAAACGGTTGATAAAAGCAGGTCAGTAATCGTTCATGGAAAAGCTTTTCCGGAGAATGTAGAAATCAGACATATTTTAACTTATAAAGGAAGCGAGATTCCTGATAACCAATTAACTGGTGCTTTATCGATTGAAATGAACCAATCCATGATTTTGTTGCCTGAGAATCCAATTGTGCCTAGAAACCATGATGACAGAGTAGGCTATTTCTCTATTCGTCAATTAGATTATTCTAAAGATTCTCATAAAGCAGATGACAATCGGTTCATTACCAGATGGAGATTGGAGCCTTCTGATTGGGAAGCTTACAACAAAGGAGAATTGGTGGAGCCAGTGAAGCCGATAGTTTATTATATTGACCCAGCTACTCCACTTGAATGGAGAGAATTCATCAAAAAAGGAATTGAAGATTGGCAACCAGCTTTTGAAGAAGCAGGTTTTAAAAATGCCATTGTTGCAAAAGATGCTCCTACAAAAGAAGAGGATCCTGATTGGAGTCCTGAGGATATTAGATATTCGGTAATTCGCTATATCGCTACTGATATTCAAAATGCACAAGGACCACATGTTCACGACCCAAGAACTGGTGAAATTCTAGAAAGTGATATTTTATGGTATCATAATGTGATGAATTTATTAAGAAACTGGTATTTCATTCAAACTGCAGCAGTAAACCCTGAAGCTCAAAAAATTAAATTTGAGGAAGAGTTGATGGGCCAATTAATCAGGTTTGTGGCAGCTCATGAAGTCGGTCATACTTTAGGATTACCTCACAACATGGGTTCAAGTGTTGCTTATCCAGTTGATTCATTACGATCAGCAGAATTTATGGAAACGCATGGAGTGGCACCGTCTATTATGGATTACGCAAGATTTAATTATGTGGCTCAGCCAGAAGATGAGGTTAAAAACTTTTTCCCAATGGTAGGAGAATACGATAAGTGGGCTATAGAATATGGGTATAGAGCAATACCAAATATTGATACAGCAGAAGAGGAAGAATCTATTTTAAATGGATGGATTTTAGAAAAAGCAGGTGATCCTGTTTACCGTTATGGTCGTCAGCAAAGAGGAGTAGTAGATCATACTGCCCAAACAGAAGACATAGGAGACGATTCTATGATTGCTTCTGAATTAGGAATCAGAAACTTGAAAAGAATTGCCGAAAGATTAATTGAATGGAGCTCGGAAGAAGGTGAAAATTATGATGAGCTTTCTGAACTTTATGGAAATGTAATAGGGCAGTATAACCGTTATATGGGTCATGTTACTGGAAATGTTGGAGGAATCAGTGAATATTTTAAAACTTCTGATCAAGAAGGTGCCATTTATACGCATGCTACTTTAGATAAGCAAAAAAGAGCAATTGCATTTTTAAATGAGCAGTTATTTGAAACTCCTGAATGGTTGATTGATGCTGAAATTTTGGGTAGAATTGAATCTTCAGGAATAACTGATAGAATCAAAGCATTACAAACCAGAACGCTTGGAAGTCTTTTTAGTGCTGATCGAGTAAAAAGAATTTTAGAGAATGAGTCTTTAAACGGAAATGATGCGTACAAAGCAACTCAAATGATGAGTGATTTGCGAACTGGCATTTTCTCTGAATTGAGAACAGGAAGAAGCATTGACACTTACAGAAGAAACTTACAAAAAGCTTTTGTTGAGCAATTAGGTGATTTAGTGAACATTGAAAATGATGATATTCGTACCACAGATATTCCATCTCTTTCTAGAGGAAATTTGGTGACTTTAAGAGCTGAAATCAATAGAGGCTTATCAAGACAAAGTGATCAGATGTCACGTTATCATTTACAAGACTTAGTGAGTAGAATTGATCAAATCTTAGATCCTAGAGGATAACATCAATTAATAGATAGTTTAGTTTTATGCCTTTCGGTTTTTAATAATCGGAAGGCATTTTTTTGTTAAGTGATTTAGATTTGGATAAGCAACTAAGAGATTTATCGATCAGACGCCAAATGCGTCAGATCGAGAAGGCACTGTCTTTTTTACATGCGAAAACCTGAAAAAGATTCAATTCCCCACTCCCTCTTTTAGGTGTTTTCACCTAAAACCTATGAAATGCTCTTCCAAACTATGTGAAAAAGTTTTGGTGAAAACACCAAAACAGGGGAGTACTGAGCTCAAAGATGAAATTTTGATGTGTATTTTGAATTCAAGCAGTAAAATTTATCTGCACAGGCAGACAAAAATTTAGGTCTTTTTGTAGTTTAAGGTTGATGGTTTTGAGCAATCAAATTCATGAAACTAAATACCTGAAATAACTTTTCCAAAGTTTAAAACTTTGGAAAAGCTAAAGTATTCTGCATATACCCTTTATCTTCTTAAAACAATTCTAAAAGTAGTTCCTTTATTTAAGGAGGATTCCTTCACTGAGATTTTTCCATTATGATAATTCTCAATAATTCTCTTTGCCAGGGTTAAGCCCAATCCCCAACCTCTTTTTTTGGTAGAAAAACCAGGCTGGAAAATTTCTTTAATTTTACTAGAAGGAATTCCTTTCCCTGTATCCTTCACATCAATCAAGGCATCCCCATATTTACCTTCTTTTAAAGTAATGGTAATTTCACCCTCACCACTCATGGCATCAATCGCATTTTTGCATAAATTTTCAATCACCCAATCAAATAGTGGTTTGTTAATATCTGCCGTGATTAGATCATCTTTGCAAATAAAATAGAGATTTACCTTTTTTGAAGTTCTTTTCTTGAGGTAATTAACGGTTTGCTCTATGATTTTGGAGATATTCTCTTGTTTTAAAACGGGAACGGAACCAATACTTGAAAATCTTGAAGTAATCAATTCCAATTTGCTAATATCCTTTTCCAGTTCTGTGACGACTTCCTTATCTTTTATGTCATCATCAATTTTCATGATTTCCATCCATGCCATTAAGGACGATAAAGGTGTTCCTAATTGATGAGCCGTTTCCTTAGCAAGCCCTACCCAAACTTGGTTTTGTTCGGCTTTTCTGGAGTAAGAGAAGGAAACGTATCCAAAAAACACAAAAGCTGCAATTACAGAAAGTTGGATATAAGGGTAATAGCGCAATCTATAAATCAAATCGGAATTTCGATAATAGATATATTGATAATCGCTGGGATCATTAGATCCGGTCCATGAAATAGTAATGGGCTCATACTCCTGCTCCATGATTTTGAGTTCTTTCTTCAGGATTTTTTTTCTAGCTGCCTCGTCATGTTTGCTGCTATCAATATCGATGTTCCTGTAAATACTCGGGTTGCCATTTGCATCCACTACAATCACAGGAATTGAATTGTTTGGGGTTACAATTTCTTGAAAAATAAAAATCAGGTTTTCACTATTGTCCGGGTCGCTGGTATATTCCTGTGTTTTGGCAAAAAGCTCAATATATCTTTCCTCTCTTTCTTTTAACTCTTCCACAATGCTATTGGTATATAGTACGGAAGCAATACCAATAATCAGTGAAAAAGCTAATGCAACCCATTTTAAAGCAGCTTTGCTTTGATAAATGGAGGAGGCATTGCCCATAAAAGGATTTTCAGAAGGAGTTACCATTAATATTTTTCAGGCAAATTAAAAAAGTTTAAGGGATAACGGAAAAAAAGGGCTTTATTACTTTGAAACCTGAAATAATTCTAGTCTCCGTTTGGTGCACTACAGATTCAGCAAAGCTGAAAATTAATTAACCACAAAAGATTTAAAAGAAAACAAAAGAATTCAGCTAAAGCTGAAATGGTTTGAACCGCAAAGACGCCAGGCCGCAAAGTTATTACAAAATTTGATTTTGCTACAAAAGTTTTTAAGCTTGCGATAGAAATACTTAGAAACCAACTTACTACCTATCAAATTATAATTCTTTGCGCTTTAGCGTCTTGGCGGTTAATCCACAGCCTTTGGCTGTACTTATTTTTCTTTTAGTATTCGAAAGTAACCATTTTATAACTTTTTCGATACATAGTACATGGAAAATATAGTGCAAATTGAATTATGGGGTATCAGAATAGATGAGCCTATTGTTACCCTTACCGATCTTTTAGTAAGCTTTCTTTGTTTTCTTTATTTTTATAAAATGATGAAATCTCCTCAACAAGGAAAGGTCTTTACTTATTTCAAGTATTATTTTTTGGTTATGGGATTGGCTACCACCTTTGGAGGCATAATAGGGCATGCATTTTATTATGAATTTAGTAAAGCATGGAAATTGGTAGGATGGATAATCAGTATGTTTGCCATTATGTTAATTGAACGTGGAGCTATAGAACATACCCGCATTGCATTAAACAAAAAGTATGTAAAAGCTTTGGGGATTATCAACATAGTAGAGTTTTTGATTTTCCTTGGATTGGTATTCTATACTTTAGACTTCTTTTATGTACAGCTGCATTCAGGATACGGTTTAATGTTCGTAGTTTTTACTATTGAAGCATTACTGTTTTATAAGACTAAAAATGAGGCTACGAAATATATAATGGCAGGAATTGGTTTTGCTGCACTTTCAGCTTTAGTTTTCGCCACAGAATTCAGTATCCACCGATGGTTTAATTTCTTGTCTTTAAGCCATGTTTTGATGGCAGTAGCTACGGTTTACATTTACGGAGGCGTGAAGCGAATAAAAGTAAATGAAGGGAAGGTAAAAGAAAAGGTTTAATTCTATTTCAAATTAATTTTTTATGGTTCATAATCGGCAGAGCCGAAAAACAAAACAAGCCAAAGGCTTGAGGTGACTCTCGCCAAGCCGCTAACCTGCCTGATCGGCAGACACAGGGGCGCAAAGACCTCGCAACGTAAGAAAATAAACCCCTCTGTCCTTCGGACATCTCTCCGCCAGCTGGCGGAAGAAGCGGGTCTGTGCTAAATATTAGCAGGTGGCTTATTTAAAATTCATTCCTACTAAACAGAATGAAGAATTTAGATAGTAGAATAAAACACATCAATTTGCTCGAAGCAGCTCCCCTCCTTACGAAAAGGAGGGGTGTCCGCTGGCTAGCGGACGGGGTGGTCTAATAATTTATTTTATTAAGCCTTGACAATTTGAAACGAAATTCAAAAGGTTGAACAATTAATTACCTTTGCGTAAACTTTGCGCCTTAGCGTCTTGGCGAGAGTATACAAAAAAAGCCCATCACTCTCCAGTGACAGGCCCTACTATGGAAACGACTAATTGAATACTAATTTATAAAGCGATATTATTTTTAAAGTTCCTATCGCCAGAGTGAACCATTATCTGATATTCTCCTTTATCTAAAGAAGAAATATCAAATCTCTTTTCAATTCCTGATTGACTTCCTAAATCTTCCTTATAAATCACATTTCCTTTAGAATTAGTAATTAAAACAGAAGTTTTATTGCTGTTTAAATTCAGGTAATTGAAATCTACAATTCCATTTTCTTTAAGTTTTACATACGGTTTGTGAATAGTGTTAAACTGATTTTCTACTACCTTAACAGAATCCCAAGTAATGGAAATTGGCAATACTTCAATATTTAAAGCATTTTCTAATTCTATACTGTAACGTCCAGATTCTAAATGTCTCAAGTCAAAATTTTTCAATATACCATTTACGTTTTCAACTGTCTCAGTGTATAACACTTGACCAAATTGATTTTTTATCCTAATATTGGTCAAATCAGACTCCGCTGATCCTACCCTTAATGTGATCATTTTGTTTTCCTTGCTAGTCAATTTCACAAATGGAAATCCATCTGCAAAGCTCATTAATGGTAGTAAAACCAATACCGCGGTTACAACCGATTTTTGAATTTTTAAATTGTTCATAAGCTTTTTCTTTTAAGTACATTACAAATGTAGGGTGCTTTTTTGCCACTAACTATGTGAAGATTTTCCAATTATAATACTATATTAACATACCAATGTTGTTTAAATGTTATGAAGAGGTAATATGCAATAACAAAATCAAGTTTTAGTCGTTTTAAAGCTATTATGCAATTCTACAAACCTACACTCGAACAAATAGAACCCAGCTTTGGAAGCTCAGTTCTCATCAAAAAATTTGAGCAATCGAAGCCCAATAAAGAACCATTTTGGCATTTTCACCCTGAAATTGAATTAGTATATGTGAGGGGAGGAAATGGAAAAAGACATATAGGCAATCATATCTCCTATTATCAAGATGGGGATTTGATGTTGATAGGTTCTAATTTGCCTCATTATGGTTTTACAGACCGATTAACAGGAAATGAATCAGAAACCATCATTCAGATGAAAGAAGATTTCCCTGGCCCGGTATTTTTGAATTTACCAGAGATACAGCCCATAAAGCAATTAATAGAAAATGCGAAGCTAGGCATTGTATTCACAGGGGAAACCAAAAAGAGAATTGGTGATGAAATAGAAAGTCTAGTAGACAAACCACCATTTGACAGACTGATTGGTTTAATTTCCATTTTAAAAGAGCTTTCAGAAGTAAAAGATTATTATTTATTGAATTCAGAAGCAGTTTCCATTGAAGCAAAAGCAGTGGATCAGCAGCGGGTGAATTTAATATATGATTATGTCCGGGATAATTTTAAGCGAAATATCTCTTTAGAAGAAATTTCAGCAGAAGCTGCCATGACCGTTCCTGCTTTTTGTCGATATTTCAAAAGGATTTCGAATAAGACCTTCACTCATTTTGTAAACGAGCATAGAGTGGTGCATGCTTCTAAACTATTATCAGAAGGAAATTTAAACATCACCGATATTTGTTATGCCTGCGGATTTAATAATATTTCACATTTCAACAGACAATTCAAGGAAATCACTGGCAAAAGTCCCTCGGATTATAGAAAAGCGATTAGGAGGGTGGTAAGGTGACGATGTGTTTAAGTATTTAGGTGTTGAAGTGTAGAAAGCTCTGACGGATATATATTGAATAACTAGGAGTGGTCGAAATATTTGGAAATAAATTGTAGTTCTAGGCATTGTGGGGATAGCAAGAAACTTTCTTGACCTTTTATCAGCCAATAGTTGCTCAGCCTATGGCTGATTCTTTTTTGTCAAGTCCTCACATTATTTCCAACTAGAGGTTGCTCAGAATCTGGGTGAGAACTGAACTTTAAGGGAGGTAACAATAAGATTCCTTTGCGGAAACTTTGCGCCTCTGCGGCTTTGCGAGACATTTTAAGCGTCTTTAGACGCCAGCGGTCAATCTTGTTATATTGTAGAAAAAAGAAAGTAGAAGAAAAACTGGAAATTCAAAAAATGTAAAACCTGCAATTTAAATCTTATTACTTTTCTGACTACTCTGTAATGATCTAATCAAATCCTTATACTTTGTACTCAATGCATTGTACCCCCAAATCAGTCCCTTCTAAAATTCTTAACCACCTCTTTTTTCTTTCTTCTGATATTAGCTTTCAGAATTTCATCCAGCATTAAGCTTAACAAAATACATAAGCCTATAATAAGAGGAACCAGAATATTATCACCTAAAAAGTCTAAAGCCAAAGCAGTACAAATAATCACAATATTAGTGGCTATCATAATTAGAGTAGTGCCAGAATGACTAAAGCCTAATCGCATTAAAATATGGTGCAAATGCGTTTTATCAGGTGAGAAAGGAGATTTCTTTTTCATTGCCCTTGAGATAAATACTCTGAGGGTATCAAATAGTGGAATAATAATAACTGAAATCCCTACCGCTACAGATGAAGTCAGTTTAAAAGATGTTTCCTCAGGTAAGTAATGATTATAATCTATGAATTTAATGGTGATCACCGCTAAAGCAAAACCAATCAACAATGCGCCAGTATCACCCATGAAAATACGGGATGGTTCCCAATTGAAATTTAAAAAAGCTATCAATGCACCAATAAAACCGAAACATACCATGGAAAAATAGGTCTGACCAACTAAAAAGAAATAAATACCAAAAAAGAAAAAGGCTATAATCCCAATGCTGCTCGCCAAACCATCCAATCCATCTATTAGATTATAGGAATTAGTAATAACAATTAATGTGAAAAGTGTAACTACAACGCTTACTATATAAGGCAATTCCTCAATGGAAAATAAACCATAAAAAGATTTAAGTGTGATATCCATTAAGAATATAACCATAAAGGAAGCTAAAAACTGTGCACCCAGCTTTACAATAGGGCGAACTGGCACAAGGTCATCCCTTAAACCCACCATAAACATAATGCCCATAGCACCATAGAAAAATTTAAAACGCTGTAAGCCCACCAACGGCATAAAGATCAATAGAGCTATCATTACCCCTATAAAAATGGCTATTCCACCCATACTTGGAGTATCACCAGTATGGATTTTTCTTCCGCCAGGCTTATCCATGATATTTCGCTTTTTAAAAAAGCCAATTACCAAGGGTGTAACCAGAAAGGTTAGAATAAATGAAGTAATTAAACTAGCTAGGGTTTGGGGCATGTTTAAAATTTGATAAATCTACAACTTTAGCTTTATCCCAATCAATTTGGTCATCAGCCATTAACAGATCAACAAATTTAAAGTCTTTTATTAAATTATCTAATTTTTTGAACGCACCTTTTAAACCAACATAAGATTTAAATTTTCTTATAGCACTTAATTCGGGAATAACTGGCTGGTCTGGGTCAAAATCCCTAGGATGGAAATAGGTCATATTATATTTTCCAGTGGAGAATAATCTTTTGATTACAGGATAAGGCAAAATTCTAAAATAACCGCCTCCTGAAAATATTAACTTTTGACCTAAAGCAGCATGATAATTAATAGGGAATTCCTTTAATTCAATACCATTATATTTCAATAGAAAGGGTTGAGGGGTATCTAAAATTGGTAGTCCTCCATGCGAGCGAGCAGCAGGAAAAACAGAAGCATCATGCGTAATACCATGCTTTGCCAAAATTTCAAATGACCAAAGAGCATTTTCTGTTATTGAAAAGCCAGGCGCCCTATAAGAAGTTACTTTTTCTCCAATTGCTTGTTCAAGCTGGTCTAAAGAAATCCTTAAATCTTCTTCAAATTTTTTCGGAGTTAATTCATAAACCAGTGGATGTAAGTTTGAATGTGACCCTATATGATATCCTCTTTTTACAATTTCTTTTATAACATCAGGATATTTTTCAGCTACCCATCCTAAACAAAAGAATGTTGCTTTCACATTATTATCTTCCAATAAAGCAAAAAGGCGATCCATATTCTGATGAATTCTTTCAGGGTATTGATGCCAATCCTTTTCGGTTTTGGTAGACTCGTTATCGAGTATGTGAAACCATTCTTCTATATCGAAAGTGAGGATGTTCAAAATAATTTTAACTTAAATTTATATAAATGTATCAACTTAGCCAATGAGACAAGTCTTTATTAATTAATTCCCCTGTTTTTAATATATCCTTTTTAAAATATTCCTTTAGAAAGATTCTATCCTTGGTATTCATATTTTTTTTTTCAAACATTTTAGAAGCCAAATTTTCTAAGTATTTTCTTGGTAAAATTTTAATTGCAGCAGTTCTCAAATTATAGATAAATTTATTATTTCTATCTGCAAGTATTTGAGCAGCTCTATGTTTAGGTTTTCCTGAGTGGCTGTAGGAGGTGGCAGTATTGATAGTCACATTCGGATCAACATTTAGAAATTTGAATGTTTCTTTTAAAACCTTATTCGGATTTTCTGCCAAGTCTTCAAATAGAATTACTTTTACATTAGAAAACTTTGATTTAAAATGAGATAAACCTTCATAGTACTGTCCACCTTTTTTATACGCCCACATCCAGTCCCAGTTGTCAGCAAGTCTGTCGTCTTCTTTATCTAAAGCATAAGAAAAAGTCAAGTTTTCACGATTATCTCTTACTAGATTATTAAATGCTGAATATGCTCTTTCCACTGGGTTTCTAATGGAAATTAAGATTGGAATATCCCCTAATTCATGGAATATTGCATCCACTGTATATTTATGATAATATAAATAGTCAGAGCTTGCCTCACCAATAGCAGTTTCTGTTTTAACGTGTTTAAACAAATTTAAATAGTCTGATTTATCTGTGATGACTTTAGAGTCAACAGTTTCATCAGCAATACCTTTGTGAGGGAATGAAATGTTTTTTGAGCTAAAATATTTCGGTTCTTTAATTGCGGAAAATGAGATATCAGGATGTTGATTTAAATAATGATATAGTGAGGTTGTTCCACACCTTGCTACGCCTGCTATAATGAAATTTGGATACTTCATTCAATTTTTTTATAAAGATTCAAAATATTCCGAGTATCTTTTTACAATACTTGGCCAATTATAGTACTCAACAATTCTATTTTTAACGCCCACTCTGTATCGATTATTTAACTCCGAATCTATATTCTCCTCAATGTTAGTTAATATACGTCCTAAACCTTTTTCATTTTTGAAATAATAGCCATTTTCTTTAACAACTCCTCGATTAAATGGGTTGTCATGACAAATGCATAAATTAGAGCTAGCCATTGCCTCTAATAATGAAGGGTTTGTGCCACCTACTGAATGACCATGAAGATAATCTATAGCAGATGCTCTCATAATACTAAGTTTATTACCTCCATACACCCCTCCGATTAATCGGATATTGGAACTTTTTTCTGATAGCTTCTTAAGACTGAAAACATATTGGGTGTCCTTTAGATTCCCTACAACAACCAAAGGATACTTTTTTGAGGAATTCAAATAGCCTTCAATTATGGTATGAACTTTATTTTCTGGCTCTAGCCTTGCTACAACAAGATGGTAACCTCTGTAAGTCAAGCTGTATTCTTCAAGAAACTTCTGACATTCTGCAATTTTGTCTTTTCCACTAAAATCATTCAGATAAGCTCCATATTCAATGGTTGTTGAATTTTTAGAACGTCCAAAATCTCTCTTCATCAAATCTTGAATTTCATAAGAGTCATTCAATATATATTTTGAAAATTTTGCATTAATCCAAAACAAAAATTTAATTGCCTTCTTCTTCCAGAATGACCATTTATCTCGTTTATAGTTAACACCATCGTGATTTACAATATATTTAGTTCCAAAAACCCAAGGAATAAAAAAGAAAAGAGCACCACCCACACCACAACAATATATAACATCTACTTTTTTTAAAGTGATACGTATTGAATCGAGATAATAAAGTAAAGGATTTTTAGTTTTATTAAAACGACTATATAAAATGACTGCTCCTTTATATTTATCGATGGAATTAAAATTTTGCTTTTGCTCGGAATCTCCAACAACAAAAATATCGTGTTCATATTTTTCAATTAAACCAACTGATGTTTCTTCAACAAAAGTTTCAAACCCTCCATAATTTGCAGGAACTCCTCTAGATCCTATAAATGCTATTTTCATGCTTTAGTTCTATTAATAAGGACATAATCTTTAATGAAAAGGCAGCTAATAAAGGTAAATAGTATTATGCCTTTTTGCCTAAACAACACTGACTCTGTTAAAAACATACAAGAAATCATTAGTAAAAATGTAATGTAAAATGGCTCTTTCATTTTTAAACTTATCCAAAAAAGGGTTGCTAATAAGATAATTAAAGTTATTGAACCTAATGCCCCGTACTTTAACTGCATATCTATATATTGATTGTGGCTGTTATAACCGTGTTTTGCTGCAGTTGAAAGATTATTCTTTTCGTATAAGGGAATTACTTTTTCTTTGGCAGCCTTCTCTCCAAGACCAAAGATAATATTTTCTTTTATTAATTCATTATAGATTGCATTCCACATTGTTAGTTTCATTTTGAGTCCTGAAAAAGAACTCTCTTTACTTTCATAAATAGCTCCATATCTCTTTTTTAATACTGGATGAAAATTAAATGCAATAAAAAGGGCAACTATAATTCCTAGTGATATAAACAATTTTTTCTTCCATCCCCAATTAGTCCCAAAAAGGAAATATGCCAATAAAAAAACTATGACGAATATTGTAATTATTCGAGTCATCAGTAAAACTAAAGTTACAAGCAAAATAATGCTCATAACTAATTCAATTTTTGTAAGTTTTTTTCTCCAACCTAATGTATGGATTAAGGCAGTAGCCACATACAGGCTGAAATAATTTGTAGGAACACCTGATGGGGCTGAGAAAAGTCCATAAGAATAATACCAATAATTAATTTTTACTTCATAAGTATCACTTATAGTTATTGCGTTAATACTTCCCATAACAATACAATAAATACTTAATAGCGATATTATCACCGAAAATATCATAAGTGCTTTCTTAGTATTAAGAGGTAGGGCAAAACAACTAATTAATGGGATTAATATAAATGAGGCTTTTTTCTCAGACCTTTTTATAAGGTCGAATAGACTGTTATCGAAGGCATCACGAGTTGCCATAATAATAAACAAAACCACAAAGGGAATCATATATGGCAATATTTTAAAGTAGGTTTCACGTTTAATAGTAAATAGCAAAAGACTAGATAAACCCCACAATAATATAATCTTTGAATTTAGATTTATACTAAAGGGAAGTGTAAGTAAGGACAAAAATCCTAAGAAATAGTTGATTCCATTTAAAGAATGGATATAGTTTTTTCTGTTCATAATCATGCTACAAAGTTAATAATGATTATTATAATACACTCGAAGAACAATTTTTCTTTGAGTTTAGCAAACTTGGATATTAAAGCTAGTACTTGAATTTTGTTTTTGTAATGATTATCATCTGAGGATTTGGCTTATTAGTAAAATTCATTTCAAGATTTTTATGTAGGATAATGACAGTTAAAATTCAAATATTTTTAGAATATATTATATAAATTTAATGACTCACGGCCGTCTACTCGATTTTGCTTAGTTTTATAAGCATTTGGGACAGTTTTTATATTTATTAAGTCTAGTATAATTTTTATAACTGGAATGACGGTCTATTTAATTCAGTTAGAATGTTGAAACCGCTATTGCACTTCTAGAATAACCTGCCTTTGTAGAAATAAAAGATTCTCCAGATGTAAAATTTACCACCCATACTGAATCTGCATTCACTTCAGAGGATGACCAATATTCCCCTAAATGAAAATCACCTAAATCTTCATCAACAATGTTATGTTTAATAATATCGAGTTCATCTCTTGATGCCATAAACCAATCTCCATTTCCATCAATATAATAAGAATTAATTATTGCCGGAAAAGAAAAGCCTTGAGGATTTGGATCATAATCAAGAATTATTTCAGTATTAATTTTGCCATCATAAATATCGGTACCTGTGGCTCCATAAAATAAAGAAGGTCCCCAGTCATAACTTGTCATTCCTCCAACCTGATATCCAGTATAGGTGTCACGACAAATAAGCCCGTGTAAACCTGTCTCATCTATATAGCAGATTAATCCACCTTTATAGCGAGTTCCAAGGGAAAATTTTGATTCAAACTGAATAGTCTCACCAAGTGCCACTCCAACATCATTTTTTACAACAAGTCGTACATAATATGTATCAACCTCTAAATTATTTACCGATATAATCACAGCTTTATTTTCTGTTATTGTGATCGAATCACTAATTTTACTATTACGGAAGTCTTCTGAATGACTATATTCAAAGAATGCTATGGCTTCTAAGTTATTATTAGTTTTAGCATATCCAGCAAATTTTGCACTTGGAGGATTAATCTCTGTCACGCTTGTAGTTATTGCCGATGGTATACTCCCAAGAGTACGAAAACTAATCTGATCACTATAACTTATTCCTTCATTATTAGTAGCATATGCTCGAATAAAGTAGTTGGTTCCTGGCTTAAGTTCATCAATTATTTCATTAAACTCTCCCAATAAAGGTCCTTTTTCTATAACATGATCTGATAAAGAAGGATTTTCTGAAGTACTCCAGCAAACACCGTGTTTAATCACTGGACTTGTTCCTTCAGAATATATATTCCCAATAATTTGTACAGATGACGTTTTGATGTTTTTAACAGTTTGAATTTTGATTAAGGGGGCTTCCTCTTCTACAGGGTCACAGGAAAAAACTAAGCTGATAATTAAAAATGAGAAAAAAAATTGTTTAAATAAATTCATAGATTTTTTTTTAACTGTATTTATTGAGCACAACGATATGGCTAAAAGTTGTGGCGGATTAAAAGTATCTCACTTTCCACCCTAGACAAAGGTAGCAAAAAGCGAGAATATTTTAAATATCTGCAAACCCGCCATTGTTTTTAACTTATGTTGTAAAACGTTTAATCAATTCTTAATCACTTTAAAATTCAATACTTCATCTGAAGATAATTTTAAAACGATGAGGTACACACCTGGTGATTCCATAATTTCTAACTGTAGCTGCTTTGTATTTGTATAAAATGATTCATTGATCAACTGTTTTTCTATATTATATACGGTCACACAGATAAAATCTTGATTAGTTTCAAAATCTATATTTAATTGATCTTCAATAGGGTTGGGGTAAATTATGTAATTCGACTCAATAGGTGATGGATTTAATGAAGTAACAACAGCTTGTTTGCAAGTTGTCGTATCAATACAATTATTCTTGGTTAACTTAAGAGCATAATAACTATCCTCATTTACTTTGATCGTGGCCGCATTTTCACCTTCTAATATAGCATAACCATTATTGCAATCTAACCATTGATATTTAGCATCTTGTTCATGAGAAATTAGTAGATCATTTTCAACACTAATTGATAAATCTATTGATTGAATAGTAAGATCCAGGGTTTTTATTGAATCACATCCAGCCGTAGTAGTGAAGGAAGCAGAATAGATGCCACTCTTCGTATAAGTTTTCTGATTAACAGGCCATGTATAATTCTGACATTCTGTAATGACCAAAGTATCAATACTATTATTATGAATGGTAAGATCCAATATTCTGGTTGAATCGCAACCTTGAGCATTTGTAAAGGAGTTAGAAAATATCCCACTTTCTGTATAGGTATTTCCGCTTGTAGGCCAAAAGTAACTTGTGCATTCCTCAATAACTTCCGTAGATGAAAAACTAGAGTGAATAGTTAAATCCAAAGTTATCAATGAATCACATCCAGATGAACTAAAAATATTCGCAGGATATTGACCACTGACACTGTAAGTTTCATTTGTTAAAGTCCAAGTATAACTGTCACATTCAGCGATATTAATGATGTGATCATCCGTTGAGCATGGCACCATATCTATTGAATACATTTTAAAGAATTGGTTATTAAGTGTGTCTCTTCCAAATATTAATATTTCATTTGTATCATTGTTATTAATATTTGTTATATCGAAATCGTAAATATGAACATTTTCGAAAGGGATGTTTTCAATTTCCGTAAAGCTACGCCCATGGTTGTTAAGGAAAATTTTAGTATGCTGATTTTCCCAATTGTTTTCGTGATAATTATATATACCTGCATTTATCAAAATATCAGCATAGCTGTCATTGTTGAAATCTGCAATGTTAAAATATATACTACTCTCATTTTCATTAATCGAATAAACTGAATTACTAGTAAAATTACCAGTACCTTCATTCAGAAAAACGTTTTCACCATCGAAAGCATCTGCAAGGTTATCATTATTAAAATCTTCAAACTTAACACTTGTAAGTTTTGGCAGTGCATTTTCAATTGATGTATCATAATTACCATTGCCATCATTAATATAAAAAATGTTTAAAGGATTATAGCCAGCAATCCCATCTATTGAGGTACCATTGGTAAAAATGTCTAGGTCATCATCTCCGTCAATATCAATAAACTTAACTCCGAGGTGACCAGTTTCAAATGAGGAAATCAGGTCATTAGAAAATATAAATGAATTGTTTCCATTGTTTAACAAATATTGTTCATTTGTATAGCTTTCATCGATAGTTTCAATAAAAGAAGAACTTATTACATCCATATACCCATCATTATTAGCATCGCCAAAATCAATTGAGTCAAAACATCCAAATCCACAAGCCGAAGCCTCACTTTCAATAATATTGCTTTCTATAAAGGTATTTGTACCATTATTTAGGTAAACCCGCAATTGATCTATATTATCCTCAAGGCTAACAATGTCGATATCATTATCAAAATCGTAGTCAACCAACTTTCTGATTCGCCCAACGATATCTAGCTGCTTAGAGAAAGAAAAGTTACCATTACCATCGTTTACAAATAGTAATGTATTAATCCCATCATTTAAAACCAGATCAGTGTAACTGTCAGAATTGGTATCTAAAAAGTGAAACTGAACATTGTTATATTCTAAAGTAGAAACTTTACTGCTAATACTATCAATGCCCACTTCATTAAAATTAATTTGAGCTAGCGTAAAATTATTTGTTATTATCCATAAGAATAAAAATAATAAATGCTTATAATTTAAAGCTTCCATATTAATGTGCTTTACAATGCCTGACTATGATGAGTGGGGCTTAGAAACCACTAAGCTTGCCAACTGCACACAGCCACAGCAATTAATAAATTTATACATTGTGGCTGACTTTCCAAGTACCTCCAAAATATCCTGTCTGATAAAATCCCATTCATTCAGCTGATGTTGAACGAATCCGCCTAAGGGCGGAAGCGTGCCGTTTTGTTCAGACTTCCGTAACTTAGGTTGTGTTATTCATCAATTAAATTCTAAGTTATGAAAAAAAAGTAAAACCCTGATTGAAAAGGCCTGTGAAAATGTGCCAGGCTTTGACCTGCAGTACAAAAGGTTGAGAAGGAGTATTGATATTTCGGGCAAGAGCCAGAGCACGCTGACCAATTACGGACGTTGTTTGGCACATATGGGGCTGCATTTTGAATGTGACCTACTGGAACTCGATGACGAGCAGATCCTCGACTATCTTCATATGCTGAAGTCCAAAAGGAAGACGCCCTCAGATAGCTTCTTCAAGCATACCGTCTATGGACTTCGCTACCTCTACAGGATATTTGACCGCACAGAAAGCAGGGTAATATTGCCCTCCATTGAAAGACAGAAGGCACTGCCCGTTGTATTAAGCCAGCAAGAAGTACGAAAACTGCTCAAGCACCGTTTGATGATGGCCTTGCTCTATGGGTGCGGGCTGAGGAGCTTCGAGCTTCGCAACCTTAAAATTGCTCATCTGGACCTGGACAGGCAACAACTGCACATTCAAAAAGGAAAAGGAAGAAAAGACGTATCCGTCCGAGCAAACCATACCTGTTAGCCTAGGATAGAAGTTGTTTTTTAGCTATTAGTGGTTTTTATATTTCTCCCAGTTGTTGGGGAGCAGTTG